>CAZDSF010000006.1:50887-53149 GCA_964508025.1 uncultured Anaerolineales bacterium
GGGGGTTTTAAAGAAATGTCCCCCCGGGGTTTTTGGCCCCCCCAAATATGTTTTTAAGGGCTTCGACACCGTCATGCGCCACGATGATAGGGTTGGAAATGTGATTTTTCTTGAAGGCGCGCAAAGTCAGCAACTCATCATCGGGATTGTCTTCTACCAGTAGAATCGGTTTTGCAGCCATAGACCCTCCTGAATCGCGTTGGGCTAGTGTTACGGGTGCGGGCGAAGTGCTGCGGCTGGCAGCGATTGCGGTAAGGAGAAGAAGAACGTCGCGCCGCGCTCGATTGCGCCTTCAGCCCATACCTTTCCGCCGTGGCGCTGGATGATGCGCCATACGGTCGCCAGTCCGATGCCGGCGCCCTCGAATTCCGTCATCTGATGCAGCCGTTGGAAGGCGCCGAAGAGCTTATCGGCAAAGGCCATGTCGAAACCCGCGCCATCGTCGCGGACGAAGTATACGGTCTCGCGTTCCTGTTGCTGCATCCCAAATTCGATGTGGGCTTGTGCGTGTTTGCTGGTGTACTTCCAGGCGTTGTTCAGGAGATTTTCCATCGCAATTCTCAGCAATCCGGGATCGGCGATGACCACGACATCGGGAGCAATGGTGAATGTCACCTGGCGTTCCGGCTGGGATTCCTGGAGCGCCGTGGCGATTTCGCGGACCATCTCGCTGAGTTTGACCGGCGCCAGGGTCATCTCGGCGCGGGTGACGCGAGAGAGATGGAGCAGGTCGTCAATCAATTGCCCCATGCGTTGGCTGGCGGCGCGCAAGCGTTGGAGATAGAGTTGCCCCTCAGCATCGAATTGCCCGGCGTAATCCTCCAGTAGGGCCTGGCTGAACCCGTCAAGCGCGCGCAGCGGCGCGCGTAGGTCGTGAGAGACAGAGTAGGTGAAAGCTTCCAGCTCGGCGTTGGCGGCTTCTAATTGCGCCGTGCGCTGGCGTACCCGTAGCTCCAATTCCTCGTTGAGCCGATTCAACGCTTCTTGCGCGGCTTTGGCAGCTGTAATGTCCTCGTACACGCCCAGGACCCCGATGACCTCGCCCTGTGTATTCTGCATGGGCACTTTGCTGGTACGGAGCCAGAGCGGCTCGCCCTCAAGGGGCGTTTGAGGCTCCTCATAATTGAGTTTTGCTTCGCCCGAACGCATCACCTGGAAATCATCGGCGCGATATTGCTCTGCCTGGGCGCGCCACGCCATACTGAAGTCGTCTTTGCCAATGATGGCAGCGGGAGTGTCGTATCCGGCATCTT
Source organism: uncultured Anaerolineales bacterium (assembly GCA_964508025.1). Classification (GTDB taxonomy): domain Bacteria; phylum Chloroflexota; class Anaerolineae; order B4-G1; family SLSP01; genus JAAZNO01. The sequence goes on from CAZDSF010000006.1 coordinate 52,141, forward strand.
GCGCAAAGCGGCGATTGCAGCCCAGATATCGCGCTTCGCGATCTTTCCAGAAGATCCGCACCGGGATGGCATCCAGCACCAGCTGCAACATGGTGTTGGCTTCGATGAGCTGTTGCTGACTCTCGCGCAATGCCTGCTCGGTCTCTATCCGTGTGGTGATGTCGCGCGCCGTAGCGTAGATGATCTCGCCCACCGGCACGGAACGCCACTCAATCCAGCGGTATGCGCCGTTCTTGCAACGATAGCGATTGACGAAATTCAGCACCTCGGTCTGAGCAGTCAGATGTGAAACGGCTTCCAGGGTCGCCGCCCGGTCATCTGGATGCACCAAATCCATGAATTGCTGCCCTTCCAACTCTTCCAGCGTATATCCGAGGGTGAGCTCCCACTCGCGGTTGAGGCGGCGGAAATGCCCCTGGGTATCGGCAATGCAGAGCAGATCGAGCGCACTGGTGAAATAGCTTTCCAGCTCCGCTGTCTTCGCCTGGAGGGCGGCTTCGATGCGTTTGCGATTGGTGATATCGAGAAAAACGGCGACCATTTTTCCCGGCGTGGTTTGAAAAGCGTGGACTTCGTAAGCGCCGGCGATCTGTGTGTCGGCGTACTCGATTTGCTGCGTTTCCCAGAGCGTGCCATCGCGCGCCGCCTCGCGGTAGCGCGCGGGTATTTCTGTGTGGGCCAGCGGCGGGAACGCCTCTTCGATAGTCTTGCCGATGAATTGCGCATGGCTCACGCCCAACAGGCGATCCGCTGTGGGATTGGCGCCCGTGAAAATGAGCCGGTCGGCGGCATCAAGCGTGTAAAAATGCATCCCCATGGGCGAATTCGCAACGAGGTTTTGGTACAGCTGTACGATACCTTCTGCGGGCAGCGCCGATGTCGCATCTGGGAGTGCAACCGGCGTAGGCGGCGACTGCTCCTGCCGGGCGAGTTCCTCGCGCAGTGCGTGGAGTTCTTGCTCCAGCGCGCGCACCCGTTCCTGGAGCGCGGCGCGCTCCGCTGTTGGCGG
>CAZDSF010000006.1:53249-86599 GCA_964508025.1 uncultured Anaerolineales bacterium
CTTGCTCCAGCGCGCGCACCCGTTCCTGGAGCGCGGCGCGCTCCGCTGTTGGCGGGGGGTGGGCCGTACTAGCGCGCGGCTTGTAATCGAACTCGCGTTTGTGCGCTGTGCTCACCTGGCAGTCTCCTTTCCGTTATGGGCGTGGTTGCAATTGCTGCTGCGCCGCTAAGTGATAGTATAATCCCAGCGCCGAAATTGCGCAAACAGGCTTGCCGCTCTGTGTGTGTATCAGGTTCTATAGTCATCTCGCGATCATTGTTTTGCCGCTACAGCGGCTTTTGGGGCCGTATTGCTGCTCCAAGGGGGGCCAAGTGCGATAGCCCTGAAAAGTCTGGCGGATTACGGTCACTTTGGAGTATAATAGAACTTGACTGCCGGAGTTCTCTCATGACTGCCAGTCCCGGTTGGGGGCGCTTCATCCGGCTCGAGCTGCAATTTTACGTGGACCTACACGTGCTGAGGAGGTATAGGGTGCAGGGCGAACGGTTGGTCTTTCCATTTACCGCTATTGTAGATCAGGAGCGCATGAAGCGGGCGCTCATTCTGAATGCGATCAATTTCCGCATCGGCGGCGTGCTCATTCGCGGCGAGCGCGGCACGGCAAAATCTACGGCGGCGCGGGCGTTGGCGGCGCTGCTGCCGGAAATCGAGGTGATCTGTGATGGCGCCTTCGGCTGCGATCCCGCCCAGCCGGCGACCTGGTGTACGCTCTGCCGCGAGCGCGCCGAAGCCGGCGAAGACCTGCCCCGCGCCACGCGCAAAGTGCCCTTTGTGGAGCTGCCCGTGGGCGCGACGGAGGATCGCGTGGTTGGAACGCTCGATATTGAGCGCGCGATCCAGAAAGGCGAGCGGCGCTTCGAGCCGGGCGTGTTGGCGGCGGCAAATCGCGGCATCCTCTATGTGGATGAGGTCAATTTGCTGGACGATCATATTGTGGATGTGCTGCTCGACGCAGCGGCAATGGGCGTCAATACCGTGGAACGCGAAGGCATTTCCTTTCAGCATCCGGCGCGCTTCATCCTGGTCGGCACGATGAATCCCGAAGAGGGCGATTTGCGCCCGCAATTGCTGGATCGTTTCGCCCTGTGCGTGGATGTCGTGGGCGTGCGCAACGCGCAGTCGCGGATGGCGATCATGGAGCGCAACCTGGCTTACGAACAGGATCCCGAAGGCTTCTATGCCGAGTGGTTGGCGCAAGAGAAAGTGCTGGCGCATAAGATCGAAGAGGCGCGCGCGATTCTGCCCAAAGTCACCTACACGCGCGCGGATCTGGCGACCATCGCGGTGATGATGGCCGATCTCGGTGTGGATGGACATCGCGCCGATCTCGTCATTCTCAAGACGGCGACCGCACACGCAGCCTGGGAAGGCCGCACGCGCCTGACCGATATGGATATCATTCTGGCGGCGCAGCTGGCGCTGCCGCATCGCCTCAAGCGCAAGCCCTTCGATGAGGTGCAGACCTCGCTGGAGGAACTTGATCGCCGGCTGGGCCAGGCGCGCAAACAGACGGAGGCGCAGCTGCCGCGCCCATCAGAGGCGTTGCCTGTGGGCGAAGGCGAACCCAGCCCAAAAAAAGCCTGACGCCTCCTGAGGGAGAACCCGAAGCCGGCCCGGAGACTTCGCGGCCTCAGGAGCAGCAAGCGATGCAGGCAATTCCTAAATGGAATACCGAAGGGGCGTGGTGGGATGGCGGTCGTCCTACCGAAATCGGCGCGCTGTTCGACCCGCGGCGCCTGGAAACGCCTATGGATCGCCAGGAGCGGCGTTCCGGGGGCCGCCGCAGCCGGACCGTGACCACGTTGAAGCGCGGACGTTATGTGCGCGCGCGCCCCTCGCCCCGCGATCCCTCGGATCTTGCGCTGGATGCCACCTTGCGCGCGGCGGCGCCATTCCAGGCGCAGCGCCGCCGTGACCGCCCCCAGGGCCCCGCTTTGCAGCTGCACTCCCATGATTATCAACGCAAGGTGCGGGTGCGTCGCGCCGCGAACCTGGTCTTGTTTGTGGTAGATGCCTCGTGGTCTATGGCGGTGGAGGAACGGATGCAGGCGACCAAGGGCGCGGTGCTCTCGTTGCTCACAGATGCGTATCAGCGCCGGGATCGCGTGGGCATGATCGTGTTCCAGAAAGATCGCGCGTTGCTGGTACTGCCGCCGACTAACAGTGTGGATCTGGCGCAAAAACGCCTCGAAGATTTGCCGGTCGGAGGCAAGACGCCGCTTTCTGCCGGGCTGTGGTTGGCGGCGCACACCATCAAGCAGGAATTGCTTCGGCATCCTGATCTGGAACCGCTGATGGTGATTCTCACCGATGGCGCGGGGAACGTTTCCATGGGTGATATGCCGCCGCAGGAAGAAGCGTACATGATGGCGGAACACTTGCGCGAAGCCGAGGTGCGCTCTGTGGTGATTAATATGGAAGATGTGCGCTTCGATCAAGGGCTGGCGCAAGGGTTGGCCGATCATCTTGGCGGCGAGTGTTACAATCTGGCGACGCTCCAGGCGGATACGTTGCTGGAAACGGTGCAGGGCGAGCTGCGAAAATAGCGCGAGGCAATTGGGGTATGGATGACGCGAGGCGTTTAGGGGTGTTATTGCAGGCGCGGGGCTGGCGGCTGGCGGTGGCAGAATCCTGCACCGGGGGGTTGCTGGGGCATTGGATTACCGAGATCCCCGGCAGTTCGGTGTATTTTCTCGGCGGCGCGTTGGTTTATGCTGATGCGCTCAAGCATGCCTGGCTCGGCGTGCGTGTGGAAAGCCTTCAGCGTTGGGGGGCGGTGAGTGCGCAAGTGGCGTTGGAGATGGCAGCCGGCGTACAGCGGCTTAGCGACGCCGAGGTGGGGATTGGCATCACCGGCATTGCTGGGCCTGGCGGCGGGACGGCATTCAAACCGGTCGGGTTGACGTACATCGCGGTGGCTGCGCCAGATGAGCGCCGAGTGTGGCGGCGCCTCTGGTCGGGCGACCGTTCTGAAAACAAGATCGCTTCGGCGCGAGCGGCTCTGGGGTATGTGTGCGCCTATCTTGCCGGTGCGCCGATTGTTGGCGTCTGAGTCTGGGTCTGCAAACGGCGTCGCCTAGGCGTCGGGTGCAGCGCTTTCCTCCGCTGCGGCGCGCTGGAGCGCGGCTTGCTTCTCCGCAGCGCGCAACGCGGCCGCCTCTAGCCGTTGGGCGCGCTTCCAGGCTATGAGTTGCTCCAGCCCTTGCCGTAATGTCTTATAGATGATGGAGCCACGCGGGGCGTGCGGATAGAAGGCTTGTTGCAGGTCATTGACAACCTGTGAAAGCCCTTCACCCGTGTCCGGTTTGCGCGCCAGGCGCGCCGCCGTGTGTTCCAGCGTGCGCATGTACTCCCGTTGCGCTTCCAAATCCCCTCGCGGAATGGGCGCCGACCCCCGTCCTGGTACAATCCACCGCAGGTCTTTGCGCTTTTCGAGCGCCGAGAGCGTCTTCTGCCAGGCTTCGAAATCCGGGGTGTGGAGCAACGCCGGCGGTTGCTCGGTGATGACCGTGTCGCCGGCGAACAGCACCTTGTGGCTGGGGCTGAAGAGCGCCAGGCTGCCCGGCGCGCTGCCGTTGAGCAGCTCGAAGGTCAGCGGCGGTGTGGTATAGTGCAGGTGCAGCGTCGCTGTCGCGATGAGGGTGGGGCGACGCGGGAGCAGCGTGTGGAGGGTTTCCAGTTCTTCGGGAAAAGCCTGCCCGACATGACGCCACAGTTCGGGCCAGGTTTTCTCATCCAGCGCGGCGATGTGTTGGGCGGTGGTTGGGGCGGCGATCAAGGGAACCTGCCAGAGTGCTGCGGCAACCAGGCGTTCTGGTTGCGCATCGGTGAGCACGAGAAAGCGGGGGCGGCCCCAGGTATCTGCCAGTTCCGCCAACCATTCGCGCGCGTGGCTGGGCCGCGGCGGCGCGTCAATGGCTATCACGCCGCGCTCAGTGACGATCACGCCGACGTTGTAGGGGGGAAAGCGGCTTTCCATGTAGGTGTTGGGGGCGATCTCTTGCATGACACTCCTTCAGAAACTCTAACTTTCAAAGATGCTGGATGATACCACGCCGAGATTGACAAGGGCCTGTTGGATCGCGGCGCGCACCGTATGCGTTTCTGCGCATGGCGCGCCGCCTTGCGCCAGGGTGGGTGCGCCGCCGCCGCGTCCGCCGAGCTGCGTCGCCGCAGCGCGCAGGCACGCGCCGGCATCCACCTGCGCGAGATCATCGCTGCGGGCGCACACCAGGCGCACGGTCTCGCCCTCAGTTGTTGCCAGGAAGGCGACGGTTGCGGGCCACTCGCGCAGACGGCGGGCCAGAGCCTGGATGTCGCTGAAGCTGCGCTCTTCCCAGCAAGCTATGATGTATCGCGTGCCATTCGCTTGGCTCGCGGCCTCCCACAACTGCCGCGCTTCGTATGCGGCGAGAGCCTGTTGCGCCTGTTGTTGGGCGCGGCGCAGGGTTTTGGCTTCTTCCTGAAGTCTCGAAACGGCATCGGGGAGATCGTCTGCGCCGACAGTGAGCTGGGCGCCTAGCTGTTGCAGGCGTTGTAGCGCGCGGCGATAATCGCGCAGGGCGCGCCCGCCGCAGAGGAAGGTGACGCGCACCCCGCCCTTGTAGCGTTCGATGGCGGTGATTTTCACCAGGCCGATTTGCCCTGTGTGGGGCGTGTGGGTGCCGCCGCAAGGGCTGGCGTCGTAGCCTTCGATCTGGACGATGCGAATCATGCCGGCGACTTGGGGTTCACGGCGCAGGTTGAGGCTGGCGAGCGCGATTTCATCCACGAATTGCGCGGTCACAGGCCGGTTTTCGTGGATGATGTTGTTGACTTCATCCTCGACTCTGAACGCTGCTTCCCAATCGAGCTGGGGCAGATCGAGATCTACGGTGTTGTGGCTGGCGCCCATGTGGACGGCGAGCGTGTTCCCATCAAGCAGGCGCTTGAACGCGGCTGAGAGCAGGTGTTGCCCGGTGTGCTGCTGTGTATGGTCGAAGCGTGTGGCCCAGTCCAGGCGGCCCTGAACCACGTTGTTATCGAGCGGCTGTTCCAGGAGATGCCAGATGTCGCCGTTGGCATCGGCCCAGACATCGCGCACCGGCAATCCGTTGAGCGTCCCCTCATCGTGGGCTTGCCCGCCGGCAGTGGGATAGAAGGCCGTGCGATCCAGCCGCACGGCGATGCCTTGGGGCGTGGGCTGTTGCGCTTCTACGCGCGCGGTGAAGTCCTTGCAGGCGACGTCGGTGTAATAGAGTTTTTCGGTCATCTGGATTCAGCCGTTGGTGATTTCGCGCGGTAGGATGCGCGGGATGGCGACGGTGAAGTTGGCGCCCTCATTGGGGGCGCTTTCGAGCCAGATGCGCCCGCCGTGCGCCTCGACTGCCAGTTTGCAGAAAGCCAGTCCCACGCCCGATCCCTGAATTTGTCCGGTTGCAGTCCCCCGCGTGTACATGTCAAAGATGTGCGTCTGTTCGTTGAGGGGGATGCCGGGGCCATTATCACGCACCGAGAACTGGAATTCTTCGTCGTTTACTGTCGCCTGTAAGCTGATCTGACCGTTATTGGGGGTGAACTTGATGGCGTTGTTGAGCAAGTTGATGAGCACCCGCCGCAGCAGATCCACATCTCCCTGCATTGCGGGCAGTCTCGGCGGCAGCTGGATGGTCAATGTTTGGCGGCGATGGGTCAACATCGGCTGGCTGATTTCTTCGGCTTCGTGTACTAGTTGCGGAATATCAATCGTGGTGATCGAAAGCGGGCGTTCGCCCTGGCGCAACCGCGCTGTATCGAGAATGGTGTTGATAAGCCGATCCATGCGTTGCGCACTGCGGAGGCTGATGTGCAGCAGTTGTTCGATGGGCATGGTCAGATCTTTTTGCTGCCAGGCGGTGCGGATCAGCTCGATGCTGTTCATGATGCTGTTGAGCGGGCCGCGCAAGTCGTGGATAATCATGTGGGAGAGTTGCTCGCGCATGGCTTCTAATGCTACCCGATCCGTGATATCATGGGCCAGCCATTGATAGCTGGGTTCGGGGCGGTACTGCAACAACGCCGTGAAATGCGCTTTAAGTGTGTGGATATCGTTGTTGGCGTCGGGAATCTTGTACTCCCAGGTGAGAATTTTTTGCGCGCGCAACGCTGTTTTGGCTTCCGCAAAACTTTCCTCAGTGAGTCCCATTGCGCTGAGGCAAGCGTCTGGCTTTGTGTCTGCACTGAGTGCCAGTAAGGATTGCGCTTCTTGATTCAGGTCTAGCAGTTGGCCGTTTTCATCTATGATGACGACGGGATCCATGTTGAGATCGAAGAGCTGTTGATAGCGCGCCTCGGCGTTGCAGACCTGCTCGAAGAGCCTGGCGTTTTGAATGGCAGAGGCGGCCAGATCGGCGAGCGCCGTCATAATCTCGCGCGTTTCGGTCAGTTCCATGTTCTGCGCGGGGTTGATCATCTCGATGACAGCGACTGTGCGTTGTTTGTGGATCACGGGGGTGGCGTAGAGCGCTTCGGTGCGAAAACCGGTGCGCATATCGGTCTGGACATGGAACCGCTTGTCGGCGTAGGTGTCGGGCACCCATTGTGGCTCCCCGTGCTCTGCCACCCATCCAGCAATGCCTTCGCCGGGCGGCAGGCGCAGGCCGATCATTTGATCCGCTACCTGCCCTGAGGCGGCATGAAAGGTGACGCTGCCATCAGCGTTGACCAGGGCGATGGAGACGGCGGCGGGCTGAAAGTGCTTGAGGGTGAGGTTGAGGAGCTGTTGCAGGACTTCTTCGCTGTTGAGCGTGGCGCTCAGGGCGCTCGCTGCTTCGAGCAGGAAGGAGAGGCGATCCACGCCGCGTTGCGCCCAATCGGTGAGGCGCGTGTTGCGGAGTGTGGCGATCATGTAGTCGGCGATGGCGCGCGCCCAACGGCTATCGGCATCGCCGAACCGGTTGGCTTGTCTGCTGGTGAGTACCAGCAGGCCGAGCTTCTCGCCGGCAGAGGTCAATGGCACGCCGAGCCAGCTGCGGCAAGGCAAACCCAGTTCTGCGCCGTTGGCTGGCATCTGCGTTTTGTCATCATAGCGCAGGGATTGCTGGCTCTGGAAGACTTGCACTGCCGGATCTTGGCTTTGCAGGCTGATGGCTAAATCGGCGGGCACATTGTTGGGGCGTCCCAGCCAGGCGCTGGCGCGCAGGATGTCGCCTTCTGCGAGGAATGCCACTGCGGTGTCGAAGACCACCACCTTTTGCAGTTGCCGCAGAGCCAGATTGAATACCTCGCTGGGATCGGAGATGCCGGCCAGGTTATGGGTGGCGTGCGCTAGTGTGGTGAGCACCTGTTGCGAGGCGGCAGTGCGTTCCCTGCAAAGCTCGATTTCCTCTTGCAAGCGCGCTTCCTGACAGGTTGTAGGTTGGGGCCATTGCAACAAGCGCGGCCAGAGTAGACTCAGGGCGCTGCTGATGATGGAAATGCCTAATAACATGACGTTGAAGGGCAGTTGTTGCTCTGCCGGCAACAATGTCAGGGCGCTAGTAATCCCCAGCGCGGCATTACCCGCGAGCAGGAGCGGCAGCCAATAGGTCCCACTGAGTACAAATCCGGCGACGGCAATGGCAAGGCTGATGTGTAGTAGTTGGCTGAGGTCCTGCGCAAGATATAGGAACAACTGTCCCAGGAGCAGGCTGATACCGGCAAGGCCAAATCTGAGCCATGTCGTCGCGTGTGGGGATAAGACCCGGCGGCGTTGCAGCCCAAAAAGGCCCAGCAATAACAGCGCCGCGCCGCCGGCCAGTATCTGCCGCACCTCAGCATTGGAGTCTGGGGTGTGGGGGTAGGGCGCAATGAGGATCAGCGCGTAATGCCCGATGAGGATCAGCGTGCTCAGCGTCATGGCATCGAGCGTGAAGCGCTCCCTCTGCGTGGTCCCTGACTGTATTTCAGCACATGGTTGTTGGGCTGCTGTTGGCTGGGGGGATATTGGATTCTTGGGCATAGGCATCCTTGCTGGCGTTCAAAACGCTCAATCGAATGTGACTAATTCTTTTCCTTGTAGCCGTTCGAGGATGCGGTCAATGATGAGGCTCAGGTGATCGCCATTGGCGACAAAATCCAGGCGGTCTGCAGGTACGGTAAGCACCGGACATAAGGTGAATGATTGGAACCAGGCTTCGTAGAGCGTGTTGAGTTGCGCCAGATAATCGGGAGAGATCTGCCGTTCGTAGCTGCGGGCGCGGCGCTGGATGCGCTCGGTTAATGTTTCTAGCGAAGCGCGCAGGTAGATGACCAGGTCTGGCGGCGGTAAGATGGCCGTGACCGCGCCGTACAGGTCGCGGTAGGTGTTGAAATCGCGCGCCTGCATCGCGCCGCGCAGGAACAAGTTCTGGGCGAAGATCTCGGCATCTTCGTAGACGGTGCGATCCTGGATCACGGAGTTGGGGCGGTCGAGCAGCTCGCGGTGATGGCGCAATCGGTGCGCCAGGAAGAAGACCTGGGAATGGAAGCTCCACTTCTCCATGTTCTCGTAGAAGTCCGCCAGATAGGGATTGTCGGCGACGCCTTCGAGGAAGGGTTCCCATTCCAGCCGGCGGCTCAATAGATTGGTGAGCGTGGTTTTTCCGGCGCCGATATTTCCTGCAATCGCAATGTAGTATTTTTTCATCCGGTGTGTTCTTGCTTATCCTTTCATGGAAATGCCGGCGCGGCGCGCCAGCGTTGCCAGGGCCGTCGAGGCCCTCAGCAATGCCTGTTCCAGCTCGGTCGAGGCGCCATCCGGGCCAATGGGCGGGCGTTGGGTCAGTGCTGCGCCGACCTCGCCGATTGCCTTGGTGAGGGCGAGAAAATCTCCCAGGGCTTGCCAGTTCGTTTCGCACTCTGCTTCGGCGGTTTTGGTGGGCAGACTCCAGTTGAAGTGCGGCAGCGCTTCCCTATCGGGCGTGAGGAGCGGCGGCTGGCGCATCCCTGCCAACGTCGCACGGATACGCTGTTCGATGGCATCCAGATCTTCCGGCGCGCGCACAAAGTCGAGCGTGTCGGTTTCGATGATGAGCAGCGGCGTCTCTGTGTAACTGCTGAAAAGCTCCTCATAGCTCTGCCGCAAGGCTTCGATGTAACCGCGATCCATCTTTCGCTCGTAAGGGCGGTCGCGCATGGCAATCCGCGCCATCAGCGTATCGAGGCTGGCGCGCAGATAGACCACCAGATCGGGTTTGGGCGTGCTTTCTGCCAGCGTCTCGTATAGCCGGTCGTACATCACCAACTCCTCGCCGGTGATGTTGAGGTGCGCGAACAGCCGATCTTTCGCAAAGAGATAATCCGCAAAGACGCTGCCGCGCTGTTGATGTGCCGTCAATGCCTGTTGCTGCCGATAGCGGCTCAGGAGAAAGAAGATCTGTGTTTGAAAGGCGTAGCGCGCGCGGTCGCTGTAGAAATCGGAGAGAAAGGGGTTCTCTTCAAAGGCTTCGAGAATCAGCGTCGCTTGAAACCGAGGTTGCAGCAGCCGCGCCAGCGTGGTTTTGCCGACGCCGATGACGCCTTCGAAAATGATGGAAGGGCGATGGGCGGCAGTGTTCACTTCACGACTCCTCATTGGATTGATGCGGACAAGTCAGGACTGCACACGCTGCCTTTCCTGGCTCACTGCATGAGAACTTCGGCAGTTAGACTTGGGTGGTGCAAGCAGTGATGATGCGCGTATTTGGCTTATGCCGCAGTGTATTGGAATTGCCCCTTAATGCTGCTAAGGATACCTCTACCGCGTAAAAAGTCAAGATTTTAGGATTTCTTTATTCAGTTGTCGCGCATGATGTGCTATCTCGTGTTCCTAAAGCCCCAACTGCTACCTTTTTTATCTATTAAATTGACATTTTTATGGAATATGTTACAATAACACTAACTTACCGGATTCTACGCGGAGTCGCGGTTAATTCCTGTGATGGAGGTATGGGGATATGGCGTTACTGAATGATGAGATTCGAGGCCAAGTGCGGGAGTTGTTGGATGGAATGCCTGCGGAGGTGCGGCTGGTCTTCTTCAAGATGCCAGAAGCGGACTGCGAGTATTGCGCGATCATTGAGGAGTTGATCACGGAGCTGGCTTCTATCACCGACAAGCTGGCGGTGGAGACCTATCGTCTGGATGAACATGCAGAACAGGCGGCGGCTTATGGCATTGATAAGGCGCCGGCGCTTGCGATTGTGGGGGCCAAGGATTACGGGCTGCGCTTCTTCGGTGTGCCGGCGAATTACGAGTTCTCGACGCTGATGCACGGCATCCAGGCCGCCGGTCACGGCGCGCCGGCGCAGTTGGATGAGGCGACCATGAGCTATCTGGCTTCGCTCGATGCGCCGGTGCATTACCAGGTCTTCGTCACGCCCACCTGCCCTTATTGCCCTGGCGCAGCGGTGCTGGCTTATGATATGGCCGTGGCAAGCGATTGGGTGCGCGCCGAGGTGGTCGAGGCTACCGAGTTCCCTGAGCTCTCCGATCACTATGGCGTGATGGGCGTGCCGCTCAATGTCATCAACGAAACGGGACGCGTCGAAGGGCGCGCGCCGCAGAACATGATTGTGGACGCGATCAAAGCCACGCTGCGATAGCTGCCGCCAGCCGGCCGTGTGATTTGCATTGGGAGGTCCGGTGTTGAACCGGACCTCTCCTTGTAGACGGATTGGCGCGGGCGGGCTTGCGTTTATTCATGGTTGGGCGAAAATATAGCTGACGTGCATTGTGTAACCTATCTGAGGACGGCATTCCAATGCGCGCGTCTTTTTCAGATCTTGGCATGAAATTCTGTGTGGGAGGAAGCTCATGTTCGATTTCAAACTCAGTGCTGATGTTTCTAAGAGCGGCCCCAGCGGCGAGCTCTACGATTTGATCATTATTGGCGCCGGGCCGGCGGGGCTGGCGGCGGCCATCTATGCGGCGCGGGATGGCATCAAAACCCTGCTCCTCGAAAAATCGGCGGCGGGTGGATTGGCGGCAACCACAGACTGGATCGAAAACTATCCGGGTTTTCCCGAGGGGATCTCCGGCCCGGATTTGATGGATCTGTTCCAGAAGCAGGCTGCGCGCTTCGGCGCGGAGATCATCGAATTCGAGGAAGTGACGCGCGTCGAGCCGGTGCGCAAGGGGCTGCTGCGTGTGCATACCGCCTCCGATGAGGTTTTTGAGGCGAAGCTGGTGATACTTGCCACAGGCAGCAAGCCCAAGAAGTTGCGCGTCCCCGGCGAGGATGAGTTCTACGGTCGTGGACTCTCGTATTGCGCCACCTGCGATGGGCCGCTCTTCAAAGGCAAGGATGTGGTGGTGATCGGCGCCGGCAATTCCGGTTTGCAGGAAGGCGTCAATCTGTTGAGCTATGCCAAGAGCGTCACTTTCATCGAGTTTTTGCCGTACTCCATTGCGGAGAAGATCCTCCAGGACCGGACGATGCAGCACCCCAACAGCACTTTCTATTTCAACCATCAGGTGATGGAGATCAAGGGCGAGAAGATGGTGACTGGCGTGGTGATGCAGGATCGCGCCACTGGAGAGCTCAAAGAGATCGCTACTGATGGTGTTTTCATCTATGTAGGCTACAGCCCCGATACCAAGTTCCTCGGCGATCTCGTCGAAATGAATCAGTGGGGTTACATCAAGACCGATGCGCACATGTGGACTTCTGTCGAAGGGCTGATGGCGATTGGCGATGTGCGCGCTAACAACGTGGCGCAGGTCACGGTCGCGGTGGGTGATGGCACGAAAGCGGCGCTCACGGCACGGGAATATCTGGCGAAACTGGAGGCATAAGGATGATACAACGAAACATCGGTGCTCTGGAGCGGGTGTTGCGCGTGATTCTCGGCATCTACGCCATGCTGCTGGGTTTCCTGTTCATCACGGGGCTGGTCGGGAATCTGCTTGGATTTGTGGGCCTGGTCGCTTTTGCCACGGGCGCTTCTGGCTGGTGCGGCCTTTACGCCTTGTTGGGCCGTCCGGCGCTTCAAGCCGCGACGTCTGCGCCGGCGGGCGCCTCGCCCGAAACATCGCCAGAAGCCGCCGAGGCTTCGGCCGCCGTTGATGAGGCTCAGGAAGCCTGAGTGTGATTCGCTGATTCTCACAGGAGGATGTCTATGTTCATCAAACCAGTGTCCACTGTGCCGCTCGAACCGGCGCAGGAGGGTATCGGCATTCGTTGGCTCATTGCGGCGAGGGATGGCGCGCCGAATTTCGCTATGCGCGTCATCGAGGTTGAACCGGGCGTCACCTTCGCGCCGCACGCGCATCCCTGGGAACACGAGATCTACGTGCTAGAAGGCGAGGGGCTGCTGTTAGGGGCTGAGGGCGAGCAACCCATGGCGCCGGAGCAGGCGATTTTCGTGCCGCCAGATGTGTTACACGGGTATCGGAATATCGGGGAACGGACGTTGAAATTCATCTGCGTTATCCCCAATCCGCAAGCATAACGTTGGAGGTAAGATAGCATGGCAACAGCAAAAGTGACGTGGATTGGCCCGGCTTTTCGTTTCACGGCAGAGGCCAACGGCAGCCCAGCCATCATTTTGGATAGCGTCAGCCCGCCCAACGGCACGCACTCTGGCCCCACGCCGATGGAGCTGATTCTCATGGGCGTTGCCGGGTGCAGCGGTATGGACGTGATCTCGATTCTGACCAAAAAGCGGCAACCGTTCACCGGCTTTCAGATCAATGTGACGGCGGAGCGGGCCGACGAGCATCCCATGGTCTATACGCATATACACCTGGAATACGTCGTCTATGGCAAAGGGATCAGTGGAGATGCTGTGGCGCGCGCGATCGCGCTCTCTGAGGAGAAGTATTGCTCGGTGATGGCGATGTTGCGTCCGGCGGTATCCATCACCAACAGCTATCGCATTGTCGAGGAGCAACCGCTGCCCAATATGCCGGGCGGTGACGCAGTCGCGCAGTAGCGCGGTCGCGCAGTAGCGCGGTCGCGCAGTAGCGCGGTCGCGTTGTAGCGCAGCCGCGCAGGTCGGCGGATTTTGCCCGTTGGGACGCGGTTCTGACGGGCATTTCGTCTTCCTGCTGCGCTATGAGCCAAGTGGGGGAAGAGATGGTGCGCCGACTCTCGATTCTGTGGCTGCTGATTCTCGCGACGGCGTTTGCGAGCTGCCGCGCTGCTGCGCCGGCGGATGGCGACGCTGCCGCCGCTCCTACTGCCGCAGCAGACGCTGCAACGTCCGCCAATGCTGAGCGGCGGCTTGCGGCGGCCTTCACGCTGACGACGCCCGCAGGCGATACCTTGAGCCTGGAGGATTATCGCGGCAAACTGGTGTTGCTCAATTTCTGGGCTACCTGGTGTCCCACCTGCCGGGCGGAGATGGAAACGCTGGAAAACTACTATCAGGCGCATCAGGCAGAAGGGATGGTCGTGTTGGGCATCAACTACAAAGAAAGCGCCCAGGCAGTTGCCTCCTTTGTTGCGCAACGCGAGCTCACGTTCCCCTTTGTGCTGGATGAGGATGGCAAGATCGCTGCGGCTTACGGGGTGGTGGGCTTGCCGGTCTCGTACTTTATTGATTGTGAGGGGCGGGTGATCGGTTTCTGGCCCGGCGCCGTCACCGATGCTTTTTTGGAACAGACATTGACGCCTTTTCTGGCAGAGTGTGCGGTTGAACAATAACGGAGTAACGCATGGATAACACAGACTCACAAAAACCAAACGGTTGGCAGGTTTTCTGGAAGGAAAACTGGCTCGTGATCCTCGTGGTGTTGGGGATGGCGACCGCTTATCTGGTTTTGCGCACCCCGCGCGAGGCTTTTGCTTCCACCGAAGCGCTGCAAGCCCGGCTGCAATCCGGGCAACCCACCATTGTGACGTTCTACTCGAATTCCTGTAGTATCTGTTTGATTTCCAAACCGAGAGTGGATCGGCTGGAAGTGGAGCTTCAAGGACGGGCAACGGTTCTGCGGCTGGATGTGAAGGATCCCCTGGTACAGCCGTTGGCGGCGGCGTGGCGCGTCTATGGCGTGCCGACCTTCTTTGTGGTGGATGGCGCCGGGACGCCGGTCTATGCGCGCGCGGGTGCGCCGGATATCGAAGGGCTAAAGGCGGCCGTGGCGAACCTGGAAGCCGGATCCGGGCAGTAAACGGTCAGATAGATAGCCAGCGGCGACCGGATGGATTCCGGTCGCCGCTGGTCGTTTGGGCGCTGCGCGTGGCCGCTGCGCCGGGAGTTCAGAACTGGAAGCCGCCTCGCAGCGGGACAACGCGATGGCGGTAGTCTTTGATGAATGCAGCCAGTTTACGCCGCAGTTTAGCCCAGGTATCCGAATTCAGAAACGTCTTGAGGGTTTCCAGATCGTCGGCGACAAAGCCCATCGTCACTTCGGGCCAGTTTCCGTAGATGGTGTACCACGCTTCGGAGGGCTGCAGGTTGGCTTTGAGCATGGATTCGGGGAATTCCTGGGTGATGAACTGCAAGTAGGATTCCTCGCGCCCAGAGCGGATATTCCAGCTGAGCAGCAATTTGACCGGTTGGTTCATCAGCGTCCCCTTCCGTTCTTGTTATATGCCCCAGATCAGCAGGGCGCTCAGTTGGCGGATGATCTGATCCATTGAGACGCCGGCAAGTGCAACGATCACGATGCCGACGCAGCAGGCGAAGAGGAAGATCACCGCGCCGGGAATCAGGATGGCGGCGAAGCCCTTGCCCAGAGAGAAGCGCTGCGCTGCCGCAACGGCCATGGCCGAGAGCACCAGATTGTACACGCTCAATCCGAAGATCACCACACCCACGAGCAGGCTGAGGATCGCGCCTAATACGGGAATGCGCCCGCCGAGATTGCTGAACAATTGGAATCCCGCTGTGACCAGGGTCAGGGGCGCGGATGCGGCCGTCATCAGAAAGAATGTCTGGGTGAAGTTGCCCTCGCCCTGGAGCAGCTTCGCCACGAGATAAACCAATCCAATACCGATAAACGCGCCTAGCAGGAGGGAGGCAACCGCTGTGGGAATGCCGCACAGCAATGTGGCGCCTATGGGCGCGCGCGTGGCCCCCATGAATGGGAGCAGTTCGCGGCGCATTTCCGGCGGCAAGTATTGCAGCATATTGACGCTGCTGCGCATCACAGTCGTGGAGAGGATGTTGAGCACGCTGGCGATGCCGGTGCTGAGCAGCAACCACAGGATGGCGCGCCCGAGCTCCGCTTCGCTGCGGTAGCGGGCGAACGTGTTCACCGCGGGTGAGAGGAGGACGTTCTGCCAGATCTGCAGCGTCGGGGTCTTCGCGCCGTTTGGAGGCGGCGCGGGCGGATAACTGGTGTAATTCGGGGGTTGTTCGTAAGCCATCATCAAACTCCTTTCACTGACAATCACTTTCCGACGGGACTATTCTCCCAACAGGGTCAATAGCTCCTGCGCTTGCTGTGCCCACACTGGGGGTGGGTTGGCGGCGAGACAGCGTTGGAGCATCTCTCTCGCGCCCTCGAAGTCGCCGGTAAGGGCGTAGATGCGGCCCAGGGCAAAGAGCGCTTCGGGCATTGTGGGCGCGGCGGCAACGGCTTGCTCAAGGATAACAATCGCCTGTGGCACATCGTTCTCCAGCAAGGAGACGTTGCCCAGGCCCACCAGCACTTCGGCTTTGCCGGGCGCCAGTTCCAGCGCGCGCTCGAATTCTGCGCGGGCCAGATCGAGCTTCTCTTGCAGGGGCGCTGCGCTATCCGGCGGCAGCGATTGCAGCAGATAGGCGGCGCCTAGCTGGTAATGTGTATCGGGATCGCTGTCATCTATCGCCAACGCGGCCTGGAATTCCTTGACGGCGGTATCGAGATCATCCATCTGAATTGCCAGGGCGCCCAGGTTGTGATGGACAGCAGCGGCGCGCTCAGGATCCAGCTTGAGGGTGCGGTTGAAGGCTTCGCGCGCTTTCTCGTAGGCGCCGGTCTTGAAGTATGCTACGCCAAGCAGAAAGTGCGCTTCAGCGTTTTCGCGCTCCTGCTTCACCGCTGCTTCCAACGCCTTGATCGCGCCATCATACTGCCCGGCATCCATTTGGGCTTTGATGGCGTCGAGGTCTACCGGCGGGGCGGCTTCTCTTGCGCCGCAGCCCGCGAGCAGCATCAGGATGGTCAGCGCCAGCAGGCTCGTCATCAGCAATCGCTTCAGCATGGCTTGCTCTCCTTCTCCGATTTATGCGCCATTCCCTTTTTGCGGCTCCAGCAATATGATCTGGGTTTCTTCGGGGATGGCGCCAGATGAAAGTTTGAGGCTGGACTGCGTTTCGGGATTGGCAACGCCCATCTCTTTGAGGAAGCGGCTCACCGATTTGCGTTCGAGGAGCAGATCGGGGGTTTTGTAGTTCATGGGAATAACGATGTTGGGTTCGATGAGGCTGACGACTTCCGAGGCCATCGAAGGGCTAAGCCCATCGGGAATGCCCACGGGAATCAGCAGGACGTGAACCGTCCCCAAGCCCTCGATGCGCGACTGGCTGGGGACGTGGCCCAGCTCGCCGAGATGGCAGATGGTGAACGCGCCGAGGTCGTAAGTGTAGATGATATTCTCTCCGTGCTCGGCGCCTTTTTGCCGGTCGCGGTACGAGGGGATGGCCGTGATGAAAAGCCCGCCAATTTCGTATTCACCGGGGCTTGCCAGGGTGCGCGTGGGGCCGCGAAAGCGGGGCCAGGAGACTTCGCGCGGATCATCTACAGGCTGGCTCAGGGTGACGATCTCGGCGCGCGCGCGCGGCAGCGCATAGCCGCTGGCGCCTTCATCGAAGGGATCGGTGATAACGGCGGGATAGTTGCGCTCGACAATGCGAAAACAGCCCAGACCATACCAGGTGATTTCCATCCATTGCTCCTATGAGATTGTAGTGGGTGAGCAGTGAGGGGTGAGCAATTTGGGTATGGCGAACTGCGTTCTGCTCACTACTCGCTGCGAACTATTTTCATCAATGGGGCTGTACCCAGGTTCGGTAGCACTCCAGTGACTTCCTAGATTATACCCAAAGGCAAAGAAATGGGAAATGCCGCGTGTTCACTGCTCCTGGTTTTCCAGCTTGCGCCGCAAGCACAGCTTGCGCCGCAATCGCGTTTCGCGATGTCGCAGCTCGCTCAGCGTCTGTTCGCGGGCCAGCCCGCGCGGCAGGTTGGCGGCGCGGGCCAGGGCGCGCTCGGTCTCGGCGAGTGCGGCGGCGATGTCGCGCGCGGTCCACTCGAAGTATTTGGCGCGCTCTACCAGCGGCTCAATGGCGCGGGGCAGCCGTTCTGCCCAACATTGCCACAGGTCGAGCGCGGCTTCCCACGCTTCGGCCTGCTTGCGGCGCAACGCCAAAGCCTGCCACAACCGGGCAGCGACATCGGCGGACAAGGTATCCTCTTCCAGCGCGTGTTGCCAGGCGCGCTCCGCCTCTTCCAGGCAGCCGGCGCGCTCGTAGAGTCGTCCGATGCCGACCCATTCGCTGGCAGCGATTTTCGAAGCGTCGGAGAGCTGTGCGCGCCGGGCGCAATGTACCAGCAGCGTCACCATACTCAGCACATCGAACTCATTGTGATAGAAGATGCGCCGAATTTCATCGGTGCGGCCTGTGAGCAGGTATTCGCGGTAAGCGGCGGGAATCAGCCAGGAGGGAAGATCTGTTTCGGTGCGCTTGATGCCGAGGACTTCGGTCTCCAGCGCTCCCAGTCGCCGCGAGGGCAGATGCTTGCGCCAGAGCACTCGCGCTATTGTGAGCAGATCCAGATGCGGCAGCGCGCGCCAGAGCGGCGCCATCCGTTGCAGGATGAAGCGGCTTTCCAGCAACGGCAAATCGAAGCCGGCGCCGTTGAAGGTGACGAGTCCCGTAACCCCTTGCAGCAGTTCCGCGAGGTAGTGGAGCGCCGCGCGTTCCTCATCGGGGTTGCGCAAGAAGATCAGATGCAGGGCGACGCCATCGCCTTCCCAGACGCCGACGCCGGTGAGGAAGACCAGCGTCCCCGCGCCGCCCGCCAGCCCGGTCGTCTCGGTATCGAGAAAGGCGGGCCGCGCGCCGAGCTCGCCGCCGCCGAGCAGTGCGAGCGCCTGCGGCGGCAGATCGCGCACGTCTCCGAGCGCGTAGGCGCCGTGAGCGTGTTCCGCCGGGTAACGGCGCCGCCAGACCCAGGCCGGGCCATGGGGTGTGGCAACCATCTCCCCTGGCAGCGGATCGGTACCAGGCGCGGAGGCGGGCGCGCCTACCGCGTCGGGCTTATCGGCGGGCGCGTGCGGCGGGAGTGCTGGCTTGAGATTTTGCACCCCTTTGACCACGCCCAGGCGGCGAAGTTTGCGTTGTAGATTGGGATCCATGGCCGTATCATACCACAAAACAGCAAAACCCTGACTGGACGCTTGTCAAATCTTTCGCCTGTGGTATAATTTTGCTCGTTGGATTGTGTTGCGGGTATAGTTCAGTGGTAGAACGCTTGCTTCCCAAGCAAGATGTCAAGGGTTCGAATCCCTTTACCCGCTCAATCGCCCGGTAGGCAACTACCGGGCGATTTGTTTTGGGATAGCGACGGAATCAGGCTTCGCTGCTGCGCGGGGCGCGCCCGGTTGGATCGGGACCGTAGCTGGGTACCGGCGCGTGGCACTGGGGGCAGCGGCTCTCGTACCAGCTGAAGGGGGCGCCGCAAGCGCATGTCCACCGCTGCGCCTGGAGATCGAGCCAGGTTTCCGGATCGTTGGCTTGCAGGAGCGCCAGGTTCTGCTGAATGTCGCGGTGATGTAGCCGCCCATCGTCCCGAAAGGCGAGCAGTTGAGGGCAAGGGTACGCTTCACAGTCCTCGCAATGGAGGCAGCCCCGGCTTTCGGCGCAGGCGCGGAGCACGCAGGCCGCGCAGCCTGGATGCATGTATCGCTTTTCGGAGCGGCAGCCCAGGCAGGTGAAATCCGTCTGGGCGTGCGATGGCAGCGGTCGAAGATGCGCGCCTTCAGGAAAGGCGGCATGGTAGTGATAGCAGGCGCCGCAATACAGGCCGCAGACGCCGATCAAGTTTCGATTGTGCAGGTCCATGACCGTCCTTTCTCAGCCCAGGAATTGTTGTACTGTAGAGAGCAGAAATTCGGGGGGATCGCCTTTGCTCACGAAGGCGTCGGCGCCGGCAGCAAGGGCGTTGGAACGCGCTTCGCTGCGGCTGCTGAGAGCAATCACGGTGAGCATGGCGTTATCGGCGCGCAAATCTTCCAATGTTAACAGGCAGTCCCGGCACGGGAGCTCCCAATCCAATAGCAGCATATCAGGTTGCTCTTTGTGTAGCAGCTCGAGGACTTCGGTCATGCCGCCCGCTTCTCCGACGACGACAATATCGGCGCGTTCTTCCAGCAGTAGATGCAGCGCTGAACGGACTTGGGGTTGATCATCGGCGATGAGCACGCGCATTGCAGTTCTCCTCATCACACGCTTAACGCTGTCTGGCGTGAAGGGTGGTGCGACGCTGGCAAAGGCGTGCTGCTCGTATTTTGGCAAATCCTTGTGTTTTCATTGTGAACCCCTTTCCAATCGCATTGTCATCCCAATTCTGGGTTTGCTCAGCCAGTTCGCAGCCATTGGTGCACAGAGAGAACCAAAGCCTTCCCCCAAACTGAGCGATCATCGGATGCGGTTCTTGTGAACAGCATTTTGCTGGAATCGTGTTTATCATAGCACAGACTGTTGTTATCTTTATCTGGCTTCAGAAGGGTTATGAGACTGACTGAAAGTAGAGAGGGGATCCTGGTCTATTGACCAGGATCCCCTCTCTTGTTGTGAGGCGCGGGTATCACTTTTTCTTGACCAGGCCCTCTTGCAACGCCATGGAGACGGCTTCGGTGCGGCTGGTGACGCCGAGTTTGGAGAGGATGTTGCTGACATGGAACTTGACGGTGGACTCGGAGACGAAAAGCCCCTCGGCGATGTCACGGTTGGTGGCGCCGGTGACCATCAGTTCGAGGATTTCTTGTTCGCGGGTGGTCAGTTCGAATATGTGTTTGCGCGGTTGCGTGGCGACGCTGATCAGGGCTTGCGCCGCTTCGGGCGCGAGGGTGGGGCGCCCGGCGTAGGCATTGCGGATCGCTTCCGAGAGTTCTTCGATGGAGACGTTTTTGAGCAGGTAGCCGATGGCCCCGGCTTCCAATGCCTGTTGTACCATCTCATCTTCTTTGAAGCTGGTCAGGGCGATGACCTGGATGTGGGGATACCGTTCGCGGATGGCGCGGGTGGCGGTGGGGCCGTCCATGATCGGCATCATCAAATCCATGAGAACGACATCTGGATGGACTTTGCCGCACAGGTCAAGCGCTTCCAGGCCGTTGCGCGCTTCTCCGACCAGTTGGAGATCTCCGTAGGCGAGCATGAAGGCGCCCAGCCCGCTGCGGACTACGGCATGGTCGTCGGTAATCAACACACGAATGGGTTTGAATGCGTTCATTAGATCACTCCTTAACAAGGTATGAAGGTTGAAGCGTTGTTGTTCTGATTTCCAAAGTGCGGATGGGGTCAGATGGTGTGACCGTTGGCATCGCGCCGACTCAGGGGCCACGCGACGGCGATTTCAGCGCCGGCGTTGATCTGGCTGTGGATGCGCAGTTGCAAGTTCAGGTTGGCTGCGCGTTCTTGCATGATGCCAATGCCCAAGTGTTCTGGCGGAATGTTGGATGGGTCAAAGCCGCAGCCGTTATCCCGAATTGAGAGCGTGCCCCCTTGCGCATCTGCCTGGTAGGTCACCCATACCTCAGTAGCATTTGCGTGTTTCACGATGTTGTTCAGCGCTTCTTGCGTGATGCGGTACAGCGTTACTTGCAGTTCGGGCGGCAGGGGAACATTGCCGCCGGCGACGGAGAGCGTGACCGGCAGGCGCGCGCGTCCTGTGACGGCCTCGGTGAGCTGCCGCAGTAGATCGCCCATTGCGGCTTCGACCAGGGCGACGGGGCGCAATTCCAACAGCAAGGTGCGCATCTCTGCGAGCGCGCCACGGGTGAGCTCGCGCAGTTCTTGGAGCCGCCGGCGTCCCTCGTCGGGGCGGCGTTCCCAGAGGATGGGCAGCGCTTCGGCGATGAGGGTGGCGGAGAAGAGCGTCTGCGTCACCGCGTCGTGAAGATCGCGGGCCAGGCGGTTGCGTTCGGCGGCCACGGCGCTCTCTTCGGCCTGCTCGCGGAGGCGCGCGTTCTCGATTGCCAGCGCGACTTGCCCGCCCAACGCCAATCCCAGATCAATATCTTCGCGGGGGAATTCGCGGGGTTCCAGGTAATAGAGCGTCAATGCGCCGTAGAGCTCATCTTTGATGATGAGCGGAACGGCGAGATATGCGCGATAGTGCTGGCGGA
This sequence comes from uncultured Anaerolineales bacterium, assembly GCA_964508025.1. Classification (GTDB taxonomy): domain Bacteria; phylum Chloroflexota; class Anaerolineae; order B4-G1; family SLSP01; genus JAAZNO01. The sequence continues at coordinate 74,491 of CAZDSF010000006.1, forward strand.
TGATCCGCTTCCAGGCGATAAGCACGGGATCGAGGCCCGCCACACCGCCGGGCAGGTCGGTCGTGACCTCGGGGCTGATGTTGGAGACGGCGAAAGGCTCGCGTTGCAGGATGGTGCGGTTGGCGAGTTCCAGCGCGTTGGGCAGCGCGCCCAAGGCGACGAGTTCCGTCGGCGCGCCGCTGGCCGCTTCGATGAGGATGGTGTTGCTGGCGGCTTCACCGCGATAGATCACGCCGGCGTTGGCGCCGAGGAGCTTGCTCGCCTGGTACACGATGTAATCGAGAATCTTGTCGAATTTCCATTCCGTGTTGAGGAAGGTCAGGATGTCCTGAAGGCCTTCGGCGACGCGGCGCCGCTGTTCAGCTTCGCGGCGGCGCTCTTGCTCCTGTTGGTAGAGCCGGGCGTTTTCCAACCCGATGACAGCGCTGGAGGCGAGCATGGTCAACACGCGGGCGTCATCCGTGCCGAGCTTGCCGGGACGGCGGTCGCTCACGGCGATCAGCCCCAGGGGGCCGGATTGGGAGGTCAGCGGAACGCTCACCTGGCACTTGAATTGTCCGAGGCGGGTGCGCTGTTCTGGCGTGAAACGGCTATCGGTATCAATATCGTTGATGACCAGCGCTTCATCTCTGAGCAGGTATTGGCCGCTCAGGAAGTTGTTGATCGGCAGCCATTGGCCCACCAGATTCTCCTGTTGTTCTCCGGCGACATAAGACACGACCAGCTTCTCATGGCTGTCATCGAAGAGCATGACGACGGTGCGTTGCGCTTCGGTGAGGCGCAACGCCTCTTCGGCGATCATCTGGAGGACGGCGTCGCTGTCGAGATCGCCGGTGATGGCTTGTTGGACGTTAAAGAGCGTCTGCGTCTCATCGGCGCGCCGCCGGGCCTCGGTGTAGAGCTGCGCGGCTTCGATGGCGAGCGAGATCTGATCGGCTAGGGCCATGGCGATGGCGATGTCTTCCTCGGAGAAGTGCTGCTGCTCGGCGTAGTAGAAGCGCAACGCGCCGATTTCACGATCCAGCGTCACCGGAACCGTGAGCGAACTCTGATAGTATTTGAGTTCCGCCGCCAATCCGGCGCGTTGAATATCATCGAGCTGATCGGGAGCATCGAGAAGGTGTTGCAGGGTGGTCTGCAAATCGGAGATCACAATGGGGAGATTCTGTAACAGTTTCTGATCGCCTTCGCTGCGATAGAAAGGCGTTCTCTCGATCACCCGAAATTCGTCGGGCAGGTTGCATTCGGCCACGGTGGTCACGAGGTTGCGCCGGGTATCCGCTCGCCGCAGCTGCGTCGCGCTGGCGCTCAGCAGCTCCCGCGCCTGGACGACGATGTATTGCAGAATCTCTTCCAGCGGCCGGTCGGAGTTGAGGACGCGCAGAATATCGCGCAGCCCCTCCGCCACGCGGCGCCGCCGTTCGGCCTCCAGCCGCCGCTCCTGCTCCGCCCGGTAGAGCCGGGCGTTTTCGATGGCGAGCGCGACGTGATTGCCTAACGTCATGCCCAGGTCAATATCTTCCTGAGAGAAGGCGCGGGGCTGCGGGTAGTAGAACTGTAACCCGCCATAGACTTCTCCGCGGATAATCAGCGGCACGTTGAGATGCGCCTGGTAGTGTTGGGCGAGCGCGTCCATCCACGCTTGGGCTGTGGGCGGTAGTTGGGTGGGATCGGGAATCTCTTTGGCGCGGTGCGCCTCGAAATTGGCGATAGCGTAGGGTTGTTGCTTGCCGATTGCGCGATTGGAACTGCCCATATAGAGCGGAATGGTCTGGAAATCGGCGAAGGTTTCGGGCAGGCCGCAGGTGGCTTCGATATGGGCTTGCTGCCTGGCGTCTTTCAGGCGGTAGATGAGGCCCGCGCTGGCATCGAGCAGACGGCTGGCTTGCGCCATGATCGTATCCAGGATTTCATCAAGGTTGCGGTTGGAATTGAGGATCGCCAGAATGGCCTGCAGCCCTTCGGCCACCTCGCGCCGGCGCTGTGTTTCGGCCAGACGCGCTTGTTCGGCGTGGTAGAGCCGGGCGTTTTGCAACGCGATGGTGGCGCTGGAGGCGAGCATGGTGAGCAGGCGTACCGTGTCCCCACGGAATACTCCCGGCTGATCGTGCGCGGCGGAGATCACCCCTAGCGGTTCCGCACCCGAACAGAGCGGTACGCTGATCATGGAACGGAAGGCTGGCGCTTTGCCTTTTTGCCAGCCGGGCAATAAGTGCGTGTCGTGGATCAGATCGGGTCTGCCGGTACGGATGCAGACGCCGGTAAGCGTCCCATCCACGGCAATGCGGTGATGCAGGCTTTCGGGGCTTTGATCGCCGGAAGTGGCGGCGATTTCCAGCGCGTCGCCATCCAGCATCAGTACCACGGCCCGTTGCGCGCCGCTCAGGCGGCGAACTTCATCTACCACGATTTGCAGCACAATATCGGGATCGAGGCGGCTGGTGATGGCCTGTTGCACGCTCAACAGGGTGCGGAGTTCGTCCGTGCGCTCTTCAACGCGCTGTTCCAGGGTTTGGTAGGCTTCGTACAATGCATCTTCTGCGCGCCACCGGGCCAATGCTACCCCGACCAGGTGTGCGCCCATCTCAATGGCGCGCAGTTCTGTTTCGGTGGGAGCGCGCGGCTGGCGGTAGTACATCGCAAAGGTGCCCCATACTACCCCGTCGGCATCGAGAACCGGCTCTGACCAGCAGGCGCGCAATCCGGCTTCGAGCGCCAGATCACGCAGCCCTTCCCAACGGGGATCGGCGGCGATGTCTTCGACGATGACGCGCTGGCGAAAATAGCAGGCGGTGCCGCAGGAGCCTACCTGCGGGCCGATTTCCAGCCCTTCGATGGACTCCAGGTAGGTTTCGGGCAGGCTCGCGGCTGCGCCGACGTGTAGGTGCCGCCCGTCTTTATCCAACAGCAGAATCAACCCCAACATGCCGGGCCATTGCTCTTCCAACATTGTGACCAGTGTGTAGAGGGTTTCATCGAGGTCGCCGCCCGTCGCCAGCAGCTCCAGGAATTGGCGTTGTCCTTCCTGGATGGTTTGGGCGCGCTTGTGTTCCAGGGCATTGACGAAGATCTCTCCGACGATCTTGAGCAATTTGATGGCGCCTTCGGACCAGATCTTTTCGGTGTTGACGGTGTCGAAGCCCAGGAAGCCGATGACGCGACCGAGGTAGGCCATGGGTACTGCCACCAGGGAGCGGATGCCTTGCCGCGCAAACTCCTGTCGTTCCGCCTCCGCTTCGGGCGGTAGCACGTCGAGGTGCGGGATGTGGAGCACCTCTCCCCGGCGCAAGATGGCGTTGGACCAGGGCAGGGTCTCGATGGGTAAGTCTTGCAAGAAGGGCTGCTGCACTGCGATGCCGGGCGCGCACCACTCGTGGCAGCAGCTCATCGCGCGGCCATCCTCGTTGAAGAGGAATACATAGCTGCGATCCACGCCGGTGAATTCTCCGATGGTCTGAAGCGCCTGGATGATGCCGCCATCTGTGCTCTCCGGCGGTAGATTGATGAAGGTTGTCGAAATCGAGGTGACGATGTTCTCGAAGGCCATCTGGTTCTGTAGCGCCGCCTCGGCTTCCCGTTGGGCGGTGATGTCTACCACCAGTCCGTTGAAGTGTGTCAACTGGCCTGCGGCATCGAAGATGGGGGTGGATGCGGTATGCACCCAAACCCAGGTCTGTTTTTCTGGATGGAAGAAGCGGGCGATCTCATCGTAAGGCTCACCGCGCTCCATGGCGCGGCGGCTGGCAGCGATGACGCGCGGCGCATCTTCGGGGTGGAGATGGTCAAACCATGTGGCGAAGTTGTCTGGCTCGGTGATGCCGGCGATGGCGGTGATGGAGGGGCTAACGAGCGTGACTTTTCCGCCCAAGGGGGCGTCTGGCGCCACCGCGATCCGGTAAATGGCAAAGTTATGGGCGTGTTCCAGGAGCGAGCGCAGATTGGTCTCGCTATCTTTGAGCGCGGCTTCGGCCTCTTTCCAGTCGGTGATATCGGTGTGCGAGCCGATGAGCCGTTGGGGGGCGCCATTGGCATCGAGGCTCAACATCCCGCGTGCCAGAATCCAGCGATAGGAACCATCTTTGTGACGCAGCCGATGTTCCAGGTTGAAGAACGGCGCGCGTCTTTCCAACTGCGCTTTGACTGTAGCGAGAACAGCATCATGATCTTCTGGGGCGATGAGATTTTGCCAGGCTTCCAGCGTGGCCGCAATCTCATCTTCGGCATAGCCCAGCATGGATTTCCACCGGGGTGAGTAGTAGACCTCCCCCGTGTGGATGTTCCAATCCCAGATGCCATCATTGGCGCCCTGTAGAATGAGCGCCAGGCGTTCTTCCTGCTCGTGGAGCGGCGTCAAAAATGCCTGGAGCCGCTGTAGCGTAGTCGGGTCGAGTAAGGTTTCCAGTTCGGTCAGGATACGCCGGCTTAGGGTTGTGGCTGGGGCGACACGCGGCGCATGGGTTGGTGCGCTGGATTGATCGGTCAATGCATCCTCTCCGAAAAAATCACGGGGCATCCCGCACAAGATGAAACTTGAGTTTCATCCCGTTAGGTTCAAATTGAAAACTCTCCGTGTGTTGTGGCAAACGTCGTTTCTGTTCAAAAGTTGTTTTGATTATACTGCGTTTGAGAGTACGGACAACTCTACTATTGACATCTCGTAGAAATCCTTTACAATGAGATATGGGAGCGCTCCCGAAGTGAATGGGTAACCGCTCAGTGTAATCCCGTTTGCCACGACAAAAAGCGGCTAAAGCCGAAGGCTTAGAAAGCGTTTTTCGTTGTCGCATGCAGCGCGGCAGCGAAAACACATTTCCTAACGGGCTTAAGCCCGCAATCTACGCTTTGCGATGGCAACCTGAACCCTTACGTGAATTGTGCGCCAGCTTACTATCGAGATGGGAGGATGCATGGCAACTTTGGAAGAGATCGCGCGTTTGAGCGGCGCCTCGCGTTCCACTGTGTCCCGGGTAATCAACAATGATCCGCATGTGAGTGATGCTACCCGCGCGCGGGTGCTGGCTGTCGTGCGCCAGCTCAATTATCATCCGAATGCGATTGCGCGCAGCTTGGCTGCTGGGAAAACGCGCGTGCTGGGGTTGATTATTCCAAAGCGCGTTACAGAACTCTTCACCGATCCATACTTTCCCTTGCTGTTGCGCGGCGTCTCGCTGGAATGCAACGCGCTCGACTATGCGGTGACGCTGTGGCTGGCGGAACCGGAGAATGAGCTGCGCTTTGTGTCGAAAGTGTTGAACAACGGGCTGCTCGATGGCGTGATTGTCTCCTCGATGGTGTTGAACGATCCCGTAGTGACGGCGCTATCCTCTTCGGGGCTGCCGTTTGTGCTCGTGGGACGACATCCCATTGCGCCTGAAGTGAGCTACGTGGATGTGGATAACGTCACCAGCGCCCGGATGGCGGTGGAGCATCTGTTCACGCTGGGATACCGCCGCATCGCCATGATCACAGGGCCGGCGGATACGATTGCTGGTGTGGATCGGCGTCGCGGGTATGAGAAGGCTTTGCGCGCCCACGATCTGCCCCTCGACCCGGCGCTTATCGTTGAGGGTGGCTTCTCCGAAGAGGGTGGGGCGGCGGCCATGATTCGGCTGTTGCCTTACCGCCCAGATGCGATTTTCGCCGCCAGCGACGCGATGGCTGTCGGGGCGTTGCGGATTCTGCGTGAGCACGGCTTGCGTGTTCCAGAAGACATCGCCATCGTGGGCTTCGATGATACTCCCGCTGCCACGCGCACTTCGCCGCCGCTGACCACGATGCGGCAACCCATCGAGAGCCTGGGCGAGATGGCTGTCGCCAACTTGCTCTATCTGATTGAGCATCCCGACTCCGGGCCGCGTCGCGTGATTCTGCCTACCCATCTCGTCGTGCGGGAATCCTGCGGGGCGCATTTGTCTGGCGTATGAGCGTAGTTGCGTGTTAGCGTAGTAGCGAGATGGCGCGGCTGCGCGGCTACGCGGCTGCGCGGCTGCGCTGGGGTTTTGATTTGCCGATTTGTGATTTGCCGATTTGTGATTTGCCGATTTGTGATTTGCCGATTTGTGATTTGCCGATTTGTGATTTGCTGATTTCCTGGAGGTATCCCAATGCGTTATGGCTTCTTTGATGATCAACAACGTGAGTATGTGATCACCCGCCCCGACACGCCGCTGCCCTGGATCAACTATCTGGGCAGCCAGGACTATTTCGGCCTGATTTCCAACACGGCCGGCGGCTATTCCTTCTATCGGGATGCGCGGCTGCGCCGGCTGACCCGCTATCGGTACAACAACGTGCCGCTGGATAGCGGTGGGCGGTACCTCTATCTGCGCGATGATGTCTCCGGCGCGTTTTGGTCGCCCACCTGGCAGCCTACGCAGACGCCTTTGGAGGCATACACCTGCCGTCACGGGATGGGCTACACGGTCATCGGTTCGACTTGCGAGGGGATCGCTGCGGAGATCCGCTACTTTGTGCCGCTGGATGAGACGCTCGAAATCTGGCAGCTCATGGTCACGAATCACCGCGCCGAACCGGCGGCGCTCTCGCTATTCTCGCTCGTGGAATTCGCGCTCTGGGATGCGCAGGATGACACGACCAATTTCCAGCGCAACTTCAGCATCGGCGAGGTGGAGGTAGAAGACGGCGTAATCTACCACAAAACGGAGTACCGCGAGCGCCGCGATCACTTTGCCTATTTCGCCTGCTCTGCGCCGCTGGCGGGCTTCGATACCCAGCGCGACGCTTTCCTGGGGCCGTATCGCGGCTGGGATGCGCCGCAAGCGGTGGTGGAAGGGACGGCGCGCAATTCTGTGGCGCACGGTTGGGCGCCAATCGGCTCGCATCACGTGCGGCTGGAGCTCGCGCCGGGCGAATCGCGGCAGGTGATCTTTATCCTCGGCTACCATGAGAATCCCCGCCAGGCGAAATTCGCCGATCCCGCCTTGCAGGTGCTCAACAAGACGACGGTCAAGCCTGTCATCGCCCGGTATCTCGATCCTGCGAATGTCGAGGCGGCTTTCGAGACACTGCGCGCGACTTGGGATGGCTTGCTCGGACGCTTCGCGGTTGCTACGCCCGATGCGCATACGAACCGGATGGTCAACATTTGGAATGCGTACCAGTGCATGATTACCTTCAATATGTCGCGCTCGGCTTCGTACTTCGAGTCGGGGATGGGCCGGGGTATGGGCTTCCGCGATTCCAACCAGGACTTGCTGGGCTTCGTCCACATGGCGCCGGAGCGCGCCCGCGAGCGCATTCTCGACATCGCCGCGACGCAGTTGCCCGATGGTGGCGCGTATCACCAATACCAGCCGCTCACCAAGCGCGGCAACGATGCGGTGGGCGGCGGCTTCAACGACGACCCGCTCTGGCTGATTCTGGGCGTGGGCGCGTATCTGCGCGAGACGGGCGATTGGACGATTCTCGATGAGCCGACGCCCTACAACAACGCGCCCGGCACGGAGACGCCGCTCTACGAGCATTTGCAGCGCGCGGCGCAGTACACCCTCGACCGGCTGGGGCCGCACGGGCTGCCGCTCATCGGGCACGCGGATTGGAACGACTGTCTCAATCTCAACACGTTCTCCGATGAGCCGGGGCAATCCTTCCAGGTATTGCAGAGCCAGGACGGCAAGACGGCGGAATCGGTCTTCATCGGCGGCTTGTTTGTGCTGGCGGCGGAGGAGTTGACGCGAATAGCGGATGGCAAATGGCGAATGGCGAATAGCGAATGGCGAATGGCGAATGGCGAAGGGGAAATGGCGAAATCGGAGACATCTGTGCAATTCGCAATTCGCAATTCGGAATTCTACGCGGAGGCGGCGCAGCGGATGCGGGAGACGGTGCTGGCGCACGGCTGGGATGGCGATTGGTTCCTACGCGCTTACGATCACTTTGGGCAGAAGGTCGGCTCGCGCGAGTGCGATGAAGGCCGCATCTTCATCGAGCCGCAGGGGATGTGTGTGATGGCGGGGATCGGGCTGGATTCGGGGCAGGCGGCGCAGGCGATGGCGGCAGTGGAGGCGCACCTCGCTACGCCGCACGGCATCGTGCTGAACCAACCGGCGTACACGCGCTATCATCTGGAGCTGGGCGAGATCACCTCGTACCCGCCAGGCTACAAGGAGAACGCCGGCATCTTCTGCCACACCAATCCCTGGATCATGATCGCCGAGGCGGTATTGGGGCGCGGCGACCGGGCCTTCGATTATTACACGCGCATCAATCCCTCCGCGCGGGAGGGGATCAGCGACGTGCATCGCTGCGAACCCTACGTCTACGCGCAGATGATCGCCGGCAAGGATGCACCCACGCATGGCGAGGCCAAGAACTCGTGGCTCACCGGCACGGCGGCATGGAACTATGTCGCCATTACGCAGTGGATTTTGGGGATTCGCCCCGCCTTCGACGGGCTGCAAATCACGCCGGTGATGCCGGAAGCGTGGGATGGTTTCACGGCGACGCGGCTGTTTCGCGGCGTGACCTATCACATTGCTGTGGAACGGGTCGGCCCAGGCAATGACGTGATGCTGGTGGTGGATGGCGCGGCGATCAGCGGCAACATCGCGCCGCTGCCGCGCGACGGGCGTAACGCTGTCCACGTCACCGTGCGGGTGGGGCGGGCCGCTGGCGAAGGGTAGGGGACAAGTAGAGCCGCTCCCTGTATCAATTCAGTGTAGCATTGCCGGCCAGCGTGACCTTCATCGCTGGCCGGTTTTTGTGTCAGGGATGGGAGCGTTTGGGGGTCATATACAATTTACCCATATTTGACTTCCCGTAGTTTCTAGCATACAATGAAGTCACATAACGTATGGAGGTGACCACTATGAGCGAAGTGTATATCGGGGTACGCGAGTTCCGGGCGCGTTTCAGCCATTATTTGCGCCGCGCAAAAGCGGGGGAACGCATTGTTATCACCGAACGTGGGCGCCCGGTGGGCCAGTTGACCGCGCCGCTGGCTTCGTTGGAGGAACGCTCTCAGGCGCTCATCGCGTTGGGAATTGTGCAATGGAACGGGGAGCGTTTCTTGCCGCAAGCGCCGGAAGTCGCCAACCCTGGGCCGGAAACGCTGGCCGATTTCATCAGCGAGGAACGCGATGCCAATGCTGATATACTTTGACACCAGCGCCTTGTTGAAGTGTTACGTCAACGAACCAGGAGCGCTGGAGACGCGCCAGCTGGCTGCACAAGCCGCTCAGATTGGCATTGTGGCGGTGGGCAAGGCCGAAGCCGCCGCCGCGTTGAGCAAGGCGCAACGGATGGGCAAACTGCCGCCCGACGCAGTGGAGTCCGTCTGGCGCGCGGTGTGCCGGGATTGGTCGGCACTCGTGTGTCTGCAAATCAACGACGCCCTGGTCAACCGCGCTGCAGACCTGGCGTTGCTGCACGGGCTGCGAGGCTACGATGCCCTGCATCTGGCCGGGGCGCTGATCTGGCAAGAAGCATTGCGCGAACCTGTATGGCTGGCGACTTTCGACCGCCAGCTATGGCGCGCCGCGCGTGATCTGGGCCTGCCCGTTTGGCCGGAGAGCGAATTTTGACATAACGGGGCATCTGCAATCACCTCCATCCCGCGCCAAAGTGATTGCGCGCTTGACCCTGGTTTTGCGTGCGCGTATAATCAGGAGAACAAATGGGTAGCATACTGGAAGGAGCATGAGATGTTCAGGCAGTTCAAAATTGTGGTAGAAAAACATGCTGATGGCTATGTGGCCTATCCTCTCGACCTGCGCGGCGTGGTTATTGGCGAGGGGGATACTTACGAGGAAGCGTTAACCGATGTTAAGTCGGCCATTGCATTTCACATCGAGACTTTTGGGAGCTCCGTTCTGGAAACCGATTCTCCGGTTCTGGAGGCGTTCGTTGCGGAGATGGGAGTAATGGCGTAATGAAGTTCCCGGTGGATGCGCCGATACGCAAGGTGATCAAGGCATTCCAACGCCTGGGTTTTGAATTGGTGCGAGAAGGCAACCATATAGCCATGGTGAGAGAGAATGTTGACGGCACGCGAACTCCTTTGACGATGCCGAATCATGCCCATCTCAAAGGCTCGACATTGCGCACAATTTTGGTGCAGGCCGGGATACGCCGAGAAGAGTTTCTGGAAGTGTATCAGGATGTATGAGGCGAGACTCAGTAGATCACAAATCTGTGCCATGGGCCGTCCACGAATAGGATCACGAATGCGCGAATGCATCTGAAACGGGGTAAATTCGTGGTTTTGTGACTCAATTCGAGGACGTCCTTTGCCCTCCCCGCGCCAAAGTGATTGCGCGCTTGACCCTGGTTTCAAGTGCGTGTATAATGATTAGGAGAGCAGGTTTTTTTTGCATTTGAACATACGCTATGGTGCTATGTAAATGTCCTACAAGGGATGTTCGGCGGTGTTACTTGCATTGTCGAACCAGTGAGTTAAATTGCAGTATGTGATAACATGGGAAAAAAGTTTTGCTGCTAAAAGCAAAGTCTGATTCCTAGTGATGATAGCAGATTGTCTACCACCTCACTTAGACGGCGTTCGGGTATTGAGATCTTCATTTTAAGAGCTGTTTAGTTATGGAATTTGCAATAATATTTTTCCTACTCATGCTGTTTGTGTTCATCATAGTGATAATATGCAATTCAGAAGGAGCTCCTCTGTTCACGGGGCCTATTCCGAAAGATCGTGCCCAGTTTTTAAAAGAAATTTTTGCTCTAACGGTTGATGAGTGTAAGTTGTTGCATTTTGATGGGTACAGTTTTCATTTACGGGAAAAGCGACTGTATAGGGACTTCGAATCAGCTTATCTAATAGAAGCCAAAGATGTTAGAGTATTCAATCCAGAATTACCACATTATGTTACTTGGCAACACAAGAGGGTTGATGGCGGGCCTGATCGACGATACAATTCTAATCGGCAGATATTTATATCTTGTAGGTTCAGGATTCGCTTAAAGGGTGCGAAGGAATGTGTGCTTGTTGGATATATAAGTCCCTATATTGATGTTAGCAAATCCATTGAAAAGATTAATGACTTGCTCAATGTTGCTACAGCTGTTGCTCTTGAAGAAAGATTCGCTGAATATACACAAGCCTTCAGCAAAGCGGAGAACTTTCAGGATATGCTGAACAGAGCTCAGGCCAAGCGAGTGGAAGTGCAGTCAGTTGTTACCGCATTCGAGCGGTTGAAAGTTAGCGGTATCCCTGGTGATCCAAATATGTCTGATAAACATGCTACGGCAGTATCAGAATTGAATCGTCTGAATTTAGAAATTGAATACTTGCAGAGAGAAATGGCTGAAGCGGCGGGCCAAATGGTGCAGATAATATCAAGTGTGCATAAGGAGATTAACCGCTTTAGAGATTTGCAGAAGGTTAAAGATTATCAATCTTCCTTGTCGTCACAGAGACAGTTGGAGCAGTCTCGAGCTAAAGCGCAACAGCAACAAGCGCAGCAGAGAATATCTTTCAGAGATTACTACAAGATTCTTCAGGTTGACCCTTCTGCAGAATCAGAGGTAATAACTGGTGCATATCGCCGTCTTGCTGCTAAGTACCATCCTGATGTATACAAGGGGCCGGATGCAAACCAGAGAATGCAAATTATTAACGAAGCCTATAGCGTGTTAAATGATCCTGAGAAACGTAAGAAGTATGACCAGATACGGTCTCGAAAAGTGGTGAAGTGAGGTCCTCTATGTGTTTTGTAGGCTGTCCCTGTAGGGACAACAATGCCTAGCGGATATGAGTAGCATAGCATATTGGTTATGTACTAGTGCTTTGTCAAGCGTAATTTGAGGGGTAAAATTGACTGATTTACGGCTAGATTCAAGCCTTGCTACTCCTTACTTCATGATTGACAGAGCATTAGAAAATAAGTCATCAAACTTGATTTGCAAAATTTGAAGAATCTATGACGGATGACCTACAAGAATTGTTCTATCGGGCAGTAACCGATTTCATTGAGAATGAAACGGATTTGTTCTTTGTTAATGTTAGTGAACGCACACTCAGTAGTAAGTTGGCATGTTACATAAGTGAATACTTTTTTGGTTGGGATGTTGATTGCGAATACAATCGCTTAGGTAGTGTGGGACATAGAAAACTAATTGACCGGTCAAAGGAAAA
>CAZDSF010000007.1:0-36229 GCA_964508025.1 uncultured Anaerolineales bacterium
GGCGCGGCGTTGGCGTTGCGCCGCGCCTCCAGATAAGCCGCGTAGCCGCCTTCGTAGACGTGGAGTCGCCCATCGCGCAGCTCCCAGATTTGCGTCGCCAGCCGCTCGATGAGATAGCGGTCGTGCGAGACGAGCAAAATCGTCCCCTCGAAATGCTGCATCGCCGCCTGGAGCGCCTCTTGCGAGGGCAGATCCAGGTGATTGGTCGGCTCATCGAGCAGCAGGATGTTGGCTTTGTGCAGCGAGAGCACTGCCAGCGCCAGCCGCGCCCGTTCGCCGCCGCTCAGCGCGCGCACCGGCTTGAAGACATCCTCGCCCCGGAAGAGGAAGCGCGCCAGATAGCTGCGCCCTTGTGCGGGCAGCATCGGCTGGTGCGCGCGCAGCTCTTCCAACACGCTGTGTTCCAGGTCGAGCGGCTGGTATCCCTGGGCGAAGTATCCGATGTCGAGATTCGCGCCCAGGCGGATTTCCCCCGCCAGAGGCGGCATCTCGCTCATCAACGTGCGCAGGAACGTGGTCTTGCCCACGCCGTTCGGGCCGATCAACGCCGCGCATTCCCCGCGCGTGAGCAGGATGTCATCGGCCTCGAAGAGAAAGGTCTCCGGAAAGCCGATGCGCAATCCCGCCGCGCGCAGCACCAGATCGCCGCCGCGCTGGCGGCTCTGTAGCCGGATGTGGAAGTTGATTTCGCCAGGATCGGGCGCTTGCAGCCCCTTGATCCGCCGCTCGAGCTCGGTCACCGTCCACTTGTCGCCCGCGATGCCGTCTACATCTTCCAGGAACACGTTCCACTGTTGTTCCAGCGCCGCCGCGCCGCCGATTTCCACGGCTTTGACCTCGCGGACCAGCCGACGCATCCGTCCCTGCGCCTGTCTCACCGTGCTGTCGCGGGCGATGTTGCGCTTGATGTAGTCCAGCTCCTTCAGGAAATGCGCCTGCACGCGCTCGAACTCCTGCGCGCGCCGGTTCCAACGCGCCTCGCGTTGTTGCAAGTAGGCGCTATAGTTGCCCCGGTATTCCTCCAGCCCATTGCGCGACATTTCCCAGATGGTGGTTGCTACGCGATCCAGGAAGTAGCGGTCGTGGCTCACGAGCAGCAGCGCGCCATTCCACGTTGCCAGCGTGTCTTCCAGCCATTCCACTGCCTCTGCATCGAGGTGGTTGGTTGGCTCGTCGCAGACCAGCAGATCGGGCTTTTCGAGCAGGAGGCGGGCGAGCAAGGCGCGCGTCTTTTGCCCGCCGCTGCAATGCGCCAGGGGTATATGCCACTGCTCCCGGTCGAAGCCCAGCCCGGTGAGCACCTGTTCGATGCGGAGCTCGTACTCATAGCCGCCTGCCAGCTCGAAGGCTTCCTGGAGCTCGCCGTAGCGCTCCAACAGCGCGTCGAAGACATCGCTGTGAGCCATCGCGTCCTCTAGCTGCCGCAGCTCGGCGGCTTGCGCTTCGAGGGAGGCGAAGACCGTGAGCATCTCTTGGTAGACGGTGTGCGTGGGATCGCTGAACGCCTGTACGGCATCCTGCTGCAAATAGCCGATGCGCGTCTCCCGCGCCACGTATACTGCGCCGGATGCGGGCGCGGTCGCGCCGACCAGAATCCGCAGCAGCGTCGTTTTGCCAATGCCGTTTGGGCCTACCAGGCCGATTTTCGCGCCGTGCGGAATGCTGCCGCTCAGCCCGATGAAAATATCGGCGCCGCCAAAGGCTTGATCCAGATGGTTGAATGTAAGAACAGGCATAACTCCTTTACTTTCGATACAAAAAAGCCGTGGGCTATGTGCGCCCACGGCTTTTGGAAACAAAAAGCGTGGGCTTGCGCCCACGCTCATCTTTACATAACTAAATTCGACCAGGCGCACTACGACAAGGTACCCTCCACGGCGCCTTCTGCGATGATGAGTACAACCCCGGCGTAATACATTGGTCGTTTTCCAATCGGCTAAATTTCACCGGCTATATCTCAAGCCAGGATGACGCCATTGTACCAGACGTCGCCGAAAGGTCAACTGAAGACAGAGCTATTGCCACGGTGTGTTTACCATCAACCAAATTTCTTCAGAGGAAAAAACAGGTCAGGTATTGACAACGAATCGAAAATATGATAGTATCTAATAGAAATCGTTTTTGTTTATAGGAAGGTTTTCTGATGCTCAATATCGGCTCACGTTTACGCGAATTGCGTACCAACCGTGATCTGACCCTCAAGCAGGTTGCTGATGACACCGGCTTTGCCGTCTCTTTCCTCAGTTTGCTCGAACGTGATAAAGTCTCCATCAGTGTGGATAACCTTGAACGGCTGGCGCGTTATTACGGCGTGCGGATGCTGCATTTTTTCCAGGGCGGGGAAGATGCCGCGCCGCATGTCGTGCGCCGCGAGCAGATTGCGGCGCGCTTCGAGGGGGTACAGCCAGCCGCTGCCGCTTTCCTGATGCTTGCGGATCGCCGCGACGCGCGGATGGAGCCGCTGATTGTGGCGATTGGCCCCGGCCATGGCGATCCGCACTTCCGCACGCACGAGGGGGATGCGCTGCTCTACGTCCTTGAAGGGGCCGTGCGGTTGCTCACGGAGCGGGGGGGGGCCGTAACCCTCGCCGCTGGCGACGCTGCCTACTATGCCGGCTTCCCCGGTCGCCGCATTGAGAATGCCAACGAGAGCCTGCCGGCGCTCATTCTCATCGTCACCGCGCCGCCCACCAGCATCCGCGATGATGTGGCGGACGCGGAGCGGGGCGTGTTGTTGCAGTCGGAGGAGTAAAGGGTGAGTAGGAAACATGCTGAAAGCCGTTTTCTGCTCACTTTAAACTAATTTTTCAAGGAGGTATCCATTTATGAATGCAAGCCACCCAACTTTACAGCGCATTTTCAAATCTCAGGTCCGCTACGCGGCGGTGATGACCATCATCGCTTTTGTGATGGGCCTGATCTATCGGGAGTTCTCCCGACCGTTTTTCCGCGCTTTGTTGCTGGAGGAGCGGCTGCGCTACGGGCACTTCATGGAACTGGTGCATGGGCATACGTTTTTGCTCGGCGCTGCCATCCCGCTCTTGATGGCAGTGCTGACCTATCTGACCGCCGCGCAGTTGCAGGAAAAAGACTTGGCTCAGATGCAGGTACGATTCAAGGCGTATATTGGCGCATCGGCGGCTGCGCTGGTATTGATGGTGTACAAGGGCATGGCCTTTATTGTTGGGGCTGGACAACCCCTGGATACCATTGACGCTGGGCTGTTCTTCGGCAGCCATTTGCTGCGGGGGATCTTGTTCGGCGCTGCGCATTTGACTCTTTTCTGGGCCGCTGGCGAGTATCTCTTCCGTTTCTTCCGCGCGACCCGCACGTCGCAGGCGGCGTAAAGCATTTCCACGTTAGTAACATGGAAAGCAGTGAGCAGAAGGCAGTTCGCCGCACTCAAACTGTTCACTACTCACCGATGACCCATGACTATTTTGGAAGGAGACTTCACCGGCTGCCGCCGACCACCATGAATGAAAATGTACCGTAGGTTACCAAACCTGCGCCAAGAGAGCGAACTGCAGTTCGCGGTACATTGGCTACGCTGTTGATTTTTGATCGGTGATATCCGTGTCAATCTGTGAGCCATTTTTGAAGGAGCGCTTATGTACTACGATGAATTTCACAATCACAAGTGGGCGAAGAATCTTGCGTATGCGCGGGCGCTGCTGGCGCGGGGCGATTTCGAGACGTTCTACCACGGCGAGGATCTGCCCGACGACGATGTGTATCCCGGAATGCGGCTGATGGCGGCATACTGGGTGAGCGTCGAGCACGAAATGCGGATGCGGCTGGGGATGTTGCTTCAGGGCGCGGGGCATCCTGAGTGGCGCGAGGACGCGGAACTGCTTGCGCAGCGGGATGACTTCGTGGCGCGCTTTGCCGCCGACATGCGCGAGCTGGTTGCGCGCGAGGGGATTGTCCCGCCGGAGCAGCTCGAGGCGTTGGCGGCGGGCAATTATGAGACGCCGGACGGCTGGGCGGAGACGATGCGGGGCTGGCAGGCGGCGACGCAGGTCGCGCTCGAGGCTGGCGAAGCGCCCGATGCGGCGTTGATCGAGGCGTGGTTCGGATCGTGTCTGCGGAGCGTGCTCAACTACAACCGCTATCTCATCTGGGGCGGGGTGGTCGCAGCGGCGCTGGTCAAGCGCGAGGGCGCAGCGGCGCTCACGGCGGCGGTGGATGCGACCGCTGAGGAGTTCATGTGGGAGATCAGCCGCGAGTTCTACGCCAATGTACTGCCCGCCGCCGGCTTCGAGGACGTGGACGACATTATGGAGCTGGGGATGCGCGGAATGTTTTCGGATCAGGTTTACGTCAGCGGCGCGGAAGAAGAGATCGCAGGCGGTGTGGTCAAGCGCAGCATTCTCAAGAACTGCGAGCTGGGCGGCATCTTCCACCGCGTGGCGGAATGGAACGGGCTGCCCAAGACCGCGCTCGGCTATGCGATTTGTCGCTATTGTGAGACGCACGGCGCGGCGACGATGCTGCTCACCATGCCGCCGATGTACCACCCGGAGTATCGCCGTGTGCAATCCATCGGCATGGATGATACAGAATGTCTCTTCGAGCTCCAATTGCTCGAAGCCGACGATATGGAGCGGCTGATGGAGGCGCAGGGGCGGGTGTTTGGGGAAGGCTGAAGAAGGATGAAGGATGAAGGCGGAAGAATGAAATTCATTTACGCGCTATATCTTGCTGGCGGCAGATTTTGAGATTTGCTGATTTGTAGATTTTGTGAAGGCGCACATGATCGGGAAACATGGCTGGTTGAAGGTCGCGGGGTTTTGGGCTGGATTTATGGTGTTGCACTTCGCTTACGATTTTCTTCCAATTCTGCCGCTTCGGCTGCTCAGCGGCGTAGATGAGTCGGTCTTCCAGCACATGAAAATTTGCTTCTATGCGTACTTGCTGGTCAGCGCCATCGAGTACGCGATCCGCCGCAAGCAGTTGAGCATCTCCGGCGAAACCTTCACCTTCTCGCGGCTGCTGGCGGCGATCCTGACGCCCTGGTTCATGTTCATCTTGTGGTATATGGCCCCGGCGTATTACGGGCATATCCCTTCGGTCGTCGCCGAAATCCTCTACGCTAACATCATTATGCTGCTGCTGGGCTTCTGCGCCGTCGCATTGGAGCAGGGCTTCGAGGAAATCCGCTATACGCCTACGCTCAAAGGCGTCATCATCGCGCTTGCGCTCATCTCCATCTCGCTGTACACCATCTTCACCTTCCGCCTGCCGTGGACCGATGTGTTTGCGGATCCCTACGGGTAAAGGATGAAGGCTGAAAGTCAGAGTGGATTAGTTGCCTGGGTTACATGACCATCAGGCCACAAGGTTACTTTGTACTGTGCGTTAACCGGTTTTGAGAAGGATGGATTTGAGGTTTTCAAGGGCGGGGTTTTCATCCTTCCGCCTTCATCCTTCATAATTTCTACAGGAGGTTTTACGATGGCTACAATCAGAGAAGTGATGGAAAGTTTGCCCACGATTTTCAAGCCGGAAAAGGCGAAGGGTTGGAATCGCGTGATTCTGTTCGATCTGGCGGGTGAAGAGCCTTCCAAGTGGACGCTGAAGATTCAGGATGGCGTCGCCACAGTGACGGAAGGCGAGACGGAGCCGCCGAAACTTGTCATTAGCGGCAATAGCGAGCACCTGGTGCAGATGTTTACGGGCGAGGTCTCGCCGATGAAGCTGGTCAACGCCAAGCTCGTCAAGATGAAAGGCCCGATGATGGACAGCATTGCTTTCTCCGGGCTGTGGAACATTCCAAAGAAAGGCTGAAGGCGGAAGGATGAAGGATGAAAGGGGAGCTGTAGAGAAGCCGGAAGATTTGAAAATGCGGACAAAGCAGTTTGCGTTGCGGGTGATTCGGTTATATACGAGTCTGCCCAAGACGACCGAGGCGCAAGTGCTTGGCAAACAGGTCTTGCGTTCGGCGACTTCGGTGGGGGCGCAGTATCGAGAGGCGCAGCGCGCCAAATCGAACGCGGATTTCATCAGCAAGGTGGAAGGCAGCCTGCAAGAGCTCGAGGAAACGGCCTACTGGCTCGAATTGCTGGTAGAAGCCGGCATCGTTCCCGAAGCGCGGCTTGCGCCGCTGTTGCAAGAAACCGATGAACTCCTGGCGATCCTCGTCTCCATCATCACCAAAGTCAAAAAGCCGCAGATGCAAAATGCGCTACACGCTTCTTGACTTTCATCCTTCCGCCTTCATCCTTCATCCTTCAACATAAGGAGGTCTTCATTGAATACAAGTATGGATACAGGTATTCTCTCGTATGGCGTCGCTCTCCCCAAGCACCGCATCGAGGCGCGGGCGATTTGGGAGACGTGGAAGAATATGGCTGAGCAGTTCTTCGATCTGCTGAGCATTGGCGAGCGCGGCGTGCTAGGGCCGGAAGAGGACACGGTCACGCTGGCGGTGGCGGCGGCGAAGCAGGCTCTGGCCCGCGCCGATGTGCCGAAGGACAAGATCGGCGCGCTGTTTCTGGGCAGCTGCACTAGTCCGTACAGTATGAAATCCGCCGCGACGGTGATTCAGGACGCGCTGGGACTGCCCGCCGCCGTGTTGACCACCGACATCCAGTGCGCGGAGAAATCCGGCAGCACGGCGTTGCGGCTCGCCGCGTCGTTGATCGAAGCCGGGCAGATGGACTATGCCCTGGTCATCGCCGCCGATACGCTCAATCGCCATACCATGCCCGGCATGGTGCTGGAATACGTCGCCTCAGCGGGCGCGGTGGCGTTCGTGCTGGGCAAGGGCGAGGTCATCGCGCAGTTGGAGAGCTGGGCCACGCACTCGTGGGATCAGAATGACTATTTCCGGCTAGAAGGGGAGCGCTTCATCCAGCCTGGCGCGGGTTTCTACGGTTGGGTTGCCAACTGGGGGCTGCTGGAGCATGTGGTCCCGGCGACGCAGGCGTTCTTCGCGCAGACGGGACTCACGCCGGAGGACTTTGCCAAGTTCGCTGTCCCGCAGAAGACGGGCATCCGTCCGCTGATGGTGATGGGCAAGGCGGGCCTCGAGATGATGCAGGTGTTGCCCTTTGTGCTTACCGCGCAGATCGGCGATTGCGGCGCGGCGAGTGTGCCGCTGGCCCTGGCGCACATCCTCGATTGGGCGGATGCGGGCGAGCGCATCGGCGTCATTGACTACGGCAGCGGCGCCGGCTGCGATACCTGGTCGCTGACGACTACGCCGCTGCTGGAGGAGCGCCGTCCTACCGAGGGCACGGTCATGGCGCAGTTGGATGATAAGCTGCTGGTGGATTATGCCACGATGCTCAAGTACGAGCATAAGATGCTGCGGTCGGCAAACGCGCTGAGTAACTTTTATTAAAGGCTGAAGGATGAAGGCGGAAGGATGAAAGGGGAACTCCGGATTTCAGCCTTCATCTCTCAGCCTTCAGCCTTGAAACCGGGAGAGATAACGTATGGGGAAGATACTTCGCAAAGTGATGATGATCGGCGGGGCGATAACGCGCCCTAGTATCCCGATGGATTGGACATGGCGACAACTGGCGACGGAGCCGTTCTGGCAGGCGTTGCAGGAAGCGGGCGTGCCCCTCGCCGACGTGGATCTGGTCGCCTGCAACTATAACGACCGCGCCATTGCTGACTCCTCGCCCGGCCCGCAGATCGCCGACGCGCTGGGGATTCTGCCCAAGCCCGTAGTGCCGATTGCGAACGCCTGCGCCGGGAATGGCATCGCTTCGTATGTGGCGTGGAACGCTATCGCGTCGGGCCGCTGCGATGTGGTGGTTTCGCTGGGCTTTGCCCGCTCCGACAACTACGACGCGATGGAGGCGATGAATTCGCAGGGCAATTACGTGGATTATGACTACATGCTGGGGTTGACCCACATCAACTACGGCGCGATGCGCGACGTTTATTACCGCCGCAAGTACGACGTGCCGCTGGAAGCCGCCGGGCAATGGGCGTATCAGTGCCACTGGTACGCGCGGCGCAATCCGCTCGCGGCGACCTACGACAAGCCCATGCCCGTCATCGAGGAGCTGTGCGCCGACACGCCCGAAGCCGACCGCGACCGGCAGGCGACCAATCGCGGCGGCGTGGCGAGCGCGCTGATCTTCGCGGGCGAGGACGTGGCGCACAAGTACACGGACGCGCCTGTGCAGTTCGACGTCGCCTACACCTTCCGCCCGCCTTACGTCGGCAACTTCTTCAACTACCCCGTAGACGGGATGCGCGAGTACGACATGGCCGAATTGCCCGGCTTGATGCTCGCCGCGCAAGAGGCTTACGCCATCGCCGGTATCACGCGCGCGGATATCAATCTGGCGCAAGTCCACGATCTCACCGCGTTCGAGGGGATGATGGCGATTGAGGCGCTCGGCGTCTGTCCGGTGGGGCAGGGCAAGGAATACATCCTCGCCGGCAAGATGGGGCTGGAGAGCGCGTGTCCCGTCAACACCTACGGCGGCGGCATCGCCTTTGGGCATGGCTCGGCGGGATCGGATTTCCAGGCGGGCGTGCTGGAGAACTACTGGCAGCTGCTCGGCAAATGCGGCGAGCGGCAGGTAGCGAATGCCCGCGTCGGCGTGAACTCGTCGTATGGCACGCATCACTCGCTCGACGTGGTGGGCGTGCTACAGAAAGGATGAAGGATGAGGGATGAAGGCTGAAATGGAGAGTCCGGATTTCATCCTTCCGCCTTCATCCTTCATCCTTCGCAAAGTGAGGATCTATGAATACACAATACCCTGAACTTTTCGTCAGACTCGATACATTCTCCAGCGCGGTATGGTATCGCACGAAGGCGGGGCGCTACCGGCTGGAGGGGACGCGCTGCACGGCTTGCGGCGAGACCTTCTTCCCGCCGCGCACGGGCCTGATCTGCCCTAACTGCCACGCGCGGGCGATGGAGCCTTACGAGTGCGCGCAGGCGGGCGAGATCGTTGCCGTGGCGCTGGATGATGTGGGCTTCCCGGCGGTGGGCTACGGCGACTACCTGCCCCGCGTGCAGGTGATGGTGCGGCTGGATGATGGCATTCACATTATGGGCGACCTCATGGAAGTGGCTGATCCGGCTGCGGTGGCGGTGGGCGCGCGGGTCAAGGTCGTGCTGCGCAAGCATCGCCGCGAGGATACCGGTGCCTGGGTTTATGGGCCGCGGTTCATCTTGGAAGGCTGAAGGATGAAGGCGGAAGGCTGAAATAGCGGTTGCGATTTCTGCAAAGTCAGCATGGATCTCAGGCTTGACCGGCTGGCGTGGGTCACGTATACTTAAAGTACCCCAAGGTTACAGGAGGAAGCCATGGCTGTCTTGGTGCAAGAAGAAACCGTAAAATCAACCATCGCAACGTTATTGGACGATCTGCCGCCGGAGAGTCTGATTGTTGTGCGCCAATTCGTTGAGTTTTTGCGTCAGAAAGCGCAACAAGGTCAGCCGGTTGTGAGCGTCGCTGTGGAAGAACCCCGACCGCCGTACCTTTATCCTACCGTGCCAGTGCCGTTTTCTGTTTTTGAAGGACTGACACATATACTGGAAGAAGGGTATGAGGGCGATGCCCTGGCGGATACTGAAGCGCTGTATGATGGTGATTAGTGATGCAAGTCGCTATAGACACTTCTGTGCAGGTTGGGCTGTTGAATCCACAAGATATCTGGCATGATAAAGCTCTGGCTTTATTTGCAGCGCTCCGGGCGGCAAATCATACCCCAATGAACTTCGATTGCGCCCTGACTGAAGCTGCCAGCGTTCTTACCCGGCGTCTGTGTGAGAAAGGACGCCGGAGCGAGATTCCTACCGCTCTGGATGAGTTGACCGTTCAATTTCCACAGCAGCTCATTACCTGGATTTCCCCCGATGTGCCGCGCCTGTACCCCGAAGTGCTGGCATTGATGCGTTCGTCGCATGGCGAACTCAACTTCAATGATGCGCTCATCGCCCTGGCCTGCCGCGAGCGCCAGATTCCACTCATTGCCAGCTTCGACGCTGACTTCGACCGTATCCCGTGGCTTCGGCGCGTGAGCGGGCCGGAGGATGTGTAAGGCCGTTCACGAATAGGTCACGGATGCATGAATGACTCCAGGCCATTCGTGCATCCGTGGTGTGAGCATAGCAGAAGTTCGCGGGCTACGTCACCGCACGGTCTAGCGTTTTGTCTCATCGTGGATGAGGGGCGGGCCGTTTTCCAGAGCGCGAATCTGCACGCCTGGAGCGGCGGCGCGCAGACTCGAGGCGAAGATGGTGTTGCTTGTGCGGTGGAAATCATAGAAGACTTCATTCTTCGAAAGGAACTTAAACCATGACTGTTACCACAGAAGCGCCTCTTGAAATCCCTACCCAACAGTGGGGACCGGTAAAACTTCTACCGGGCATCAGCAAGGGCAATATGACGTTCTATGTGTTGGGCGCGGTGTTCACGATGCTCTTTTCGACTTTTGTGCCCCAGGCGCAGCCCTTCATCCTGACGGAGATTCTGCGCATCCCCCAGGCGCAACAGGGCGCGGTGAGCGGCTATCTGGGCCTGGCGGCGACGCTGGTGGGCCTGGTGATGCCCAGTCTGTGGGGCGCGCTCTCCGACAAAGTGGGCCGCCGCACGGTTTACGCGCTCGGCTTCTTCGTTTCGGCGTTGGGCATTGCGCTCTATCCGCTTGCGGCAACGCTGGTGATGCTCTATCTGCTTCGGATGCTTTTCGCTGCTGGCTCGAATGCCTCGATTACGATGAACAATGCGCTCCTGGCGGACTATGTGGACAATCGAGATCGCGGCAAGGCGTTCGGCATGATCTCGATGGGCAGCGGCGTCGGCGCGTTGTTGACTGTGTTCCTGTTCATGCGGCTGCCCGCGATGTTCCAGGACGCCGGAGTGGAGGGCATCCTCGCGGGGCGCTACACTTACTGGATCGTCGCCGGGCTGGGCGTGTTGGCGGCGGTGTTGATGCTGCGCGGGTTGCAGGGCAAGTCGCGGGCGCAGGATACCGAAAAGCGCAGCCTGGCCCAGATCACGCGCGATGGGTTGCGCGCCGCCGCCCAGGATCCGGCCATCTCCCTGGCTTACGGTATCAACTTCGCCGCTTCGGGCGCGATGACGGCCATCGGTACATTCTTCACGCTGTGGATTGTCACTTACGGCACGACGTAGGGCGGCCTTTCCAGCGCCGATGCGCTGGCCCGCGCCGGCATGATCGTGGGCATCTCGCAGGTCATGGGACTGGTCGGCTCGCCCATCTTCGGCATCCTCGCGGATCGCGGCGAGCGGGTGCGTGTGGGCGCCATCGCCGCCGCGCTGACGAGCCTGGTTTTCGGCGCGACCGTGCTCATCGCCAACCCGCTCAGCCCGGCGCTCATCGTGCTGGGACTCTTCTTGGGCTTCGTGCAGATTAGCGGCGTCATCACGGGCGGGGCGCTCATCGCCCAGCAAGCGCCGGAAGCAGCGCGCGGCTCGGTGATGGGCTTCTACGCCTTCTGCGGCTCGCTGGGGATCATGCTCGTCTCGGTGCTGGGCGGCTGGCTGTTCGATGCCTGGCTGGCGCAAGGGCCGTTCGTGCTGGTAGCAGTGCTATCCGCCGCTGTGGCCGGCTGGGGCCTGTGGGTGGATCGCAAACGCAAGCGGTGAGTGGTAAGCCAATCGCTGACTCGTTAAGGAGAACAACATGGAAGAGACCTACACAATCGGCATGGCCTTGTTCGATTATGTGCCCAATATCGCTTTTCTGGTGGGCGCATTCTTTCTGGTAAAGCTCTCGCTGCTGCTGCGCGGCAAGCCGTGTGCGCGGATGTTGATGGCGGGCACAACCCTCATCTTTCTGGGCGGGATACTCAAAGCCACCTGGAAACTGCTCTACGCGGCGAATGTGGCGGATATTCAACTCTTCAGCCAGGCGCAGTTCGTGTTACTCGCGCCGGGGTTTTTGGGGATGCTGATTTCCGTCATCCTGCTGGCGCGGGAGCAACGGCGCAAAGGCGCGCTGCCGCTGCTGGCGATGGCGCCGTGGAAGATTCCCCTGCTGGCGATTATGACCCTTTCCAGCTTGGGCGCGCAGGGGATTCTGGTCTACATCGGTTTCCGGCGCGGCGCGAAGTTCGCCGCTGCGATGTTCATCGTCGCGGTGCTGTGCATGTTCGGCATGTCCGGCATGGCAAGCGCCGAGCAGACCGTTGCCCTGCAATGGGTGGCGCAAAGCGTCAACTCTGTGGGACAGATCGCGTTCGCCATCGGCAGCTACGCGCTGTACCGGCATTACGTCCAAAATCCAACCTGCTGAGCAGAAAGGATGAAGCAGAAAGGATGAAGGCTGAAGGCGGAAGGATGAAATCCGGACTCTGGGTTTCTGCCTTCATCTTTCAGCCTTCCGCCTTATTTTACGGAGATAGGAGGATACGCAATGTCTTGTTGCAATGAAACGGCTTGTCGTTGTCAGCGTTTCGAGGGGAAAGTCGCCATTGTCACTGGCGCGGCATCGGGGATTGGGCAGGCGTGCGCGATTGGCTTCGCGCGCGAGAAGGGTCGGGTCGCCATCTGCGATGTGAATGAGGCCGGGCTGGCGGAGACGTGCGCGGCTATCGAGGCGCTGGGCGGCGAGTGCCTGGCGCAATCGGTGGACGTGCGCGACCGCGCGCAGGTCGAGGGCTTCATCCAGGCCGCTGTGGAGCGTTTCGGGACGGTGCATATCCTGGTGAACAACGCCGGGACGGGGCAATTTGTCCCCTTCGCCTTTGTCGAAGACGAGGAATACGACCGCGTGATGGATATCAACGTGCGCGGCATGTTCTTCTTCTCCCGCGCCGTGCTGCCCATGATGATGGAGCAGGACTACGGCAAAATCGTCAACATCACCTCGATCATGTCTGTGGTCGCTGGGCAGGGGCAGAGCATCTACAACACCAGCAAGGGCGCGGCGAAGATGATGACGCAAGGGATGGCGGTGGATGTGGCGGGGTACAACATCAACGTCAATGCGGTGGGGCCGGGGATGGTGCTCACCGGGCTGACGCAGAATATGCTCGGCGACCCGGATCAGGCTGAGTGGTTCATCGAGCGCATCCCCAAGCGGCGCATCGGCGTACCGGAGGATATCGCCAACGCCGTGCTCTTCCTGGCGAGCGATGAGGCTGCGTACATCCACGGGACGACGCTGTTTGTGGATGGCGGCATGATCCGCACGGGGGGGTAGGTGCAAGGCTGAAGGCTGAAGGGTGAAGTCCGTCTAAACCTTTAAGGGGATGGGCGTTGTCGCCATGACGCGATGACGCCCATCCCTTGGTGTTTTGGCTGCTGTTGTTAACTCGGCTTCAGCGCGCCGCAGCGTGCGAAGGCAGCTTCAGATGACTTCGAGCGCAACGCCTTTCACATCCACCGAGCTGCCGCCGACCAGCAGTTCGAAGGTCCCCGGCTCGACGATGCTTTGCATGTCCTCGCCCAGATACGCCAATTGTTCGCGACCAATCGAAAAGATCACAGCGCGGGTTTCACCGGGCTGCAAGGTGATGCGTTGGAAGCCTTTGAGCAGTTTCACCGGGCGGGTGACGCGCGCGCTCAGCACATCGTGGATGTAGAGCTGCACGACCTCATCGCCGGCGCGGGCGCCGGTATTGGCGACTTCGATGGTCAGCGTGGCGGTTTCATCAGCGCGGATGGCGGGCTTATCCAGGCGCGGTTCGCCGTAGGCGAAGGTGGTGTAGCTGAGGCCGTATCCAAAGGGGAAGAGCGGCGTCTTGTCTGCGAACAGATAGCCGCGCCGCGCCGAGGGTTTGTGGTAGTAGTAAGCCGGAATCTGCCCCACCGAACGCGGGAAGGTGATGGGCAGTTTGCCGCCGGGATTGACATCCCCGAACAGCACGTCCGCCACGGCTGTACCTGCTGCCTGGCCCAGGTACCAGCCTTCGAGAATGGCGGGGACGCGCTCGGCGGCGTAGGTGATGCTGACCGGTCGCCCGTTGAGAAGCAGCAACACCACGGGCTTGCCCGTTTCGACCACGGCGCGCAGCAGCGTCTCCTGGCTGCCGGGCAGATCGAGGTTGTCGCGGTCGCCGAGATGGTGTTCGGCCCAGGCTTCGCGGCAGGTCTGCTCGTTGTCGCCCAGCACGAGCAGCACAACATCGGCTTGTCTGGCGGTCTCCACGGCCTCGGCGATGAGCGCTGCGTCGCGCGCCGGGTCCGCCGGCATGACTTCGTCGAGAAACCATAGCTCGTTGGCGCTGCCGGGCGATTGTGTGAGGCCGCAGCCCTCGGCGTACAGAATTTCGATGGCATCGCCTGCCTTTTGGCGCAGCCCTTCTAGCACAGAGATGGGCTGAATTGGGTCGCCGCTGTAGCCGCCCAGACGCACCGCGGCGGCGTTTGGGCCGATGACGGCCAGCGCGCGCAGTTGGGCAGGGTCGAGGGGCAGCAACGCGCCCTCGTTCTTGAGCAGGACGATGGCCTTGTGCGCCGCTTCGAGGGCGAGAGCGCGGTGTTCGGCGCAATTGGTGATGGCGACGGCGCTTTCTTCATCCACAAAGGGATTTTCGAACAGCCCCAGCATGAATTTGACCCGCAGGACTCTGGCGACCGCCGCATCCAGCGCCGCTTCGGGGATGCGCCCCGCCTCGACGGCGGCTTGCAGATGACGCAGGCAGCGCCCCAGCTCCACCTCGACGCCGCTGGCGAAAGCCTTTTCGGCGGCCTCGGCGGCGTCGGCGGCGACGAAGTGCAGGCGGTACAAGTCATCCACGCCCCAGCCATCGGAGATGACGAAGCCCTCGAAGCCCCATTCATCGCGCAGCAGATCGCGGAGCAGCCAGGTGTTGATGTGCGCGGGGATGCCGTTGATCTCGTTGTAGGATGCCATCACCGAACCGACCCGGCCCTCGCGCACTACCGCCTCGAAGGGCGCGAAGAGCTCCTCGCGCAGGGTGCGCTCGGCGTAGTTGGCGGGCGCGCAGTTCGCACCGCCTTCGGGCTGACCGTGCGCGCAGAAGTGCTTGGCAGTCGCCAGCACCTTATCAGGCGCGCCGGTGAAGCGTTCGCCCTGGAAGCCGCGCACCGCTGCCACCCCCAGCCGCGAGATGAGATACGGGTCTTCGCCGTAGGTCTCTTCGGTGCGGCCCCAGCGTGGATCGCGGGCCACATCCAGCACCGGCGAGAGGACGTAATGCGCGCCCCGCGCGCGCATTTCTCGCGCCACTGCGCTGAAGATGCGCTCGTGCAGGGCCGGATCCCAGGCGCTTGCCAGACCAATCGCCTGTGGGAAACTGGTCGCTTCGTGCGCCATGTAGCCGTGCAACCCCTCTCCTATTCCCAGCGCCGGAATGCCCAGCCGGGTTTCTTCGCGGAGGAATTTCTGGGCGGCGTTCAGGTAGCGCACGGTTTTGCGCGTGTCGCGGCTTTTGTGATACGTGCCGATGTATGAAACGCCGTGCTGCCAGTGTTGGCGCGCCAGTTCTGGCGAGAATTCGCCGCTTTCCTCCATTCCAAAGGGGCCAACCAGTTGGGCGCATTTTTCGGCCAGCGCCATGCGCGATAGCAGATCGGCCACGCGGGTTTCGACGGGCAGCGATGGGTCGCGGTAAGCGGGTAAGTTGTGCATAGGAGCTCCTTCTCATTACTGGAAATGGTTATGGGGAACGGGTAATGGGGGCTGGGGGTTGGGGTGTCACGTTCTGACTCATCACCCATTACCTATCACCCCAGACGCGCCTTGTCGCAACCCAGGGCGCGGAGGGCGTGCAACCACGCCTGTTGTGTGGCTGCATCGGCGGTGGGCAGCGCCGGCAGCGGGTTGACCAGCTCGTAGCGCTCGTATTTCGAGTTGCCGATGTTGTGGTAGGGCAGCAGTTCGATCCCCATCAGGCGGGGATACTGGCGATCCAGCGCAGCGATGCCTGCCAGATGCGTCGCGTCATCGTTGACGCCGGGGACGAGCGGGCAGCGCAGCAGGATGGACGCGCCGCTGTGGTAGAGAAAATCCAGGTTGGCGAGGATGAGGGCGTTGTCCACGCCGGTCAAGCGGCGGTGCGTTTCCGGGTCGGTGGCTTTGTAGTCGAAGAGGAAGCAATCCACAAGCGGCAATACTTGCGCGAAGGCGCGCGCGCTCGCCCAGCCGCAGGTTTCGAGACAGGTGTGGATCTCTTCTGCCTTGGCGGCGCGCAGCAATTCGAGCGTGAAGTCCAGCTGGAGCAGCGGCTCGCCGCCGGTGAGGGTCAGCCCGCCGCCCGACCTGGCGTAAAAATGGCGATCTTTGCGCACTTCGGCCATGACCTGCGCCACGCTCATTTCCTGTCCTACAGCTTTGAGCGCGTCGAACAGGCAGGCTTCGGCGCAGCGCCCGCACTGCCGGCAACGCGAACGCTCGTAGCGATGCCCCTCCGCTTCCAGGGTGTGCGCTCCTGGCGCGCAGACGCGCACGCATTCGCCGCACCGGGCGCACACTTCGGGGCGGAAGGCGATTTCGCGCCCGCGTGCTTGCGACTCCGGGTTGTGACACCAGAGGCAGCGCAGCGGGCAGCCCTTGAGGAAGACTGCCGTGCGGATGCCGGGGCCATCGTGCAGCGAAGTGCGTTGGAGATCGAAGAGCCAGCCGGTGGTCATCGCAGCTTCAGGGGATGAGCGCCCGCAGCAGAGCTTCGCGCCAGGACTGCGTCTGGCGGTCGTAAACGCCAAAACCCGCGCCAAATTCCCAGTAAGCCCAGGCGAAGCCGTAGGCTTCTGCGCGCTCCCGCACATGGGCGGTCCATGCGGCGCGCGAAACCATATCCGCCTTGGAATAGGCGCCAAATTCGCCGAGGTAGATGGGGCGGTTGTGTTCTTCCGCCCAGGTTGCTACCTGCTTGAAGTGCATGTCAATGGCTCGTTTTTTCGCCTCGCTGCCATCCCAGGTGGCGCCGACCCAAGCTGCGCTGTTTTCGACCCATTCCGCGCCCTGGTGGGTGAACTGGAAGGGCAGGTAGTAGTGGAAGGTGACGACGAGTCGCTCGTCGTTTTCGGGCAGCTCGAGCAGGCGCACCCGGTCGTAGGCGTTCCAGAAGACGCTGCCGATGATGACATCGCGGGTGGGATTGGTCTCGCGGATGACGCTCAAGGTTGCGGCGGCGATCTCGTTCCATTGGCTCACGGAGATGGTGTTATCTGGCTCGTTGAGGATCTCGAAAACCAGTTGGGGCGGGTAATCCTGGTAATGCGCGGCGATCTGTTTCCACAGCGCGTACAAGCGTTCTGGATTGGCGGCGATGTTGGAGGAGGGCGGGTCGTAGTGGTGGATGTTGAGAACCACTGCCAGATCGCGTTGCAGCGCCCAACCGATCACCTCATCCACTCTGGTGAAGAATCGCGGCTCAATGGTGTAGGGGGCTTCTTGCGGCGCGTGCGCGCTCCAGCGCACGGGCAGGCGGATGGAGTCGAAGCCTGCTTCCTTGATCAGATCGAAGTGGTGCTCTTGAATCACCATGCCCCACTCGCCCTCTCTGGGCGCTTCGAGGGCGTTGCCCATGTTCACGCCGCGCCCCAGGCTGCGGACGGTCTCGAAGGCGGTGGCGAAGCCCGGCGTCGGTGTGGCGCCAGGTCGGGCCGCGCCCGCGCACGCAGTCAGAAAAAGTATGCCAACAATCAAAAGTATGGTCAGGTAAAAGCGCATTCGATGGACTCCTTCGAGAAAGGTAACTGGTGAGCAGAGAGCAGTAAGTAGTGAGCAGGTTTCGCCGCCTTGACTGCTCACTGCTCTCTACGAACTATGTATCGTGTATCATTGGTGGGAGATTCAATACAACGTCCTCTCCAGCAAATCCTGCTGGATCTCCGGGGCGAGTTCCACGAAGCGGGCGCTGAAGCCGCCCACACGCACGATGAGGTTGCGGTAGGAATCCGGGTCTTTGAGTGCGGCTTCCAGATCACCGCGCCCGACGACGGTTATCATGGCCTGCGCGCCGCCGTTCTCGAAGTAGGTCTGGAGCAGGGCTTCGACTTTGGGTAACTGCTCACGGAACATGCTCCGGCTGAATTTCATGTTCTGGGTGTACCCGGCATGGACGGATGGGTCGGCTTTGGCGAGCGAGTTGAGCATGGCGGTCACGCCCTGCGTGTCGTTGCCGGCGGTGGGGGTGTTGCCGTTGGCGAGCGGTTTGCCCGCGCGGCGTCCTTCCGCCGAAGCCAATGTCTGCTCGCCGAGCGTGACGTTGGCGTAGTTGTTGATGTTGACAATCAGGAAGTAGTCCAGTCCGACGCGCTCTGCCTGGCGCATGGTGGCGCGCGCGATATGGTCGGAGACATGGCAGAGCATAGCGTCGGCTTCGGGGTGGTCGTTGCCGAATTTGGGAGCGCGTAACATCAGCCGGTGTTCGCGCTCGTAGCCCGCGAAGTCGGCATCCAGCGCGGCGACGAGTTGTTCCAGCGTGAGCAGCGCGCGGTCATAGACCAGGGTTTTGATGGCAGTGAGGCTGTCGGCGGCGTTGACCATGCCAAAGGTCTCGATGACGCCGCCGCGATAGCGCGCCCCGCCGCTCAGCAGCGATTTGCCCCGCGCCAGACAATCATCGTAGAGCATGGAGCAGAACAGGAAGGCGGCTTGTTCGGCTTCGGTGTCCACTTCCAGACGGTGACGCTCGGCCAGCTTCTCAATGAAGGTTTCGAGCTGGCGCGTGTAGGCGGCCCAGAGCGCGTCGAAAGTTGGAAATTCACGGGGCAGCGGTGCGCCGACTTGTGCGCCGGTTTGCAGATCGCGCCCGCCGTGGAGCACGATTTCCAGGTTCTTGAGCAGATTGAGCGAGCAGTTGGGCGAGCCGACGCCGCGATGATCGAGGGCGTATTCGCCGCAGCCGTAGGGCAGGTAGTGTTCGGCTTCTTCGGTTGGGACGCCAAAGGCGTTTTCGACCGCTGGGATGTTGATATCGTCGTTGTAGAGCATGGGGAAGGTGCGCCCCTCGCCGATGACTTCAAGGGCTTTCGCCATCAGCGCCGGGTTCTGGTTTTCGTAGAAGCGCAGGGTCAGTTGCGGCTCGACCTCGATGACGGTGCGGGTGGCTTCCATGGCGACCAGCGCGAAGCGGTCGGCGTTGGCTTCGTTGGGACGTCCGCGCCCGCCGAGATACACGCGCCCGTTGAAGATAATCTTGCGGTCGGCCATCAGCTGCCAGAGCGATTGGGTCAGCGCCAGGGCTTCGGCTTCGCTCAGGCGGCCCGAATCCACGTCGGCGGCGTAGAAATCGCCGAGATAGACATCTATGCGCCCGTAGTTGACCGTGCCGGAGATGAGCGCGACCAGCCAGGCCAGTTGGGCGGCTTCGCGGAAGGTCTCCGGCGCGCGGACGGCGATGTTCTCCAGCGCGGCGCGCATGTCGTCTGCGGTTTGAGCGGCGTAGGTGCGGATGACCTCCACGAGCAGATCCAGCGCCATCCCCATCGCCTGATAGAGCGGCAGGTCGCCGTTTGCCTGGCGTGCGCTGGCGATTTCGGCGCGCAGGCCCGGAATGCCCAGCCTAACAAGTTTCTCGAAATCGAGCAGCGTCCCGGCCAGCCGCCCGCCCATCTCGGCCACGTGGTTGGAGGTGGCGCGGCGGGTTTCCTCCGCCAAGCGGCGCAGGAGATGGCCTTCGATGGTGGCTTCTTCTTGCCAAAAGTCGAGCATGGCCTGGACGTGAGCGCGTTCCTCCGGCTGGAGTTCTTCCAGGCGCGGGGAAATCTGCTCGGTGTGGCAGTAGTAAATCGGGCCGCCGGAAGCCAGTTCCAGCCCGAATCCGACCGCCGGGTAGTGCATCCGTCCCACGAACAGGTCGCCGGGTTGGGGCGGGTCGAAGAGCGGCGGCATGAGAATCCGCAGGCAATGGGCTTCGCGCAGGGCGGGGTCATCGTGGAGATGCCGCTGATAGGTTTCGGTAAACGTCAGTTCGAGCGCAAATGGATGGGTCATGGATATGCCTTTTGATTTTTGGATATGGCTTATGCAATGAAGGTGGGCGCGTACTCTGAGAAAGCCGCCTCGCCGCTGAAGGCTTCCAGGCGCAAGCCGCTCACCCCCACGCTGGAGAGGGCGTGCCGGTATTCTTCGGCGGGATTCTCGCCCCAGCGCACGGCGCAATGGCGCAGGGTGACGTTTTGGGCGTTGCGCAGGCAAAAGCCGTCAGTTGGCTGGAAGAGGAAGCCCGCTTCGGGGTTGGCAGCCCAATCCGAGGAGCAGGGACGCCGGTCGTAGCGCGCGCCGGGCCATTTGGAATGTCGCGCCAGTTCGACCTGCACGTTCTCGAACAGGATGTCCTGCACCCGGTCGGGCATCCAGCCTTCGAGATAGACGCCGTTCTCGCTGCGGCACAGCAAATTGACAAAACGGATATTGCGCACCCGCCCGATGTCGCGCTCGGCGTCCCAGGGGACGGCGCTGATGCAAATCGGCTCGCCGCTGCCCCACCAGGCATGATGAAAGCGGCGGGTTTCGATAATCATGTTCGAGAACAGGACATTTTCAATGTCGCTGCCTTCGCCCAGGCGCACCGCGACACCGCGATGACTGCCCTTGATGATGCACGAGTCGAAGAGGATGTCGCGCATGGGGGCGCGGCATTCCACGCCCACGCACAAGGCAATCGAGGTGGAGGTGAGCGTGCAGTTGCTGACCACGATGTTCTCGCAGGCGTCGCCGTAAGTCGCCGTCTCCTGGCAGGTTTTTAGCACGATGCAGTCATCCCCGCTGATGATGTGGCAATTGCTGATGCGGGCGTTGCGGCAGCGGTCGAGGTCAATGCCGTCGCTGTTGGGCAGTTTCAGGTCGTTTTCGATGCGGATGCCGTCTATCAGGATGTCGTCGCAGCCCGAAAGGCGCACCGTCCACAGCGCGCCATCGCGGATGGTCAGGTCGCGGAAGGTGATTTTGCGGCAGTTGAGCAGACAAAAGGTGAACGGGCGGCGCGGCTTCATGCGGTAAATATAGCCCAGGTCTGCTTCCACGAAGAAACGCCCGCCGCCGTCTATCACGCCCAGCCCGGTAAAGGCGATATTTTCGGCGCCTTCGGCGGTGATGAACAGGATTTCGCCGGGGTGATTCTCGTCCACGGCGCCGCCGGTCAACGCCCCGGCGGAGAGTTGACGGGGGTAATCGGCGGCGTTTGGGCTGGCTTGCAGGGCGGCGCCCGCTTCCAGGTGTAGTTCCACATTCGATTTCATCACCAGCGAACCGGCGCGGAAGGTCTTGCCCGCCGGGAACAGCACGCGCCCGCCGCCCCCGTTGGAACAGGTTTCGATGGCAGCCTGGATGGCAGCGGCGTCGTTGGCTGCGCCGTCGCCGATTGCGCCAAAATCGAGGGGATTGTAATCGGTCATGGGTTGAGCCTTTCGGTCAGGTGGTTGTAGAAGCCGTCCAGGTCGCGCCAGCGCAGGGCTGCCAGCACTTCGTCGCCGGCAGGGTCGGGGACGGTCAGCCCGTCATCGGTGATGCGCAGGCGGATGTTCTCCATTTCGAGCAGGTCGAAACTGTACGCCAGGTAGATGGCAACCGTATCGAACAGGGTGGAGGATTGCGTTTCCTCGTAATCCACTGTCATCCACGTCACCAGTTTGGCCCAGATTTTGTAGTTTTCGATGAGCGCCTGGAGCACGGGATTCTCCGAGCGGTAAATTCGCTGGTAGCGTGCGCCATCCAGTACGACCAGGCCGCAGGTATCGAGCGGGGTGATGATCGTTTCCTGCCAGGGAGCGGCGAAGACTTTGCGCAACGCCGCGACATCGTAGCGGACGTTGGACTCCGGCACGGCGCCCGGCTGACCGCCATAGCCGAGATGGACGCTGCCGTGCATGCCCACGAAGCGACACTTCGCCGCAATCGCGGGGTCGCGTTCCAGGGCGCAGGCGATGTTCGTAGCGACCCCAATCGAGATAATGGTAACCGGCTCAGGGGAGTCCGCGATCACGTCCAGCATGGCCTGCACCCCATCGGGGTGGATGACGCCGGGGTAAGCGGAGACATTCCAGCCCTCCAGCCAGGGGGCTTGAAAGTTGAGCGAACCCTGTGGGGCGCCGATGCCGATACCGATGGGAATGTCGGCGCGCCCGGCGGTTTGCAGGAATTTGGCGGCGAGATGGGCGCGGTAGGTCGCGTCGCCGCTGACGGTGGTTATCAGGCGCGGGTCGAGTTCCGGGCAGTTCAGCAGCATGGCAAGCGCCCAGGCGTCGTCAATGTCCGTGCCGATGTCGGTATCGAGGATGACGGGGTTTTTGTTCATGCCAGCATGTCCAGCGTCAGCACCCAATCTGGCCCGCCGAGAGGGGAGGTGAAGGTGACGGCTTCGGGCGCGAACTCGCCGATGGGGTGACTCTGCCCGGTGCGCGGGTCATACCAGGCGGCGCTGACCCGCCCGGCGAGCCGACTCAAATCCACCCGCAGGCTTTGTCCCGCTAACGGGAAGTAGACCAACCCGTAACTCCCGCCGCTATCGCGCGCGGCAACGGCGTGCGCAGCCCGCAGCGGGTTGATGCGGTCATCATTATTGGCGGGCGGCGGCGGGGGCGTGACATCCGACAGCAGGTCGGGGGCGGGGATGCGGGTGAGATAGGGGCGCGAGAGCATCAGGGTCTTCAGATGAACCATTTGGCGCGCGCCGGGGCCGTGAACCGCTTCATCCCAATACGGCGAGGCGAAGGTGGTGGGCGCATAGCGCGGCGCGTACATCTGCCAGATGGAGTGACTGCCGTAGGTGTGTCCGCAGGCGCCCGCAAAGACGGCGCGGTAGGCTTGCTTGCGCACGTCGTAGTCGGTGAAACGTCCATATTCCGGCTTCCAGGGGCGCAGGTAGGGGTCGCAGGGATGATGCTCGTAGTTGGGTTCGCCATCCAGCGTTGGTTTGATGGGTTTGCGTTCATAATCGGCGCGAATCATGTCCCAGTTAGGCGTATCCGTCAAGCAGTGACCGGATTGCAGCATGTTCATATCCAGCCAGTCGGCCTCGTGCAGCCAGGCGGAGGAACTTGCTCCGCCGCGCGGGTGGTAGGTCATGAGAGGCTTGAAGCCCAGCCCTTCCGTAATTCCGGCAGCCATCGCCGCCCACAGGTCTTCGTAACCTTCGGCGGGGCGGTCGCCGCCCAAAATCCATAGGATGTTGGCATCGTTTTTGTAACGCTCGCCCAGCAATTTGCCGTAACTGCGGGCATTCTCGCGGTTGAAGATGACCGGTCCGGCGCCCCAATATTCGCCGCAGACCTTATCGCCCCAGGTGGGCAGCAGACCGATGTACAGCCCCTTTTCGGCAGCCAGGCGAATGACGGCGTCCACATGGCGAAAGTACATTTCGTTGGGGCGGGTGGGGTCATCGCCGCACAGGGGGACGTGTCCGTTGGCATTGGGAGTGTGCAATCCGTCATGTTCCGCTAGGATGACTGCCTGAATGACGTTGAAGCCTTGCTGGCGGCGCACTTCGAGGTAGTGTTCGGCTTCGGGCAGGCTCAAGCGATGAAAGAGTTCCCAGGCGGTATCACCTAGCCAGAAAAACGGTTCGCCCGTTTCGGTGACGAGGAAACGGTGGTTTTCAGAGACATGGATGCGTGAGAGGTTCATTTTGGAGTTCCTTTCGGGTTCTTTAAGAATGTTTTGGGTGTGATGCACGTGCAGTTTCCCGTTTATTTCTGAGCCGATTTGAAGACCTGTTCAGCTTGATGGATGAAACGGGCGGTTACATCGTCAATTTTGAATTGCGAGCGGTCAATCATATAGGTGTAGATGGTGTTGTCAAAGGGTCGCATCCAGTGCTCGGGAATGTTGTGCTTGCCCACTACCGCGCCGACGATGCTGCCGGCGGTGGCGGCGGTGCAGTCGTTATCGAGACCCATCGCCACCACCTCGCCGATGACTTTCGAGAAATTCACCCCGTGCAGGGTGATGCCCCAAACAGTCAGCAGGGCGTTGATGATGGTATGCACGCTGCTCATGCCGTCGCAATAGGCTTCGGCGGCGCGGCGGGCTTCCTGGTAATTCCGAATGCGCGGGGCTTCTTCAATCGCCCAGCGGATGGCGTTCGCCAGAGCGCACTCGCGCGGAATTTCGGTCAGGCCAAGGCGCAGCGCCTCGACGGGATCATCCACCGCAAAGGCGGCGGCGATGACGGCAGCAAAGTACATCTCGCCGTAAATCCCCTGGCGGCGGTGACTGAGGAAAGCGTCACGCCAGGCCATGGC
The DNA here is from genome assembly GCA_964508025.1 of uncultured Anaerolineales bacterium. Classification (GTDB taxonomy): domain Bacteria; phylum Chloroflexota; class Anaerolineae; order B4-G1; family SLSP01; genus JAAZNO01. The sequence continues at coordinate 24,105 of CAZDSF010000007.1, forward strand.
GGCGGCGACTTCGGGCAGGCCGGGCGCGGCATAGCCCCAGGGGTCCGCGCGGATGTCCGCCCCAATCCATTCGCAGAAGGGGTTATCTATCTCCCCGGCCTGGCAGGCGGGAATGCCTTGCTTCAGGTTGCGCAGGGCCACGTCTTCGGCGGTGCAGGCGTAGGGCAGGTATTTGAGCCAGGCAGCGCCCACGTCCTCGACCGTAAAGCGCGGGCCGAACTCCTCCAGGATGAGCAGGCCGAGCAGGGTGTAGGTGATGTCGTCATCCGCCGGCACGCCCCTCATCTTATTGCGGGTGTATTGTTCACGGGTGCTGACCGTATAGCGCACTTCGTAAGGGTCTGGCACATAATTCCAGTAATCGAGCGGGGGATAGTCCATGCCGTTTTCGCGGGCCAGGTTTTGCATCCGTTCAATAGCCCAGAACTCGACCGGCGCGCCCAGCGTGCAGCCTGCCAGCCGTCCGAGCAGCGCGCCTTCGAGACGGTCGGCATAGATCGAGGGATCGAAGGATTGCCACAGGCAGCGCGGCCCCTCCGGGCGCAGCGCGCGGATGGCATCCAGGTCGTTCGGTTCACGGGCGGCAAGGTCCGCGTCAATCGGTAGTTGGCGGATTTCGGCGCACGCGGCCTCGATTTCCTGTTCCAGGTGCGCGATGATTTCCGCGATGCCGCGCGCGCCGTATTCGTGCTGGAGGGCGGCCCAGTCGTTCAGAGCATTCAGTTTGTTTCTCAATCTGTCTATATGTGGATTGGGGTAAGTCATCTTACGACTCCTCAGATAGTCGTTCCAACACCTCGAAACAGGCGCGACTATGATGGTAGGGGCAGTCCCAGATGCTGGCTTTCATGCGCGTCGCATCGGGGATGCCGGCCCGGTCGGTCTGTTTGAACCAGTCGCCGTGCACCCGATCCACGAGCGAGGTTTCGATGAAGCGCCAGACCTCCGCGACGGCTGCGGCGAAGTGCGGCTCGCCGGTGAGTTGATAAGCGTTGGTGAAGCCCACCAGCGCCTCGGCCTGGGGCCACCAGGCTTTGCCGTCGTCGGTCACACGCCCGGCTTGCCCCTCGTAGAACAGGCTGCCATCGGCGTCGCGGCCCTCGCGGTACGTGCTCTCGGCCAGCGTCAGCGTCAGCGCGCGCATCCGCTGGCGCAGTTCCGAATCGGTGTGGCGCTGCGCTGCCTCCCAGAGCAGCCAGCTGGCTTCGATATCATGCCCGTAAGAGACCGCATCGGTGAGCGGCGTCCAGTCATCGTCGAAGAAGAGGCGCAAGTGGCCGGTTGTGGGATCGAAGATCCGCGTGAGGAAGGTTTCCAACAGGCCACGGTGCTGCGTTCTGAGCCGGTCATCCTCCCAGATCTGCAGCAGATTGGTGTAGGCTTCCAGGATGTGCAGCAGCGTATTCATGGATTTGCGCGAGTTGAGATCACGGTCGCTCAGGCGCATATCCTCGAGCTGCCCCCAGTCGCGGTCGCAGCCCTCGATGTAGCCGCCATGCGCCGGCTCGAAGGCGTGCGCCTCGAGCAGCTCGAACAGCTGGCAGGCGAGCGCCTGGCTCTCTGGGTGTTGCGTCGCCCGGTAGTATTCGCTCAGCCCGTAGATGGCGAAGGCCTGGGCGTAGGCGTGCTTGCGCGCCATCACCGGGGCGCCCTGGCGATCCACCGTCCAGTAGACGCCACCGTGCTCCCTATCCCAAAACGTCCGCGTCAGCGCGGTGTAAGCCCAGGTTGCCGCGTCCAGATACGCCGGCGCGCCGAGCCGCCGATATGCAGCGGAGAATGTCCACAGGATGCGCGCGCACAGAATCGCCGCACGCGGCGCATCGGGATCCACTTCCAGCGTGTTCGAGACCGCGCCGTGGAAGCCGCCATGCTCACGGTCTGGAACGTGCGTCATCCAGAACGGCAGGATGTTTTCGGTCAGTTCGGCGCGCAGGCGGGCGGAAAGGTCAGGCAGATGGGTCATCTTTCATCCCTATACGCGGTTTTCGAGCAGGAGATCCAGCAGGCGGCGGTCAACCCGGTAGCCGCGAAGCTGCTCGTAGACCGCGCCGGGCCGCTCGTGTTCGATGATGCCAAATGCGCCCTCGAAGTTCCACAAACTGTAGCCCCAGCTGAACTCGCGGTACAGGCTGAGCAGGTCGCCGAGCCAGGCCAGGGCGATGTCGTTGTGGATCTGGTTGTAGCAGCCAAACTCGCCGATGTGAATCGGGCGCCCGGCGGCTTGCACCTCGCGCCAGGGTTGGTAGAAGTCGCGCAGGGTGTCGCGGTTCCAGATTTTGCCATCCCACTCAGTGCCGGGGTAGAGCGGTTGCTCGGTGACGGACTTCCAATCGGGCCACCAGGTCGCGCCCCAATGGCTGACCGCCATCGGCTGATAGCCGCGCCCGCTGTGAATCACGTCCAGGTCGGCGAGTTCGGGCACAGCGATGTGTCCGCCGCCCAAGCCATCAATCTGGATGGGGCGGTCGGGGCTGATGGCGCGGATGGCGGCGACGGTGCGACGCATGAGCGCGGCATGATGCTCGCGGGTCATGCCGTACTGTCCAGGATTGGGCGGCTCGTTGAGCATATCGAAGCTCAGGTCAGAAGCCGGCACATCCCGATACCGGCGGGCGAAGGATTCCCACAGGAAGACGAAGGCATCTTGCGCGATTTCGTCCGTCCACAGATTGTGGCGTTCCAGATCGTTGCGGTTGATGCAGTAGCCGGGCGCGCGGTGGAAGTTCAGGCTCATGTGAATGCCGCGCGCACGGCAGGCGGCAAGGTAAGCGTCTATCATTTCCCAGACGGATTCATCGGGGTGGAAGTAGTCGAAGTCGCGCGTCCAGAAGTTGTAGTCGGTGGGAAGGCGCACGAAGTTGAAGCCGAACTCCGCCAGGAAGTCGAGGGCGCGCTCATCGGGCGCGGGGGCGGGCTGACCCTGATAGATAAACATCCATAGAAAGTTGAAGCCGTAATAGTTCATTGCGTGTTCTCCTGATTCAGCGTTTTCGTGATGGTTACTGTGTGGATAAGAAATCTTCGATCTCGGCGCGGGTGGGGATGGAGGGTTGCGCGCCCAGGCGGGTGACGCAGAGCGCAGCGGCGGCATTGGCGAAGCGGGCAGCTGCGGGCAAGGGGCTGCCTTCTACCAGCGCCACCGCCAGCGCGCCGCAGAACACGTCGCCGGCGGCGGTAGTATCCACGGCTGCTACCGGGAAGGCCGGAATGCGCTGTTGCAGGCCGGGCGCATCCAGGTAGACGCCTTCTGCGCCGAGCGTGATGATGACGACGCTGGCGCCTCTGGCGCGCAGCGTGGCAGCTGCCTCGATGACGCGCTGCGGCGAATCCACCGCGAAGCCGCATAGCGTTTGGGCCTCGGTCTCGTTGACGATCAGGTACGTGACCCTGGAAAGATATGCCGTGTCGAAGGGGCGCGCCGGTGCGAGATTGAAGAACACGGGAACGTCCAGCGCGCGCCCCAATTCGATGGCGGCGTAGAGCGTTTCGGGCGGGATCTCGTATTGCAGGATGAGCATGGCCGCCTCGCGCAGCAGCGGCTCCAGGCCGCGCACCATCTCCGGGGTGAGGCAGTAATTCGCGCCAGGCGCGACGGTGATGTAGTTCTGTCCGCCTTCGCCGATCATCACCAGGGCTGCGCCGCTGCTCATGCCGGGCTGGGTGTAGACGTGGTCCACGTTCACGCCCGCCTGGCGCAGGTTCTCCTTGAGCGTCGGCGCGAAGGGATCGTCGCCGATGCAGTTGACGAACCAGCACGCGCCGCCCGCGCGGGCTACAGCCACGGCCTGATTGGCGCCCTTCCCCCCGAAAGTCTGCACAAAGGTCGCGTCGGTGATGCTCTCGCCTTTTTCGGGCAGGCGCGCGACCTTCATGATGAAATCTACGTTGGAACTGCCGATGACGACGATAGGTTTGTGCATGGTTTCTCCTTTCATGACCAGCTTATGACCTGACGCAGGTAAGTCAAGCCGCTGATAAAGCCGCCCGCGTGAGGAATCCAGTCTTCATCCGAGTAGCGCCAGGGGCCATCGTTTTCTACTGTTGGTTCCACTTCCAAATGGAACTGGCGGTTGGTGCAGAAGCCATTGCCGATGGCGCCCGGAATCTCCGACCAGGCTTTGACGGAATTGCGCCCGATGCCGTGAATCATGCTGTGGGGAATGGCCTGCCCCGGCGGCAGCGTCTCGCGCCACATCACGCAGCCCTCGAAGGACTCGGCGGTCATGCCGCTGTTCAGCCCGGCGATCCATTGCAGGTTGCCCACGGCGATGGGGCGGAAAGCCGAATCGCCGAAAAAGGTCTCGAAGCGCACGGCCAGCGCGGCGGCGTAGCCGTAGCACACGTTGAATCCGTGCCAGGGGCCGGCGAAAGTCAGCAGGCCTTGCCCGGCGTAGTAGCCCTGCGGCAGCAGGTAAAACGGGTTTTTCTGACAGGCGGGCAGGAGGTAGCCGTAGGCGAAATCGTGCACGGCCTGCCGCCAGCGGGGCGCTTCGGGATGCTCCGGCAGCAGGGCGCACAGATCCATCAGCGGCGCGAGATAGTGGTTGAACATCACGCTGGTATCGTGGCCCACATGATGGTGGATGAAGGCCTTCTCGGTGAAGGCCTTCTCGGCAAAGGCGCAGTCATCGAAGGTGTAGAAATGCCCGTAGAATTCGCCTTCGGGGGCGTTCTGCGGCACCTGGCGGCGCAGCAGCTCGCGGGCGCGGAAGACCGCCTCGTCGAGGTACTCGGGGCGCCCGGATTTCGCCAGCTCTACCGCGCCCCAGACCATCATCAACAGGTCGCCGGTCATGAACGATGCGGGGACGTATCCCTCCGGCGCGCCGTGCACCCGCGCGGAGAAATGCGGCAGCTGCGAGGGGCGGCAGCGGCGGGTGAGGAATTCGTAGGCGGCGGCCGCACGCTGGAGATACGCCATGCTGCGTTCGCGGTCTATTTCGTAGAGGTAGCGCGCGGCTTTTGCCAGGGCTACGGCGGCCTGCCCCTGGTCTTGTGGAATGAGCACGGCATGGTTGGGAATTTCGTGGACGAGGCTGCCCGCGGGCCAGCCCAAATCGCTGGCGCGCTGCTGGCACAGGGCAAGGTAGTCGCAGCCCAGCATGATTTGCTTTGCCAGGCGCAGGCTGTCTTCGCGCCCTAGCCATTCGTAGCCGATGTTGAGCAGGTCGAGCAGGCCGATCAGCGCGGCGGTGTGACTGCACACCTCGCTCCAGTCGGCGCCGCAATCTTTCCAGGCGTTGCCAAAACGCGAGAGTTCGGCGCGGCGCTCGAATTGCTCGATGGCGACGGTGCGCACGGTCGAACGCCACAGGTGGTACTCCCCCACTGCAAACGGCGGGCAGGTGATCGCGTCCAGCCCTTCCGCCTCGAGGGTGAGGGTGTAGTCGCCGGCTTCCGCCAGCTCCGAAAAATCGGCGATCCACCACGGGCTGCCCCAGCATTCGCCCCAGAATTGGAGCGGCTTGTGGAGCAGGCTCGCGCCGTCCGCCGCCCGTTGCAGGCAAAAAGTCGTCCCTGCGGGCAGCGGGCCGCGATAGAGGGCGCGCATCGGCGCGCGCAGGTCATAGCCGATCTGCGAGACGAGTAAGCCGGAGACAGCGGATGGTTTCATGCGTCAGCCCTTGTGCGTCAGAATCTCGATCAGGGCGGGATCTTTGGCCTCGCCGTGCAGATCCACCAGTCCGAAGCCCATCTCCTTGTACGACCAGACCGCGCGCCCGATGCGGTGTTCATTCAGGATGGCGTGCAGGTCGGCGTGCCAGCGGCGGCGGCTCGCGGCGGGGGCCGCTTCGATGACGCCGTACTCGCCGCAATAGGGAATGCGTCCGCTTTGTTGGATGAAATCCAGCACCGGCTGGAAGAAATGCGCCATCAGGTCGCGGCTCAGCGGGTGCGTCGCCAGCCAGCCATATCCTTCCTGGAACTGCGGATAGCGCTCCAGAAAATTGTCCAGGTTGGTGTGCGGGCCGGGATACTCCAGGGCTTGGTCGTACAGGCGCGTGACCTCCGTCCAGCCTGCCTTCTGGTGGGTGAACAGGAATGGCTCGTAGAAGTGGAAGGTGTAATAGACGTGGGGATCTTCAAGCAGCGCGATGTTCTGGAGTTCGGCGGCGGCGTTGTAGTTATTGCCGCCGATCATGATGGCGCACTCCGGCGCGATGGCGCGCAGCGCGGCTACAGCGCGATGGGCCAGGGCGTTCCACGGGCCGCTTGCTGGCAGCACGACTTCGTTGAGCAGCTCGAAGACCACGGGCGTCCCGGCGGTATGATAGCGGCGAACGATGGCCTCCCACAAGGCGATGAAACGTTGTTGGGCGGCTTCCTGATCGAAGAGCACGTTGAGGTGTTGCGTTTCGGGCCGGAGGGTGTTGCCGAAGGAGTAGCCTGGGGCGTGATGCAGGTCGAAGACGATGCCCAGTCCGGCGGCCTCGCACCATTCGAGGCAGGCATCAATGTACTGAAAGCCGTCTTCGCGGTAGACGCCGGGCGCGGCATCGGATTCCAGCACGGGATAGTCTATCGGCAGGCGAATGTGATCGAAGCCCCAGGCCGCGATCTGCTCGATATCGCGGCGGGTGATGAACGTGCGAAAATGGTCGTGATCGTAGGCTCGGTACTGGGAGAGCCAGCCGCCCAGATTGACGCCGTGAATGAAATTGTGCATTGTGAGCTCCTCCGAAAATAGTAATGGGCGAGCAGTGAATAGTGAGCAGTATGTATGACAAGTATAGGGCCTGGCGTACTGCTCACTGCTCTCTACGAACTGTTTTCATTAGCGGGGCTGTACCACAGGCTCGGTAACACTCCCTCGTCTAACGGATTGAGGATTTTGAACAGAATGGCGATGTGCTTGGCTGCCAGGGTGATTGGCATGATGGGCGTGGCTTTGCCTTCCAGGCAGTCAAGGAAGTGCGTGGTCAGTGCCAGCAAATCGTTGGGCGGCGCCGCTACGGGCACGGTGAGTATTTCTTGGCGCGGTTCCTCATCCTCAGTGAAGAAGAACTCGATCTCGTTGCTGTCCCAGCTCGTGAAGGAGAACCGCAGCCCGCCCTTGGTCCCATACACGCGCGTCTCGTTGGCGACTTCGCCGTGGACGCCCGCGCCGCGCTCGTAGTAGTAGGTAAGGCCGCCGCTGAATTCCATCCAGGCCGCGCCGTGCTGTTCCACATCGCTGAAAGCCACCCATTTCTGCATATCGCGCAGATCGTTGCGGGTGAAGCTGCGGCACGCGACCAACTCCGGTTGATCGCCCAGAATGCCCAGGTGGAAGGATAGATCGTACACGCCCCAATCGAGGAACGGCCCGCCGCCGCCCAATTGCTTGTTCATGGCCCAGGTGCCTTGGGGATTGTATTCGATGAAGGTGCCGCGTCCCAGGTGGTTGTGGTGAATGTGGTAGACCTGGCCCAGTTTGCCGTCGGCGATCAGGGCTTTGATGAAGCGGAACTTGGGGGTGAGCCGCGCGTGCCGCCCCGACGCTTCGAGGGTGATCAGTTCGGGCGCTTGCGCCGCCGCTTGCACGATCCGCGCCACGTTTGCGGGCGATTCCGCCATCGGTTTTTCGAGGAGCACGTGCTTGCCCGCCGCAAGGGCGTCCACAAAGTGTTGCGCGTGCAGGTGGGGCGGGGTGGCAATCGCCACAGCGTCTACGCGGGGATCGGCCAGCACCTCGCGGTAATCGAGCGTCCACCTGGCGTCGAATTCCTCTGCTGCGCCTCTGGCTGCCGCCTCAACCACATCATTCGTCCAGACCACGCGGGCGCGCGCATCTTCTGCAAAGCAGCGCGCCAGGTTGCGCCCCAACATCCCTACGCCGATGACGCCAATGTTGAACGGGTTCATGCGGCCCTCCAATCGAAGGCGATGGTGAGGGGGGCGGTTGCGGATGCGGCGAGCTCGGCGTAGCTGGCGGGCGCGGCTTCTGGCGGGCGCACCGCGCTGATGATACCCTCCAGGGAGAGCTTCCCGCGCTGCATCAGATCGAGCACGGCGCGAATGTCGCGCGGTTGTGCGTCGCGCGGCGTGTAGAATGAGAGCTCGCGCGCGAAGGCCGCCTCGTAAGGGACGCAGAAGTCGTTCACATAGCTGCCTTGAACGACAAAGCGCGCTCCTGGCTCCGCCGAATCATCCCAGGGTTTGTCGCGGGCGATTCCGATGGCTTGCGGCAGCACCGCCGGCGCGCCGGTCGCATCCACAATCACATCCGCGCCGGCGGGCAGCCGGCGTCGGAACGCGGTCGCCAGATCGTCTTCGGGCGTGAAGGCTTCGATACCGGCGCTTTGGGTGATAGCGACGCGGCTCGGCGACAGGTCCGCCGCTATCACGCGCGCGCCGCTCAGGGCGTGGAGTCGCGCTGCGAGCGCGCCGATCAGCCCCAGGCCGATGACGGCGACGGTTTCGTGCGGCTGCGGACGTCCCAGGCGCACGCCGCGATAGGCGATGGCGGCGACGTGCGCCGCTGCGCCCCACAGCGGGTTGACGCCCTCGGGCAGGGGATAGGCGCCCGCCTCCGGTGTGATGGCGTGGCTGACGTGCCCGCCCCAGGCGCGATTGACGTTTGCCTGCGTGGTGCCGCCGCAGTAGACCAGCGCGCCTTCCTGGAGGGTGGTCCCCGCGCCGCAGGCGAGCACTTGCCCGACGAGCGAATAGCCGGGGATGAAGGGGAACACGACGTTGGCCTGTTTCCCGGCGCGGCAGCGCAATTCCGTGCCCGGCGAGATGAGGGTGTAGTGCGTTGCAATCAGCACTTCCCCAGGGCCGGGAGCGGGGATTTCGACCTCGCGGAGTTCAACTTGTTCGACGGCAGTGAAGAGAATGGCTTGGGCTTTCATTTAGGTGGCAGTCCTCCTGACCAGGGTTGTGTGTTCAATCGCAATAACGTAATCGAGATGGGTGGGAAGGTGTAGACGAGCGTGTTGCCCGCGACTGGCGGCAGTATGGCTGAGGGCGCGTCGGAGAGATCATCGGCGGGCGCGGCGTTGCTGTTGAAGAAAGCCGTGTCGGAGTCCAGTGCGGGGGCCGTGAGGGTATCCGCTAACCCGCCGGTGATTTGCGCGATGCCATCCAGCGTGATGGTCGCGGTTGCTTCTGCCCGGTGCTTGTTGATGACCATGAGGGTGATGACATCCGCGCTTGCGCGCCCGGCGTAGGCGCTGAGCTGGCTGCGCGCGTCGGTGCTGTTCTCCAGCGGCAGCAGCGTGGTCCCAAAGCGCGACCAGAGGGGGAAGATGTAATACTTCGGCTGGCGGAAATTGGAGCCGTCGGCGCGCATCAGGCCGAATTCATTGCCGTAGTTGTCGGATTTGTCGTTCATCACATCCCACTGCGCCGCCATCGCCACGCCTTCGACCATCATCTGTCCCAGCGAATCGGCCAGGAAGAGGGCGTTCACATGCTTGTTCATGTAATTGCGGGTGTCTTCTTTTCCCCACGGCGGGGTGAGCTCGTACTCGTTCATCACGATGGGCAGGCGTTGCCCTCCGGTGTATTTGTCGAAGGCAAAGCCGATATTCATCACCATGCGGGGCCACAGCCATTGTGGCTGGGCGAGAATCTCATCCTGTTCTTTGGCCGGGTTGCCGGTGATGCCGTAGCTGGGATAGGCGTGGAAGACGAAGTAATCAATGTGCTCGAAGCCGCTGGAGAGGACGCCGCGATTCCACGGGCTGCTATCATCCACGCCGACCGCGCCCACCTGGATGGTGGGATCAACCGCCAGCATCGCGGCGCGCATACGGATGAAGCCATCGTATGCGTCGTTGCCCAGCATGTACTCGTCGCCCAGGCAGGTCCATGTCACTTCCCAGCCGCTAGCTTTGCAGCCGGGGTTGCCGAATTTGCCGCCGTAGACCTCGTTGCCGATGTCCCAGAATCGCGTCCGCAGGGGTTCGGGATTGCCATGGGCGGCGCGGAGGGCGGCCCACTCGCCGGCAGTTTTCCAATCCATGCCATGGCGATCCACGCCGATGGGGGTGGGATCGCCGACCTCCGCGTTGAAGAAGGCCACGACTGCAGCTGCTTCCTGCGCGGTGACGTTGACATTGACGATGAACATCGGCTCGATGGCGGCGCCGTAGGCGGCCACGCCTCGGAAGAAGTTGATGAAGTCGGTGGGGCGACGCACCCAGTTGTGGGTGCAGGGATACGCGCCGGGTACGTCGTAACCGAGCTCGCAGCTGAGCCAGCCGTACTCATCGCTGAAGGAGCCGCCCGGAATGCGCAGCAGGGTGAGTCCCGAAGCTGCGACGCGGCGGCGGAACTGCTCGCTTTCAAATTGCGCCTTGGAGAGCCAGTTGGGCAGGTTGCTGCCTAGCATCAGCGGGCTGAAGGACTGTCCTTCGGCGCGGGCTTCGATATGCAATGTCGCTTCTAGCGGGGCCGGGGTGGCGGTGGGGACGGGGGTGATGGTTGGCGCAAAGGTGGCTGTGGGCTGGAGCGCGGCGGTGGGCGAGGGCGTCGCGGTCGCAGCGAGGAGCGTCGCCGTGGCGGTGGGCGCAGGCGCGGGCGTCTCGGCAGCGCAAGCCGAGGCGAGCAAACTGAGGGCAATCAACAGCGAGCAAACAAGTCTCCGGCGCATAGAGCTCCTTCTGGAATGGCTAGACGGAAAGCCGTAAACAGGGATAGCCTGTAAGATGCAGATAAACGCTGATTGATGCGGATGCACGCAGATTAAACGCAAAAGAAGTGAAAAAATCTGCGTAATCTGTAAAATCCGCGCCATCGGCGTTCGAGATGCATCTCTGCCATGTAATTTCTCGCAGGGGTGATTTCAGCTTTCAACTCCGCTTTTCTGACTGCGCAACGCGGCCCAGTGCGCCGCGCCAATCAGGCCTGCCTGGGGGCCGAGCTGCGCAGGCGCGATTTCGATCCCTGCGGTGGGCGTGAGGTGGACGCGCTCGGCGACGGTGCGGCGCACCGGCTCGAAGAGCACCGCGCCCACCTGCGCCAGACCGCCGCCCAGGATGATGCGCTGCGGACCCAGGGCCACGATCACGTTGGCGACGCCGATGCCGAGATAGGCGCCGGCGCGCTGGAAAATCTCCTGCGCTACGCGGTCGCCTTGCTGCGCGGCTTCGGCGATGACGGCGGGCGTGATGCGGTGCAGGTCGTGCCCCGCCGCCGCGCTGATGGCGGTGGTCAACCCTTGCATCACGGCTCGCACGCCCTGAGCGGCGATAGCGGGGCCAGAAGCGTAAACTTCCAGACAACCGCGCCCGCCGCAGCCGCAGAGCGGCCCGTTGAGCTCAACAATCTGGTGTCCCAGCTCGCCGACGGACCCGTTGTATCCCAATTGCAGTTGCCCGTTCACTACCACGCCGCCGCCGATGCCGGTGCCCAGGGTGAAACAGGCGATGGTGTCGTAGCCGCGCCCCGCGCCGTAAGCCCATTCGCCGAGGGTCATCGCGCGGGCATCGTTGAGCAGGTAGACGGGCAGCGCCAGGCGGTCGCTGAGTATCTCCGCGGCCCGGACGCCCTGCCAGTGGCCTTCGAGGTTGGGCAGGAATTCGACGACGCCGCGCTGCGGATCGAGCTTGCCGGGAAGCCCCACGCCGACGCCGCCGATCTGTTCGGGCGCGAGCGCATTTTCGGCGATGAGCGTCTGCACCAGGGCCGCGAGGCGCGCGAGCACGGTTTCATGGCCCTCGCGCGCCAGGGTGGGGATCTGCCGGGCCGTTAGTGGGGTGGCATCCTCGGCGCGCAGCAGGGCGGCCCGAATGCTCGTGCCGCCGACATCTACCCCCACGAAAAACGCCGCATGATTCATAAGTATCCGCGCGCGCGAGCCTCATCCAACATGGCGGCGGTGGCTGTCGCGCCAACGCGGGTCGCGCCCAAAGCCCGCGCCCACAGCAAGCCATCCAGTGTGCGCACGCCGCCCGAAGCCTTGACCTGCACCTCTGGGGCGCTGTGCTGGCGCATCAGCTTGAGATTGTGCTCGGTGACGCCCTGGTAGGCGTAGAAACCGTTGGGCTGCTTCACAAAGCCGTAGCCCGTGGAGGTTTTCACGAAGGCGACTTGCTTTTCGGAGCAGATTTCGCACAGGCGGATGATGTGGGCATCTTCCAGGTAATCGGTCTCGAAGATGACCTTCAGCAGCGCGCCGCCGGCTACCGTTGCCG
>CAZDSF010000007.1:36329-84700 GCA_964508025.1 uncultured Anaerolineales bacterium
AGGTAATCGGTCTCGAAGATGACCTTCAGCAGCGCGCCGCCGGCTACCGTTGCCGTGTTGATGGCGCCGATTTCGTCCGCGACGTAGTTCCACGCGCCGCTCAGCGCCTTTCCAATGTTGATGACCATATCAATCTCGGTGGCGCCATCGGCGATGGCCTGTTGCGTTTCGGCGACTTTGATGGCCGGGACGCTATTGCCGTGAGGGAAGCCGATGACGGCGCAGACGCCGACGCTCGAACCGGCGAGAATCTCGCGCGCTTGCGCCACTGAATAGGGTTTGACGCAGGCGGTGGCGACGCTGTAGCGTTTTGCCACTTCGCAGCCGGCGATGATTTCTGCATCGGTCATCGTCGGGTGCAGCAGCGAGTGATCAATCATTTTAGCGATGTCGTTGTACGAGCAGTCCATCAAATCCTCCGTGAGTTCATGAATCAGCAAAAAGGCGCGTTAGCGAGGGCATGGTGACGCCGCGTTGTTCAGGCATTTCCCCATCACCCATTACCCATCACCCTGCCTCAGATTGTGCTGCGCAGTTGCAATGCTTCGGCGAAGTGGCAGGCCACGAAGTGCCCGTCGTTCAGGCGGCGCAGCTCCGGCGTTTCGATGCCGCAGCGCGGTTGGGCATAGGCGCAACGCGGATGGAAGTAGCAGCCGGTGGGCGGGTTGGACGGGTCGGCGATTTCGCCCTGAAGCTGCACCCGCTGCCGCGACTCGCGGCCCACGGGATCGGCGAGCGGCACCGACGAGAGCAATGCTTCGGTGTAGGGATGCCGTGGATTCGTGTATAGATCCAGGGCATTCGCTATTTCCACCGCTTTGCCCACGTACATGACGATGATGCGATCACAGATGTAGCGGATGACGCTCAGATCGTGCGAGATGAATAGATAGGTCAGCGCGAAATCGGCTTGCAAGTTGCGCAGCAGATTGAGCGTCTGGGCGCGGATGGAGACATCGAGCGCCGAGACGGCCTCGTCGCAGACGACCAGGCGCGGGTTGGTGATGAGCGCGCGCGCGATCACGATGCGCTGGCGTTCGCCGCCGCTGAAGGCGTGGGGGTAGCGGCGGATGTATTCGGGGCGCAGTCCCACACGCTTGAGCAGTATCTCCACGCGGTCTTGCATCTCACTGCGCCCGCAAATTTGATTGACTTTCAGCACCTCGCTCACCACATCGAACACCGTCATCCGTGGGTTGAGGGAGGAATAGGGATCCTGAAAGATCATGCGGACGTCTCGGCGGAACGGCGACAGCTCCTTTTCGGGGACGGCGGCCAGGTCGGCCACGCTATTGTCGGGCATTCTGTATTGCATGCGCCCTTCTGTCACCGGATAGGCGCGGACGATGCACCGCCCGACAGTGGTCTTGCCGCAGCCGCTCTCGCCCACCAGCCCCAGCGTTTCGCCTTTGCGGATGTCGAAACTGACATCGTCTACGGCCCGCACATCGCCTTTGACGCTGCCAAAAAGCCCTTTCACGATGGGAAAGTATTTCTTCAGATTTCGGACTTCGAGCAGGTTCTCTGGGCTGGACAATTGCGGCACGGATCGGGGTTCTGAGTTCATGGTTGTTGTTGTCATAATACTCCACTACTCATATAACAGGCATTCGACGAGATGATTATCGCCCACGCGGATCGGCTGGGGATTCGTGACTTTGCACTTTTCCATGGCAAACGGGCAGCGCGGATGGAACTGGCAGCCGTTGGGACGGTGGTATGGGTTGGGCACCATCCCTTTGATGGTATCGAGATCTTCGCGTTCGCGCGTGATTTTGGGGATGGAGCGCAGCAGCGCTTGCGTGTAGGGATGTTTGGGCGCGTGGAAAATGGTGGTCACATCGCTGAATTCCACGACCCGCCCCAGATACATCACCGCGACGTCATCAGCCATTTCGGCCACTACACCCAGGTCGTGTGTGATGAACATGATGCTCATGCCATACGCCGCCTGTAACTCCCGCATCAAATCCAGAATCTGCGCCTGCGTGGTGACATCCAGGGCGGTTGTCGGTTCGTCGGCGATGAGCAGGCTGGGGTTACAGGAGAGCGCCATGGCGATCACCGCCCGCTGGCGCATTCCGCCGCTCAAGCGGAAGGGATATTCATCAATCAGGCGCTCCGGTTTGGGGATGCGCACTTTGTTCAGGATTTCAATGGTGCGTTCGCGCGCCTGTTCTTTGGAGACGCCCTGGTGCAGTTTGATCGCCTCGCCAATCTGGCTGCCGATGGTGTACAATGGGCTGAGGCTGGTCATCGGCTCCTGGAAGATCATCGCAATTTCGGCGCCGCGAATGGCGCGAATTTCCGGGCCATTGCGCTTGAGCCGGGCCAGGTCCACCACTTCGCCGCCGCCATTGCGGCGCCAGAGGATTTGCCCCCCGACGATGCGCCCCGGTTTTTGCACGATGCACAGTGTGGCTAATGACATCACGCTCTTGCCGCAGCCGCTTTCGCCGACGATGGCGGTGGTTTTGCCCCGCACCAATGACAGATTGATGCCGTCTACTGCGCGCACCACACCTTCGTCGGTGTAGAAATGCACCTTGAGCTCTTTGAATTCAAGTTGGGTGTTGGGGGGCGCCATGCTGGCGGGCCGGGTCGAAACAGCGATGGAATTTTCTACAGCGATGTTCATGCCTAACCTCTTTAACTGGCATAGGGGTCGGCGGCGTCGCGCAGGCCGTTCCCTACGAAGTTCATTGCGATCACGAACACGATCACGGCCGCCGCGGGCCACAACAGCCAGGGATAATTCGCCAGCGTCGCAATCTGCTGCGCCTCGCGCAACATCACGCCCCAGCTCACTACCGGCGGGCGCAAGCCTACGCCCAGAAAGCTCAACGAGGTCTCGCTGAGGATCATGTAGGGGATGGAGATGGTGACGGAGGCGATGATGTGGCTCAGGAAGGAGGGGATCATGTGGCGCAGAATCAGGCGGCTGGACTTGACCCCATCGAGCCGCGCCGCCAGGATGAAGTCTTCTTCGCGCAGGGCGAGGAAGCGCCCGCGCACCACCCGCGCCATTCCCGTCCAGCTGAGCAGCGCCAGGATCATGGTGACAATGATGTAAACTTGCACGGCGGGCGTACCGGGCGGCACGATGGCGGCAAAAGCCATCATCAGCGGCAGGCTGGGAATCGAGTTGACGATCTCGATCACCCGCTGGATGAAGACGTCGAGGATGCCTCCGAACAGCCCCGAGACGCCGCCGACGCTGACGCCAATAATCAGGGAGAGGAAGACGCCGATCAGGCCCACGGTCAACGAGATGCGCGAGGCAAAGATAACGCGGCTGAACATATCGCGGCCATTGCGGTCGGCGCCCAACAGGTAGAAGGGCGCGTCGGGTTCGGCGGGGCCGAACAGCCGCACGCTGCCGGAAATGAAACCCAGCACGCGATAAGGCTCGCCTTTCACGAACAGGCGCACCGGAATGCGCACCTCCTCATCTACGGCCCAGATCTTTTTCAGCGATACTGGCTCGCGCTCGAATTTCAGCCCGTAGACATGCGGCTCGAAGCGCCCCTCGTGGATAAGCACCAAGGGCTGGGGTGGGGCAAAGACGTAAGTCGAGTTGTAGAATTCCGGGCTTTTGGGCGTGAAGAATGGGGCAAAGATCGCGACCGTGTAGTACATGATGCCTACGATCAGGCCGATAATTGCCATGCGATTCTTGCGGAATTTCCACCACATCAACTGCCATTGTGAAGCCACGGCCAGGCTTTGCTCCTCTTCAGACAGGTGATTGTTGGTTGCTCGGACGGGGGTGGGGCGTTTGAAAATGCTCATGCGGATTCCTCGTGTTAAGCCAGCCGAATACGTGGATCGAGCCACGCCAGCAGCAAATCGGAGATGAAGGTACCGATGACGGTGAGACTGCTCAGCACCAGGATGAAACCGGCTGCTACATATAAGTCCTGCTGGAGCAGGGCGGCATACAGCATTGAACCGGCCGTGGGCAGGTTGAGCACGATTGAGACAATTACATCACCCGCGACCAACGCCGGCAGCAGCCAGCCGATGGTGCTGACGAAGGGGTTGAGCGCGTGGCGTACGGGATATTTCCATAGCAGTTTCCCTTCGGAGAGCCCCTTGGCCCGCGCCGTGGTGACGTAGGGCTTGTTGAGCTCATCCAGCAGGTTGGCGCGCATGGTCTGTGTGAGGGCGCCGATGCCGGTCACAGCGGCCAGTAGCGCCGGCACCCACATGTGGCTGAGCAGATCCTTCAGCCGGGCCAGACTCCAGGGCGCATCCACGAATTCCGGCGAGAAGATGCCGATGGTGGCGCGGCCAAAATAGACATACGTGAAGTAGAGGATGATGATTGCCAGGATGAAACTTGGAATGGCTAAGCCAAAAAAGCCGATGAAACCTGCCGCGTAATCGAGCGCGGAGTTTTTATGCACCGCAGAGTAGATACCCAGCGGTAAGGCGATGGACCAGGTGAGCGCGAAGGCGCCAAAGACCATGACGGCGGTGGTGGGCAGGCGTTCGGCAACCATCTCTCCGGCATCGCGTTTGTAGACGAAGGAGTAGCCGAAATTGCCCCGCGTGATGATGCGGGTGATCCAGCGCCAGTATTGCACCAGCATCGGCTCGCCGAAACCGTATTGCGCGCGCAGATACTCCACGGTTTCGGCCGGAATGTCGCCGCCGCTTGTCATGCGCACGCGATTGATCATGTCTGTCACGTAATCTCCGGGCGGCAGTTGAATCACAGCAAAAGCTACCACTGAGATGACGAAAATTGCTATGAGGGCAAAAATGAAACGTCGCAGCAGGAACTTCCACATGTTAGAAACCTCCATCCGGGGGAGTCAACGGGGTGGAGCCCCCTCCACCCCGTTGACGGTGCGACAAACGCTAATTACTTGATGATCCACTGCTCCGGGCGCGCGATCTTGTGAACGCCCGGCAACCAGCCAGCAACCAACCCATCAGGGAAGTTCCCCAGGCGGCTGCTGGTGGGCTGATAGCCCATACCGGGCCGCGAGATACCGATGGTCCAGAACCGATCCGCCGACATATCCAGCACTTTCATCATTTCGGCAACCTGCAGCTCGGTGGTGGGTTGCTCGGTGGCCTTCTGCCAGGCCTCGCGGATCGCCAGCAGATCCGGGGTCATTTCGATGCCGACAGCTTCGGGATCATCGCCTCGGCCGTTGTACCAGCCCAGGCCGAACATGCCCCAGAACTCGCCGGGGATGTGCCAGCGGGGATCCAGGATCGCCTCAAGCCCAGCGCCGCCTTCGCCGCCGTGGAAGATGAACATGTCAATGTCATTGGTCTTGCGCCGCTCATTCTGTACCTGATCGGAGATCACGTCAAGCTTGACTTCGACGCCGACTGTCTTGAAGTAGCCAACCATCAGCTCCGCCGCCTGGAACCAGGCTTTGGCATCGCCGCCGGTGAACTGCGGATCGAGACAGGTCCAGATGATGGAAAGGCGCTTTCCATCGGGGCGCAGCCGGAAGCCCTGGGCGTCCTTGTTCGGCAGCACTTTGTCGAGGTACTCGTTGGCTTTGGCGACGTTGTACTCGAGGTACTGATTCGCCAGCCGTTCGTGATACAGCGGCGAGTCCTCCAGCGGGGCGACCTGCGCGGGCTTGCCCTGCCCCTTGAAGACGATCTCGATGATCTCGTCGCGGTCAATGGCGTGAGACATGCCAATGCGGAAATCCTTGTTCTGGAAGATCTCGGCCAGCACCGGATCCTTGGAGGTCTGGTTGAAGTGTACAGAGATGTTATTGCCGCCAGACGCTGCCGATATGACAATGTGAATGGGCTTGCCCGCCGCCACCGCGTCGAAGTACACCTCGCGGTTTTCCTCGCCGGGGTCCTTGATGAAGTCCAGGTCGCCGTTGAGCATGGCGAGCGTGCGCGTTTGCGCATCCTGATACGCGGTCACGACCACTTCATCAATGTACGGCAGTTGGTTGCCCTGATCGTCCACCTTCCAGTAGTAAGGATTGCGGGTGAAGCGGGCGACGGTGCCGGCGCCAATCGGCTGCACCACGATCCATGGCCCCAGCGAGGGGTATTCGGGTACATCCATGAAGCGATCGGGGTTGCCCCAGTTATCAGGGCCTTTGGCGAAGAAGAGCTGCACCCAGGTATCGAAGCCCTCTTTCTGGGCGAGTTCATTGGCGTTGGGGTTGTAGGTGAGATGGAACTGCGACAGATAGTGCTTGGGGTACTGTGCAAAGAAGCGCCCGCCCCAGGTAGCCAGTTGCATCAAGAGCGTGCCGTAAGGATTGGGGAAGGTGAGTTTGACGGCGTTATCTCCCACTTTTTCGGCCTTGAAGCCCTCATTCTGGGTTCCGGGTAACCAGTCGCTGCCGCCGCCAGGATTCAAGTCTGGGTTGCGGAGCACATCATTGATGTAGAACAGAATGTCATCGGCGCCAAAGGGTTCGCCATCGCTCCACTTCATGCCATCGCGGAAGTAGAAGGTGAATTCGCGGGCATCCGGGCTAACTTCGATGCGTTCGGCGATGCTCGGCTCGATGTCGCTGTAGTCGGGCTTCCACTGCACCAGATTCTCCCATTGGAAGGTGTACAGGCCGCCGCCCCAGGTCACGCTCGTGCCGACGATACCCTGGCGCAGCGTGCCGCCGTACTTACCGGCTTCAACTAGCGGGGTCACGACCTGCGGAACTTTGGGCAGGCGCTCATCCACCGGGGGCAACTGACCGGCCTTGACTTTTTCGGCCAGCATGGGCGCCTCATTGAAAGCGCTGACGGGCGCGGCCGGCTCAGCTGGGGCCTCAGCTGGCGCCTGGGTGGCGGCGGGGGCGTCGGTGGCTTTGGGCGCCTCTGTGGCTACCGGGGTGGCGACCGGTGTGGCTTGCGGTGCACAAGCCGTCAGCAGGGTGCTGAGGATCACGACACACGCTAACAGGGTAGATAACCATTTCTTGCGGGTCACTGTGTACAACATCGTTTCTCTCCTTACCAAACTAAGCTAAAAAATGGTGAAAGACAGCTGCGCTCTGGCGCTTGAGGACTCCGGGATGGCTAATTGGGGCAGGTTCTTCTGACTAGCGCACCTCCTCGCTGGACTTCAGATAGGTTACAGTTTCACGTACTACCAGTTCCGTTTGCAGCAACATCGTAACTGCGGACATGTTCGGGTTGCGCGCGCGTTCCAACAGTTGCCGCACCCCGAGCCGTCCCATCAACACTTTGTCTACGTGCATGGTGGTCAGGGCTGGGCTGATTTCGTGAACCAATACCAGATTGTCGAAGCCGATGACCGAAAGGTCTTGGGGTACGCGTACCCCCAGCTCTCGCGCGGCTTTGAGCACTCCCAGGGCGCTTTCATCATTGCAGGCGAAGATGGCCGTGATGGGGGCGCGTTGGAGCAGCCGGCAGGTGGCTTCATAGCTTGCCTGGCGATCCAGCGCCGATTCCTCGATGAACGTTTCGCTAATGCCTGCGCGCCGCAGCGCCTCGATATATCCTGCGCGCCGCGCGCGGATGCTGGGATAGGCGTCTGCGGTGCTGCCGATCAAGCCGATACGCCGATGGCCGTGCTCGAGCAGATAGCGCGTCGCCGTCATGGCGCCAGAGTAGTTATCCGTCAACACCCGATCGTAGCCTTGCTGGCTCGTCGCGTATCCATCCAGCGTGACTACGGGAATGTTCTGGTGGTGTTTGATGGTATCGAGTGCGGTTTCGATAAACGTGCCGCAGAGGATCAGGCCATCAATCCGGGCTTCGCTCAGCATGATCGGCCATTGAACGGGGCGGCTCTGCGCGTCCACTTCGATATTGGAATACATCAGGTGCAGGCCGCGCTCACGGCACTCCGCCTCGACGCCCGATTGTACGTAGGCGTAGAAGTGGTTGACCGGCTCGCGGTCGTCAACGTCGTGTTTCAGTAGCAGACCTACGACGGCGATGGGGTTTTCTTGCGGCAGACTGAGGGTCTTGAGCGGATAGCCCAATGCAGTTGCGGCTTGCATCACGCGGGCGCGGGTCTCTTGCGCTACACCAGGGCGGTTGTTGAGGGCTTGGGAAGCGGTCCCAAGCGAAACTCCGGCTGATTCTGCAACTGCGCGTAACGTTACTGACACTGGCCGCTCCTATACTATCCTGCGGAGACAAACCCAGTTCTGCTAGATTTGTGCTCGCAAGTATCTATGGGTGCTGTGACGATGAACCGCTGAACAGATGTTCAGTGAAAAACTGAACAATGCGCTCGTTTATCCCGAAATTTCACTGAACATTTTCATTTTATATCAAAACGCCTCTGGATGCGTGCATACTTGATGCAAACATAGTGCAATGCTGATGCAAGGAATGTCTTTGTTGCGGGTGCGGGATCGAACGAAAAGCCCGCCTTTTTTCCTGATGCCGGGGAAGAAGGCGGGCTGGAGCGCAGCTGTTCGGGGGACGCCTTACACAGTCGAGAGATCCCACTCCTCGTAGATCTTGGGTACGTCATTGATGAGGCGGCGGGTATAGGCCTCTCTGGGATTCAGAATCACATCATCAGCCGAGCCATGTTCGACAATCTTTCCGCGTTCCATGATATAGACGCTGTCAGAGACATAGTAAGCCAGGCCAATATCATGGGTGATAAAAATGAGCGTCATCCCAATTTCATTGCGCAATTGCATCAACATATCCAGGATGGTCGCGCGCGAACAGGCGTCAATCATCGAGGTGGGTTCATCGGCTAACAGAATTTTGGGCATCAGCAAGAAGATCCGCGCAATCATCAGGCGCTGCATCTGCCCCCCGGAGAGTTCAAAGGGATACTTGTTGGTCAACTCATCGAATTTCAGATTGACAAAACCACACGCCTCGGTCATCATCTCGACTTTTCTTGCGTATGGCAGCCGGCGCCCTCCGCGCATGTGAATACAATCCAGCAGCACCGCATCAATCTTGTTGAAGATATTGTATGAGGAGAACGGGTCCTGGAAGATCGCCTGAATGTTTTTCCAGTATTCCTTCTTCTTGCGCTGTGTGCTGATATCGCGCTTCTGTCCCTGGAAGTAAATCTCTCCCTCCGTGGGGTTGAGCAATCCCAACAGCATTTTGGCTAATGTGGTCTTGCCGCTGCCTGATTCGCCCACGATAGAGACAATTTCGCCCTCGTAGAAACTGAAATTCACATGATCCACGGCTACGGTTCTTTGACGCCCAAAACCAAAGACTTTGGTCAGGTCCTTTCCGCTCAGGCACACTTCTTTTTTAGCCATTTCGATACGCCTCTCTCAGTTCTGCTTCCGAAAAAATGCAGCGGTAAGCGCGCCCGTTTTCGAGTTTCTGGAACCCCACAGATGTCACCCGGCATGTCGGCTGCACGTATTTGCAGCGTTCGGCAAACCGGCAGCCAGAGGGTGGATTCTTGAGATTGGGGGGCGCGCCAGGAATCGCCGTCAGTTTTACATTCCGCAGCCCTTCTTCTGGCACGATGATCGAACCCATCAGCCCTTTGGCATACGGATGGAGCGGATCGAACACCACTTCCTGCGCGCTGCCTTTTTCCACGATCTGCCCGGCGTACATGACCATGATGTCGTTCGTGACATTATACAGCAACGGCAACTCGTGGGTGATGAAGATCAATGAGCCGACCAGCCCATCTTCCATCAGCCCCATCAGCATCTTGATGACCATCTTCTGTGAGGTGACATCGAGCGCCGAGGAAGGCTCATC
Organism: uncultured Anaerolineales bacterium; assembly: GCA_964508025.1. GTDB lineage: Bacteria > Chloroflexota > Anaerolineae > B4-G1 > SLSP01 > JAAZNO01. The sequence goes on from CAZDSF010000007.1 coordinate 46,005, forward strand.
GGCAATGAGCACTTTGGGAGAGAGCAGCACCGAGATAGCAATCACTGTGCGTTGTTTCATGCCGCCGGAGAGTTCCACGGGGTATTTGTGGAGCACGCTTTCCGGCAGCCCCACGGTCTCGAACAAAGCTCTGGCGCGTTGATAGATCTCTCTTTTGCTGGCGCCCAGATCGTGGACTTTGATCACATCTTCGATGAAGTGGATGACCTTTTGGGTGGGATTGAGCGCATTCATCGCAGCCTGGGGAATGTAGGCGATCTCTCGTCCCAGAATCAACCGGCGCACGTCATCGGGGTCCATGCCGGAGATATTGCGCCCATCAATGATGATCTCGCCGCTCATGTAGTGCAGAGGCGGGAAGTAATAGCCCATGAGACTGAGCGCCAGGGTGGATTTGCCGCAGCCGGATTCGCCTGCTATGCCCAACGCTTTCCCTTCTTCGACCTGTAGTGAAACGTGATCCACCGCGTAGACATCTTCCCGAAAACGGGTGACATATTTCGTGGTCAGTTCCCTAACGTCTAGCAGTACTCTTCCCATGTTCATCAGTCCCTTAGTGCCGGATTGAATACCTGGTCGAGACCGGTATTCATCAAATTCATGGAGAATGTAATGAGCGCAATCGTGATGAGCACCGGCAGATAAGCCCACCATTTTCCCAGGATGTGCGCCTGGTAGATCATCGCCCAGTTCATCATCAGGCCCAGCGTGGGCACCTCCGTAGTTCGGGGGCCTAGACCCAGGATGGATAGCCCGGCTTCTGCCAGGATCCCGGAGGAGATCTGTAGAATCATCGCCATCACCACATACGAGGCGATGTAGGGCAGAATGTCGTTGAGGATGATGTGCACGATGGAATGCCCGGAGAGTTTCGAGAGGTTGACGTGGTCGCGGTGGCGCAGGGAAACCACTTGCGCGCGCACTGCGCGGGTGGTCCAGACCCAAGAGGTGAAGCCGATCACGACTGCCACCGTGACGGCGCCGCGTTTTTCCTGACCGATGCTGAAGGAGATCAGAATCAGCAGCACGAAACCGGGGATGACCGTAAAGAGGTTGGTGATGAACATGATGATGTCATCCACCACGCCCCCGATATAGCCGGCCAATAATCCCAGCGTCAGCCCGATCAGGGTGGCAATGATGCCGGCGACGAAACCGATTTGCAGCGAGACGCGGGTGGCGGTGACCAGCTGCGTCAGCACATCCCTGCCGAAGTTATCGGTGCCCAGCGGCAGTACGCGCACATTTGCCACCTGCCGGATGTTCACATAATCCGAGGGGGCGATGACGCCGCGCTCTTCGAGCTCGCCTGTCTCCGCATTCCTCTCGGCAATACTGATATCCCCGGTTGATAGAAGTCCTCGCAGGGAGGTGTTCAAGCGCACGAAGTAATTGTGGCGCGCATTGGTCATACCGGGAATTCTGCGGGTGGAAGTGTAGTGCGTTATCCACAGTCCCAGGAGTTCCGCCGTGTCCTCAATTTCGATCTCATCTTCGGGGATACCAACAGCCACCAGCCATTCCTGCATTGCCAGGCGGTCGGCGGGGTTCAGCCTGTTGGCGACCCGTTTGGCGGCAGCATTCTCCAGTCTGAGAACGTATTTAGGCGCATCAATGGTGTCGTAGGTGTTCACATAGATCCCCGGCGGGAAAAACGTTCCCTGACCGATGATCGCCAAAGGGTCATCAGTAACAATCAGCGGATAGATGAACACAATCAGTAAAATCGCCATGAAAATGGCAAAACCGATCACGAACTTGCCGGAGCGAAAGACTTGTCGAATTGTATGTTTCATACCCGCATCTTCCCTTACTTACCCGGCTAATCTGCCTGCGCGGCTTTGATGCGCGGGTCAATGATGCCGTAGAGGATTTCGATGATGAAGTTTGCGCTCAGCACCATGACCGTGATGATCAATGTGGAAGCCGAAATCAGGGGATAATCTTGCCCCATAACGCCGGTCAGAAGCGTATAGCCCAGCCCTGGATAACTGAAAATGATCTCCGCTACCAGAGCGCCGCCGACCATCGTGCCGATGGACAATGCCAGGCCGGTGATTTGGGGCAACATGGCATTGCGGAACACATAGCCGATGATTTTGCGATCCTTGATGCCCATGAACCGGGCAAACTTCACGTAATCCGCATTCAGCTCGTAGATCGCCATCGAGCGCATTCCAATCGCTTGACCGCCGATGGCGATCAAGACAATAGACCAGAATGGCAGCTGATAATGTAGGATCACGGAGCGGAAGAATCTCCAGCTCAGGCTGGGAATCAAATCGAAGCCGTAGCCTCCAGACGTGGGGAACCATTCTAATGTCACCCCAAAAATGACCAGCATGATGATTGCCATACCAAAGGCCGGGAAGTTGCTCACAAAAATGCTGATGGGCATGAGCACTTTGTCGAAGCCGCCCTTGAGGTAAGCCGCCAACGCGCCCAGCGTGTTTCCAATGAGCCACCCGACAATGATCGCGGGGAATTGCAGCCCTATCGTCCACAGAATTGAACCCCTGAGTACGCTGGCTACTGTTCTGGGATACTGGCTAAACGAGAACCCGAAGTCGCCCTGTACCACATTTCTCATGTAGATGAAAAACTGCTCATACATGGGCTTGTTGGTGCCAAACAGGTCCGCGTATTGCTGGTAAATCGCTTGCACTCCGGTGGCATCGCTCATGCCTTGCGCCAACCGGGCCACAATCGCTGCTACGGGATCTCCGGGCATCAAGCGGGGTAGGATGAAATTCAGGATGAAGGCAAACACAAAGGTGATCAGGAACCAGCCCAGCTTGTTGAGGAAATACCTTCGGTATCCTTTCAACGCAGCACCTCCCTCTGATGAAAGTTATCTTTGAAAATGATTTTTGTGTGCGGGCGAAAAGCCCGCACACAAAAATCGCTCTTTGGATTCGGGTTCCAGGACGCCGATGGTCTGTTGGTGGGCGGATGGGAGATTCTCATGTCACATCCGGCGTCCTGAAATCGAACTCGTGCTAGGGATTGACCAGCGTCACGTTGTAGAGACAGGCGATGCTCCACCCGTCGGTGCAGTTGAGCGGCGGAACGGGCGGGTTGGTGCCGTCATCCTGGTGCGGGAAATTGGTCCAGACCGTCTCATTCACGGCATGGAACGATTGCGGGCGGTACATGAGCGTGAAGGAAGGAATGTCGGTCAGGTAGATCCGCACCAGTTCCGTATACATTCGCTTCAGTTCGGCGGGATCGGTCTCGCCGGGGATCGCCTTGATGAGCGCGTCCACTTCGGGATTGCTGTACTGACCCCAGTTGCCGCTCCAGTTGCTCGGTTGACCGATCCATTCGGAGCTGAGCAGGTTGCGGATACGGCCCCACGGCATGGTCGGCCCGGCGCCCGCGCTCCACATCATGAAGATGTCGTAGCCAGCGGGGAGCGGTGCATCCGACTTGGTGACAACGGTCTGGTAAACGGACCATTCGGGGTAGTTCGTCGTGATCTCGATGCCGATCTCTTTACCGGCAGCCGCCACCACTTCGATAGCCGCCTGCCAGTCAGACCAGCCATTGGGGCAGGTCGCCACGTAGCTGAGCTTCTTGCCGTCGTACTCGCGCCAACCGTCGCCGTCGGTGTCCACGATGCCGGCGGCATCCAGAAGCGCCTTGGCGCCCTCGATGTCGTTGCCGGCCCACTGCAGATCCTTGACGGCCTCGCGGTCGTACATCGCCTGCTCGCCGGGCGTTGGGTTCATGAGCGAGCGCGGCACCTGTGTGAAGGTGGCGGATTGGTTGGTCATCGCGTTGGCGATGATGGTGGGATAGTCAACCGCAATGGCAATGGCCTTGCGCACGGCGACCTGATCCAGGCCGTGGGAATTCAGATTGTAGAAGGCCGTGGGCAGGCTGGCGCCGATGCCATAAGGCGGCTCGGGCAGGTAGGTGGAAATGGGCAGACCGTAGCTTTCCCACAGGAGTTGAATGTTGGAGTTGAATTGCTGGCTGACATCCACTTCACCCTTAGCCAACGCGACAGAGCCGGCGGCGTTATCCTTGAAGATCGTGTGCGCCAGGTAGCGCGGCGCTGGCAGCTTACCCCACATCGAGGGGTCCTGACCCCAGTAGTTATCATCCCGAACGAGGACGACCTTCGTATCATCGGCGAAGAACTTGTGATAGGGCCCGGAGTACACCACATCCTCTGCCGGCTCCGCCATCAATTTGGTGGCATCGCCGCCGGAGCGCTCTTCCAGTTTCTGGGTCCAAGCCTTCTGGATAACATAGTTGCTGCTCACGTAAGCGGCGACGACGAGCGGATTGACCGCTTTCCCGTTCGCATCCAGCTTGGCCTTGATCACCACGGTCCGATCATCCTTGGCGATGATATCCTCGATGTAATCTTTGTTGCCGGCGCCGGTGCCGGTGTTGTACTTGACGTGCGTGGCCCAGGTGTAGGCGACATCTTCCGCGGTCACCGGGGTGCCGTCGCTCCACCTGGCGGCGGGCTTGATCTTGAAAGTGATCTCGGTCATATCCGCGTTCCAGCTCCAGGGGCCATCCGCCAGCAGCGGGTACATCTGCCCATCGAGCATGTTGTACAGGTACGGGGTCTCAAACATGGTTACGCGGGAATTGTCTCCTGCCGCGATGGCCATCGCGTTGTTGTTGCTGCTAGAGTATGGATTCCAGCCCACCACCGGCCCCCACTGCTGACCGTTGAAGTACATGGTTTCGTTGCGAGGCAGCGCTGTAGGATCGGACTCAGGGGTCACTTGAACTTCGACGATTTTTTCGACCTCGACGGTTTTTACAACTTCAACAGTGACGGTCTCCCGAATAACCTCAGGCGCCGGTGCGCCACAAGCGGTGAGCAGCATCGTGAGGACCATCAAAATGTTGAATGCAACAGCGTAGCGTTTCATTTCAGATAGCTCCTTCCTAATTGATTGTGTTAACAAACGTCATAGCTTTGAATTTTCGTGTAACAACATCACTCCATTGATGCGATAGCGGCCTCCTTTCTTAACATGCGAGCGCACCTGGGTGAAAGCTCGCCAAAAGATGCCTCTGCCTACAACCTCGGCTCTGGAAGCTTGAACCGGGCTACGGATTCCCGTATCACCAGTTCCGTTTGCAGCAGCATCGTGACTGCGGGCATGTTGGGGTTGCGTGCACGCTCTAACAACTGCCGCACGCCCAGACGCCCCATCAACACTTTGTCTACGTGCATCGTAGTCAGGGCCGGGCTGATCTCGTGAATCAACACAAGATTGTCGAAGCCAATGACCGAAAGATCTTCGGGCACGCGCAACTGCAGATCCCGCGCCGCCTTGAGCACGCCGAGCGCGGTCTCATCATTACAGGCGAAGATGGCGGTGATGGGCGCGCGCTGGAGCAGCCGCTGGGTGGCTTTATAGCCCGCCTGACGATCCAGCGCCGATTCCTCGATGAAGGTCTCGGTGATACCCGCGCGGCGCAGCGCTTCGACATATCCCGCGCGGCGTTCGCGGATACTAGGATAGGCATCTGCCGTGCTGCCGATTAAGCCAATGCGCTGATGTCCGTGCTCAAGCAGATAGCGCGTCGCGGTCAAAGCCCCGGAGAAGTTGTCCGTCAGCACCCGATCACAGGTTTGGTTGCCTGCCGTGTACCCATCGAGCATGACGATGGGAATGTTGCGCTGCCGTCTGATGGTGTCTAGCGCCGTTTCGATGAATGTGCCGCAGAGGATCAGCCCATCAATGCGAGCCTCGCTCAGCATGATCGGCCAGTGAACAGGGCGGCTCTGCGTGTCTACTTCGATATTGGAGTACATCAGATGCAGACCGCGCTCGCGGCATTCGGCTTCGACGCCCGATTGCACGTAGGCATAGAAGTGATTGACCGGCTCGCGATCGTCAACGTCGTGCTTCAGCAGTAAGCCCACCACCGAAATCGGGTTATCTAGCGGCAGGCTGAGGGTCTTGAGCGGGTAGCCCAACGCAGTTGCCGCTTGTATCACGCGCGCGCGGGTCTCTTGGGCCACGCCAGGGCGATTGTTGAGCGCTTGGGAAGCGGTCCCAAGCGAGACTCCGGCTGATTCTGCAACTTCGCGTAACGTTACTGCCACTGACTGCTCCTGATGTGTCCTGCGGGGGCGAATTGAATGTGAACAGTTCACTTATTTTATTCGAAAGTTTAGTGAACAGTTTCATTCTATACCAAGGCTTCTCGACGTGAGTGCAGATATAGTGCAATTATAGTGCAAGTATGGTGCAATGTGGACGCAGAGAGCGGCTGGTCATTTCTGCATATCCTGGATATAATAAGGATATGGCTGCAAGTCACTTTCCAGAGGGGTAATGCACGTGAAAGACGTTATCTGGGATGATAAACACCTCAAAGCCGTGTTACGGCTGCCGCGCTATCCCCTGACGCTGATCGAGCAAGAGCCATGGCACACGTGGATTGAGCAGCATGGCGGCTTGCGTGCGGTGCATGAATACCTGAGCGCCTGTTCTCTCCCGCCGCATGAGAAGGAGCTCCTGGCGCTCATTGTGCGCCACCCGGGCGCTTCGGTGCAGTTCTACTGCGAACGCTTGTGCATCAGCCGGCGCACGTATGCCAACTATGTGAATAGCCTGTGCGCTACATTGCTGTTGCACTTGAATGCGACGGTAGCGCCGGTCGCCGTGACAGAAGTGACCGCATATCATGGTAACGTGCCGGCGCCGTTGACAGCGCTCATCGGCGCGGATGAAGCGGTCGCGGGGGTGCTTGCTTTGCTGCAACAACCTGCGGTGCGCTGTATCACGCTGACCGGCCCTGGCGGGGTGGGGAAGACCCGGCTGGCGATTGAGATTGCCAACCAGGTGCAATCGGATTTCGCTGATGGCGTGTATTTTATCGCTCTGGATGCGATTTCTGATTCCGCGTTGCTGAGCGCGACGATCATTCGCGTGCTCAACTTGCGGCTTGGCGGTACGGAAACGCCGCTAGAGGCGCTCAAAACCTATCTGCGCACCAAACGCCTGCTCTTTGTGTTGGATAATCTGGAGCATCTATCCGGTGTGGGGGCGGTGATCGCTGCGCTTTTGCAGGCAGCCCCCGGTCTCAAGATCCTCAGTACCAGCCGTGAGATGCTTAATGTGTATGGTGAACATTGCTTTATTGTGACGCCGTTGCCCGTGCCCGAACCGCGAGCCATCTCGAACTTTGAGCTGGTGCGGCGTTCCCCCGCTATCCAGCTGTTCGTCGAACGGGCGCGCGCAGTCCGCCGCGGCTTCGCGCTCACCCCGGAGAACGCCGCCGCGCTGGTGCAGATCTGTCGGCGTTTCGATGGACTGCCCCTGGCGATTGAACTCGCTGCGGCGCGTATCAGGACTTATTCCCCCGAACAATTGCTGGCGCAGTTGGAGAACAATGCTGTTACCTTGCGCCATCCGCACCAGGATCGTCCCGCGCGGCACCAGAGCTTGTGGGATGTCATCGAGTGGAGTTATCAGCTGCTCAGCGCCCGGCATAAAGCCCTCTTCCGGCGCCTGGCGGTGTTTGAGCACAGCTGGGATATCAAAGCCGCGCAGGCGATCTGTGAATGCGCCGAAGTTCAACTAGGCCTCGAGGCGCTGGTAGATAGGAGCCTGATTCAGCCTGTGGTGGGAGGCGCAGATCTGCGCTTTTTCATGCTCAATACCTTGCGCGAATATGCTCTGGAGCAGCTGCGTATGGTGGGCGAAGCTGAAGAAACGCTGCGCCGCCATGCCTGGCACTATCTGCTGCAAGTTGAAATCGCCGAAACGGCCATTGGTAAACCTGAGCATCCCGCAGCGGCGGCATGGCTAAAATCTGAACACGGCAATCTACAAACTGCATTGCGCTGGATGTTGGAACAAGGAGAAGCGGTGATGGCGCTGCGCCTGGTGGGCGCCGTCTTTCGTTTCTGGCAGGCGCAGGGAGTATTGACCGAGGGGCGCTATTGGCTCACGCGGGCGTTGGCAGCCGGCGCCGAGGCCGCCGATACCTATCGCTTGAAGGCCCTCTGGGGCGCCGGTTGGTTAGCGGCGACCCAGAGTGATATTCCAGCAGCGACAACGTATTTCGAGGAAGGGTTGTCATTGGCGCAGAAGTCGCAGGAACCGCGCTGGATTGGCTTGACTCAGACCGGGCTAGGTGAGGTGCGCCGTGCGCAGCAGCGCTATGCAGAAGCGCGTCAGCTGTTCGAATCGAGCCTGGAGATCTTCAGTGGGCTTGAGGACCATGAGGAAATTGCCTGGTCTCTGGATCAGCTGAGCCGCCTGGCCTTGGAGCAACAGGATTTCCCCCTGGCGCAGCAATTTGCTGAAGCCAGCCTGACGCTTTTCCGCGAGCATCGCCATCAGTGGGGTATGTTGTGCGCGTTGGATCACCTTGGCGATGCGTTATGGAATCAGGGGCAATACGGGCTTGCTGGAACGCTATTTGAAGAGGCTTTGCAGCAATCGCAGGTGTTTCAGGGCCGTTGGCTGGTAGCCTGGACGCTTTGCAAACTCACCTCCGTGAGGTTGGCGCAGGGCGAAATAGCTCAGGCGCGCGCGGCGCTTGCCGAAAGCTTGCGCTTGCACATCGAGGCGGAGAACATACTGGGTATGGTGGCCTGTTTGAGTCGTCTGGTCATGCTGGCTGCTGCGCAGAATGCCTCGCGTGACACGGTGCAATTCTACGCTGCGATGCAAACCCTGCACCGCAGTCTGAATCTTCCGCCCCTGGCGACAATCTTCGTGCGTGGGCTGACCCAGGCATTGGCTGAGGCGCGCACACAATTGGAACCGGCGATTTTCGCCGAAGCCTGGGCTTATGGGCAAATGTGGACTCTGGCGCAGGCCCTCGAACACGCTGAAAACTGGTTGGCGACTGAGGTGTGCGCCGCCCCCAAGCGATAGCAAAGCCGGCTCATCCTCGCCTCTGATCCAGGTTCGTGGCAGCATCCTTGACCTACCTGCTGCCGGAAAGCGTTGCCCCTGTCTGTCACCCGTTGCCAATCCCCACAATCGTGCTATCATCAGCGCGATTGATTAGCCCATGCAACTATGCAGGAGCAAACACGTTCGCGTTTTGGTGTGACTTGACCGATCCCGATGGTTTGTTAGCCGATATCTTCTTTACTATTGTATGGTATAATCCGAAGTGCTTTACAGGTTTCATTTGGTTAGGAATCACGCGAGGGTATGGCAAAACGTTCAAAGCAAAAGAAAGGCGTCGGCCAAAGCGCCGACGCCTTACGCAATAATGGTTTACAGGCATTTAGAGGCGGGGATTATACCCGCGCCATCGAGATTTGGGAGCGGGTGGGACGGCAAACACCCACCAAATTGCCCGTTGCCGCGCTGGCTGAGGCGTATTTTCGGCGTGGGCTACAAGAACTACAGAACCGGGCCTCTGATGCCGATCTGAAGACCGGCGTGCAGGACTTGCGGCGCGCAGTCGAGTTACAGCCGGCGGAGGCGCGGTATCAGCTGCATCTGGGATTGGCCGCGCAAAGGCAAGGCGATCTAGAAACGGCTATCGCGGCTTACCGACAGGCGCGGCAGCAGGCGCAGGAATTTGCGGATCGGGCTGCTTATCCTCTGGCTGTAGCCCTGTTGCAGCAGGGCGCGGATCTCGCTGCCGATCCGGTCTGGTCGGCGCTCACGCTGCAAGAGCGGGTAATGTTGCAAGAGGCCAGTGCATTTCGCCGGCGTCCCTATACGCTTTCTGCTGATGCGCCGGCGCTCTGGCAAGGCTTGGTCGCTCTGGATAACGGGAATATCCAGGAAGCCGCCATGCTGTTACGCCAGACGTTGGCCGCTCCTGGCTCCACAATAGAAGCTGCCCTGACACACTACTATCTCGGTGTGATCGCGGCTCAGGCTGAGGATTGGCCGGCGGCGGTGGCGGAGTGGCGCGCAGCGGCAGCCGCCGGGTTGGATAGTGCTCATGGTCGTGAAAATCTCGCCGAAGCGCTACATCGGCTGGCCGAAGAAGCCGCTCAGGCCGGGGACTTCGATCATGCGTTGTCTGTGGCCGAAGAAACTCTCAAGTATCGCTCCACAGACAAGGCGCTCCAAGAATTGCTCTCGTATCTTTACCAGCAGTGCGCCTATCGCGCGGCGCAGGCGGGTAAATGGGATGTCGCCCAACAATATTGGGAAAAAGCCAATCTGGTGGATGGCGGCAGCTTTCGGTTGGCCTACAATCGGGCGTTGGCTTATGAGCGGGCAGAGGATTTCCTCGCGGCGGCGGAAGCCTGGCGCGAAGCGCTGCGCCGGCGCCCACGGCGCGCTGATCATCCCGATGCCATCTCTGAGGCGCAAGTCTCACGCCTCTGGCGTCGCGCGGCTGAGTCTTATGTCAAAGCCGGCGAATACGAAGAAGCCTTGCAGGTATATCGCACTGCTGTAAAGTGGGATCCCGACAACCTGGAAACGCGCATGATGTTGGTAGAAAGTCTGCTCGATGATGGGCGCTTCTGGGGCGCTGAGAACGAGCTCGCCCGCATCCTGGAGAAAGAGCCGAATCACATTCCCGCACTGCTCAAAATGGGGGAAGTGCTTTTTGAGAGTGGGAATCCTTGGGAAGCCCAGCGCGCCGAAGGATACTGGTCGCGGGCATTACAACTGGAACCGCACAATGAGTTGGTGCAGCAGGCGCTGAGAGACTATTATCTCAATCAAGCCACGGATTTGGCGCTGTGGGGTCGAATTCCAGATGCGATCAGTCTGGGTGAGAAGGCCCTGGCGCTGCGGCCTCAGGATCCTCAGATTTTAGCCTTACTTGGCGGCTTTAACTTGAAGCTGCGCCAGGAAGAAAAAGGTCAGGCTTATCTGAAACAGGCTCTGGAGCAATCGGGAGCTGATCAAGATCTGCAGGGTCTGATCTGCGAAATTCAGTTGACTGAAGGCTCTGAAACCCAGTTCTGGCGCATGGTGCAAGAGATCGAGACGGCGCAGAAGGAATTGTCTTATCTCTTCTATATCAACCTGACCCATAGGCTTCTGGTTGCTGGCAAACCTGCGGTAATGTCCAAGCTGTTGGAGCGTGCAATTGCAATCGCTCCTGCAGGAACCCCGGTACATCTTGTCATCGGGGAGATGTTGTCTACCACATCGGCCTATGCCCAGGCTCAACCCTATCTGGAGCATGCGCTCAGTGTTGGCGAACCGGCCGGGCCGGCATACCTTGCGTTGATGATGTTGACTTTGCGCCAGGGTAAGACGGCGGATGCGCGCCGTTATTGGCGTGAGGCGGATAAAATCGCCCGTCGCGAAAAAGACCCGGCGTTATTGGAGCGGGTAAGAAGGGGCCGTGAACTTCTGGATGTACCGCCGATGTTTTTGAATATGGTGTTGGGATTGCCCTTCCTGGGCGACAGTCCCCTTTTGCCTCCCGGTTTTGACTTCGGAGATGACTTTTTTTGAGGATGAGGATGAATACGGTTTCTGAGTTGCCAGGGAGTGTTCAGCCGAAGCCGGCGCTGGAACCCAACTTGCATAGCACCGATCCGTATGCCGTCTTGGGCTTGCATCGCGGTGCATCTGCCAGAGAGATCAAACATGCCTATTTCACGCTAGTGCGACAGTATCCGCCAGAGGAACAGCCCGAAGCTTTCAAATTGCTTCGCGCCGCCTACGAGAAGCTGCGCAGCGCAGAAGCGAAGGCTGAAACCGATCTGTTTCTTTTTCAGCCGCCCCTCCCATGGGAACCGCGTAAGCGTCGCCGTAAGTTTGATTTGAGTGTGCATGGTGAAGATGTGTGGCGCTCCTTACAGCAGCATGGCGATTTGGGGCGCACGGATTTCAAGGATGATTTCAGGCCAGTCAAGCTATGAACGAGCATCGTGCTGTGTGGACTACGTTGGCCGAATTACTCCAACGGGTGGAAAAAGGACTGTCCGGGACCCATGCGACCGGGGCCAGTAATAATGGTCTGGCTGAGTTGGAAAAAGAGGTGCACAAACTGGGCAAGACCCAGTTCAAGGCGAATACGCTGGCGGCAGAACAGACCGAACAGCTGGGAAAAGCGCTCGAGCTGTTGGAGGCGCAGCAGCAAGACCTGCGCGCTTCAGTGCAGCAGCTGGCGCAAGCGCAAGTTGCGGCCGCGCATCGTGAATGGCTCATGGCCTTGCTGCCTACATTGGATGGGTTAGATCATGCGCTCCACAGCGGGGAGCAGTATCTTCGCCGCCGTGATCTGGCGGCAACCGCGCCATCGCTCACGGTGGATCAGGCTGTGCTCGTCTCGCCAGCGGATCGCGCTATGCTAGCTGGCTGGCTGGAAGGATTAGCGCTCGTCCGGGAGCGATTGCTGATGCTGCTAGAAGCGCAGGGCGTTACCCCTATTCCCACGGTGGGGCGACTCTTCGATCCTTACCTGCACATTGTCGTTGCCACAACTACGGAAGGTGCAACTGAAGCAGGGCGCATTGTCGCTGAAGAGCGTCGCGGCTACCAGACTGCCGGGGCCGTGCTGCGCTTCGCCGAAGTGGTGGTATACAAACCTGTTTCGTCTTCTGAATCTGTGAATTCTACTATGGAGTAATGAAGCTGTGAGCAGTTACATTGTGGGTATTGACCTGGGAACGACCAATTCTGGCGTGGCGCTTGTGCAAGATGGGATACCACGGATCCTGCCCCATGGCGCAGAACGGATCATCCCTTCGGTGGTGGCCTACACGCCCGAACAGCAGTGGTTGGTAGGCGCCCCAGCGCGCAATCAATTCATTTTCAACCCCGAAAATACCGTGCGCTCCATCAAACGCAAGATGGGAACGGCGGAACGGGTGAATCTTGCCGGGCGCGAGTTCACGCCGCCGGAGATCTCCGCTTTCATTCTACGGGAACTCAAACAGATCGCGGAACGTAACCTCGGCGCCGAAGTATCCGAAGCGGTTATCACAGTACCGGCATACTTCTCTGACGCCGCGCGCCAGGCTACCCGCGACGCGGGGGAAATCGCGGGCTTCAACGTGCGCCGCATCATCAATGAGCCGACCGCCGCCGCTCTGGCTTACGGTCTTGACAAAGTTCAGGATCAGCTGGCGTTGGTCTATGACCTGGGCGGGGGCACTTTCGATGTGTCGTTGGTCGAGATGATGGATGGCATTGTCGAAGTGCGGGCCAGCCACGGTGATACGCAGTTAGGGGGCGATGATTTTGATGAGCGCCTGGCGCTCATGCTGGCCGAGGTCTTCGAGCAGCAGCATGGCATTGACCTGCGCCAGGATCGCCGCGCCTGGGCGCGCCTGCTGCGCGCGGCTGAAAATGCGAAGATCGCGCTCTCATCCCAGCCCTTTACCTGGATCAAAGAGGAATATCTTGTTGAAAAGCGCGGCGTGCCTTTGCATTTCGAGCATGAAGTTAGCCGTCATGATTTTGTGGCGGCCATTTCTGACTTGCTGGACAAGACGCTGGTATCTGTGGAACGGGTGTTGGCAGATGGCGATGTCCATGCGGCGGATCTCCAACAGGTGCTCATGGTTGGCGGTTCAACGCGGATTCCGGCAGTCTGGGAACTGGTGGCGGATCGGCTGGGAATTGAGCCGCAGATGACGCTTAACCCTGAAGAGGTGGTCGCGTTGGGCGCCGGTGTGCAAGCTGCCATCATCGCGGGCGAGCCTATTGATGCAATTCTGGTGGATGTGACCCCGCATTCTCTGGGTATTGCGGTTGCTGAATGGCGTTTGGGACGCTGGCTCAGTGATCGCTATAGCCCTTTGATTCGGCGCAATACCACGGTGCCTGTATCGAAGGCTGAAATCTTCCATGCCCTCTATCCCAATCAGGATACCATCAAAATCGAGGTGTATCAGGGTGAACACACGGTCGCTTCGGAAAATACATTGCTGGGAGAATTTCTGATCACCGATCTCAAACCTGAAGCGCCCGGTGAGTTGCCCAGCGTTACCGTGAAGTTCGATATGGATGTGGATGGCATTTTGCATATCATGGCGCAGGATCGCGTGACCAAACGCAGTGAAGCGATCACGGTCCAGGCTTCGGCGCGGCGCATGAGCGAAACTGATATCCTGAAAGCTAAACAGTGGGTGCAGGTGTTGTTTGCGCTTTCACGCGAGCAACTCGCGTTTTTGGAGCGCGCCGAGGCACTGCTAGAAGGTGATGCGCTCGAGGAGAATGCGCGCGAGGAACTGGAGATGCTCCTCGAAGATATTGAATCTGCCCGTGCAGAGGGCGATGCGGTGCAGCTCGAAAGTCTTTTTGAAGAATTGGTAGAGCTATTGTTCGATTTGGAGCCTTAGGCGTGTTGCCATAAGGCTTCTGCTATTGTGGCTGTGTTTTGAGAGGCGCTTTGGGTTGCCGTGCATCGTTTGGCAATCAAAAGCGCCTCTCGGATTATGCGGGTACTGGGGACTGTGTCGTCTGGCGCGTGATCGAGAGTTGCGATACCAGCATCCCTGCCAGCATCAGCGCGCAGCCGATCACTCCCCGGAGCGTGAGCGTCTCGCTGAGGAGCAGCGCGCCGCCGATCACGGCGAATACCGCCTCCAGGCTCAGGATGATCGCCGCATGCGCGGGATGGGCGTCGCGCTGGGCCACGACTTGCAGCGTGTAGGCGATCCCCACCGAAAGCAGCCCGCCGTAGAGGATGGCCCATACCGCGCCGCGCAGGCCCGGCAGCGAGGGCGTCTCGATCAACGCGGCGACGATGCCGCTGAGCAGCGCCGTCACCGCGAATTGCAGCACGGCGATGGGCAGCGCCGCGACCCGCTGCGTGAGCCACGCCAGAATGTGGACGTGAATCGCCCAGAAGAACGCGCCGGCCAGCACCCACAGGTCCCCTGGCGTTATCTCGGCGAGGCGCAGGGCTGCCAGATTTGCGGGCATGGTGAGCAAGTACAGGCCGACAACCGCCAGCCCGGCCCCGATCCACGCGCCGAGGCCGGTGCGCTGTCGGCGCAGCAATCCCAGGATGGGCACCAGCACCACGTACAGCCCGGTGATGAAGCCCGCTTTCCCCGCTGTGGTTGTGACCATGCCGATCTGCTGACATGACGCGCCCGCAAACAGCGCGACGCCTGCCAGCAGACCGCCGGGCAGTAGCACCCGCCAGGGCAGGCTCTCCGTGCTGCGTCGTTGCTGCGCCAATAGCAGCGGCAGCAGCGCCAGGCTGCCCAACGCAAAGCGCACACCCGTAAAGGTGAACGGGCCGACGAAATTCATGCCCACTCGTTGCGCGACGAAGGCAAAGCCCCAAATCGCAGCGGTGAGCAGCAACAGCGCATTGGCGCGCCAGAGGCGCGCAGTCGCGGGCCTCAAGCGGCGCGCCGCCACAGCGCGGCGGCAAGTTCGCGGGAGCGCGCGGTGATCTCCGCCTCGTCGAGCGTCAGCAGCTGGCGGTCGCGCATCAGCACCCGGCCGGCGCTGATCGTAGTGGTGATCATCGAAGCCTCGTAGCCGAAGAGGAAGTGCCACGGCAGGTTGCCCGCGCTCAACGGCGTGGTGGGATGGTAATCCACCAGGATCAGATCGGCTTCTGCGCCGGGTTCCAGCGCACCCAGCCTGACGTCGGGCCAGAAGATGCGCGCCAGCTGCGCGTTGGCGTCGAAGGCCAGCCGGAAAACGAGATCGCCGGGCATGGCGCGGGGATCCTGCTGCGCAAGTTTGTGGACGAGATAGGCGGTCTTCATCTCCGCGAACATGTTGTTGCTGAAGCCATCATTGCCCAACGCCACGTTGACGCCGCGCGCCAGCAGATGTTCCACCTTGCCGGTGCCCACCGCGTTGTTCATGTTTGAGCGCGGCTGATGCGTGACCCATGTGCCGGTCTGCGCCAGCACGTCCATCTCGCTCTCATCCACGTGGACGGCGTGCGCCACGATGGAGCGCGGCCCCAGAATGCCCGCCGCGTGCAGCCGATGGATGACGCGCTTGCCGGACTTGCGCAGGCTATCTTCTACATCTTCCACGCCTTCGGCGGCGTGGATGTGGAAACCCGTCTCCAGCCCCTCGGCGGCAGCGATGCACGCTGCCAGGGTGGCGTCGCTCAGCGTGAGCGAGGCGTGCATTCCAAATGAGGCGGCTAGCTGCGGATGCGGGTTCACCTGCATGCGGCGCAGGAAGCGCACGTTTTCGGCGATGCCGGCCTGCGCCAGCGCTTCCCCGTCGCGGTCGGTGACCTCGTAGCACAGGCTCGCGCGGATGCCGGAGCGCAGCACTTCCTCGGCGATGATGTCCAGCGAGCCGGGGATGGCGTGCGGGCTGGCGTGATGGTCAATCAGCGTGGTCGCGCCGTGGCGGATGGCATCGGCCAGGCAGACCAGCGCGGAATAACGCACATCTTCGGGCGTGAGCAGTTTATCCAGCCGCCACCAGAGCCGCTCTAGAATCTCGCCGAAGCGGGTGGGCGCGGGACCGGGGAACGCCCAGCCGCGTGCAAACGCGCCGTAGAAATGGGTGTGTCCGCAGAGCGGCGCCGGCAGCGCCAGCTGCCCGCGCGCGTCGAAGCGTTCCGCTTCGGGATAGCGGGCGAGCAGCGCCGCCGTGGTATCCACCGCCGCGATTTTGCCCGCCTCAATGAGTACTGCGCCATTCTCAATCAGGCGTGGTTCTGCTCCCAATGTGGCAACGCGAGCATTCGTAATTAACATCGTTTCACCTCCTCACTCTTGAATTCTGACTCATGTCGCTACTTTCAGTGCTGAGCGTTCGTATTCTGCCTGTAACTTCGAGAAGTACTGTTCCTCCAGATGTGCTTGCAGTTCCGCGCCAAGCAGCAAGACCCGATAACTCCAGTAAGCCCACACCGTTGGCACAATCATCACCCACAACGAGCCGTAGACCAGGGGATAGTTGAGCAAACCCGTGGTCAAGGCCCAGGCGAAGATATCGCGCATAATCACCCAGGTCACGCTGACGCCCAGCCCCACCAGCCAGGCCACCCGTCGGCGTACTGGATGCGCGGGGAAGAACCGGTAGGTCAACAGATTCAACAGCAAAATGACCAGAAACGATAGCCCGCGTTCACCCCATTTGGTAATCGGGAAAGAAATCTGACCAAGAAAGGGCAACCAGAGCGGCAACAGCCGCCACAAGGTCTGGATGATAAAGGCGCCGACGACCCAAGCCGTGACGCCCATGAGTGATAGAATGCCGATGAGTCGCCGTTTCCAGTATGTGCGGCGTTGCCGGCGTTCCCACACCGCATTGATGGCCGATTCCAGGGTGGTGAAAATCCCGGAAGCTGACCACAAGGTGGTCGCCAATGAGATGACGCCCACCGAGCTGCGATAGCGGAGGATGTTTTCGATGTTGACGCGCACCGGCTCGGTCGTTGCCGGAAGCAGCGCTTCCAGGCTCATCATGGCGATGCGCTGCACTTCGGCAGCGTCTATGAACAGGCTGCCTACGGAGAGCACCGAGAGCAACAGCGGCACGATAGACAGCAGGGTGTAGAACGAGAGCGCCGCTGCGTACATCGTCATGTGGTGCCGCCCAGAGCGTTTGATGATTTCGATGCCAAACCGGGCTGCCTGTTTGAGCGCCGGCCACAGCCGCCGTAACTGCGCCCGACTCTGCTGGAGCAGCGGCTTGATGTGGGATTTCAGAGAGAGCCGTTTCATCTGCGTTGGAAGCGCGGATCTTCGGCCAGAGTCCGCCGCAACCCTTTTTCTAGTGTGTAGCGCGGATGATACGCCAACAGCTGTTGCGCTAAGGTGAGATCGGCGCGGAGCCGCGAGACGCCGCCATTTTCCACTGGGCTGTAGAGTAAGTTGCTGTTGGAGTTGGTGAGCTGCAAGACCAACCGGGCCAGGGCATTGATGTCGGTCTCCACGCCGCTGCCCACATTGATGGTGCGCCGGTTGATGCCTGTGGCCGTGCCGGCAGCCAGCAACGCCGTCACGACATCATCAATGTAGACGAAATCCCGCGTCTGACGCCCATCCTGGAACAGGACGAGCGATCCGCCGCCCAGGGCTTGTTGCAGGAAACGCGGCACGACGGGCGCATGGGAAGCCGGTAACGCCTGATAAGGCCCGTAGGTGTTGAAGATGCGCAAAGCCACGGTTTCGATGTTCCACAGTGCGCCGATGGTGTGCAGATAATACTCGGCGGAGAGTTTGCTCACCGCGTAGGGCGATTGCGGATTGGGTGGACTCTGTTCGCTGACCGGTTGGGCGTCTTGCAATCCATACACTGCGCCGGAAGAAGCCAGAATGATGCGCGGCGCGCCCGTATCGCGCATGGCTTCTAACAGCGATACGGTGCCGCCCACGTTGACGGTGTTGTACTCTGCCGGATACAACACCGATTCTGCTACCAGGACTCGCGCTGCGAGGTGATAAACGCAGTCCACGCCTTGCAGCAGCGTCCACAGCTTCGGGCGATCCAGCACCGAGCCTCGATGAAAAAGCACGGTTGGCGCCAGCCGTTGGGGATCGCCGGCGCTCAGGTCATCTACAACGAGCACTTCGTGTCCCTTGGCGACAAGGGCGTTTGCCAGCGCGCTGCCCAAGAAACCCGCGCCGCCGGTGACCAGAATACGCATCAGGGCCTCCTCATGAAATAGTAACAGGTGAGCAGTGAATCGTGAGCAGTTTGGGCGCAGGGAATGGCGTTCTGCTCACTGCTCTCTAATCTCTACGAACTATTTTCATCTGCGTGGCTGTATCCAGTTCTGTAGCACGTCTCAATTCACCCTATCAACCGCGCCCGGCGCGGCGCAAGGATTGCGTAAGCTCGGTAGCGCAACGGGCGGGGCGCATAGTCGTAAGCTCCGATGTGCGTCACCAGCGTCGCGCCGAAGTTGGCTTTGAAGCGATAGACGCCCCATAGCGGATCGCTCTCATTCAGTATATTCGGCGCGCCCCACAGATCGTAGCTGTGACATCCCGCTTCCTGGGCGTAGCGCAACGCCTCCCATTGCAGCAGGTACGTGGGCATTGCCGCCCGGTGCCGGTTGCGCGAAGCCGCATACATCGTCCAGGCGCGTCCCTCGTAATGCAGCGAGATTAACATGGCAACCGGATCGCCGCCAACTTCGGCGATAAATCCCTGTCCCTGCGCCGATTGCAGGAACGTCCGCCACGCATCTCGATAATAGGCCGGCTCCTGAATGATGAAATGCTCCCGTTCTGCGGTCTCGGCGTACATCTCCACGAGTAGCGGCAGATCTGCGATTGTTGCCGGGCGCACCGTGACCCCTTTGCGCACCGCCAGCCGGATGTTGTACCGCCCCTTGGCTTTCATGCGCGCCAGAATGGTATCGAGATTGGTTTGCAGGTCAAGGATCATCGTATTGCGAAATTGGATTTGTTCAGCCGCGTAGCGCCAGCCCCGTTGCTGCAACCGCGTTACCAGCGCCTCGCCTTCAGGAGAATTGGCAATTACATCGGGGTCAATCTTCAATAGCAGCATGGATTCCTGTCGGGCGAGGGCTTCCAGATCGTGCAGGATGTCATCCACGTGCGCCGGATGGCGCCAATCCACGACCGGGCCTTTGGGGATGTATCCCAGTTGCACTCGGCCCTGTTGTTGGAGCATGAGCTGCGCGGCGGCGCACGGTTGGGCGCCGCCAGCCGCGCGCCATAACAGATGGCGCACTTGCCATCCGTGGCGGGCCTTCAGCGCCCCCCAGAGCCAGGATTGCAGCACGTGGGGTTGAGGTAACGTGTGCAACGCCTCATCCCACGCCTGTGCCTCTTCGACTATGCTTACTTTGAGCATAGCTGCTATTGTAGCATATCTCAGAAAACTCGCGTAATTTACCGTTGCTGGTAACTGTTCAGCGTTGCGTCGCCGAGCGTCAATTCCGGGCTGAAGCCCTCTAAAAGGAGTGTTTTCGCTGTCGCGCGCAGCGCGGCAGCGAAAACACTCTCTACATCTTCGGCTTTAGCCGCTTTTTGTCGTGGCAAACGGGATAATGCTGAACAGTTACCGTTGCTGCATCGTTTCCAAAGCAGGTTGAAGATGGGGGAATTTTCGCCCGCTGATACGTTTGTCGTATCCGTATTTAGGACTATGATTGAATCAACTGGTTGCTGGCGCGGTGCGCTGAGCCGCATTCACGATTTGTCATTGTTGGAGGACATACTTGGGTAGAGAAGAGGTCATCAAAGAGACGCTGGCGCCGCCGGAACAGGCATTCCTGGTCGGGGTGGATTGGAAGCAGGGTCTGGAGGGCCGCTATATTGAGGCCGCCTGGAACGCCGAAGAATCGCTGGCGGAGCTGGAACGCCTGGCGGAGACGGCGGGTCTGGAGGTGGTGGGGCAATCCATTCAACGGTTGGAGCGCCCCAATCCGGCGACTTTTGTGGGGAAGGGCAAGGCTCAGGAGATCGCCGACATGGTGCGCGCTTTGGGCGCGGGTGTGGTGATCTTCGACGACGAGCTCAGCCCGCGTCATCAGCGCGAGCTCGAAGATCTGTTCAGTGACCAGGTCAAGGTCATGGATCGTACCGGGTTGATCCTGGACATCTTCGCGCAACACGCGAACACGCGCGAAGGCGCGCTGCAAGTGGAACTGGCGCAGTACGAATACCGTCTACCCCGGCTCACCCAGGCGTGGACAGATCGCGCTTTCTCTCAGCAGGCCGGTGGGCGCGCGGGCGGCTCAACCGGTGGTGTGGGCTTGCGCGGCCCCGGCGAGACCCGGTTGGAAATGGATCGGCGCGTCATCCGTCAACGCATCGCCCAAATCAAGCGCGAGTTGGAAGAGGTGCGCGCGCATCGCGCCCGGCATCGCGTGCAGCGACGGCGCAGCGGCTTGCCGACTGTGGCGCTGGTAGGCTACACCAATGCGGGCAAATCCACGCTGCTCAATGCGCTCAGCGGCGCGAGCGTCTATGCGGCGGATGAGCTCTTTGCCACGCTGGATCCCACCACCCGGCGCGTCGAATTGCCCGGCGGCACTGCCATCCTGGTGACGGATACGGTCGGCTTTATCCAGAAGCTCCCCACGCAGTTGATCGCGGCTTTCCGCGCTACCCTCGAAGAAGTGACGGATGCCGATTTGCTGCTGCACGTCATTGACGCCAGCCACTCGCAGGCGCGCGAGCAGGCGCGCGCTGTCTACGATGCGCTGCAAGAGATCGGCGCCAGCGATGTGCCCATTCTGACCGCACTCAACAAAGTGGATCAATGTGACGATCCCCTGAACGCGGGGCTGGCTCTGCATGATCTGCCGGATACGGTGGCGATTTCTGCGCTTACCGGTTACGGCATGGAGTCCCTCAAAGCGCGGCTCGAAGAGGCGTTGGAAGCAGAGATGTCGCGGATCATGGTGCTGTTACCCTTCGAGCGCGGCGATCTGGTGAGCATTTTCCACGAACGGGGGCTGATCCAGACGGAGGAATATCAGGAACTGGGCACGGTCATCCTGGGACGCTTGCCCCATGCGCTGCTCCCACAATTCGAAGCCTACCAGCTCAAAGGGCGCAGAGGTAAGTAGCACGTTGTGCGTCACGCGCAGGGGTTTTATCCTTCATCCTTCCGTCTTCACCCTTTATAATTTTCGGAGAGGAGTCTGAATGCCCAACCGACCGCACTGGCGAAAACAACAGCAACAGGATCGTTTCTTTCAGCAAGCGAAGACTGAGGGCTATCGCGCCCGTTCAGCATACAAATTGCTGCAAATCCAGGAGAAATTTAGCGTCATCCGGCGCGGCGACGTGGTGCTAGATTTGGGCGCGGCGCCGGGATCGTGGTCGCAAGTCATCGCCGATCTTGTCGGGCCGAAGGGCCGGGTGATCGCGGTAGATTTGCAGGCGATGGAGCCGTTGCCCGGCGTAACTATCCTGCAAGGCGATATGACCGATTTGCTGGTGCAGGATGCCATCATCGAAGCGGCGGGCGGCGCAGCCGACGTTGTCGTGAGCGATGCCGCGCCTTCGACCACCGGCGTGAAGTTGCGCGACCACGTCCTCTCGATGGAGCTGGCGCGCGCGGCGTTGCTCGTTGCACAGGCGTTGCTCAAACCCGGTGGCAGCCTCGTCATCAAAGTCTTTCAGGGCGAAGACCTGCCCGCCGTCATCCACGAGGTCAAAATGGCCTTTCACCCGGTCAAGATTCACAAACCCCCGGCCTCCCGCAAAGAAAGCTGGGAGCAGTTCATTGTGGCGCGCGGCTACAAAGGTCGGACTGCCGGGAGCGAGGAATAGCGTGGGCGCTGAGAACAGCCCTCGCCATCATCCATCACCCATCACCTATTACCTCTGAAATGACCAAAGATGATACCTGAGCAGTTACACATCCGCAATTTTCTATCGCACCGCGAGACCGACCTCGATTTGCGCGGCGTCCATCTTGCTAGTCTAGTGGGCGATAATGGCGCAGGAAAATCCGCCTTGCTCGATAGCATCACCTGGGCCGTGTGGGGCCGGGCGCGGACACCCTACGGGCGTGACGATGAGCTCTTCCATCACGGCGAGACCACATTGGAAGTCGAGTTCGTCTTTCGCATATCTTACCAGGGCGGCGATGAGCAACGTTTCCGCATCCTCCGCCGCCGCGAACAGCAGGGACGCCGCGCCACGGTTTCGGTGCTCGACTTTCAGATTCAGAGCGAGATGGGCTGGCGCTCCCTCAACGGCAACACCGTCCGCGAGAGCCAGGCGCGCATCATCGAACACCTCGGTTTGGATTACGATACCTTCATCAATTCTGCTTATCTACGTCAGGGGCGCGCTGACGAATTCACTGTGCAGACGCCCGCCGACCGCAAGCGTGTGCTGAGTGTGATTCTGGGGCTGGATCGTTGGGAGCGCTACGCCGAGCGCGCCAGGCAGGCATTTACGGTGGTGCAGGCGCAGGAGAAGGAACTGACCCGCCGGGTAGCGGAGCTGGAACAAGAACTCGCGCGCCGCGCCGAGTACGAAGCTGCTCTGGTTCAGGCTGAAGCCGATGCGCAGGAAGCGGCGACTCACGTCAAGCAGGCGCAGGATGAGCTCGATACGCTCACCCGCGTGCAGGAGCAGGTGGCGGCATTGCGACGGCAGCTCGAAGACCTGCTGCGCCGTGCTGACGAGGAACACCGGCGTTTGGATGACCTGCAACGCCAAAACCGCGCCCATCAAGAGCGCCGGGACGCTTATCAGGCATTGTTGCAACAGGCCCCCGCCATCGAAGCGCGGTACGCTGAATATCAAAAGGCGCTGACTGATGAGCGCGTCTGGGGCGAAAAGCTCGGCCAGGCAGCCCGGTTGCAAGAGGAAAAGGCTCAGGCGGAAAAAGCCATTGCCCGCGAAGCCGAGGCGCTGCGTGAACAACTCCGCGTCCACGAACGCGAAGCCGCGCGGTGGGAACAGGCGCTCGCCGCCGCGCGCGCGCAAATCGAACAGGAGATTCGGGAGCGGCAGGGGCAGATTCGCTCTCAAGCGGAACGTTTGCCTGGCGCGGAATTTCTTGCCGCGTTGGAAGAGGCTGAAGGGCAACTGGCGTTCACGGCCCAGATTGCTGAGGAGCTGGAACACGCACGCGCCGACCTGCAACGCGCGCAGATAACGCGCAGCGGACTGACCGAGCGCAATCGTCAGCTTAAAACGTTGATGGACGAGACCAAAGAGCGCCTTGATGCTCTGGCGCAGGCTGCGGCGACCTGTCCGCTTTGCCGCCAGCCCCTTACACCGGAGCACCAGGAGACGCTGATCGCACAATTGCAAGCCGAAGGGACCGCCATGGGCGATGAGCACCGGCGCAATACCCAGGAGCTCAAGGCGTTGCAGGCGCAAGAGGCGGCTCTGGAGCGCCAGATTCGTGAGCACACGCAAACGCTCAATATGCGGGCGCGCTTTGAGCAACAGATCGCCCGGATGCATCAGCAGCTGGAGCAGGCTGAAGCGTCGCGTGCGCGGATTGCGGTTCTGGAAGTTGAGATCGCTGCGCTGCAGCAGCGTGTAGATGCGGGCGCTTACGGCGCGGCGGAACGCGAAGCGCGCGCCCGCGTGCAGGCGAATATCGCCGCTGTACAGGCGCAGCTCGCCGCAGAAGAGTACGGCATCGAGGCGCGGGCAGCGCTGCAAACGGTGCTCGCCGCTCTGGCGCAGCTCGGGTATGACGCCGCAGCGCACAATGCTCTCAAAGCGCGCGTGCGAACCCTCGCCGCCGCCGAACGCGATTACCGCGAGCTGGAAAAGGCGCGCATCGGTGTGCAGGCAGAAGCGGAGGCGCTCAAGCGGCTGGTTCTGGAATGCGCGGCACAGGAGCAACGCCTCACCCAATTGCATCTGGAACGGGATACCCAGCAAGCGGCGCTTGACGCCCTACTCCCGCAGTTGGCGATGCTGCCGCAGGTCATGCAGCGCGTGCAAGCCGCCCGCCAGCGGGAAGTCGGCGCGCGGCAGCGGGTGGGGGCTGCGCGTCAGCAACTTGCTGCGCTGGATACACAGGAGCGCCGGCTCGCACAACTGCGCACACAACTGGCCGCTCTGGGACGCCGCAGCGCCGTGCTCAAGGAATTGCGCGAGGCTTTTGGCGTCAACGGTATCCCCGCGATGATTATTGAGCATACGCTGCCGCTGTTCGAGCTGGAGGCGAATCGCCTGTTGGAGCAGCTCTCCGGCGGACGGATGCACGTCCGTTTCGACACCCAGCGCGAGAACAAATCCGGCGGCGTGCGTGAGACGTTGGACATTCTCATCAGCGACGAGAAAGGCTCGCGGCCTTATGAGAACTACTCCGGCGGCGAGCAATTCCGGGTCAACTTTGCCATCCGTGTAGCGCTGGCGCGGCTGCTCTCCCAACGCGCCGGCGTGCGTCCGCGCGCCCTGTTCGTGGATGAGGGCTTCGGCTCCCTTGACGTTGATGGACGGCAACGGCTCGTCGAAGCGGTGAAAGCCGTGCAACAGGACTTCGATCTGATCCTGGTCATCACTCACATCGAAGAATTGCGCGACGCTTTCCCCGTGCGGATTCAAGTGTCGAAGACCGAGGCTGGTTCTTACGTCGAAGTTGTGTGAACTCGCTCAACCAAGCGCAACGCGGCTATGGCTGCACCTGGTTTTGCGCCGGCGCGTTTTGATCGTACAGTTGTATATTTTCCTTGAGGAGGTGATGCTATGTGGAAGGAGTTCCGGGAGTTCATCAATCGCGGCAATGTCATTGATCTGGCTATCGGTGTGATCATCGGCGGCGCCTTTGGCAAAATCGTGACCTCGTTCGTCAACGACATCATCATGCCTCCGATCGCCATGCTCACAGGGAAGATTGACTTCAGCAACCGCTTCATTGATCTTACCGGTACAGGGTACAAGACGTTGGAGCTGGCAAAAGAGGCTGGCGCGCCGACGCTCAACTACGGCCTGTTTCTCGGCACGGTGATTGATTTTCTCATCGTGGCGCTGGTTATTTT
This sequence comes from uncultured Anaerolineales bacterium, assembly GCA_964508025.1. GTDB lineage: Bacteria > Chloroflexota > Anaerolineae > B4-G1 > SLSP01 > JAAZNO01. The sequence continues at coordinate 71,274 of CAZDSF010000007.1, forward strand.
CCTGGTTGTGCGGCAAGTCAATAGGATGAAGAAGCCGGCGCCGGCGGCTGCTCCAACAACGAAGCCCTGTCCGTACTGCGCTACCGATATTCCCATCAAGGCGCAGCGTTGCCCGAACTGTACCTCACAGCTGCAACCGTAGGATAGGCTTCCTGCCTGTCAAAATGTGGGATGGTCATTCCTGACCGTCCCATGTTAGCTGTATGCAAGCATTCCCCTGAAGATCACCACCGCCTCGCCAACCAGCTCGATCCGCGCGCCGGGCAGCAAGCGCGCGTGCAGCTCGCCCCCGCGCGCCGAAGCCTGATAGGCGAAGAGCGCCTCTTTACCCAGCCGCGCGGCCCAATACGGCGCCAGCACCGTGTGCGCCGAGCCGGTCACAGGATCCTCGTTGATGCCCAGGCTGGGCGCGAAAAAGCGCGAGATGAAGTCATACGGCGGCGCTCCGGCTGCGGTGACGATAGGCCCATGCAGGCCGGCGGCATCCATCCCTGCGCCCAGGCGCCCAAAATCCGGCTGCAGGGCGCGCACCGCGTCGGCATCGCGCAGTTCGAGCAGGAGCATGGCCGTCTGTGGGCCTTGGCCCGCCCAGATGATCTCCACATTGCCCAACGCCGCAGCGATCTCCGCCGGCGCAGCGACAGGGCGCGGCGGGTCGGCGGGAAAGTCCAGGCGGATGCCTGCCGCGACGTGTTGCGCCGTAAGTTCGCCGCTCAACGTCTCGAAGTGGATTGTCTCTGCGGTGACGCCGGCTTCACGGAATAGGACGGCTGCCGTTGCCAGCGTCGCGTGTCCGCAGAGCCGCACTTCCACTTTGGGCGTGAACCAGCGCAACGAAAAGCGCGTTGCCGTTTGCCAATCTCCGTTCAGGGGGCGCACGAAGGCGGTCTCCGAAAGGTTCATCTCCGCTGCGATGGCTTGCATCGCCATGTCCGGCAGCGGCGTATCGAGCAAGCAGACAGCAGCAGGATTGCCCTCGAAAGGTTGCGAGGTGAAAGCATCTACTTGATAGAGCGGTATCGCGGTCATAGCGTTGTTTCCTTGTGATAGAAATCAGTTTATAGTGAGCGGAGAGCAGTAAGCAAGTTCAAGATATCGAACGCAGATCAACGCAGAGGCACGCAGATTTTCGCTGATCAGAGTAAAAAATCTGCGAAAATATGCGTTCGGTTGATGGTATCGCGCTCGGCTTGATGCAGCGCATCTCAGCGGGTGAGCAACGCCACATTTTCGATGTGGAAGGTCTGCGGGAACAAGTCCACTGGCTGCACCCATTCCAACGTGTACCCCGCGTCCACGAGCCGCCGGGCATCACGCGCCAGCGTCGCCGGATCGCAGGAGACGTAGACGATGCGCGTTGGCGCTGCTGTCACGAGTGTGTCGAGCGTCACGGGATCCAAACCCGTGCGCGGCGGGTCGAGCACGACGGCGTCGAAGGCTTCTTCAAGATCGGGCAGCACATCTTCGACCTGCCCCTCGATCAGAGTGACATTGGGCGCGTCAGCGAGGTTGAAGACTGCATCTGCGACCGACGCGCCGTTGATTTCGATGCCGACGACCGCGCCGGCTTCTTCCGCGATGAAGGCGGTGAAAAGGCCCACACCGCAGTAAGCATCGAGCACGATTTCGTGACCTTTCAGATCCAGCGCGCCGAGCACAATCTCCACCAGCCGTTCGGCTTGCATCGAGTTTACCTGGTAGAAGCTGGTGGCGGAGATACGGAACTCTCTGCCGTGGACGATTTCGGTGATGTAGTCCAGGCCAATTAGGGGGACGGGTAAGGTATCGTGGCAGACCTGGACGATGGAGATGGGGAAGTCCACTTCCAACGCGGGCGGTTCTTCGTCGTAAGTTTGCAGGAGCAGCATGAGATCGCCGGTCGCTGTGCCCACCCGCAACTCCAGCTGTTCCACATCGGGTAGTAGCAGATCCAGTGAAGTATGCAGCTGGCTCAGCAGCGGATGCATGATGAGGCAATCCTCGATGGGGATGATCTCATGACTATTGGCGGCGAGGAATCCTGGGCGTCCCTCTGCGGTGATGTGGAACCGCGCGTGGTTACGGTATTCCCAGCCCGAAGCGTCGGGCAGCGGCTCGAAAACCGGCGGCTCTTCGAACTTTCCCACGCGCCGGAATTGATCCACCACTACCAGGCCCTTGATCTGTACCTGCGCCTCGTAGGCGATGTGCTGGAAATGGCAGCCGCCGCAGTATCCGAAGTAGGGGCAGGGTGGGGCGACGCGCACCGGTGAAGGTTCCAGGACTTCCAGCAGCCGCGCGCGGACGAAGTGTTTGCGTTCTTCGACCAGTTCTACGCGCACCCGTTCGCCGGGAATGGCAAACGGGACGAAGACCGTCCGCCCATTGTGTCGCCCGATGGCGTCGCCGCCGTGCGCCATTGCCGTGACGTGCAGTTCAAAAGTTTCAGACATGTTTGTCCCTCACCCTATAGCCCCATCTTTCCATCTTCCACTCCCCTTTACGGCGTCGTATCCACTGTGGGCAGGATGCCCGGCCCCGGCACAACGATGGTCGGCGCGGAGCCTTCGGGGGTGAAGATGATCTTATCCGTTGCTGTTAACGCAGAGGCGTTGGCTTGGGCGATGAGCAAGCGCACGTAGTCGGGATATTTGGCGTATAGCTCGCCCAGCAGAATTTGGATGGCGGTCTCGGCTTCGGCTCGCGCTTTGGCCGCCTCGGCCCGCGCCAGGTTGATTTCCAGATCGCGTTGCGCGGAGAGCAGTTCATTGGCTTTCTGGGCTTCAATCAGCACGCGCTCCGTCTCTTTCTGCGCCAGCTCGTTTGTGCGCTGCGCTTCGATGACGGCGGTCTGCGCTGCCAGGCGTTGGCGCTCCAGTTCGGCCAGTTGCGTCTGCTGCCGGGTTTGCTCTTGCAGCTTGCTTTGTTCCACGCGGATAGCGCCTTCCTGCCGGGCCTGTTCTGCTCCAGCTTCGGCCTGTGCTTTGAGCTGATCCTGCGCCGCCTTTTCCGTCGCCAGCCGGCTTTGCACGATGGCGTCGAGGGCGGCTTGCACTTCCGGCGACAGAATCACGTCCGGTATCACCACGTTTCTCACGCTCAGCCCAATGGATGCAACCATCTCGTTCAGCTCGCTATCAATACAGTTGCGCAGCGTATCCCGCGATGCGCCGATGATGTTGTCATCGAAGGTGCGGTCGCCCACGCACACTTTCATCGCTTGCTTGGCAAGATCCGATACCCGCGCCAATGCCAGTGCATCGCTGGTGTAGATACCGCGATACTGATCCCATAGATCGAGGATCAGGTCTTGTTTTTCCAGACCGGGGCGGAAAATGTCGCCGCTCACTACCAGGCCGTTGCGCTGTTTGTCTCTGGTGATGATCTCTGGGTCCTGTACCTGGAAGGGAATTGCCTGGGTGGAGATCGTTTCCAGGCGCACAAATAGCCCCAGGTCGCTGTAGATACCCGGCCCCACCACATCATGGATGCGGCCCCCTCGAAACTGAATGCCGACTTCTTGCTGCTCGACCACCCGTAGAAAGTAGAAGAAGTTGTTGGAGATGAGCAGTAAAACAGCGAGCACCAACACCGCTGCCAGCCCATAGCCTAGAATCTTGGATGCGTTGACACTTCGTAAGCGACTCATTGTTTCCTCCTTTTGGTTTTCAATTCACCTAACCCTTGCTCTTTTTGCTACACCCGTCCCCTTGGCGTTTTTGCTTTCTTCTTTTACTCCCATTAGCGGCGCCCTATAATTGCGCCACCCAGATGGTGAAGAAAGTCACAAACAGGTGGATCAGAAACGGGTAGTAGAAGGATCCCGTCGTCCAGGCCACCCAGCCGAAGGCGGAGCCTCCAACGATGCAGCTGAGCGTTTCGAGCTGCGGCTTCCCCTGATGCGCCAGGGTGAAGATGATAGCTTGCAACAGAATGGCCCAGTCGCCGCCCACCAAATCGGCCAGAGCAAACAACACCATGCCTCGAAAGAAGAATTCCCAGCCGATGAGGTCCTGGATGGCGAAGGCCAGTGTGCCCAGGGCGCCATGCGCCGACCAGTACGCGGTGTAATACGCGCGGAAGTCCGCGCTAGATGCCACCGCCCACAAAATCGGCGCCATCAATGCCCAGCCGCCCAGGGTCAGCGCCAGGCCGCGCTTCCAATGCCCCAGTCGAAAGCCATACGCGCGCAGGGAGCGCCGCAGCGCGGCCAATAACAACAGCGGCAACGCCAGGTAGAAGAACAGACTATCCCATTCCTTGCGCGGCAACAGGTTATTGTAGTAATCTACCACCAACGCCAACGTTGCGTAGATGAGAATTGCGGCAGTTTTCCAGTCATGGCGTATCGAAGGCGTCGTTGTGTGTGTCATCGTAGGTCCATTCCGGTTGATGCGGTTGCAGCAGTGATGCCGCGCATACACCCCAATTATAACCTCGGATGCCGAATTTTGAAGTGAAATACGTCCTCTGCTGGACTGGATGGGGCTGCTCAAAAAGAAGCGCAGCAGGAATTATGTTTCCTGCTGCGCTGTGGCGAATTTTGGGCCTATTTCGCATGGCGCCGGTTTGGCGCTGCCTGCCGTCCTGCTCGCCGCCGTTTGCCTCGCTTTCTTGAGAGATTTTCCGTGCCAATGTGGATGCCGTAATGCGGCAGCACTACCCGATGCACCAGTAGGATCAGCATCGCTGCGCCAAACGCCGCGCCGAAGATGAGCAGCGAGGATCCAAGGTTGTTCATCAGGCTGGGGTTAATCAGCATGACCGCAGCCAGGGTCAGCATCAGTGTGCCGCCGATGAGCTTCAGAATGCGCCCGTGCTTCTCCTCCAATTTGCTGGATTTGAGGGTGAAGACGGCCGCTAGGAAGATGGCGAGCTCATCAATCTGGTAAATGAGCATGTAGAGAAACAGCAACAGGCCGAAGGTGACCGGGCTAACGTTCTGCGCGGCGAGCAGATTGGTCCACAGTACCGGGAAGCCCGCCGTGCAGGCAAATTCCACCAGCGAAACCCCCGCCGACATGACCACCGTGGCGCTGAGCAAGCCCCACAGCGAATCGCCGGCGTTCATCACGCGGCGGATGCTTTTATAGATGCCGGGCTTTTTCTCATCAGCGATGGTGAAGGAGATGCCTTCCTTGTACCAAAAGTAGTCCTTGATGTTGACAGCCGCAAAGAAGAGCGCAATTACAGCCACAACGGCCTGAATCCAGCCCAGAAAACTCACGAAAGTGAACAACGTAAACAATCCGGCGATGAAGAGCACATAGACTAGCGAGGTCACGGTCAGGAAAACCAGGCCGATGATGAGGATTTTCTTGCGCGAACCGGTGTGCAGGGCAAGGCCCAGCAGAATCGAGAGCACCCAGATGGAGCAGGGATTGAAGCCATCCACGAAGGCGATCAATCCGGTGCTGACAGCCAGCGATTGCGTCGCCAGATCTACCGCGCCGAGCAGCGGTAGATTGAGCACGGCTTCGTTGCCCGATTGCGGCCTACCCGATTGCGGGTCGCTATCAGCGGGCGTGTCTGGCGTGAGCGGCGTTTCCTGGATGCCAGGAATGATGCCCACGCCCGCGTTTGGGCAACCGTTGGCGGCGCATTCTTTCACGGTCGCTTCGATGCTGGCGCCGATTTGCGCACTAAATCCTTCCCAATATCGGTTTCCAATGAAGGTCGTGGGGACGCCATACGGGTCAAAGCCAAAAGCCGTGCTCATTTTTCTAAACAGTTGCTGGTTTTCGGCATTGTACCAGACTTCGTACTCGTGAATTTCGATAGCAGGATAACGTCGCGCCAGGTCTTGCAAGAAGGGTTTCTGTTCCGCGCAGTGTGGGCAGCCATCCCCCCAGAAGAAGTAGATGGCGACCGGGTAGGTCTGCGCTGCCGGGCGAATTGCCGGCGCAGCCTGCACGGGCAAGTTCCATAAACCGATTGCCAGCACTACCATCCACGCGATGACGCTGAACACTATGACGCGCTTTTTAGCCATCTAGGGGCCTCCATCAAGCAGGTTTTGACAACCCTCAAATATAGTCCATTTTGGCAGTTCGTAAAGGGGAAATTTACGCCGGGTCCGCGGGTTTGACGCCTACGGTGACGTGAACGGTATGCCAGGGGCCGTAATCCTCACGGAAAGTAGCCAGTCCTCGCGCTTCGAGGAGCGGACGCTCATCGCGTATGGCGTCGCCCAGCAGCTCCCACAGGTCCGCAAAACCGGCAGCGATGCGATTGCCGTTCAATGCCCTTCCGCCGTCGGCGATGATGAGACGTCCACCCGGTTTCAGGACGCGCGCCATCTCGTCTACTGCGCGTTCGGGGTCGGTAAAGGCGCTGAAGGCGAAGGTGCTGAGCACCGCATCGAAGCTGGCGTCGGGCCATGGCAACGCAGCAACATCGCCCTGGCGCAGGTCGGACTGCAATCCGCGCGCGGCGAGCCGGCGTTGTGTGAGTTCCACCATGCCCTGCGCCAGGTCCAGACCTGCCAGCGCGTAGTGCGATGCCAGCTCTACATGCAATTTCCCGCTGCCGAAACCCACTTCCAAAACCCGCGCACCCGGCGCGGGCAAGAAACCAAGTGTGTGGCGGCGCAGGCGGTGGGTAGTATTGCCGGTCAACCAATCTACTGCGTCGTATAACGCCGGGAGCCGATTGTAGAACGGATTCCAGAAGTGTTGTTGGAGGCGCTTGCGCAACGCCTGGCGGCGGCGCCACGCAATCCAAAGCAGCCCCGCCATGACAATCAGCGCGGCCCAAGTCAACCGTTGCCGGCGCTCAGATTGGATTCGCATACGATGTCGCCTTTCTATTCCCAGTCGTTTTGTGCGTCTACCAGGCTCTCCGGCGTTGAGAAGACGACGGCCCGCCAGGTATCGAGATCTACCTGCTCCGATAGTGTCCATCCGTTGAGGAGCAGCCAATCCAGATGCACGATAAAGTAGCGCATGACCCGTGCATTGTTGCCCTGCTGCAGAATCAGGCCCCAATCTCCATGTAACGCGAAGAATTCATCCACTTTCCCCACGCTGTTTTGCGCCAGCGATAGCAACATGTACCGGTCGGTCAGCGCCAGTGGCGACTCGGGATCTTGGCGCTGCTCGATCCGCGCATCCGCATAAGCCATCTTGGCGTACATGCCTCGAATAGCCGTTTCTGGATCGAACAAATCCGCTTCCTCTCCCAGCCCCAAAGTCGCCGCTTCTTGCGGGCGGATTTGCGCGATGCCAATGGACATATTCTCCAACCCCGGAAGCGCGAGCGCCGTCTGCTCGAGCGCGTTCATCCCGAATATCCGCTCGATATCGCTGGCTTGCTCGGCGATGGCGGCGGCAACCAGGATCGGGGGAATGTGGGGATAGCTGCGTCCTTCGGCTTCGATGAGATGGGCATTGTTCTGTGCATCGGCGCGGCCATGGAGTAGATGTATGGTGAAGCCGCTGTCCTCTGTTGCGCTGGCATCCGCTCCCAGTTGCAGCAGCGGCGCACTGCCCGCGGTGATCAGCATTTGGTAGAGCTGATAGCGTGTGGTCCAGACTTCACCCGTTCGCGGCGTAGCGCTTTCAAGGTTGGACGGTATCGCTTCATCGGCGGGCGCGGCGTTTTCGGGCGCGAGCGCGCCAGGGAAATCCGTGACCGGCCAATCACAGCCCTCCGGCAGCAGACAGGGCCACTCGCGGCGTTGTGGCGCACGCATCCGCGCCGGAGCTTCCTCCGCAAGCGCTTCGGCGATGGTCGGGAAAATCGTCACCGCGCCTTCTGAAATCGCGTGCGGCGCGACCGGGCGTTCTGCTTTGTCCGTTTGTTTGTATACAGCAATATCGGAAGCTGCGTCGCTCCCGCTTGCAGCTTCCGATAAAACGCCAACCGCGTGGTTGTTGGCGAGCATCACGAGAATGATCACGCTGATCACCGTGATATGTTGAAGTGGTCGTGGTATGTTCATCATTACAACCGGTCTTGCGTTGTGATTTTATTATACCACCGCTATTTTTTTGTTTCCTATCTGCCCGGTTTTCTCGGCGTAGTAGGTATAATCGCCTCCGTACTCGGTGAGCGCGCCCTCTTCCAGTACCACAATCCGCTCCACAACCCGGTCGAGGAAGTAGCGATCGTGGGAGATCACCAACACCGTGCCCTCGAAGTCATCCAATGCCTGTTCTAGCACCTCGCAAGAAGGCAAGTCGAGGTTGTTGGTCGGCTCATCGAGCAACAGGAAATTGGCGTCGGAGAGCATCAGCTTTGCCAGTTGTAGCCGGCTCCGCTCGCCGCCGGAGAGCTGCGCCACCCGATCTCGCACCCGCAGGTATGGGAAGAGAAACCGCCGCAACACACTCACCGCCGCTTGCTCGGACATGGATTTGGCTTCCCAGATCTCCTCGATCAACGTGCGGTTGGGATCGAGGGTCTCGTGTTGTTGCGCGTAGTAGCCCAGGCGCACACTCGGCCCGATGTTGATGACGCCGCCGGTGGGCGACTCGTTGCCCAGAATGCAGCGCAGTAGGACGCTTTTGCCCGCGCCATTCTCGCCGAGCAGGCCCACCCGCTCGCCGCGCCAGATCAGCAAATTCAGACCCAGCAGCACGATGGCATCGTCCCCATCATTGGCAGGAAAGCTCTTGTCCAGGTTGATGATTTCCAGCACTTTGTTCGAGCCACGCCAGCCATTGAGCTCCAGTCCCATGCGCTCGCGCTCCAGCACTGGCTTCTCGATTTTGTCCATGCGTTCCAACATCTTCTGCCGGCTGCGGGCCTGGCGGATATGGCGTTCGTCTATAACGATGCTCGCCCAATACTCGAAGCGCGCGATGGCCGCTTCGATACGGGTGATTTCCTTCTGTTGCGCGGCATACAGCTGCTGCTGCCGCAGGAGGCGCAGTTGTTTTTCGGTGCTGTAGGCGGAGTAGTTGCCCAGGTACTCCGTCATGCGGTGATCCTCGATCTCGCTGATCCGATTGACCGTCTCATCGAGCAGATAGCGGTCGTGGGAAACGATCACCACCGCGCCCGAAAACTCGCGGATGAAGCGCTCCAGGCGGCGTTTGCCGGCCAGATCAAGGTGATTATCCGGCTCATCCAGCAACAGGAGGTTGCAATCCAGCGCCAGGAGCCGCGCCAGGCCCACCATCTTCTTCTGCCCGCCGGAAAGGGCATGTACCGGCAGGTTGAAATCGGCGGGATCCATGCCCACTGCCTGCAATGCCTGTTCGCAGCGACTCTCGTAACGATAGCCCTCTTGCTCCTCGAAGGCTGCTTGCGCGCGGGCGTGCGCCGCCAGTACCCGGTTGAGGGCGTGCTCATCAGCGTAGATCTCCGGGTCAGCCATGCGCAGCTCCAGGCGTCGCATTTCGGCTTCGAGGCGTTCCAACGCGGCGTTGGCGCTCAGCACCGCCTCCCAGGCCGTTTGATGGGGATCGAGCGCCGGTTCCTGCGCCAGATAGCCGATGCGCAATTCCGGATGCCGAAAGATTGTTCCCCGGTCGGGCGGCAATGCGCCTGTGACGATTTGCAGCAGCGTGGATTTGCCGGCGCCGTTCGTACCCACCAGCCCGATCTTCTGCCCGGCCTGAATCTCCCAGCCGATCCCTTCCAGGATGGGTTGGGCGCCATGTTGCAGGGTGATGTCATCTAATTTGACGATAATGGTACTCATCAGTTGCTCCTTGAATTTCCCGACCAGCGCGGCCCACGCTAGAACCCAGAGAGCACCAGATACTAAAAAGCCGTGGGCAAACGCGCCCACGGCCAGGGATTACGATCATAACTTTACATAAGATCAAGCCTTGGGACGCGCAACAACATCGCGCGCCGTCCCAAAGGAAACGACTCCCGGCAGAGCCACGACACTTTCGCCGAATAACACCGTCACATGCATGGTTGCCTCCAGATGAAAGGCATTATACCAAAGACGCCGGAATTTGTCACCAGATTCCGCGCTCGTTGCGTGTTTACTTATACACTGCCGATGGTCTGTCTGGCGACCAGCGCCGTGAGTATCTCTCCAATGAAGAGCCGGTGATAATCGTGATGGGGGTAGACTTCTGCATCCACTTCCGGAACGGTGAAGGCGCCGCCCTCTAGATCTTGGGCGTACAGCTTGCGGCAGACGAAAACCAGCCGCGCCTGCGCAAACGTGATTGCGTCGGGCGCGGTTTCGATGGGGCGCAATCCCGTCGCCGCCATCTTGTCCACGTTGCGCCCGGATTGCGTACCACAGAGGGTGAGGGCTTCGCGGTAGCGCCGCTCGAAGAAACTCAGCGTGAACGTATCGGCGCGGTTCATAAACTGAAAGGTGTAGCGCTGCGGGCGCACAAAGGCAAAAGCGACCGGGCGATTCCACAACACGCCCATGCCGCCCCAGCTCGCGGTCATCGTGTTGAACGCTTCCAACGTCCCGGCTGTGACCAACATCCATTCCTGCCCGATAATCTGAAACGGGTTCTCGTGCAGCCGTTCTGGTTTGATGCTCTCGAATCCATGCAACATGATGCGTCTACCTCCTGCGCGCGGTTTAGGCCAAAGGCTATGATTCGTGGGGCGTCTGGCTCACCCGGCCCGCGTGATAACAGGGTGCCCCATCTCAGTGCAGTGTAGCATGATGCTTGCTTCTGGCAAGTCCGTGTGTCTGCACAGGACTTGCGCAATGATTGGTCTAGAAGCAATTTTGAACGCAGATTTCACGGATTTGCGCGGATTTTTCCTCACTGATCAGCGAAAATTTGCGTCTCTCCGCGTTGATCTGCGTTCAGGTGTATCTGGCGGTGTAAGTCCTATGCATTCTGAGCGGTCAGTGTAATTGCTTTGCAAATCGCGGCAGCGGCGCGGGTTTTGCCGTATTTCTTCTGGTCATAATTCCCAAATTAGGGTAAAATATCGTTTGTGTTGTGGTGATAACAGCCAGGTTAAGGAGGAGATCATGCATATCGTAAGCGACCGCGGCATGGACATGAGTCCAGAACAGATGGAAGGGCTTACTATTCATCAAGCGCCATTGCTGATTGAATTGGATGGCAAGACTTACATCAGTGGCGTAGATATCCAATCTGATGAGTTTTATGACTTGCTGCCCAAAGCCAAGGGCATGCCTACGACATCACTGCCTTCACCGGGAGAATTTGCTGAAATCTTCCGCGAATTGGCAAAGACCGACCCGGAAATTCTGTGCGTCCATATCTCATCAGGCTTGAGCGCGACTTACAACTCCGCGCGCGAAGGAGCGAAGCTGGTTCCTGAAGCCAATGTCACCTTCTTTGATACGCTGACCCTTTCCGGGGCGGAAGGCTGGCATGTGGAAGCTGCGGCGCGAGCGGCTAAGGCGGGATGGGCGATGCCGCAGATTCTCGAGCTGTTGGCGAAGGTGCGCGCAGCGACGGACACCATCTACACGCTTCCCGACCTCAAGTATCTCATTCATGGTGGACGCATCAGTCACATCAAGGGTTTGCTGGCATCGGTCTTGAATATCAAACCCATCATCGGGGTCAGTAAAGAGGATGGGAAGTACTATCAGCGTGGGCAGGCGCGGACGTTCCCCAAGGCTATGGCAAAGCTGGTGGATGTGGTTGCCGAGCAGCATGGAGCGGGCACGCCGTTGCGGATGCAGATCATGCACACCAACAACCCGGAAGGCGAGGCTGAACTGAAGGCGCTCTTCGATGCGCGTTTCCCGGTAAGCTGGTTGCCCTCTGGTGTGGTGGCCCCGGTGCTAGGGGCGCACACGGGATTGGGGCTGGTCGGGGTGGCTTACGCGCCGCTCGCCGCCTATCCCGAAATTCCCTGAGACGCAAGATATGGCTACAAACGTGTCTTCGTGCAGGGCAGTGGTCCCTGCACGAAGACACGCTGATAACGGGTGTTGTCGTTTCAGCCGACTAGCAGCTGCCACATACCGGCGGCAACTAACGCGCCGATGGCAGAGCTGAGGAAGTTCACCCAATCATTGCTGAGCCAACGCCACCCGCGCAGGTAGGCATTGGGGTTGCCATCGGGATCAATTTTGCGTTCAGTTTCCTTCCCCCGCCCGTGGGAGTAGTAGATCACCTGGACGGTGGCGCCGAGCCAACTGTCACTTAGCGAACCGGCAAGTCCGCCGAGCATCGCTATGGGCAACAGCAGGTAACTGCCGGCGACGGTCAGCCCCGCGCCGTTGAGCAGGTGATCCAGGAGTTGGAAAGCCCACGCTGCCGCGCCTATCGCCAGCCCCCCGGCGAGCGTCGCGCCGATTCCCAGCCATGAGACGCCGCCCGAAGTGCCCGGTTCCACGGGTTTGCCGGTGGTGATGAGCCGGGGCGCCTGCCGGCTGAGGACGCCGAGCTCGGTGGCCCAGGTATCGGCGTTGACCGTTGCCATCGCCCCCAGATAGGCTGCAAAGAGCGCCGGCTCGCGGCGTAACACGGCGGCAATCGCAATCAACGCGCCCAATCCGCCGTTGGCTAACGCCTGTCCCAGGTCGCGCCGCGCCCCCTTCTCGAATTTCTCCGCCAACCCCTGTTTGACCGTCTTCTTGTAATATGAAAGTCCGCTGGAAAGCACAAAAAAGGTGATCAACACCATGCCCCAGACCCAACCGCCCAGACCGAAGATCAGCGTTCCCACCAGCATCGCCCCGGCGACGCCGCTGGCCGAGAGCGCCTGTTTGCGGTAGCCGGCGAAAGCGATCACCCCGCTCAACGCGATGCCAAGAAGCAGTTGTGGCAGCAATGACGCCATTTCGATCCCCTCGCGGCTAGAGTAGGGTGCTCGCCAGATAGAGCATCAGCCCGGTTAGCAGCGGCACGCTCAGATTGTCGGTGCCGGCGGGCGAGTAGCTCTCGGCGATAGTAGCGACGATCGCGCCCGCAAGCGCCAGCACCAGGCTCGCGCCGCTCCCCAGCGGCGCGCTGTGCGGGCTGAGCGCTGATGCCGGCAGCAGCCACAAGGTCAGAAAAATGGCGACGAAACTGCCTACCGCCATCGCGGCGGTACCTTCCCAGGAGCGGACGTGTCCTAGATGCGTGTACTTGTGTCGTCCCCAGCTGTAGCCTACCAGACTTGCCAGCCCGTCGCCCCAGGTCATCGCCATCACAGCCGCGGCGGCGAAGGGGACGCGGTCAAGCATCCCGCCCGTGCGCCAGAGCAAGCCGAACAACACAGTGATGGAGATCGCAAAATAAACCGTACCCGGCGATGAGTCGCTGCTGTCCATGGTTTTGAAGGACTGTTGGCGGTAGAAGATGAAATTGAGCACGATAAAAGTGGCGAAGGGGATAATGCCAATGAACCAGTGGTCGAAGAGCGCCAGAATGCCCCAGATCCACATGCCCGCGCCGATGTGGACGATTTTGCGCGTCACAGCCTGGGGCCACTGGAGGCGTTTGCCGAGCGCCTCGACGCTGAACAACAAACCGAAAGCGTAGACCAATACCTTCGCCAATTATGGCGAGGCACAAGCCCTGTTAGAGGGGTGAACACTG
>CAZDSF010000008.1:0-21987 GCA_964508025.1 uncultured Anaerolineales bacterium
GTCATCCTGATGGCGGTGATTGCCTCGCAGGCGATCTATTGGCGGTTGCGCTACGGTGGCGTCCGCTGGAAGGGGCGCACGATTACGACGCGAGACTGAATCTGGAGTTGCATCGAACTGTATTCAGGTATATACTGAATGTGGGAGTGCCGTTCTCCACATGAGGTTTGGATGCCTGAGCTGTCCTACACCATTGATGCGGCTATTTTCGAGCGTTTCCCCGATTATGTTCGGGGCGTGGTCTTTGCCTATGAGGTCCGCAACGGCGATTCCCCCCTGGAATTGTTAGCGTTGTTGCGCGCGGCGGAAGCGGAAGCGCGGGAGCAGCTCACGCTTGAATTTCTCACCGCGCACCCGCGCATTGCGGCGTGGCGCGAGGCTTTCCGCAGCCTGGGTTACAAACCCGGCGACTTTCGGCCCTCCATTGAGGCCCTGCTGCGGCGCGTGCTGCGCGGGCAGGCGTTGCCGGCGATCAACACCCTGGTGGACATCGGCACGCTGATCTCGCTGCGGCATTGGCTGCCCATCGGCGGACACGCCACGGATGTGTTGACACAGGACATCGCGTTGCGCCCGGCAACCGGCGAAGAGCGCTTCATCCCCTTTAGCTTTGAGCAAGTTGAACATCCTCTGCCTGGCGAATTTATCTTTGTTGAAGGGAATGTGGTGCTCACCCGGCGTTGGAGCTGGCGGCAAGCGGAGCACACGTTGGTGCTGCCGGAAACGCGGGCGGTGGAATTCAATGTGGACGGGTTGCCGCCTGTGCCCCGCGGTGAAGTCGAAGCCGTTTGCCGGGAGATCGCCGAACTGGTCACGCGCTTCTGCGGCGGATGGACGCAAGCGGCGTTGCTCACCCGCGAGCAACCGCAGGTCATTTTCTCGCAGCACAGTTTGTAGAGAGCGGTGAGCAGTCAATAGAGAGGGCTAACGACGGCTCTCTGTTCACTACGACGTGATTTCTTCTCGTTGGAAAAGCGGAGGTTTTCATTCTTCCGCCTTCTGCCTTCATCCTTAAATCTTGAGGAGGCCCTATGCGCACACGACTGACTCTGACGCCTGGATTGCCTGGGACTAAGGCGTTGGTGGCTGAGTATGGCGACCGGCTCATCTGCGTGCGCTACCGCTACGATGCTGAGCGGCGGAAGCGTTACAAAACGGTCGAGCTGATTGTGGAGGAGGTACCGTGGTATCCAGTCGGCGCCGTGGTGATGGTGCGGCTGGCGCCGGACGAAGCGGATTTGCGGGCTCAGGTCGAGGCGGCGGGCGGGCGGTGGAATCCGCAACGCGCCTTGTGGGAGCTCGAGCACGACGCTGTTGTGCAGCTGGGACTCCAGGAGCGTGTGGTAGAAGAGGGTTGAAGTCCGTAGCGGCAGATTGGGGCGGTGCTTGTCGCTTGTGTTTATAGCAGTCTGGTGTACAATAGGCTTTGTTGGACTGACGCTGTCAGGCGGCAGCTATGCGGCGCAGGACAAGGGCCGTTGGTTTGAGCGAAAGGAGTTTTATGGTCTGGATTGCATAGCGCGTAAGTGAGCGCTTTCGAAACTGGTTCGTTTTTACCATCGGTTCAACTTGTCAGTCAAGCGCCCGTAACCGGAGAAGCATGTGGTATGTCAGGAGTAGGTGGAAGTCGAATCTGTCATCAGCAGCACCGGCCGGCGAAACATCAAACAAAATTGGAGAATTGAGGAAATGGAGTCTAAACTGTACGTTGGTAATTTGCCCTATTCGACTACCGAAGAAGATTTGCGCGAGCTTTTCTCGCAGGCCGGCGCGGTGCAGTCCGTCGCTCTGATCAAGGATCGTGATTCGGGGCGCTCGAAGGGCTTTGGCTTTGTAGAGATGGAATCGCAGGCGGATGCGCAGGCGGCCATCAGCAAGTTCAACAATTACGAATACCAGGGTCGCAATCTTACCGTGAATATCGCGCGCCCGCGCGAGGATCGCGGTGGCGGCGGCGGGTTCCGCAGCGGCGGCGGCGGCGGTGGGCGTCCTCGTGGTGGGGATCGCGACCGTGGCGGCGACCGCGACCGTCGTGGCGGCGGCCGTTCCTGGTAATAGGCGCAGCCTATCATCAACCACAGCGGGATGACGCAGTCATCCCGCTGTTTTGTTGTTGACATTTTTATCACTTTGAGTACGCTTGCGCTATGAACACTGCAACATCTGATCCCCTTATGATCATTGGCGCCGGCATCGGCGGCTTGAGCGCGGCCATTCACCTCGCGGCGGCGGGTGAACGGGTCGTGGTCTTCGAGCAGAACGCTGACGTGGGTGGGAAGATGGGGTTGTTGGAAGCCGATGGCTTCACCTGGGACCTTGGCCCCTCGGTCATCACCATGCGCCCCGCGTTGGAGGGGCTGTTCGCTGCGGCTGGACGGCGCCTGGAGGACTACGTCACGCTGTTGCCGGTCGCGCCGCTGACGCGCTACTTCTACCCCGATGGGACGGTGTTCGACGCGACGCGCGATCTGCCCGACATGCTGAACCAGATTGCGGCGTTGGAGCCGCGCGACGTGGAGGGCTATCTCGCGTTTCTGGCGCACGCCGCGGCGTTGCATCGCGTAGCGGGGCGGCTCTTCATCTACAGCGACCCGCCGACTCTTGCCAGCGCGTTGGGCGTGCCGCTGCGCGATATACTCAAGGTGGATGTCTGGCGCACGATGCACGGCGCGCATCGCGCGTATGTGCGCTCTTCCCATCTGCAACAGCTGCTCGGACGCTTCGCCACTTACGTGGGCGCCAGCCCTTACCAGGCTTCGGCGGTCTACAATGTGATCGCGCACGTGGAGTTGAATGATGGCATCTGGTATCCCCAGGGTGGCATCTATCAGCTGGCGCGCGCCTATCGGCGTCTGGCTGAGGAGCTCGGCGTTGAGATTCACACCGGGCGCCGCGTGACCGGTATCCAGGTGGTGAACGGGCGCGCGCGCGGCGTGATGTTGACCGATGGCGAGCAGGCGCCTGCGCGCGCGGTGATTGCCAACGTGGATCTGAGCACCGTCTACCGCGAGCTGCTCCCGTCAGAGGTGGGGGCGCGGCGGCGGCGTCTTCTCAGCCGCAGCGCGCCTTCCGGTTCCGGCTTTGTGCTGCTGCTGGGCGTCGAAGGAACGTTTCCGGCGCTGGCGCAGCACAACATCTTCTTTTCCTCGGATTACCGGCAGGAGTTTGTGGAACTCTTCGAGCGGCAACTGCCGCCCCGCGAGCCAACGGTCTACGTCACCGCGACCTCGAAGGTGGATCCGCAGCACGCGCCGGAGGGTTGCGAGAACTGGTTTGTGCTCGTCAATGCGCCGCCGCTGGGGCCAGAATTCGATTGGCACGTGCAGGCGGAGGCGTATGCGGAGAAAGTGCTGGCGCGGCTGGCGGACTTCGGCTACGATGTGCGTTCGCGGTTGCGCAGCCAGCATTTGCTCACGCCGCGCGACATCGCCGTGCGGACGGGGGCCTGGCGCGGCGCGCTCTACGGCCTTTCGGCGAATGACCCGCTCAACGTGCTGCGGCGTCCGGGCAACCGGGCTGCGGACGTGCGGGGCCTGTACTTCGCGGGCGGTACCACCCATCCCGGCGGCGGCGTGCCGATGGTGACGCTTTCCGGCGGCGTCGCCGCGCGGATGGCGCTGGCCGATCTGGCGGCTGGCTTCTGAATCCATACTCCACGGCAAAGCCGCATTCTCAAAACGAGATTCCGTCGCTTTCTCGCTTTTTCACTTTCTTACCTTCTCGCCTTTTCACTTTCTCTATCGGAGGTTTCCATGCACATCCGTGATTTACGTCCCGATGATGAAGCCGCTATCAAGCAGGCGGCGCTGTTGCTGGTTGAAGGCTTCCGTGAGCACTGGCCCAACGCCTGGCCCACGCTGGAAGCGGCTTTGGAGGAGGTGCGCGAATGTCTCGTTGCGGAGCGTATCTGCCGTATCGCGGTTGAG
The DNA here is from genome assembly GCA_964508025.1 of uncultured Anaerolineales bacterium. Lineage (GTDB taxonomy): Bacteria > Chloroflexota > Anaerolineae > B4-G1 > SLSP01 > JAAZNO01. The sequence continues at coordinate 3,927 of CAZDSF010000008.1, forward strand.
GGGGAGACCGTGCTTGGCTGGATCGGCGGGCTGCCGCAGTATGATGGGCACGTCTGGGAGCTGCACCCGCTCGTTGTCCGCGCCGATCAACGCGGCCGGGGGATCGGGCGCGCGCTCGTTGAAGACCTGGAGGCGCAGGTCGCGGCGCGCGGCGGGCTGACAATATTCCTCGGCACTGATGATGAGGACGACATGACCTCACTTGGCGGCGCCGATCTGTACACCGACCTGTGGGGGCATATTGCGCGTATTCAGAATCTCAAGGGGCATCCGTACTCGTTTTACGAGAAGCTGGGCTTCATCATCGTCGGCGTTGTCCCCGATGCCAACGGCCCTGGCAAGCCCGACATCTATATGGCGAAGCGGGCGCGTTCGCGTTGAGTGTCACATAAACGAGGGCCGGCGCAAAAACAACCGTGCGCGGGTACAAAACCCGCGCACGGTGGCTGTGGTGTGATAATGGGGATATGTTATTCGACTGGGCAGGCTACCTGCATCCAGTATCCCACATCCACATGGACGCCGTAGAAATTGTTCTCCGGCGCTTCAATGCTGAAGGATTGCCCTTCGCCCGTTCCCTTCCACGCGAAAAGCCCAGGTGCGGGATTGCCCGAAGGTGCAACAGCGTAGTCCTGAATCTTGACATTCTCAGCCGTCGGGGCAAATTCCCAGTCGCCGGTCAGCTGGATGGTGATGGTGACGAGACCATCCACGGGAGCAGAGAAGTGCACCGTGCCCACGTTGATGGTTTGACCGGCGTAAAGGATCACAGTGCTGTCAGGTATGTATGACGTGTAAGTGGCCCAGTTGCCTCGGCGCACATAGCGCGTTCCTGCCGCCCAGGCGGTTTCCCCCATGAACTCATAGCAAGGTTCCTCGCCGTTGCAGCACTGCACCATGTAGCGGATGTTGCCATACCAGGGATTGGCATCTGGGTTGATGTCGCCGCCGTAGGCGGTTTCGTCTTGCACGATTTCATCATCAACGATTTTGACCACAGCCGCATGAGCCTGAAGCCACAGCACTGTTTCATCACAAGTGACAGGGAAGCCCAAATTCGCCAGCGGAACGATGAAGGTATAGCTAGTCGCATAAGCGATGTTCCCGCTCTTATAGGGCGCGTGTCCTGGCGTGAGGCGTTCCAGCGGCTCGTAGTCTAGCACGTACAAGTGTACTTCGGTCAGATACCAATCGCCCGTGGTCTGGTAGGTGACATAGAGGTTGGTTTCATCGTTTGCTACCGTGACCGTACCTACGTCAATGGTCTTGCCTCCCCACAGGGTATACACTGCCGCTTCGCCGCAGATTTCAGGTTCGGTAGTAATCGCAGCCGCCGTCTTTGCGCCGCCAAAGGCGAAGCCAAACAGTGTCACCAACGCCAGCAAACCAAACAACTTTCGCATATTCATAGCACCCTCCTTGTAACTGTAACAGGTTAACACACATTCTATGTATGGATATAGCGCATACAGGCTGTAACCATTTCAGACATAAAATCGTTTTTTAGATGCGAAAAGTAGTTAGAGATTTCCTAAAATTCGTGAATACGAGGGTGTTTTAATACAAGCAGCGGGAAAGGCTGAGCGTTTGCTCTCGGGAGGGGGGTGTCTTTGCCGGGGGTGTTAACAGGAGGTGAATTGCGGCGGTGCTTTCAGGTGTTCACAGCCGGCAGCCAGACGGTGAAGGCGCTGCCCTGGCCGACGGCGCTTTCCACGGTGATGTGCCCGCCGTGCAGTTTGACGATCTCGGCGCTGATGGAAAGTCCCAGGCCCGTTCCCGGCACGTTTAGCGCCTGGCTGGCGCTGCCCCGTTGGAAGCGCTGGAAGAGCCTGGCATGATCTTCGGCGCTGATGCCCAGTCCCGTATCGCGCACGGTGACGGTGGCCCACAGTGCGCCGTCCTGCTGCACCCATTGGGTGTTCACATCTACCCGTCCGCCAAGGGGCGTGTAGTTCATGGCATTGGTCAACAAATTGGTGAAGACCTGTTCCAGCAGATGCGGATCGGCATGGATGTTGGGCAGTTCGGCTGCCAGGGTGCAGTGCAGCGCCAAGCCTCGACTGGCAAAGAGCTGCTCTCGATCTGCAACCAGAACGCGCATCATCTCATTTAGATCCACCGTTTGAAAGTCCGCTTCGGCTTTTCCCAGATCCAGGCGCGAGATTTGCAGCAGGCTTTCAATCAAATACTGCAAGCGTTTGGCTTCGCGATAGAGGGCTTGATTGTAAGAGGACGTTGCCCCACGCGAGTTCTGTTCCAGCAAGCGCAGGTAGAGCAAGATGCTGGTCAACGGGGTGCGCAGCTCATGGCTGACATTGCCAAGAAATTCGGATTTGGCCCGGTCGGCGGCTTGCGCAGCTTCGAGCGCCTGTTGCAATTCGCGGGTGCGTTGTGCGACGATGTGTTCCAGCGTTTCTGCGCGTTGTTGCAGCTCGGCATGCAACTGGGCGGTTTCAAGCGCCTGGCCTACGGCGGTCGCCGCGCTCTGAACCAATGCCAGTTCATCCGGCGTGAATTTGCGCGGAGAGGTCGAATCCAGGCCCAATGTGCTGATGACCCGATCCCGGACTACGATGGGTACCAGGAGCAACGAAGCCATGCCGCGCCGGGTCATGAGTTCTTCCAGTCCCTCCATACAGGGATCGTGTAGGGTATCTTCCACCAATAGCGGTTTTTTGTGCTCCAGAACATACGCGGTCGAAGGGATGGTGATGGGGATCTTGTCGTTCAGCGCGCTGGGCCGTCCCGGTTCACGGTATTCGGCGATGATGGTTACATGATCTTGTTCTGGAATGACCAGGCTCGCTGCTACTTGTGGCAATTTCAGCGCGATAGCAAGTTCGTGGCATAGCACTTCGAGCACCTGGCGGACATCCAGAGTCGAGGCCGCCGTCATAATTACGCGATTCAGCAACGCCAGCTCCTGATATCGAAGCTGGAGCGCCTCGGTGCGCAGCTGCACCTCTCGGCGCAGCGTGATGGACCACGCAAAGGTAAGGCCCAGCAGGAGCAGAATACTGCCCGGTATCCACCAGTAGGCGCGCAGGAGCGCCAGCTGCTCGCGTGTTTCGTAAGCGCCGAACCATTTGTTGTAGATGCTGCGGTATTCGCCGGTATTCTTCAGGATCGTCAGGCCCTCATTGAGGCTTTGTTGCAGCATAAAATCATCTTTGCGCACCGCAAAACCGTACTCTCGCGGCAACAGCTCCAGGCCCGTGGTGGTGAGATTGGTCAACTTCAGGTTGTGGACAAAGTATAGCCCTTGCATTTTGTTGAGCAGGGCGCCATCATATTTCCCCGCAGCGAGCAGTCGTAGGGCATCGGGGACATCCTGTACCGTGACGATTGTCACCTCGGGATGGTTTTGGACGAGATAATCGTGCATCAGTCCCCCGCCCTGGACGATGATGGTTTTGCCTTCAAGATCTTCCAACCCGTGCAGATCGCTTCCGCGCCGCACGAAGAGATCGAAGAACAGGATGGAGTGGGGAGTAGTGAACTCAACCACTTGTGCGCGCTCTTCTGAGTACGCCATGCCTAGCAGCGCGTCAATCTCGCCGGATTCCAGCTGGCTGCGCACTTCTGACCACGGGCCGAGGGTGATCTCGATGTTCAAATCCATCACCCTTGCCACTGCCTGCATCACTTCCACGTTGAAGCCTGTGGGCTTGTCTGCGTCCAGAAACTCGTAAGGGGGATAATTGTGATCGCCGCGAACGGTGATGGAGGGCGGCGGCGGTGATTGCGCTGCCGCCTCTATGGCGGCAAAACCGAGACTCAGCCCTAGCAGCATGACAACCGCCCACAGGCGCCAGATGGCGCGGTAGGCGACCATGCGATTCGATTTTGCTGTTTGGGCTGCTATGCGAGTGTCAGTCATGGTATGTAATCCGGCCCTGACCGGATTTGCTGCACGGAATGGCGTTACTCCTGGGCGGCGGCTTCTCCTTCCAGCACGGCTTTGAGCGATACGAGCGCAACTTCCAGCATAGCGTCATCCGGTTCGCGGGTGGTGAGCCGCTGCAAGGCCAGATTTGGCGTGATGAGCGCGCGCACGAGCGGATGGCTGGCGTGCTTGCCCGTGAAGCGCAACACCTCGTAGGCGATGCCGGAGATGACGGGGATCAGCAGCAGGCGTGAGGCCAATCGCACGAGCAGCGCCGGCTTGCCCAACGGCGCAAAGACGAGGATGGAGACGAGCACCACCAGCAGCAGAAAGGCCGTCCCGCAGCGGGGATGCGCAGTTGTGAAAGGGCGCACCCCTTCGACCGTGAGCGGCGCGCCTGCCTCGTGCGCGTTGATGGTTTTGTGCTCCGCGCCGTGATAGGCGAAAACGCGGCGAATTTCCGCCATCTGCCCGACCGCCGCCATGTAGCCCACGAGCAGCGTGAGACGAATGGCGCCTTCAGCCAGGTTGAAGAGCAGCGTGCGTTCGCCTGAGACCAGCCACCCGGCGATGAGCGAAGGCAACACCATGAAGAGGGTCAATCCCAGCAGCATCGAGACCGCGCCCAAGCCGATGCCCGCGCCGCCTTTAAGGGTGAAATTGGGATCATCCGCCTGTCCGGCAATCTCTGCGGAGTAGAACAGGGCCTTCATGCCCAGGCCGAGAGAATCCCACAACATGGGCAAGCCTCGCACAAAGGGGATTTTGCTGAGCGGCCCGGTGTAGAGCTGGCCCAGTTTTTCGGTTTTGACATCAATTACCCCATCAGGATGGCGCACGGCCACAGCGGCGACGTGCGGCCCGCGCATCAACACGCCCTCGATGAGCGCCTGTCCCCCATAAGTCCATCCCAGCGGTTTATATCCCGTATCGTGTTCTGTCATTGTTGCTCCAACTGTTATATGCAGTGTTGACTTATTGTACCACAATTGAGATGAGAATACTATCTGCACCGTGAGTATGCTATAATAACGTTCGTGATGTGTCGCCGTGACATTGGCTCATCAAGCCATGCTCATGTATCGGATAGATGAAGGGGAGAGTAAAAGTTGAGCGCCGAGAATTCCATTTTTATACCTACTATCAAGCTGTCGTCCCGGTTCTTTGTCCTGCGCGCGTGGGCTGTTCACATTTATACCAGCCTGGGGCTGCTGGCGGCGTTTCTGGCGTTGCGGACGTTGTTTGCCGGCAATGCTCAGCATGTCTTTATCTGGTTGGGCGTGGCCCTGTTCATTGATGCCACTGATGGGCCCTTTGCCCGGCGCTGGCAGGTGCAGCGTTGGACGCCGGACTTCAACGGGCGCAAACTGGATGACATCACCGATTACATCAATTACACTTTCATCCCGATGCTGTTTGCCTATCGTTTTGGGATGGTGGCTGGCGCCGGGGTCCCTGTGCTGGGATTGGTGCTCGTTGCTTCGGCTTATGGCTTCTGTCAGGAAGTCGCCAAGACCGATGACGGTTATTTCACCGGCTTTCCTTCCTATTGGAATATCGCTATCTTTTACCTTTATTTGCTGGGCGCTCATCCAACGCTCACGGCATTGGCCCTGGCGACGCTGGCGATTCTCGTCTGGGTGCCGATCAAGTATGTGACGTGGAAGATTAAGCCGCTGCGCCGTCTGACTCTGGGATTGAGCTTCTTATGGAGTCTAAGCTTGCTGGCGTTGCTTATCACCTTTGACGCAGCGCCGGCGCTGTTGCTGTGGGCTAGCTTGCTCTTTCCGGTCTACTACTTTGGGTTGACTTTGTATTTGCATTTCACCGGAGAAAGCCGCAAGCCCTCTGCCCCGGCTTATTGACCGCGACTGTTGGACTTCGCTGCGAGATTGCCTTTCTACCCGCAAAGCGTGCAGGTCGCCATGCGTGGCTGTCTGGCGCTGTGTTTCGCTGTGACGCGAGACTGGGTTTTGATGGCTCTCCGTTTACTACACATTGATGTCTGTTTTTGAGGGAGTATTGCTGTGACTCAGATTCCTTCCGGTACAGAACGTGAATTTCGTCATCATGGCGGCGTGACTCTGGACGGCGCGCCGATTGCTTATGTTGCCGCGTTGACGGCGGTGATGATTGCCTTTACCATCGTGCCGCTGCCGCTTTCTGTGGTGATCGGTTTTGGCAGAAGCTTCCCCCTCAGCCAGGGATTGTACGGGCTAGTGGGATGGTTGCTAGGGCCTTTGGCGGGCGCGCTGGCAAACGGCGTGGGCGTGCTCATCGGTATCTTCCTCAATCCGCAGAATACTACCATTCCGGGCGCTTCGGTGGCGGGAGCGGCGGCGGGCGCGCTGGCGGCAGGCGTCTTGGCGGCGACCGGTCCGCGACGACGTTGGGCGCTGCCTCTGGCGATTTTCTTCAGCGCGGCGTATCTGCTCTACGGCGGACGCGCCATCGTGCAAAATGGCGCCGATCCGCGCGCCGTGCTCGCGGGTTCCTTCATCAATTGGTCGGCGTTGTTGCTTTTCGTCTCACCCGTCCGTTCGCTCTGTGCGCGTTGGCTGCGCCAGGCAATGTTGCGGCGCATGGCGCTGGGGCTGTTTCTGGGGACGTGGATCAGCAGCGGGCTGGCGCATCTGGTCTCGGCGACGTGGGTCTACCTCGCGTACAACTGGGCCTCCGAGAACTGGTGGCTGATGGCGCCGGCGGCGCCGTTCGAGCATCTGGCGCGTTGCCTGGTCGGTGCGGTGGTTGGGACGGGCGTCATTGCTGGTCTGCGCGCGACGGGCTTGATCAAACCCCTCCATGCCGCTTACTGAGAGGTCATTGGAGGCGCGTCGCCTCGCGCGTCGCCCTACGTTCTATGCGCGCATATCGGCGACCTTGGGCCGATTGCGTTCCGGTTACTAGAAGCTGCATACTGTGATTGGCTGGCAGACGGTTTCCCGCGATTCACTGTTCACGCGCCTGGATTTTCGCTCCAAGCTGGCGCTGATGGCAGCTTTGACGACGGTGGCTTTTCTCTGGGAAAGCCCGGTCTGGGGCGGCGTGCTCGCGGCGGCGACGCTGAGCGCGTGCCTGGCAGCCGGCGTGTCGTTGCGTTATCTGCTGGGGTTGCTGCGGCTGCTGACGCCGTTTTTCGTCTTCATCCTGCTGATGCAGGGCTTTTTCGCGGGCCCGGTGATTGCGGCGCGCACGGGACAAACTGCATTGACGCCGTTGCTGCACCTTCCCACGTATTGGGCTTTGATCGGCGGCGCGACGCTCTCTGTGGAGGGGCTGCGCTATGGGTTGAACATCATCTTCAAAACGCTGACGATGACGCTTGTGGTGCCCTTGGCAATTTTCACAACGGATGTCAATGCTCTGCTGATCAGCCTGGTGCGCTTGCGGATACCGTACAAAATCGCTTTTGTCATCTCCACGGCGCTGCGTTTCTTCCCGCTTCTGGCAGTGGAATTGCGCGCTATTCTGGAGGCGCAACGGTTGCGGGGATTGGATCCGGAGCGCTTGCCGTTGCTCCGCCGACTCAATCTGTACGCGCGTGTTGCCATTCCGCTCATTCTGGGCGCCTTGGTAAAGTCGCAGCAGTTGGAAGTTGTGCTTCAGGCAAAAGCCTTCACGGGCAGCCCGGAACGCACTTATCTGCACGAAGCCCGGCTAGGTGCGGCAGATTATGTCCTCATCGGCGGCATGGCGCTGTTTCTGGTCGCGGCGCTTATCGCCTATATCGTTTGGGGCGTGGGGCGCTTTGGTGGATGATATGGTCACGGAGGAACACTTTGAATAAAGGGATTGGGTACGCCATTAGTGCTTATGTTGTTTGGGGATTGTTGCCCGTCTATTGGAAATCGCTCCAGCATGTGCCGGCGGTGCAAGTTGTGGGGCACCGGATCGTGTGGTCGTGCGTGTTGTTGTGCGGTATGTTGTTGTTCTCGCGCCAGTGGCGGGAATTCCGCGCCGCGATAGCGCAACCGCGTGTGCTGGGCATCTATTTCGTGGCGGCGCTGCTCATCGGCTTGAACTGGTATGTGTACGTGTGGGCTGTCAACGCGGGTTTTATCGTCGAGACCAGTCTGGGCTACTTCATCAATCCGCTGGTGAGTGTGGCGCTGGGCGTCGTCTTCTTGCGCGAGCGTTTGCGGCCCTGGCAGTGGGTTCCCGTGGGGCTGGCGGGGGTGGGGGTGCTCTACCTCACCCTGATCTACGGCGCGCTGCCCTGGATCGCGCTGATGTTGGCGCTCTTCTTTGGCGTCTATGGGCTGATCAAGAAAACCGCGCCGCTTAACGCTTTCCACGGGTTGACGTTGGAGACGGCGATGCTGCTGCCCATTGCGTTGGGCTATCTGTTGCTCGTGGAGCGGGGCGGCGCGGGCGCCTTTCTGCATCTGGGATGGCGCACGGACGCGCTGATCATCGGTACGGGACTGGCGACCACGGCGCCCATGTTGCTCTTTGCATCGGCGGCGCGGCGCATTCCGCTGACGTTGGTGGGCTTGTTGCAATACATTGCGCCGACGCTGCAATTCCTCATTGGGGTATTTGTGTATCGGGAACCCTTTGACTTCGCGCGTTTGATCGGCTTCAGCATCATTTGGATCGCGCTGTTGCTCTTTGCACTCGAAGGAACACTGGCGCGGCGCGCTTCGCGCGGCATAGTTCCGGTCAGCTGACAAAACGCCCATAAAAAAAGCCCGGCGCTGTAGCCGGGCCTGGCGATACCCCTGCCGCGATTCGAACGCGGGCCACTGGCTTCGGAGGCCAGTGCTCTATCCATCTGAGCTACAGGGGCTTAGTGCTGCGCATTCTACCATAAACGGCTGATTGCACAAGGCGGGGCGGCTTTTGCTGGTGGGGCTTTCGCGGTATAATCAATGCAGGTTGTCATCCTGGGAGGCGGATATGAGGCTACGACACGGGCTGTTGCTATGCTTGGGGCTGATTCTTCTGGCGGGATGTGCGAGTGCTTCTGGCCCGTTCACCGATGATTTCTCCGATCCGGCCAGCGGTTGGGGCGCCGCCTCGACGGAGAGCTTTGTGCGCGGCTATGATAGCGGCAGGTACCTGATCCGCATTGATGTGCCCCATTGGTTTGTCTGGGCGACGCAGGATCGCAGCTACAAGGATGTCGCCGTCGAGGTGTTGGCGCGTTCTGAGGGCACGAACGACAATCATTTTGGCGTCATCTGCCGTTATAGCTCCAAGGGCTTCTACTACTTCGCGGCGAGCGCCGATGGCTATTATGCCGTGTTTCGCCGCCTGGAGAATCAACCGTTGCAGCCTTTGACCGGTCCCGCCATGCTGCGCTCGCCGGTGATTCACCGCGACGGCAGCATCAACCGGTTGCTGGGCGTGTGCCAGGGAACAACCCTGACCTTCTACGTGAACGGCGAGATGATCGCGCGCGTAGAAGATGACGCGCTCGCCAACGGGGATGTGGGTTTTGGTGCGGGCACTGTAGAATACGGGCAGACAACGCTGGTCTGGTTTGATGATTTCAAAGCGAGCAGACCGTGAAGCGCGTGTTTTGGATCATGCTGTTATTTCTGGCTTTGTGCGGGACTTCATGCCGTCCGCGCGTGGAGATGCACGTTTGGGAAGAGCCTTTCGATGAGGCGGGCAGCTGGCGGCTGAGCGCCGATGCGTCTGCTGAGACGCGCATCGAGGACGGGCAACTGCGCATCCGTGTGCGCGAGCCGGGGCAGATTGCGTGGGCTACGGCGGGCAAACGGTATGCGAATTTCCGGTTGCAGGTGGAAGCCACGCCCTTCGCTGGGCCGGACGACAATGAGTATGGCGTTCTGGTGCGCATGGATGGGGACAAACATTTCTACGCCTTTTCCATCAGCGCGGATGGTTACGCGCGGGTCGCTCGCTACGCCGATGGGCGCTGGGAGCTTCTCTCGCCGGATTGGTTCCCGCACTCCGCTGTAGCGCAAGGGATGGCGACCAATCGCCTCGAGCTGGCCGCTGAAGGGGGGCAGTTTCGCTTTTGGGTGAATGGCGAGCTGGTCGCCGAGGTCGCTGACGCCGCGCTGACTCAGGGCGATGTGGGATTGTATGCCGGCGCTTTCGATGCAGCCAATGTCCGAGTGGCCTTCGACAATCTCCGCATTGAGCCTCTCCGTTGATGCATCAAAACTTCCCTGGCTTTCTTCGAGACTTTCTTCGAGACTTTCTCCGTAATCTCTGTGGTGGAATTTGATCTTGGCCTTGAAAGTCTACCTGGAATCCCTGGGTTGCCGCCTCAACGCCGCCGAAATTGAACAGCTGGGGTGTCAGCTGCTCGGCGGCGGTTTTGCGCCCACTGCGCGCCCGGAGGAGGCGGATGTCATTCTGCTCAATACGTGCGCCGTCACCGCCGAGGCGGCGCGCAAGAGCCGGCAACGCCTGCGCGTGCTGCATCGCCGCAATCCCAACGCCAATCTTGCTGTGTTGGGCTGTTGGGTGACGGCGGAACCGGAGGCTGCCAGGGCGCAGCCGGGCGTGGTCTGGGCGCTGCCCAACGCCGATAAGGCCCACGCCAGCGCGTTGATTGCCGGTTCAGAGCCGCCGCCGCTGCCGTGGACGCCGGGACTCTGGCATCACACCCGCGCTTTCCTCCCCGTGCAAGATGGCTGTGATGCTGCTTGCACGTACTGCTACACCCGGCTGCTGCGGGGGTCGGCGCGCAGCGTTCCGCTCGCTGATGTGATCGCGCAGGCGCAACTCGTTGCGGCCCACGGTGCGCAAGAAGTGGTGCTCACCGGTGTGAGTCTGGGCGCTTATGGGCATGATCTTCCCGGCAATGTGCGCTTAGCGGATTTGATGATGGCGCTGTTGAAGGAGACCGCCTTGCCCCGTGTGCGGCTCTCCTCGGTGGAACCGTGGGACGTGGACGACCGTTTGCTGGCGTTGTGGGCTAATCCTCGATTGTGCCGCCAGCTGCACCTGCCGCTGCAATCCGGCAGCGATGCCGTGCTGCGGCGGATGGGGCGGCGGCACACAGTAGCAGACTTTGCGGCGCTCGTGGCGCGGGCGCGCGCGATCTGCCCCGAACTAGCCGTGACGACGGACCTCATCACCGGTTTTCCCGGTGAGACCGAGGCGGACTTCGCATCCACCCTGGCCTTTGTGGAGGCCCTTGGTTTTGCGCGGCTGCATGTTTTCCCGTATTCGGAGCGGCGCGGCACGGCGGCGGTGCGGCTGTCCGATCCGGTGCCGTCGCCCTTGCGCGCCGCGCGTGCGGCGCAACTGCGCGCGCTGGGCGAATCCCTGGCAGCGGCGTATCGCGCGCGCTTCGTCGGGAAGGTGTTGCCGGTGTTGTGGGAACGCCGGGATCGCGTTGGGCGCTGGCGCGGCTGGACCGACAATTATCTCGAAGTTGTTATCGAGAGCGAGGCGCTGCTGTACAACCGCATTCTGCCGGTGCGGCTGTTCCCTGGCGCCGGCGAGGTTTTTGTGGGGGCGTGGGTGGACGCGCCGGAGAGCATCGCCGCCGGGGAACTTTCTGTATTGGGCTGACGTCTTAAGCTATGGCGATTTGGCATCCTGGGCAATTGTGGTATACGAAAGAGAGCCGCCCTGTGCGGTTTTTCGTTGTGTAGTGTCGGTCGTTGTAACTCACATTTGTTTTTCAAAAGGAGATGAAGAATGGATAGCCGTGTGAAACAGATTTCACTCAGAAGTGTGTTAATCTTGGCGCTCTTTGGAGCGCTGTTGGGGCTGCTGGTAACAACCAACGGCCCATCTGCGCCGGCTTTGGCTGAACCGGTGGTGCAAGAAGCGCCTACGGTGCGGATTGATTACCCCGAGAAGGGTGCTCTGATTACCGCTAACGCCGGTACCGTGCTGCCCATCAGCGGTATCGCCTGGGACAGTCTCAATGATCCTGGTTTCCCAACTGATCCGGTATTGAACGCTATTAGCAATCCTGGTCATCTGGGAACGTACTATGTGACGTGGGTTGCGGTTCCCGGCGCGTTGAACTATGTGTTGACCGAATCCACCAGCCCCTATTTCGATGCTAACATCGTGACTTACTCGAATGCTGTCTCGCCGCAATTTATCACTGGTAAGGCTAACGGAACCTACTACTACCGGTTGCAAGCCTTCAATACGAATGGCCCCAGCCGTTGGAGCAATGTGGTTTCGACTGTGGTGGGCCACAGCGTGTTAGCCGAGCCGATTGCGCCGCAGCTAGATCTGCCCGTGATCGAAGTCAGCATCAATGGCGGCGTCTGGCAGGCCGCGACCGTCGCGCAGCACCCTTCGGGCTACTGGACCTGGTCTCTCAACTGGACGCTGCCGGAGGCGGATGAGGCTGTCTACACAATCCGCGCGCGCGGTCAGATCGGCGGCGATCTCGGCGCAGTAGATGAAATCTCGGTCACAGTACGCAACCAGCGCAGCATCATCTATCTGCCGCTCATCATGCGCCGCTGGCCTCCGGTGCCCTATCCGCCCGTGTTGAATGAGATCAGCAATGCCGATCTCGACGGCAACTACACCGTCAGTTGGGCATACAATGGCCCCTATGATGTGCCGGTACCCACCAGCTACACCCTGCAAGAATCCACCAGCGCCGACTTCAGCACCGCTCTTCAAGAGACTATTGTCGCAGCTTCAACGTATGCGATCAATATCACCGGCAAGGGGTCTGGAACGTACCATTATCGTGTGCGCGGCAACAATGTACACGGCAATGGTGAGTGGAGCAATGTGCGCTCGGTGATGGTTGTCAGCGGCTTCAGCGATGATTTCTCCAATCCCGCTTCTGGTTGGGCGCGCGCGACCTACAAGCGCAGTGATGGCGGCGATTTGATGAATGTGGATTATGTGGACGGCACGTACCGCATGAAAATCTTCCTTGCCACCGCCGACCAGAATAATCACAAGATGGGCCTGGCGAAGGCGCCCTACAATAACACCAATCCCAACTATGATGTCTCGGTCACGCATTTCTTCGCCCAGGCGGAGATGCCTTTCCCCGATTATAAGCCGCTGGAAGGCAAGGCGGGCTTGGTCTTTGGCGCGAACGCGGACTTCACCTCGTTCTACGTGTTTGAGTGGAACTGGAACGGCGTGTGCGCCGTCAACCGGTACACCAGCTTCACCTGGCCGGTTTCCGGGTATCAGGGCTTTGGCGGCTCCATGGTTACGATCCCGATTCGTGATTGGGGCACCTGTACGAATCTGTTGGCAAACAACTATAACCAGGCCAACCGGCTCCTGGTAGAAGTGCGCGATAATCAGGCGACGGTTTTTGTCTACAACAATAACGTCAAGACCCAGATCACGACCTTCACCGATGATGGGCTGCGCAACCATCGCCAGGTCGGTTTGATCACCGGTTCCTGGTTCTGGACGCCGGTCGAATCCCGTTTCGATAATTTCAAGTTTGAGACACGGTAAGCCAGAAAAGTAAAACACCTCGCGGCAGCGCTTCTGCGCTGCCGCGAGGTGTCATTTCTAAGTCAAAGTCAGGCAACTATCAGCGGGTGAGAAATCGCGCTATGGGGTTTCCGCTTCGGGGGCTTCGAGCGTGGGCAATTGCCCCGTCGCGCGTTTGAAGTAGTAGTCGAGCACCTTTTGCGCAATCGGCGCAGCGGTTGTCGAACCTTCGCCGCCGTTGTAGACCCAGGCTACCACCACAATCTCCGGCGCTTCCGCAGGAGCATAGGCCATGAACCAGGCATGGGTGGGCAGCGTCTTGCCTTCGGGAACGGGGCACAGGCCCGCTTTCTGCGCCAGATTGTCGCAGTACTCCGCCGTCCCGGTTTTGCCGGCAATGCGCACCCCTTCAACCTGGGCGCGGGGCGCCGTACCGCCATAGATCGCGCCTTCAAGCCCGTCTTTCACCAATCGCCAAACGGCATCATCCACTTGCAGCTCGCGCAGCACTTCTGGCTGGAAAGGCGCGACCATGTTGCCTTCCGCGTCCACGACGTGATGCACCAGTCTGGGTTTGTAGACGATGCCATTGTTGGCGACCATCGCCATCACGTTGGCGATTTGCAGCGGCGAGGCGGTGACGAAGCCCTGTCCAATCGCCATGTTGTATGTGTCGCCGGTGGTCCAGGTCTCCTGGTAAATATCCCGTTTGGATTTTGGCCCAAAGACCGGCACCGCGTATTCTCCAGGAATATCAATGCCGGTGATTTCGCCCAGTCCAAAGTATTCCGTCCATTCTACCAGCCGTTGCACGCCCAACCCATTGAAGCGGGCTTGCTCGAAGCCGCCGCCCACTTTGTAGAAGAAGATATCGCACGATTGCGCCAGCGCATCTACCACGTTCACCGAGCCGTGCCCCCGCCCGTATTGCAGGAAAATCCAGCAGACAAAAGGTTGTGCTGCGGTGGGGTCGTTTGGCGCGAAGCGATTGGGGAGCAACATCCGCCCCGGACAATCGAGATAGGTGAAGCGATTGATGACGCCTTCTTGAAGCGCCGCGGTGGCTGGGATGACTTTGTACACCGAGCCGGGCGGCACCTGATCGGCGATGGCGTGGTTGAACAACGGACTGTGAGGATCGTTGGTGATTTCCTCGAGCTTCTGGAAATCCTCCGGTCGCGTGATGCCGCGCGCGAAGAAGTTGTTGTCGTAGGTGGGCAGGCTGATGAGCACCAGCACTTGCCCGTCACGAGGATCGAGGGCAATGACCACCCCGCGTCGTGATCCCACCCGCTCCAGTTGTTCTTTGAGCGCCGCTTCGGCTACGCGCTGGAGCTCCGCATCCAGCGTCAGGTAGATGTTATCGCCGGAGATCGGCTCGATGATTTCCCCTACCGTGCGAATTTCCTTGCCAAGGAAGTCCTTCTCCACGTTTCGGCGTCCGGGCACGCCGCGCAGACTCTCTTCCATCGCCGCTTCGATACCGGCATAGCCAATGCGATCCACGTTGGTGTTGTAACCTTGCAAGCGATAGGCTTCGACCCGTTCCGGAGGAATCTTGCCCAAAAAACCGATTACCTGGGAGGTGAGCTCGCCGGTGGGGTAGGTGCGGCGGGGAACGATTTCCACGCCAACGCCGGGCATCGTCACGCTGCCTTCTTGCGCAATCAGCAACGCCAGCTCGCGCTCAATATTCTCCTTGACCACGAGCGGCGCATAGGGATCGATGTAGCGCACACGCTCAATCATCTCGATCAGCCCATCGCGGGGCGGTTTGCCAAAAGGCGGCGCCGCACCGCGCCCCACCGTTCCTAGCTCCTGGCGATAGGGCGCGGCGACCGCAACCCCGCTATAGGGAATCTCAATGAACCGCGCCAGCCGTTCGAGCACCGCGCGCTCTCGTTCGGGATCATCTGGCAGATAACCCGGCGTCACGGTGACGTTGTAGGCGGGGATGTTGCGCACCAGTAGTTCGCCGTGCCGGTCGTAGATGATCCCCCGCGCTGACGGGATAGAAACGATACGGAATTGCTGCTCAACGGCCTGAGCGCTGTAGTAGCCCTGCTCGACGAATTGGAGCTGCCACAGGCGTACCAGATACAGCCCTAGCAGCAGCGCGATGGCCCAACCCATGAGGGCCAGCCGGGGCGCGCGTTGAATCCAACCGGGCCGGGCGACGCCCGAAGGCGTCGGATTGACCAGACTTGTTCTCATGCGCCGATATTTCCTCCGGGTAAGGTGCGGCGGTGAAACCATACCAGAAAGACGAAGCTGAAGGGGGAGAGGACGAAGTTCAACAACGCCGCAGCTCCGATGAGCGTACTGAATGCGCGTCCCAGGTTGACCGGGTAAGCTAGCAACGCCATCAGAATCAACAACAACCCATGTCCAGCAAAAGTGCCCAGCGCCGCCATCAATGCCAGCCGAATGCTGGTGGGGCCCAGGCGATGAACCCAGGGTTGGCCGGTGATAAAGGCAACCACGGTCAATACCGCAGTCCACAGTCCAAAAGGCCCGCCAGAGAGGAGATCGCAGAAGATGCCGGCGGTGAAACCCCAAAGCACGCCTTCATTCGCGCCGCGAATGATAGCCCAGGTGATGACCAGGAGCAGCACCAGATCCGGACGCCCGCCCAAAATGCGGATTCTTTCGAGCCAGGTGCTTTGAAGGACGGCTGCGCCTAGCAGGATGGGGATGCCAAAGTAAAGGCTCATGGTGTTTGCAGCACGTCTCCCAGTTCCCCTATCGGCGGACGCTCGAAATCGGTGATCACGACGACTGCTTCCAGTCGCCGGAAATCTACTGCCGGGCGCAACAACGCTTCCTGAAAGAGCGCGGCTTCTTGATAGGTGATGCTTTCGATCTGTCCCAGAATCAAGCCTCTGGGTAACAGCCCGCCTAGACCCGATGTGATTACGATCTCATTTTCGGTGACTGTTTCATCCGGCAGAATCTCGGTCATGATGAGCACATTGCCCTTTTCGGGGTCTTCGCGTCCGACCACCATGCCCGAAACACGCGAGCCTTGCAGCAGCGCGGCGACCTGGCTGGTGGGATCGTTGAGCAGCTGCACGTAGGCGAGGTGGGGTGAGACTCGCGCGATGCGCCCGACCAGCACCGCGCCGCTGGCAACTACCGGCATCCCTACGGCGACGCCGTCGCGGGAACCGGCATTGATGATGAGATAGCGCAAGTAGGGGTTGGTATCCTGCCCGATAACGACGGCGCTTCGCCCGCGCGCGACGATGTCGGCGCCGATGAGGTTGAAGGTGGGATTGGCGTTCTTGAACTGTAGCAGCCCGCGCAACTGCTCGTTCTCCGCCACATACTGTTCCTGGAGACGGATATTCTCGATGCGCAGGAGCTCATTTTCCTTCTGGAGCGTCTCTGCAAGTTCCTGCAGCTCACGCGCCTCACGCCCGCCCTGGAATACGTCGCCGATGCCTCGGAGCAGCCCGGCTACCCCGCGCTCCACCGGCGCAATGACAGCGCCGATCACTTCTTCCACGGGGCGCAACAAACCGGTCTCGCTGAGCGCGAGCAGGAGAAAGGCTACCGCTGCCAAAACGAAGGGCAACCACGGACGTTCGCGCCGTGTCATACCGCCCCCATCGTCATCATCTCAATGTCCTTGGATTACACTCCGCTGCGCCGGCTGCTTCAGGACGCTGAGCCTCCCGGATTCTGGCGGTCGTCGCTGGCAAGGGTCTGGCTCATGGCGTCGAATTGTTCCAGCACCATCCCGGCGCCGCGCGCCACACAGGTCAGAGCGTCTTGGGCTACCCAGGCGCGAATGTGCATTTCTTCGCTGATGCGTTCGGCCAACCCTTTGAGTTGCCCG
Source organism: uncultured Anaerolineales bacterium (assembly GCA_964508025.1). GTDB lineage: Bacteria > Chloroflexota > Anaerolineae > B4-G1 > SLSP01 > JAAZNO01. Next base: position 21,023 of record CAZDSF010000008.1, read on the forward strand.
CCGCCGCCTGCCAGACAGATCCCTGTCTCCATCAGGTCGGCGACCAGCTCCGGCGGCGTCTCATCCAGGGTGTCGCGCACCAGATCGGTGATGATATTGACCGAGCGTGACAGCGCCTCGCGGATTTCGATACTGCTAATCTCCACTTGCTCCGGCAGACCGGAGATGAGGTTGCGTCCGCGCATTCCCATCACCTGTTCTTCCGGCAGCGGATAGGCAGACCCGATGTTGATCTTGACGCGCTCCGCCATCCGCTCGCTGATAGCGAGGTTGTACTTCTGCCGGGCGTATTGGACGATGTCGTCATCCAGCTCGTCGCCGGCGATACGAATGCTGCGGCTCACCACGATGCCTCCAAGGGCGAAGACGCCCACTTCCGTAGTGCCGCCGCCGATGTCCACGATCATGCTGCCCTGCGCCTCCGTTACCGGCAGCCCGGCGCCAATCGCCGCCGCCATCGGCTCCTCGATGAGGTAGGCTTCACGCGCGCCGGCTTCGAGCGCGGCTTCGCGCACCGCGCGCTTCTCGACTTCGGTCACGCCGCTGGGAATGCCGATGACGACGCGCGGACGCGGCACCGGGATGAAGATCTCCTTGTGGGCGCGTTTGATGAAATATTTGAGCATCGCCTGGGTGATGTCGAACTCGGAGATCACGCCGTCGCGGAGGGGACGGATGGCGACGATGTGCAAAGGCGTCTTGCCCACCATTTCTTTGGCTTCTGCGCCAATCGCCAGTACCAGCCGTGGGTTCTTGCGATCTACTGCCACCCATGAGGGTTCATTGATGACGATACCGCGTCCCCGAACGTAGACCAGGGTGTTGGCTGTGCCCAGGTCAATGCCGATGTCCAGGGAAAACAGCCCCAGTAACCAGTTTAACGGATTAAACAAGGTCGTCTCTGCCTTTTTCGTTGCTCCAGGCTACCAGCCCGGTTGGAATGTTCTTTGTGCTTCGCATACCTT
>CAZDSF010000008.1:22087-83465 GCA_964508025.1 uncultured Anaerolineales bacterium
CGCTGCTCCATATAGGCTTCAGCTTCTTCGATGCGAGCTTCCTCCAGCAGTTGATCCACACGGACGCGGGTTTCGTGCATCGCCGCCCGAAAATCGAAAGCATCGAACACCGTCTCGTCGCGCGGGGGCAGGCTGAGCGGCTCCGGCAAGGGCTTTTCCCATTGCAATGCCGGCGCGTAGAAGCGGCGCACCACTTCCTGACCGGCCCATTCCCCCATCAGCGAAGCCGTCGTCTCGTTGATGGTGCGTACATCGGCGGATGCGCTGTAGTACCAGCCCAGCGGGGCATGGAGCAGATAATGGTGCGTCCATTCGTGGGCGATCACGTCCGCCGCCCACGCCAGGTTCGAGGTCTCTTGCAACATCGCCGGATAAGCGGAAAGCCCGCCGATGGCGGTGACGTAGGCGGAAAGCTCGGTTTCTGCCGTTTCGATGCGCTGCTCTAGCGTTTGTCGTTGCGCGGCATCAAGCCCCGTCACCAGCTCGGCTTGGAAGATACTTTCGATACGCGCGCGGGGGGAAACAATCAGTACGGTGGGCAGCGGGGTAAACGCGCCGCTGACTGGCGGCAGGATTTGTCCCAGCACGCCAAAGCCGCCGCTGCGCAAGACCTGACTCACCTGTTCGCCGAGGATCGCTTCTGCGAGGGGGGCCTGCGCAGCTATCCGGCGGCGTAGCGCTGCCAGCGCCTCTCGCTGCGCGACGGTGGCTTCCAGCGGATCCTTGATCTCCGTGCGGACAAAACTGCGCTCGATGTCGGCGGTCAGCTGTTGCGCCTGCGCGACATTGTCGAGATACGTCAGCACGAAATCTGCCTGCGCTGGATCATCCATGAACCGTTGCGGCGCGAGCAGGCCATAGGCGATTTTGCGCGCGAGCGCTTCGATCTCCCAGGTGATGAAATCGAAGCGCAGCGCGCCGCTGAGTTGCTTTAGCCGCACGCGCTGGTCTTGCGCATTCGGCCCTTCTCCTGTGAGGAGCAACAGCAGCAGTATCAGGGTCAGGCTGCGTCTGAGCCAGTAGCGTAGGTCATTAAAAAAGGCGTCCATCGTCGAAAAATTCTAGGTCAAAACGGTTGAAAGTCAATGTCAACTGCGCGTGTTGAGATTTTGAACTGGCGCTTGCGAAAACCGCCCCCTGACGTATAGTTACCACTGATTTTTATTTTTGAGGGAGCAGGTGCAGCGGTATGGAAATTGGAATCGTGCGACAGGTAGATATCAATTCCGAAGTGCAACGCGCGTATATGGATTACGCGATGAGTGTGATTGTGGCGCGGGCGCTGCCCGATGCGCGGGATGGACTCAAACCGGTACAGCGGCGCATCCTGTATGCGATGTACGATATGGGCAATCGCCCCACCGCGCCCTACAAGAAGTCCGCGCGTATCGTCGGCGAGGTGCTGGGTAAATACCATCCGCATGGAGACGCTGCCGTGTACGAAGCGATGGCGCGCATGGCGCAGGATTTCTCGCTCCGCTGTTTGTTGGTGGATGGACAGGGGAACTTCGGCTCGGTGGATGGCGATCCCCCGGCGGCGATGCGGTACACCGAGGCGCGCCTCACGCCGCTGGCGATGGAGGCGCTGCGCGACATCGAGAAAGATACCGTGGCCTGGGATGACAACTTCGATGGCACGCTGAAGGAACCGGCGGTCTTGCCGGCCAACCTGCCCAATCTGCTGGTGAACGGCGCTTCGGGCATTGCCGTGGGCATGTCCACCAATATCCCGCCGCACAACCTGGGCGAGGTGGTGGATGGGCTGGTGCATCTGCTGGACAATTGGGAAAAGCAGGATGACATCGGTGTGGAGGACTTGATGCAGTTCATCCCCGGCCCTGATTTCCCCACCGGCGGATTGGTCTACCGCCGTGATACTGCTGATACGGATGATGGCTTGCTCAAGGCGTATGCCACGGGGCGTGGACGCATCACCTTGCGGGCGCGGGCGCATCTGGAGGACATCAAGGGCGGGCGCGAGCGCATTGTCATTACCGAGCTGCCCTACCAAGTGAACAAAGCCTCGCTCATCGAGAGCATCGCCGCGCTGACCCGCGCCGGCAAACTCGATGGCATCGCCGACTTGCGGGACGAATCGGATCGCCAGGGAATGCGCCTGGTGATTGATCTCAGTCGGGGGACGGATCCCGACAAGCTGTTGCGCGATCTGTACAAGCACACGGCGCTGGAGACGCGCTACGGCATCATTATCCTGGCGTTGGTCAACGGCGAGCCGCGCACGCTGGCGCTCAAGAAGGCGCTGCTGGTATTCCTGGAGCATCGCCTGGAGGTGTTGCAGCGGCGCGCGCGTCACGATCTGGAGCAGGCGCGCGCGCGGGCGCACATCGTCGAAGGGCTGCTCATCGCGCTGGACAACCTCGACGCGGTGATTGATCTGATCCGCCGCTCGCGCACGGTGGAGACGGCCCGCGAGAATCTGTGCAAGCGCTTCAAGCTCAGCGAAATCCAGGCGCAGGCGATTCTGGATATGCCGCTCAAGCGGCTCGCGGCATTGGAGCGCAAGAAGTTGCAGGATGAATTCAAGGAGTTGAAGGCGCTCATCAAGGAGTTGGAGACGCTGTTGCGGACGCCGGCGTTGCAGCGCGCGGCAATCCGAGAGGAACTGGCGACGCTCAAGCAACAGTACGGCGACGCGCGGCGCTCGCACATTCTCGATGTGAAGGGGGACCAGGTGGAGTTTGGGGCGCTGATCCCCGATCAACCGGTGTGGGTGGCGACGACGCGCAAGGGCTATATCGCGCGGACGCCCGATGACGGCAAGGCGCCGCGTGTGCCCTCGCGGCCCGCGGATGTGCCGGTGAGCGTGGTTGGCGCTTCGACGCGCGATACGCTCTATCTGTTCACCGCGGCGGGGATGGCGGTGGCGTTGCCGGTCCATCAAGTGCCAGAAGGGCAAGCCTGGGAGGGGGAAGGCGCCCCGTGCAGCCAGCTCACGCGCTTCGAAGGGGCCGAGGTGCTGACATCGCTGGCGCTGCCGGCGACCCTGCCCGAAGGCGGCTCGGTCTGTTTTGTGACGGCGCAGGGCCAGGTGAAGCGACTGCTGGCGGAGGAATTGCCCGGCGTGGGACGTGAACCCATGGCGGTGCTTCGGCTCGACGCGGGCGATTGGCTCGTGGATGTGGTCTGGGTTAACGAGAACGAGGAGCTGGTTGTTGGCGCAGCGAGCGGGCAGGGGATTCGCTTTGCGGCGGCGGAGGTGCGCCCCACCGGCAGCGGCGCGGGCGGGATGGCGGGCATCAAGCTCGAAGGCGAGGACGTGGCGGTTGGCGTCACCGTGGTCAATCCCAAAGCCAAACTGTTCACCATCACGGATCACGGCATGGCGAAGCTGACGGCGTTTACGGAGATGCCGAGTCAACGGCGCGGCGGCAAAGGGGTGCAAATCATCAAGCCCGCGGCGGATGAACGGCTGATGGGGGTCCGCACGGTCAAGGGGACCTCGAATGTGATTATGGTGACGCAGCGCGGCGCAGCCAAGACGCTGACCGGGCGTTCGATCAAGGAGCAGGGGCGCGCGACCCGTGGCGTTTCGGTCATTGCGTTGCAAGGGCGGGATCTGGTGGCTGCGGTGGTGGTGCCAGAGTCGCGGGTAGAGGGAAGCGCCTAACTGAGACGCTGGCCCTCCGTTTACAGCTCACTGATTTTTTATCTCTCTGGGGACACTCCGGTGCTAACACACACCATGCGAGCAAGAAAAAAGTGAGTCGAGAGCAGTGAGCAGTCAAGGCAGCGAAGTCTGCTCACTACTTACTGCTCTCTGTTCACCAGTTACTATTTTTGCAGGAGGTATCGAATGATGACGTTTCGTGATGAGTTGCGCGCTTGCGAGGCGTGCGGCAAGGCTTTTGTGTTTACTGTGGAGGAACAACGGCGACAGGATCAACTGGGATTTCCGGTTGTAGCGCCCGATCGCTGTCCGGCATGTCGTGAGAGCGCCAAACCACAGCCGGGATTGCATCCGGGCATTGTCAAGTGGTACAGCCAGGAGAAAGCGTATGGCTTTCTGACGCGGGCTGAGGGAGCGGAAATCTTCTTTCACCGGACGGGCGTATCCGGGGATCCAGAAAAGACCCTGTGCGAGGGCGCGCATGTCTGGTACGAGATTCAGGAGACGGATCGCGGGCTGCAAGCCTACAACGTTCACGAGCGGTGATGCGCGTTGCGTTAAACGGCTGGTTTTGGGAGCGCCCGGAGACGGGCAGCGGGCAATATCTGCGGCGGCTGGTGCAGGCGTTGGCGCGCACCCAGCCGGCTCTCGCCTTGACGCTCTTCACACCGGGGACGCAGGCGCCTGCCGATGCTCCGCCGGGCGTGGAGACGGCGTTGCTGCCGGCGCCGCCCGGCGCGTGGGGCAAAGTCTGGTGGGAGCAATGCGCCCTGCCGCGCGCGGTGCGCCGGCGGGGCGCGGATCTGCTGCATGTCCCCTACTGGGGTTCTCCCTGGCGGGCTGTTTGCCCCATCGTCGTCACCGTTCACGATTTGATTCCGCTGCTGTTGCCTGCCTATCGCGGCGGGCTGCTGGTGCGCCTGTACACGGCGCTGGTCAGCGCTACGGCGCGCCGCGCGGCGCTGGTGTTGACGGATTCCGAGGCGGCGCGGCCCGATATCGTGCGGCATCTGCGCCTGCCGGAAACGCGCGTGCGGGCGATCTGGCTCGCGGCGGACGCGGATTTCTGCCCCACTGCCGCCGCTGAGGATGCTGCGCAGCGCGACGCGCTGGGACTGGCGCCGGGCTATGCGCTCTATCTGGGCGGCTTCGACGTGCGGAAGAATCTGGCGGCGGTCTTTGCCGCGTTTGCGCGCGTGCGTGAGCAACTTCCGCAGGCGCGGCTGGTGATCGCGGGGCGCTTGCCCGCGCAGGATAGCGCCTTCACCCCCGACCCGCGCCGGTTGTGGCGCGAAGCGGGGCTGCCGGAGACGGCGGTGCATTTCACCGGCTTCATTCCTGATGCCGCGAAGCCGGCTCTGTACCGGGGTGCGCGCGCTTTCATCTTCCTCTCGCGCTACGAGGGTTTCGGGCTGCCGCCATTGGAGGCGTTGGCTTGCGGCGTCCCGGTGGTGGGCAGCGACGCCGCCAGCCTGCCGGAAGTGATCGGTGAAGCCGGGGTGCTGGTCGCGCCGGATGATGTCGCGGGGGCGGCAGCGGCGTTGACGCGGTTGCTGCGCGATGCGGCTTTCCACGGGACATTGCGGGAGCGCGCCTTGCAGCAGGCGGCGCGCTTCTCGTGGGAGCGGACGGCGGCGGAGACGGCGGCGGCATATCGGCAGGCGTTGAGCAGCTAATGGCGATGTGCGCCTTCAAACTTGACTGAAGTTCATCGTCGCAACAACGCCCGTGGAATCCCGACAAAACCCTGCCCCGTTCGCTGCGGATCACGCAGTGCGAGCGTTCCATCCGGGCGGCGGGTGAAGGGCTGCATTCCGCTGCCCCACGCGGGATCATCGGTCAATGCCATGGGCGTGAGCGCCTCTACCAGGATGATGTCGCCGGCGCGGCTGTGGGGCGTCAGCGTTTCGTCGGCGTCCACCCGCACCCCAAAGAAGTAGGCGCCGGGACGCACGTCGAGCAGGGGCAGGGTGCTCACTTCCAGGGGCAGCCATTCGGGGGCGGCCAAGAAATCGAAATCCAGCACGCGGGTGGGGACGCGCAGCCTGTCCAGGGAGATTGCCAGGGCTTCGATGGGGATTTCGGAAACGCCGGCGCAGTACGGATAGACGGGGACGATGAGCGCGTGGCTGCCCGGCGGCGTTTGCCCGCGCAGCGGCGTGAGCGCCGCAATCCATTGCGCTACCTGCCCACAGGCATCGAAATACTCGCGTCCGGTATGCACCGCCCAATAGCGCCGGCTCACATCGAGTTGGGATTGGGCTTCCATGAGCAGCGGCAACGCGCGGGCGTCATCATGCAGGCAGAAGTACAGCAGCCCGGCGAAATAGACGGCGATGGCTTCGTTGTAGCGCGCGATGGGGCTGGATTGTACCTTGAGCCAGCTCGCTGCTGCCGTGGTCAACTCTAGCGCCTCCAACCAGCGCTCGGAACGCCACAAGAGATCGGCCTTGTACAGGCTGAGCAACGCTTCGGCGTGGCGCTCGCGTTGATTCCGCACCGCCGTGAGCGCGTTTTCGGCCATGGTGAGCGCCTCATCGAAAGCGAGGTGTTGCGTTGCCGGGGGCGCATCGAGGGCAAGCCAGGCGCGCAACGGTGCGGGCACGTCCTGAAACTCTGCCAGCTGTAGCGGGACCAATGCAGGAGGCACGCAGATATGGCGCATATCAGACCTTGGCGGGCAGTTTGGGCAGGGCTGGTGGCGTGTCGCCGGCGCCTTCGAGAATCTGGGTGATCATCAGGTTCAGGCTTTCCAGCTGTTGGAACATGGTGCTTTGGACGAGCGGATCCTTTTCGGCCATGCTCTGCATCACGTGCAGGAATTCGAGCAGCACCTCGGTGGAGAAGCCCTGCGCGTTCTCGACGGTGATTTTCTTGAGCGGCTCCAACAGCGCGTCGAGCAGCTCGGCGCGGGCGCGGATGCGCGCGAGTTCGTACTCTTTCTCCGGCAGCACCAGCGCCTTGGCTTCATCCTGTGCCGCCCGGAATTGCCATTCGCTGCGCCACAGTTCCAGCCATTGCTCGGAGATGGCGTTCACATCGGGCAGGATGGAGATCAGGTGGACGTGATCAATTTTGACGCCGTGTTCCCAGGCTTGCTCGCGGATGGCTTGCTGCACCTGTTCCTCGATGATCGTGAGCAATGAGGGGCCAGACCGGGTGGGATCGAAAAGTTCATCCGTGCGATATTGCTCAATGTAGTTGCGCACCTCGCCATCAATCGTGCCATTGGTGACGCGCCGCATCCAATCCGTCACCGCCTGCTTCCCACCTGGCTCCAAAGCCACTTTACTCGTCGTAAGTTTCAGCACGGTGGCGCGGTCCTGATCGGTGAATGCCATGGGCAGGGGGGCGACGCCAGTGAGCGTGTCATTTTCCCGGCGCATTCGGAAGCGCGCTTCCACCTTGCATGTGACAGGGATGCCATCGCGGGTGTTGGCAGACACTTCGAATTCACGGTTCTGAGGGCGCAAGTCTACTTTGTCCCAAATCCGTTCAAAGGCTTCGAGCCGGCACAGGCTGGCACATTCCACCCGTGTGATCGTTCCTCCCCGCGCCAGAACGATCGCCGTATCATGCCCAACACTCAAATGTCCAGGCCCGCCGACTTTGTACAGGATTTCTGGGCCATCGGGATGGGGTCGCCCTTCGGTTACGGGCATGATCGGATCGAGAGGCGGCGTTTTGTAGACGCCGACCATGATGCGCCAGACCAGTTTGGTGGCTTCTTCGGGAGAGAGTGCGTAAAGCGATTGAACGAATTGGATCAGAAGCGCCTGGGCGCCCAGAAAGGCGAGCAACAGCGCGATGAACATCCCGACGGGGAGGCTGCCTGCAAGCGCCAGCGCTCCTTGTACAGGCGTCTCGCTGTTGATGATCGGTTGGAAAGCTTCCGGCGTGGTGACGGCGAGCAGGAGCGTGAACGCTGCAGTAAGCAAGAGCATCACGCCCAGCATGAGGATGCCAACAATGAGTCGGTCCGTGCTTCGCGTAGGCATAGGCGATCCTTAATCCTCCTCCCTGGCGCGTCGCTGCAAGACGGTTAGGATTTCGGAGGTTGGTTTTGACAGGCTGGCTTTGACTTCGGGCTGTTGTGCAATCTTATCCAACGTCTCTAGCAATTGCAGGACGATAAAGCTCAATCTTGCTTGCGCGCTGGTTTGCTGTAGCGTGTTGTACTGCTGAAGGATCAATTCTAGCAGTTCTCGTAGCACATCGCTGCGCGCGCGACCCTGTTCGCGCACATATTCGGCTTTGATTTTGCCGCGATTGCTTTCGAGTATGTGCAGTTTGTGCGCTTTCCAATTTTCGATGCGTTGTTCTACGACTGTTGGATCTGCGGGGATGATTCGGTTCCCCACGCCGCCGCCGTAAACCTTGATACCGTTATTTGCCATCTGTTGCTCAACGTGTTGTCGCACCTCGCGGGCAATGGTCAGGCGCGGCAGTTCGCCCGGACGCGGTTCGATAATGGCATAGAGCTCATCCAGAGAGTAGCGTTTTACGAGATGTCGCAGATGATGGGAAGCTTCTTGCAGAGGGAGCTTGGTCCACGAGTGCGCCTCGTGGGCATCGAGGGGGGTAGCGCGCTTATCCGGGTTGACTTCGGCGGCGAGGTAAGCCTGCAAGGCGGCGTTGCGATCATACTCCCACGGAACGCCGGGCTGGGTGGGCGGTTTGCTATCCTTCAACTTGAAGATAGAGGAGCAGGGCACAAGCACTTCGATATTGTCGCGGGTTTGCGCCGTGATGCCTTTATCCGGTCGAAACTGACCTTGCAGATCCATGACGTATTTGGGGATTTCGCCTCTTTCGATGAAGATAACGCCCGGCCCGATGACATCTTTGACGCTGGTTCCCTGGTAGCGCACCACGGCGTATTCAGGCTCCGTAATCAGCAGACCCGGCCCGGTGCCGACGAAGGGGTTACCCTGGATGCGGGTCTCTAATTTGCGATCCACAATCATGACGGCGGGACGCGGTCCGGTGGTGAGAAAACCGGTGAGCAGCTGCGCCGCTTTGTGCTGTGAGGTGCGGATTTCGGCGGGACTCAGCGGCAGCATTCGCGGCGCCCAGTGGTAGAGCAGCGCCAGGGTAAACGCAGGCGGTGCAAGGATGAAGAAGAGCAATGGCAGAAGGGAAAAGGTCAGCGCTGATTTTCCTTCTGCCAACAGCAGCCAGTACAGTATTGGCGCCGCCGAAAAAACGACCACAAAGGACATGGCTAAGATAAAAAAAGGGTGGGTTGGGACTTTCATCACCCGCATCCAGGGAATGTAGAGCAGGCATACTGGCAACAAAACAGCCAGTATCACGATGATGGCCGGATGCAGCGGCGAGTAATCTATCCAGAGATAGACGCTGAGCGGGGTAATCAGGGGCATCGCCAGCGCCAGGATGAAGTGGAAATTCCGCGCCACAGGATGGACGTGGGCTGCGCCGATTTTGGGAGGATTGTGCAGCATGTAGCGTTGTGCAACTGCGGCTGCAACAACGTATCCGACGAGGATGAGCAGGCGTATGAGCATAGCCGTTCTCCTTAAACGGGCACATGATTTCAATTTCAATGTAGCACAAAAGTGGAAAAAAGGAAATGTGGTGTGGTATAATCTATTCAGATGATGGAACACCCAAGTGGCGTCAAACATTTGTAGCAGGTTCTACACGCACATGGAAATCAAAGAAATCGCCAAACACCTACACCAGATTCCGTTGTTCCAGGGTTTGAAGGATGACCGCGACGAGCTAGAGCTCTATCGGGTCGCTGCGTTAGCTAAAGAGGCGGAGTATGCTCCTGGAGAGCGGCTGTTCGGGCAAGGAGAATCCGCCGATCGGCTGTATTATGTGTTGCGCGGCCGGATCCAGTTGACGCGCCTGGGCGCCGATGGTGTCCGCGCCGACCTGGGGATGAAGCGTCCGGGAGATGCCTTCGGCGAGACTGGGCTGCTGGTCGGCGACTTCCACGACGCCACCGCTGAAGCGCTTTCGCCGGTGCGCTTGTTGTATCTGGAGCGTGGGGAATTCCTCACGCTCTTGGAGCAGCGTCCTCGATTGCGGCAGCGGTTGGCGCTCAGCCCGGAGACGCTGCGAAAGCAGCACATTCCGCGCTTTTCCTGGATGCGCGATGACGAGTGGGCGGTGCATCTGGGTCGCCGGCATCTGATGGGGCTGATGCGGCGGATCATGCTGCCTGTGTTGGCGCTGGTGCTGGTTGTAGTGCTCGCCTATATGCTGGCGCGAGTCTCGGCAACTGCGGCGCTGGTCGTGGGGCTGCTTTTGAGCCTTTTCCCGGCGGGGCTGTTGGCCTGGGACTATATTGACTGGTACGATGATCGCTTCATCCTCACCACGCAGCGGGTAGTTCATCTGGAGCGCAAAGGCCCTTTTGGCAGTATGTCCGAGGAAGCGGCGCTGGATGACATTCAGGATGTCCTCGAAGTGCGCTCGAATGTGGTGGCGAATCTGTTGGATTACGGCGACATCATCCTCCAAACGGCGGGCGGCACCGTGAAGATTGACTTCACCGAAGTGGGGCAGCCTAGCTTGTGGCGCCAGCTGATCCTGCGGGAGATGGGGCGGATTCAGGCGCGCCGCGTGGTGCGGATGCGCGGCGAGACGCGCCAACAGCTCGAGGCCCGGCTGAATCTGGCGCCGCCGCCGGAACCAACGGTCGTACAGACCGAGCCGCCGAAGCCGCCTTCTCCGGTGACGTTTTTCGCTAAAACCTTTCTGGAATTGCTGTTCCCGGCGAGTTGGGTGGAAAGTCCTGATAAGCTCACGATCAGATGGCGGCGTTTCTGGCTGCCGGGATTTTTCCACTACTGGTGGGTCTCCATGCTTTTCTTGCTCATCACTTTTGGCGGTCTGATCGTGTTGGCATCGCTAGAGCCGGCAGATATGGCATACTGGCTGATTCCCTGGCTGTTTGCGGAAGTGGTTTTGCTGTGTGTGGTGCTGTGGTACATCGAGGACTGGCGCAACGACTTCTTCGAGATCACGCCGACCCACATCATTCATGTGGATCGCAAGCCGCTGTGGGGGCGCATCACCCGCCGCGAGGCGCGGTTGGATCGCATCCAGAACATCACCTCAGATGTGCCGAGTATCTGGGCGCGAATGTTGAAATACGGCTCAGTGACGCTGGAGACCGCCGGCGCCGAAGGGCAGTTCAAGATTTGCTACGTGCGGGATCCGGAGCGCGTGCGCGCCGAAATCTCCCGGCGGCAGCAGGAATTCCGCAAGCGCGACCTGACTCGCCAGGCGGCCCAGCGTCAAGACGAGCTGCTCAGCTGGTTTGCGATTTATGATTCGCTGCGTCATCCGCAGACCTATCCAGGTATGGAGGATGAGAATCTGGCATGAGCGCCTGCCAAATCGAAGAGTGGATAATGTTTGGGGGAGGTAAGGGATTGTGACCGTGCGACCTGTGATTACAGTGGGCGATCCGCGCTTGCGACAGCGCTCGCGGACGGTGGATAAAATCACGCCGGATGTGCAGCAGTTGATTGATGACATGATCGAGACGATGCACGCCAGCGATGGCATTGGCCTGGCGGCGGTGCAGGTGGGCGTGCTGCAACAGATCATCGTGGTCGAGGTGCCGGAGGATGAAGAAATCCCCGGCAGCGGGCAGCGCTACATCGTCATCAACCCGGAGATCGTGCGCGCCTCGCAAGATGCGGAGATAGGGATTGAGGGGTGCCTTTCGGTGCCTGGGTACGTGGGTGATGTGGAGCGCTCGGTCTCCATCTTTGTGCGGGGCCTGGATCGGCGTGGACAGAAATTGCGCCTGCGGCTCAACGGTTTTCTGGCGCGTGTTTTCCAACATGAGATTGATCACACGCGAGGCGTATTGTACATTGATCGGTTGGTTGCGCCAGATCGTATCTGGCGGGTGAAAGAGGGGACTGAGGAACAGGTGGAGAAGGAAGGCGCCTTGCCCGCTGAAGCGCACGCTTGAGTGAGCGTTGCGCAAAACGAGGCTCTTGATCCTTCATCCTTATATTTTTTGGGGATGCAAGTGTATGGTTTCGGTTCAACAAGTAATGCAAGCCCTGGCGCAGGTGATGGATCCTGTAATCCGTCGTGATATTGTGGATTTGGGGATGGTGCGCGAGGTGCAAGTCAAGGGGCAGGTTGTTCATGTGACGGTGGCATTGACGGTGCCCAATTGCCCGATGCAGGGCAGCATTGCCGCCGATGTGCAGCAGGCGGTCGAGGCGTTGGAGGATGGCTTGCAGGCGCAGGTGACGATGACGGCGATGACGCCGCAAGAGAAAGAGCGTTTGCTCTCCAAGTTGCGTCAGGGGCGCCCTGAGCAGAAGCAACAGTCGTTGGCCGGGCAGATGAATAAGGTCAAGGCCGTCATCGCGGTACTAAGCGGCAAAGGCGGGGTGGGCAAATCCACCACCGCGGCGCTCCTCGCGGCGGGGCTGCGGCAGCAGGGCTTGCGCGTGGGCATCCTCGACGCTGACATTACCGGGCCGAGCATTCCCAAGTTGCTCGGCGTGGACGAGGTCCCCGTGATGGGGCCGCTGGGCATTGTGCCGCCGCTTAGCGCGGGCGGTATCAAGCTCATGTCCATCAACTTGCTACTGCAAGAGCAGGATGACGCCGTAATCTGGCGCGGGCCGCTAATCTCCGGCGCGATTCAGCAATTCTGGAACGACGTGTTTTGGGGCGACCTGGATGTGCTGCTGGTGGATCTCCCGCCTGGCACCTCGGATGCGGCATTGACGGTGATGCAGGCATTGCCGGTGAACGGCGTGGTCATCGTCACCTCGCCGCAGGATTTGGCGGATATGGTGGTGCGCAAAGCGGCGCGGATGGCGGAACAGTTGCGCGTGCCCATCCTGGGCATTGTGGAGAACATGAGCTACGTGATCTGCCCGCATTGCGGCGAACGGCATGAGATTTTCGGCAAGGGCCGCGCTGAGACGCTGGCGACGGCCTTCAATACGAAATTCCTGGGGCATCTGGGATTGGATGCCGAACTCACGCGGCTTTCCGACGCCGGTCAAATCGAGGCTTATAGCAGCCCGGAAGTGGCGCACGTCATTGCGCAGGTGCGCGCGGCGTTGCCGGCATAAGCCGTATGTGGGCACCAGTGTTTTTGGGACGTGCTTCGCGCGTCCCAAAAACACTAATAAAGAATCCTCTACACCTGTTTGCAAAACCTCTTCGGATTTTCTCCAAAGACCTGTGCTCCTGTATCCGAATTTCTGCCCATTGACACTTTGTTGTTCTATGTTAGAATAAAACTGACTGGTCGGTATTTTTCCTTCTTTTTGATTGGCACTTATGGCAACACAACAGCGCAGCGAAGAAACCTACACCCGCATTCTGGATGCTGCAGCAGCGAGCTTTTCCCGCAACGGCTACGATGCCACAGGCGTGGCGGAGATCTGCCGCGCTGCCGGGGTCAGCAAGGGCGCATTCTACTACCACTTCCCTTCCAAACAGGCGCTCTTTATCGCATTGTTGCAGCGGTGGCTCGATGAGCTCGACGTGAACATTGCCACTTTGCAGGCTGAAGCCTCCAGTGTGCCGGAGGCGCTCACCCGCATGGCGGAGGCGTTCCAGGCGGTGTTGCACACCGCCGATGGCAACCTCCCGATGTTCATGGAGTTCTTGTCCGCTGCGCAACGGGATCCCGTGGTCTGGGCTGCGACCGTGCAACCCTATCGCCGTTATCAACTCTGGTTTGCGGAGCTGATCGGGCGGGGCGTGGCCGAAGGCTCACTGCGACCGATGGCGCCGCAGCTCGCTTCGCAGCTGTTGGTCTCCTGGGCGGTGGGGATGCTGTTGCAGAGTATGTTGGATCCACAGGCGACGGATTGGGCTGGCGTGGCGCGGGAAAGCATCCAGTTGATGCTGACGGGCCTGCTGGCTACTGCTGACGCCTGAATCCGATTTTGTGTGCCCATCAATCAAGAAGGAGTGTTCGCATGAACGTGTTACTAACCGGCGCTTTTGGCAATATTGGCATGAGCGCGCTTGAGGCGCTTCTGGATCGCTGGCATCACGTGCGCTGCTTCGATGTGCCCACCGAGGCCAATCGTGCGCGCGCGGCGCGCTTCGGCGACAAGATCGAGGTGGTGTGGGGCGATCTGCGCAAGGCGGAGGATGTCAACGCCGCCGTGGTGGGGCAGGATGTGGTGGCGCATCTGGCTTTTATCATCCCCAAACTCTCCGTCACCGGCGCGGGCAGCGAGGAGCAGCCCGATCTGGCGTGGGAGGTGAACGTGGGCGGCACGCATCGCCTCATCGAGGCTATCCGCGCGCAGCCGCGCCCCCCAAAGCTGCTGTTCTCTTCCTCGTATCATGTCTTCGGTGTGACGCAGCATCTCCCCCCGCCGCGCACCGTGAATGATCCGGTGGACCCCATCGAGCACTATTCCCGGCATAAGGTGGCCTGCGAGTGGATGGTGAAGGCTTCCAATTTGCAGTGGACGATTTTGCGTTTCTCGGCGACGTTGCCTGTTGCGCTGACCCTGGATCCCTACATGTTCACCATCCCGTTGGATAACCGCATGGAGTTCACGCACACGCGCGATGTGGGCGTGGCGGTTGCCAACGCGGTGACTGCGGAGGCGGTGTGGGGCAAGACGTTGTTGATCGGCGGCGGGCCGCGTTGCCAGTTGCTCTACGGCGAGATCGTCTCCAAGGTGTTGGAGGCGGTCGGGGTGGGGATGCTGCCGGAACGGGCTTTCGGCGGCGGCTATTTTCCCACAGATTGGGTGGATAGCACGGAAAGCCAGCGCATTTTGCAGTACCAGCAGCGCACTTTCGATGACTATATCGCCGATTTGAAGGCGCTGCTTGGCGCGCGGCGGCATCTGGTGCGCTTGGGGCGGCCTCTTGTGCGCTCGTGGCTGCTGCGGAAGTCGCCCTTCTGGCAGGCGCGCCGGAAAGCGCGCGCCATCCCTGCTGTTGCGCCTCGTCCGGCGACGTTGTAGGGTCTTCGCTTCTCAAGCGCTCTTGTCTGGCGTTCTCGAATTGCCGGACGGGGCGCTTTTTGCGTGCATTCTCATTTGTGCTACACTGACGGTGTGTGTTGACGGATGGCCGCTTAACGCTTTTGGGAGTCGAACATGGATACATACGACGCTTCTTCAAAACCTCGAAACTCTGTGTGGCTGGGGCTAGGCATCGCTGCGGGTTTGGCGACAGGATTGCACTTTCTGCGGCGGGCGTTGGCGCGCCGCGCTTTGCCGCCGCTGATCAAGGCGCGAGAAAGCGCCGGCGTTGCGCTGATTACGGGCGCGTCGAGCGGCATCGGCGCGGGGTATGCCCGCGCGTTGGCGCGGGCGGGCTACGATCTGATCCTGGTGGCGCGGCGCCAGGATCGGCTGGCGGCGCTGGCGGAGACGTTGCGCGCCGAGCACGGCATCATGGTGGAAGTGTTGCCTGCCGATCTCGGCGTTGCCGAGGATGTGGCGCGGGTCGCGGCGCGAATTGCGGGGCTGCCGGCGTTGGATTTCCTCATCAACAACGCGGGTTTTGGACGGGGGGAGCCTTTTGCTACGAGCGATATTGCAGGGCAGTTGGCGATGGTGCGCGTGCATCTGGATGCGACGATGCAACTGACGCGCGCGGCGCTGCCCGGCATGATCGCGCGCGGGCGCGGCGCCGTGGTCAATGTGGCGTCGGTGATGGCGTTCTATCCGCTCCCTGGCAGCGCGACGTATGCGGCGACCAAGAGCGCGCTCAAGGTCTTCACGCAAGGGTTGCATCAGGAATTGCTGGGGACGGGCGTGCGTGTGCAGGTGCTCTGCCCCGGTCTCACCCGCACGGAGTTCCACGAGGCGGCGAATATGTCGGTGGATCAGGCGCCGCCGCTGGCGTGGCTGACGGCGGAGAAGGTGGCGGCGCATTCGCTGCGCGATCTCGCCGCCGATGCCGTTATCTCTGTGCCGGGCGCGGGCTACGCGGCGCTGACATGGATCGCCGGGTTGCTGCCGGCGGCGCTCTTCGATGGGATTGGGCGGGCTTACACGGCGCTGCGGCGTAGCAAGCCGCGCGGCGCTTTCGGCGGCTTTTCGCGGCGGACTTACGCCAGTGTGGGAGCGGCGTTAGCGGATTTGCGCGCGATTGTTCAGCAGCGCGCGCAGGTGCGCCGGGCCTTCGCGCTGCTGGAGCCGGCTTTCCGTGAGCGGCTGATGCTGACGGTGACGCAGGTGAACGGCTGCCGCTATTGCGCCCAGGCGCACGCGCGGATGGCGCTCGAAGGCGGGCTGGAGCAGGAGGAAATTGACGCGCTGCTCAGCGGGGCGGTGAATGCCTGTCCGCTGGATGAGGTGACGGCGTTGCTCTACGCGCAGCACTGGGCCGAGACCGCGGGAAATCCGACGCTGGCGGCGCGAGCCAAAGTGCGCGAGTGTTACGGCGAGGAGAAGACGGCAGCCATCGAGATGACGCTGCGCATGATCCAGGCCGGGAATCTGTTGGGCAACAGCTTTGATTATGTGTTGTACCGGCTCTCAGGGGGACGCTGGGGCGTTGGGTAGATGGGGAGTTGGGGAGATGGGGAGCAGAGGAGCTGGGGGGCAGAGGAGCAACCAATAACTGTTTTCCAAGATCCTGGTGCTGGCGCATATTAATGAGGACGAAAACAGTGAGTAGAGAGCCGTGAGCGGGAGAGAGGTATACCCTGCCTACTACGACCTGCTCTCTGCTCACCAGTTACTACTTTCACAGGAGATTGCGGAATGGCAAAAGAGAAACGTTTGGTGCGGGCGCGGGATTTGTACCGCCTGGAGTTGACGACGTATGCGGAGCTTTCGCCGGATGGGCAGCATGTGGTCTATGCGGTGTCGCAGGTAGATGCGAAGACGCAGAAGAAATCCTCAAATCTGTGGATTGCGCCGACGAATGGCGGCGCCCCGTATCGCTTCACTTTTGGGAAGCAAGTGGACGCGATGCCGCGCTGGTCGCCGGATGGGACGCGCATCGCTTTCTTTTCCAATCGGGGTGAGGCGACGCAGATGCAGCTCTACATCATCCCCTTTGCCGGCGGAGAGGCGCGCCCACTCACGACCCTGAAGGGCGATTTCGACAGCTTTGAGTGGGCGCCCGATGGCAAGTCGCTGGTCATCCAGTTTCGCAAACAGGATGCCGAGGTCGCCGCGCGGGAGCAAGATCCGCAGAAGAAGGAATTGGGCGTGGTCGCCCGCCACATCACGCGCCTCTTCTACGCCCTCGATGGCGTGGGCTACTTGCCCCAGGAACGCTGGCATCTTTGGATCGTGGATGCGGAAAGCGGCGAGGCGCAGCAGTTGACCGAGGGGGCGATTCACGATGAGATTGGGCCGCGCTGGTCGCCGGATGGCGCCTCGATTGCGTTCTTCTCCAACCGCGCCGCCGACCCGGATATGGAGCCGGCATTGGTGGATCTGTTTGTCGTCCCGGCAGAAGGCGGCGAGCCGCGTCGCCTGGAGACGCCAGTCGGGGAGAAATACGCACTCAGCTGGTCGCCGGATGGGCAGCAGATCGCCTATCTGGGGCGCGAAGGGGCCAAGGATTGGTGGAAACCGCAGCGTTTGTGGGTGGTCCCCGCCGATGGGAGCGCGCCGGCGTCTTGCCTTACCGCTGCCCATGATGTGAGCTTCGAAGCGGCGACGCTCACCGATACCGCAGGTTCGATGAATCTGCCGCCGGTTTGGTCGAACGATGGGACGCGGCTCTATGCGCAGGCTTCGCGGCATGGCGGCACGGGACTTTACGCTGTCACTGTCGCGGATGGGGCGTTAGAGCCGGTGCTTGCCGGCGCGGAAGTGGTGGGCGCGTGGAGCTTCGATGCTTCACAGACGCGGTTGGCGTATCTGCGCAGCACGCTGCAAGACCCGGTGCAGGTGTGGATGCTGGATGTGGCTTCGCGGGCGACCTGGCAGTTGACGGCACTGAATGCGAAGTGGTTGCGCCGGGTGGCATTGGGCGAGATCGAGGAGGTGTGGTTCAAGGGACCAGATGGCAACGATCTCCAGGGTTGGATTCTCACGCCGCCGAATTTTGATCCCGGCAAGCGCTATCCCTCGATCATGGAAATTCACGGCGGGCCGCTGGCGCAGTACGGCTACAGCTTCATGCATGAGTTCTACTATCTGGCGGCGCAGGGTTACGTCGTCTACTTCTGTAATCCGCGCGGCGGGCAGGGCTACGGCGAAGCGCATGCGGGGGCGATTTGGGGCGCGTGGGGCAGCGTGGATTACGCCGACCTCATGGCGTGGGCGGATTATGTCGCCGCGCTGCCGTACATTGACCCGGAGCGGATGGGCGTCACCGGCGGGAGCTATGGCGGCTACATGACGGCGTGGATCATCGGGCACACGCAGCGCTTCAAGGGCGCGGTGGCGCAGCGTTGTGTAAGCAATCTCATCAGCATGTGGGGCACGAGCGACTTCAACTGGACGTTCCAGGAGCCGTTTGGCGATCAGCCGCCCTACGAGAGCATCGAGACGCTGTGGGCGTGCTCGCCGGTGCGTTACATCGGCAACGCGACGACGCCGACGCTCGTGATCCACAGCGAGCGCGATTTACGCTGTCCTATCGAGCAGGGGCAACAGCTGTTCACGGCGTTGAAGCGGGCGGGCGTGGAGACGGAATTTGTCATCTTTCCAGAAGAGTCGCACGGGCTATCGCGCGGTGGACGCACGGATCGGCGCATTGCGCGGCTCAAGCACATTCGGCGGTGGTTCGACCATCATCTGGCGTGAGTTTTGAGCCTGGGGCCAATTTGAGGGATTCTTGCCAGGACGTTTTGCGTCCTGACAAGAATCCCTTTTTCTTTGTCGCGTTGGCAGCAGTTGACGGAAGTCCGCCTGTTCCTATCCCTTTGGGTAGTTCGAATCTGTCCGTCCGGCTGATGGCAAACTGGCTATGATTCGCTATGATGAAACCATAGCTGGATACAGTTACGATTTAACTCGTACTTGACAAGATTTAAGATATGAATTAAGATTATCAAGTGTTTCTGGAATAAAGATAAAGAAATCAAAGTGGAATCTTAATTCTTATGAGGTGAGACATGGAGCGACAACAGAAAGGGTGGGCAACGCCATTTTTCACGATTTGGACCGGGCAGGCGCTCTCGCTATTTGGAAGCCGCCTGGCGCAGTTTGCGCTGGTCTGGTGGGTTACTGAAACCACGGGTTCGGCGACGATTTTGGCGACGGCGACGCTCGCGGCGTTATTGCCGGAGGTGCTGCTGGGGCCGTTCGCTGGCGCGCTGGTAGATCGCTGGAATCGGCGCTTGGTGATGATCATCTCTGATGGCTGCATTGCGCTGCTATCTCTGTGGGTGGTGTATCTGTTCTGGGCTGGCAGTATCCAAATCTGGCACATCTATCTCATTATGATTGCGCGCTCACTGGGGGGCATTTTCCACTGGCCCGCGATGCAATCTTCGACCTCGTTGATGGTGCCTCAGGAGCATCTGGCGCGGGTGGCGGGGATGAATCAGACGTTGTTCGGCGCGATGAACGTGGTCGCACCGCCGCTGGGGGCGTTGCTGATGGCGGCATTGCCGTTGTACGGCGTGATGGCGATTGATGTGGTCACGGCATTGCTCGCTATTTTCCCGTTGCTCTTTGTCGCCATTCCCCAGCCGCGACGCGTTGCGGAGGAGAGCGGGATCGAAGATGCGCCATTGCGCGTGTTGTGGGGCGATGTCAAAGGGGGGTTCCGGTATATCTGGAACTGGAAGGGGCTGTTGGGAGTCTGCCTTTTGGCGATGCTGCTCAACTTCTTTGTGTCGCCAGCGATGCAACTGTTGCCCATTCTCGTGACTTCACATTTTGAGGGCGGCGCGCTGCAATTGGGTTGGCTCAATTCCTCCTGGGGGGTGGGGCTGCTCACTGGTGGGCTGCTGCTGGCGGTCTCCGGCGGTTTTCGGCGGCGTTTGGTCACCGCCATGCTAGGGGTCATTGGCCTGGGTGTGGGGCTGTTGCTGGTAGGCTTGACGCCGGCGCAGGTGTTCCCCATGGCGCTTGGCGGCTTGCTTTTAGGCGGCGTGATGAACGCGCTGTGTAATGGCTCGTTCATGGCGGTCATGCAGGGCGCGGTTGCGCCGGAGATGCAGGGACGGGTGTTCACGGTAGTCGGCAGCCTCTGCGCGGCTATGGCGCCGCTGAGCATGGCGATTGCCGGCCCGCTGGCGGATGCCGTGGGTGTGCGTACCCTGTTTTGGGTCGGCGGCGGGGCGCAGATCATATTGGGGGTGGTGGGCTTTTTTATTCCGGCGATCATGCGGCTGGAAGAGGATGCGCGCGCCCTCGCGCAAATTCGTGAAGGGTTTGCTGTGTCAGAACTGGCGCCGGTGCTGGTGGAATCTGAGCGGGTTCGCTGAGTGCAACTTCTACCTGGAACAGGCGTATACATGAAAGAGGATGTTTAACTTCATGCGTACGAGACTATTTTCCAGGGGGTAGAGATCATGAATCGCAGACGGCGTTCCAATCTGGTAGCTGGTTTTCTATTGATCTTTGTCGGCGTGTTGATGTTGGCGACGCGCATGGTGCCCGCGATGCGCGGTTGGAAGGAGGTCTGGTCGTGGCCCTTCTATGTTGTGGCTGCCGGCGCGGGGCTTTTCTTTTTGGGGCTGTTGTTGGGGGAGCCGGATATGGCGGTGCCCGCCTGCATCGTTGCCGGTATCGGCGGTATCCTCTATTGGCAAAATGCCACTGGTGATTGGGCCAGTTGGGCTTATGCCTGGACGTTGATTCCCGGTTTTGCCGGCGTGGGCACGGTGATTTCGGGCCTTCTGGGGAGCGATGCCCGGCGGCGCAAGGTGGTGGGCGATGGCTTGCAGACGATGCTGGTGAGTGCAGTGATGTTTCTCATCTTCGCCTCGTTCTTCGGGCGCGCACTGCTGGGCGATTACTGGCCGGTGCTGTTGATCCTGTTGGGGTTGGTGTTGATGGGACGGACGTTGTTCCGTCGTTCGTGAGGTAAGCGCGGCAAACACGCTGGGAGGTTGAGGATGCGTCGTAATCAACTGTTTTGGGGCCTAGTGTTGATGGTGTTCGGGGCGGCGCTGTTGTTGGGCAATATTTTCGAGTTCAATGTGTGGGATTACTTATGGCCGTTGATTTTTATCGCTTTGGGCGTGTGGATTTTGTGGGGCGCCATGCGTCGCCCCAAGTTCGCATCCGAGACGCTCGTCATCCCTTTCGAGGGCGGTGAGCGGGCGCGGATCAAGCTGCAATACGGCGGGGGGAAGCTCACGGTGCATGGCGATCCCGGCGCCGCCGATCTGGTGGTGGGCAATTTCTCCGGCGGCGTGGAGCATACGGTGCGGCAGGAAGGCGAGCTCACGACGGTGACGTTGCGCTCGCCGACGCCGCATCTGGTGTTAGGCCCCTGGAGCTGGTGGGATGAGGGGCAACATCGCAAATGGTCTGTGGGGCTAACCGATCGGGCGCCGTTGGAGCTCGATCTGGAGACGGGGGCGTGCGATGCGCATCTGAATCTCGGCCCGTTGCCCGTAACGCGGCTGCGCTTGCAGACCGGCGCCAGCTCGACAACGGTGCGTTTGCCAGAGCGCGCCGGCCACACACAAGTGCGGATCGAATCCGGCGCGGCATCGGTCTCGTTGCGGGTGCCGGAGGGCGTGGCGGCGCGCATCGAAGGGCGCGGCGGACTGGCTTCAATTGTGGTGGATACGGCGCGCTTTCCGCGCAGCGGGGGTGTGTATCAATCGCCGGATTACGAGACGGCGTCTGACCGGGTGGATATTAGCGTCGAAACCGGCGTCGGTTCGGTGGACATTCGGTAGCAGTGTGCTGAGGTTGCGGCCCGATAGGCATGTCCTATCGGGCCGTTCTGTTTTGCGGCGGGTTGTCTATCTCCCCAACTATGGTTAAATGCTGGTGAGAACGTTTATCGAGATGGTGGGGAGGTGAGGTGATGAAGGCAAGTTGGCGGTGGAGCGTGGCGTTCGGCCTGGCAGCGGCGCTCTTGGGCGGCGCGGTATTGTGGATGGGCCCTGCATCCCATGATGTTGCATTGGCTGAATTGGAATTGTTGCGAACAGCGGATGAGGTGATCACCGATGTTCAAGAGTCCCTGGTTTTCTTGCCGTTGGTGCTTTCGGCTCACAATCCGGCCTGCGAGCCGATTCCAGGCGTCAGCTACGTTGCGCTTTCGGTGGTCAATCCGCACAACCCCGATGCCGAAAATGATCCCGGCTACAACTTGGGCCTGTTGGGCTACGAGCTCACGGATGCCTATCGCGGGCTGGTAGATTATGATGGCGGCGAGGATCTCAATGCGCCGCAGTTTCCGTATCTGTTCAGCGATCAGCGCGTGCCGGACTTCCCTAACGTCTACCGTCTGTATCACGGCTGGGGTGAACCCGTGACGGATTGGCCGGTGACGATGCTGGGCATGGAAGTGACGCCTGCTGAGCCGCTGGCCGTTCCTGAGAGCGGTTATCGTATTGATCCGCAAGGGCATCAGGTTATGGTGATTTACGCCAGCGAACAGCGCATTGCGCTCAATTATACACGGGGCGACAATCTTCTGGGGTACACGATTTATGTCGAAAATGTGTGCGTCGAGCCGTCGCTGCTGGCGTTGTACCGGCAGCTCGATGCTGCCGGGCGCACACTCCTCCCGGCATTGTACGGCAGCCAGCCGTTTGGGCGAGCCACGGGGCAGGAG
Source organism: uncultured Anaerolineales bacterium (assembly GCA_964508025.1). Classification (GTDB taxonomy): domain Bacteria; phylum Chloroflexota; class Anaerolineae; order B4-G1; family SLSP01; genus JAAZNO01. The sequence goes on from CAZDSF010000008.1 coordinate 44,376, forward strand.
ATTCGCGTGGTGATTCGGGATACCGGCGCAGCGTTGGATCCGCGCTCGCGCAAGGATTGGTGGCGCGGGCGCTGAATGGCTTGAACCGGCATCCGGGTGTACAATGAGCGGGGTGAGTCACAAGTCATGAGTCTTGACTTCTGACTTTAGATGCAGGAGGCAGAATGGCACAACGTGTGGCAAAGATAGACATTGATTCGGAAGCGCCAGTGCGGGAATTTGCGCAGCAGGTGCTTGACAATGTCGAAACGGTGATCGTCGGGAAGCGCGCGCGGATTGAGTTGTTGTTGGTCGCGCTGTTGTGTCAGGGGCATGTGTTGCTGGAGGATGTGCCTGGCACGGGCAAGACGATGCTCGCGCGCGCGGTAGCGGCGAGCATGGGGCTGCAATTCAAGCGTCTGCAATGCACACCCGATTTGCTACCCAATGATATTACCGGCGTCAGCATCTTCAACCAGCAGACCGGGGATTTCGAGTTCCGACCGGGCCCAGTTTTTGTGAATATCCTGCTGGCAGACGAGATCAACCGCGCGACGCCGCGCACGCAGGCGGCGCTGTTGGAAGCAATGCAGGAAGCGCAGGTGACGAGCGACGGCATCACCCGTCCGCTGCCGACGCCATTTTTGGTGCTGGCAACGCAGAATCCCATTGAATATGAGGGCACTTTTCCCCTGCCCGAAGCGCAGTTGGATCGCTTCTTGATGCGGCTTTCGCTGGGCTACCCTGATGCGCACGATGAGATCACCATGCTGCGACGCTTACGGCGGCAGCACCCTATCGAGACGGTAGGGCAGGTGGTGGATAGCGCTAGTCTGGCGACGCTTCAGCCGTACATCGCCGAGATCCACGTGGATGAGACGGTGGAGCGTTACATTCTCGGCATCATTCAGGCGACGCGGGAGCACCGCGATCTGACGTTGGGCGCCAGCCCGCGCGGCTCGTTGGCGCTGTACAAGACGGCGCAGGCGCTGGCGGCATTGCGCGGACGCGATTACGTCAAGCCTGATGATGTCAAATTGCTGGCGCCCTTCACCCTGGCGCATCGTTTGATGGTGCGACCGGAGAGCGAGCTGCGTGGCCGCACGGCGCAGCATATTCTGGATGAGATTTTGGAAGCGGTTGCGCTCGATTTGGGGCGTCTGGATGCTGAGGACTGAGCGTTAGTCGCTGTGTGAGCGTTGCGGGGAGCCGTGCTGTGCCGAATCTGATCCCGTTTCTGGTGCTGCTATTCCTGATAGCCGCGTTGCTGCGTGTGGATTTCTTTTTCACCATCGCTTATCTGTTTGCGATTGTGGCGCTCTTCACGCGGCTGTGGACGCGTTATGCGGCTGACCATTTACAGGTGCGCCGGCGTCTCATTTCTCGCGCTTTCATTGGCGATGAGGTGGATGTGGAAGTGCTGGTACACAACGCCGGGCGTCTTCCGTTGGTGTGGGTGGATGTGCGGGATTCTTTTCCGGCGGTTCTGGCTTCGCCGCCGTTTCACCGCGAAGTGCTCAGTCTTGGCCCGCGCGAGGAGCGGCGGCTGCATTATCGGCTCACCTGCCGCCGGCGCGGCTATTATCCGTTAGGGCCGTTGACAGCGCAGACTGGCGATTGGTTGGGGCTACATCCTTCCCTCGAAGTCTGTATGCCTGAGCCGCCGGAGGGTGAAGGCGCGTATCTCATCGTGTACCCTCAGGTAGTCGCGTTGACGCAGCTGGGATTGCCGACCCACTCGCCGTTGGCGACGTTGCCCGCGCGCGCCGCCCTGATCGAAGACCCGGCGCGAATCATGGGGGTGCGTCCGTACCAGGATGGCGATTCCCTCCGCCGTGTCCACTGGACGGCCTCGGCGCGCGTCGGGCGCTGGTTGGTCAAACGCTATGAACCCTCGATGGCGCGGGACACGTTGATCTTGCTCGATCTGTGCGGCGATTCCTACGAGCGGCGCTATCGCTATGATGCGCCGGAGATAGCGATTGTGGCGGCGGCATCGCTGGCAAATCACATCGTTGTGCGTGAAGGGTTGGCTACAGGGCTGAGCACGTTGGCATGGGATCCCCTCACTGCCGCACAGCAGGTGTTTTCGCTGCCGCCTCGGAATGAACGGGCGCATCTCATCGGCATTCTGGAAGTGTTGGCGCGGGTGGATCTCATCCCGGCACGCGATACCGCCGAAAGCGACGGCGCGTTCGCGCACTTCCTCCGCCAGGAGACGCTGCATCTGAGCTGGGGCGCTACGGTGGTTGCTATCAGCGGGCAGGCTTCGCCGCTGCTGCTCGATACGTTGGGACAGTTGCGACGCAGCGGTTTCGCCGTCACCTTGATTCTGGCGCGCCAGGCGTTGACGCCGCCGCCTTTGCAGGAGCGGGCGAGCGTGCTGGGAATTCCGCTGTATCACGTGTGGCATGAGCGCGATTTGGGGATGCTGGCATGAATGCTACTGCTGACTATCACTCCGCGAGCGACTACGAGGCGCAGCATTCCTGGTTGGAACGCTGGTTCCGTCCCTGGGCGGTAGCGGTGCTGATGGGCTGTCTCGCCCAAGGCGTAGCGGAACTACTGGGACTGTTCTATCCGGCGACGGTGAAGGCTTATGTGGTGCTCACTGCTGTGCTGGGCGCGCTGCTCGGCTATGGCGTGTATCGCCTGAGCATGACCACGATTCCCAGCGACTCTGAGCGGCGTTCGTTACGCCGGCTGGTGCTGGTGATCGCGTTTTTCGGTCTCAAGGCGTTAAGTTTCCTGGTCGAAGCGTTCACGGCTGTGCAGGCGACGGCGCGCCTGGGGACATCGGGCAATGCCTTTGCGGCGCTGTGGCAGTTCTTGGGCGCCTGGAGCGCCGAATTGGGGCGCGTGATCGCTGCACATCTGGCGGCGTGGGCCGTGGATCCCCGCGCGTTCTTTGATGTCACAACGCTGGTGGGATTCGCCTCCTTTGTGCTGTCTTGGGGGGTGGCGCTGACCACGGCGAGTGATTTTGCGCGCATCGGTGTGCCTTCTGAGGATCGGCAGGAGCGTTTGCCGCTGGCGGCGATTTCCCGGCGTTTTCTCACGGGGGGTGTGCTGCTGTTGATCGTCACGGGGCTGGCGCGCACTGAGATGTGGGACATGGCGTTTGCTGCGCGCCCGCCGCTTCCCGGTTTGCTGGTCAATGTGTTGCTGTACACGATTTTGGGCTTTGCACTGGTAGCGCACACCCACTTGCTGACCCGCATCCGCCGTTGGCAGAGTGAGAAAGCGCACATTGCGGATGATCTCGCGGCGCGCTGGCTGCGCTATGCCGTTGTCTTCATGGCGGCGGCGGCGATCCTGGCAGCTGTTTTGCCTACAGGTTTTACCGTTCCGCTTCTCGATTGGGGACGTTGGTTCCTCTGGGGGTTGATGCTGGTGGGGACGTTCCTGTTCTACCTGCTGGGATTGCTGTTTTGGCCTCTCGGCTGGCTGCTCTCGTTGCTGTTCAAGACGCCGCCGCCCGATCCGCCGGAATTGCAGTTGCAGTCGCCGCCTGCGGAGTTCGCTGCTGAGGATGCCGCCGCTGAGACAGCGCCGCAGTTCCTGGTACTGCGAACGCTAATTGTTCTGACTTTGTTGATCAGCGGCTTGCTCTTTTGGATCCGCCGTTATTTGCAGGCGCATCCCGAAGTGCGCGCGCGGTTGGCGGCATGGCGTCCGGTGCTGGTGGCGCGGCAGTGGAGGATGAATGCCGCGCGCTGGTTGCGTGGGTTGTTCCGGCGTGCGCATTCCCAACTGCGCCAGGGCTTGCGAAATCGCCGCCTGGCGGGGATGCGCTTACCCTCGTTGCCGCGCGCGCGGCGTCTGAGGACGCCGGAGACGCCGCGCGAACAGGTCATGGTCGCTTACCTCACCACGCTGGAGACGGCGGGCGACTCGGGGGTCTCGCGTCGCGCCAGCCAGACTCCAGACGAGTATCAGAATATCCTGGCGGTGGAATTGCCGGATGTGCAAGGCAATGTCAGCGACCTGACCGAGATTTTCGACGAGGCGCGTTACAGCCGGCACATGCTTACCTCCGCTGATGCGGAGCGTGCGCAACGTCACGCGCAGGCCATCGCCGCGGCGCTAGAGCGCGAGAGGTCGGCAGAGCAAGCGTGATAGTGGGAGGTTTTTTATGTGTGATACGATGGTCGTTTTGGGTAAAGCGACTGCGGATGGCGTCACGTTGTTTGCCAAAAACAGCGATCGTGAGCCGAATGAAGCCCATACTCTGTTGTGGACTCCTGCTGCGCATCATGCGCCGGGCGCGGAATTGCGTTGTACGCATTGTAGTGTCCCACAAGCGCAGGAAACCCATACCGTGTTGTTGAGCAAGCCCTTCTGGATGTGGGGTTGCGAGATGGGCGTTAACGCGCATGGCGTCGCCATTGGCAACGAGGCGGTCTTCACCAAGGAGCCTTACCGCAATGCGGGCCTGCTCGGCATGGACATGATGCGTCTGGCGCTGGAACGTGCGACCACGGCAACGGCGGCGCTCGATGTGTTGATTGCGCTTCTGGAAACTTATGGGCAGTATGGCAACGGCGGCTATCAGCATCGGGCGAATTATCACAATGCTTTCCTCATCGCCGATCCACAGCAAGCCTGGGTCTTGGAGACCGCCGGGCGCTACTGGGCCGCGTTGCAGGTTCGTGATGTGTATGCCATTTCCAACGGGCTGACCATCGGCAGGGAATGGGATCGCGCCAGTGAGGGGCTGGTGACGCACGCCATCGAGAAAGGCTGGTGCCGCTCCGAAGCGGACTTCGATTTTGCGCGTTGTTACGGGGATCCGCTGTACACACACTTCAGTCAATGCGCCGTGCGACGGACGCGCGCACTGAAGCTGTTGCAGGCCTCATCGGGGGCGTTGACGGTGAAAAGCTGCTTTGCCTTGTTGCGCGATCACGGGCCGCGCGCCATGGATAATCCGCAGTGGCATCCGGCGGAGTCTTCCATGGGCAGTGTGTGTATGCACGTTGGTTTCGGGCCGCTGCGCCCTTCGCAGACCACGGGATCGCTGGTCGCGCATCTGGACTCGCGGTTGACCTCGGCCTGGGTTACGGGGACCTCCGCGCCCTGTACGGGCATTTTCAAGCCCGTGTGGCCTGAAGTGGGGCTGCCTGATCTCGGCCCCGCACCCGGAGCGACGTTCGATCCGCAGACGTTGTGGTGGCGCCATGAGGTGTTGCACCGCGCAGTGCTGGCCGATTATCCGCGTCGCCTGGCTGCGTATGCTGATGAACGCAATGCGTTGGAACAGACATTGCTGGAGGAGGCTATCACATTGGCGGAGCAGGTCCGCGCGGAGTCGCCGGAAGCGCGCCGGGAGGCGCTGGCGGCATGTGCTGCTGCTGCGTTTGCACAAGCGGATGCCGCGACGGCGCATTGGTTGGAGCGGGTGCGGGCGATTCCTCCGCAGCGTTCGTTGCCGCTGCTGTATCGCCGGGCCTGGCGCAGTTTCGACCGCGCCGCGCAGATGCCATAACGAGCCGCGCAGGGACATTCAAAGGAGGCGTTGCTGTGAAAAACGCACAACTGCAAAAACTGCGGTGGATTTTCCTGCTGCTTTTTGGCGTCACCGGTTTGATTCTGGGGGTGTTGTTGGTGCGGCTTGGTGATCCCAAATACACGGGTTGGATTCTCGCGCCGGGGCAGACGTCTGCTCCCGCGCCGCCGCTGCCCTCTACCGAGCGGATTGCCTTGATTATCTCCTTGATTTCGACGCTGATCACCGCCGCGGGCTTTATCTCCACGACTGCGTTGGCCTGGCGCAAGGAGCTGCGCGAGGGGGAGCAGGCGCTTTTGGAGCGCGAGCGGCATCTGTTGGAGTTGGAGAAACTGCGGCGCGAGGTTGGTGCGCCGCAATCCGCCAGTGAGAGCGCGGCGTGTGAACCGCAAGATGAGAGGGGCTGAACAATGCGCAGTTTCTCTTTGGCTGCTTGCGCCTTGGGTCTGCGCATCTCTGAAAAAATCGGCATTGGCTGCTATTGCTCTCTGCTTACGACGAACTGCTCTCTAGCTTTTGGGAGGTGACTATGACTTTGGAGCGTCCCGATTTGACCGGCGTGGCGCCTGATATTGTGGCTTATATCGAGGCGTTGGAGCTGGCGCTCGAAATGGCATCGGCAGGCCCGCGCCGCGCGCGCGCGATCACACCGCTTGCCGAGGATGCGCTGGCCGAACTCAGCGAGCCGCCCACCACGCGCCATGTGATCACCCTCAGCCGGGGAGGGCTGATCAAACGGACGCCCCGGCATCTCTACGGGCGCCAACGCCGGGGCGGCATGGGCATCTTCGATCTGGAATTGCCTGACGATGACGCGCCCGCCTTGTTGTGCGTATTGGATGAAGCGCAGATTGCGCTGGCGTTTACCAGCGAGGGCCGGGCATTTCGCTTTCCTGTGGCGGAACTGCCTCAGACCGCAGTGCGGGCGCGAGGTCAGCCGCTTTCACGATGGGCGCCGTTGCGCCCCGGCGAGCGGGTGATTGCGCTGCTCCCCGATCAGGGTGGGGCGCAGGTGGCTTTGCTCAGCGAGCGGGGGCGCGTCCAGCGCGTGCGAGCCAGTTTTGTGGGCGGGCACATGATCCCCGGTATGCGTTTCCATGAAGTGAAGGATGGCGGCCCCTTGGTGAGCGCGTGTTGGACTTCAGGGCGCGATGATCTCTTCATTGCTACGCAGCAGGGTTTTGCGGTGCGTTTTCCCGAAGAGCGCGTGCATGACACCGGTTCCTTGGGGATCCGGTTGGAGCGGAACGACGCGGCCGTGGGGATTGCTGCTGTGACCGATGCGAGCCAGGTCTTTCTGCTCAGCGCCGATGGCAAGGGGGCGATCCGCACGATGGAAGGCTTTGCCGCGAACAAGATGCCGGGTGCGGGTGGTAAGGCGGCGCTCAAAACCGAGCAACTGGTGGGGGTGCTCACTGTCATGCCGGGCGATGATCTGCTGGTGATTTCTCGCCTGAGTAAGATCATCCGCTTCCAGGCTGAAGAGGCGCCGCCGAAAACGGGCGTGGTGCAGGGCGTGAATTGCATCGCGTTGCGCAGCGATGAAGCAGTAGCCGCGGCGGTTGCTGCTGTGGTCTCCGGTTAGCTGTGAGGGTGCGCCTATGATTTCGAAGCCGCCATCACAGGCGATGTTTCCTTATCCACAGGGAAGGGTGCTGCGGGCGTTGATGCGCTCGCCGTTGCTGGCCTGGCGGATGGGGTTGGAGAAGATTCTAGGGCATGTCTTCGTGCTCATCACGACGACGGGGCGCAAAACCGGTTTGCCGCGCCGCGCTGTGACGGAATATATGACCCATCAGGGTAAACTGATTGCGCCCTGCGCCTATGGTCCCAAATCCGATTGGTATCGCAATCTCATGGCTGATCCACGGGTGACGGTGCAGACCTGGCAGGGCGCTGAGTCCATGCGCGCGGAGCGGATCGTCGCGCCGGAGGAATTCCGCGCACTGTACCCTGTGGCGCTGCGGCGCAACCCGGTCATGGTGCGCGCCTATTTCCGCTCGCTCGGTATTGATCCCGACGATGTCGAGGATGTGGTTGCCAGGCGTGAGCGGATCATCTGGTTTCGCTTTGAGCCAACGGACGAAATCACGCCGCCGCCGTTGCCGGCAGATCTGCTGTGGGTGTGGCCCGTGGCGCTGGGGGCGCTGTTGGCGCTGTTCTGGTGGAAACATGTTCACCGGGATGCGCTCCCAGAGGCGTGAGGGCGTCGGGGATTAGCGCAGCGTGATGGTTGACCGGTAATTAGCAACAAGGCATGACGGCGCGGAGACGGTTTATCCTTCCACCTTCATCCTTTATCTTTCTTTCTCAGGAGGTTTTCCATGTCTTTCTCGAAGTTGATTCTTTCGCGTTACAGCGTGCGGGCCTATCTGTCTGATCCTGTCGAAGAAGATAAGCTGCGGCAGGTGTTGGAAGCGGGTCGGTTGGCGCCGACAGCGGCGAACAAGCAGCCCATCCATATCGTGGTGCTCCGCACGGCGGGCCGCGAGGCGGAGCTCAAGCGCATCTATAGCGCGGAGTGGTTCAGCCGCGCGCCGCTCGTGCTTGCCGTTTGCGGCGTGGAAGAGGCGGGTTGGAAGCGCACCCGCCACGATGGCAAATCCTATCTCCAGGTGGATGCGGCGATTGTGATGGATCATGTCATTCTCGCGGCGACGGAGCTGGGGCTGGGGACGTGCTGGATTGCGGCCTTTGACCCGCAGGCGGCGCGGGAGGTGCTGGCGTTGCCGGAGGGCGTCGAGCCGATCCTCTTCACGCCGCTGGGCTATCCCGCAAGCACGCCCGGTCCCAAGAGCCGCAAGCCGCTTGCGGAGCTCGTCCATTACGACCGCTGGTGAAAGAATCGCTCGTTCGGGTTTTCTACGAAGGCGCTCCCGTGTATGAGTGGGAGCGTATGGAGCGTCATCGCACCGAGTTTGCGGTGACGTTGCGGGCGCTGGCGGAGCATCTGCCGCCGGCGCCCGCGCGCATACTCGATTGCGGCGGCGGCCCCGGCCGCTATGCGCTGGCGCTGGCTCAGCGGGGGTATGACGTCACCCTCTTCGATCTCACGCCGGCGTTGTTGGCCCTGGCGCGGGAGAAGGCGGCTGAAGCGGGCGTGGCCCTCGCTGGCTACGAGGTGGGCACGGCGCTGGATCTCTCGCGTTTCGCGGATGCCAGCTTCGACGCGGTGCTGCTCATGGGGCCGCTCTATCACTTGCTGGAGGAGAGCGAGCGCCGCGCGGCGTTGGCTGAGGCGGTCCGGGTGCTGAAGCCAGGCGGGGTGCTCTTTGCGGCGTTCATCTCGCGTTATGCAGGGCATCGGGATTGCGCCGTTCGCTATCCTGAGCGGTTGCTGGAAGATGGCGCAGTTTACGCTCAGATTCTTGAAAGCGGCATTGTGCTGCCTCAGGTTGAGGGTGGATGGACAGCGTATTTCGCGCATCCAGATGAGATGTTGCCGCTTTGTCATGGAGCGGGCCTGGAGGTAGCGGCGCTGCTGGCGGTGGAAGGCGTGGTCAGTGGACATGAGGCGGCGGTCAACGCGCTGACCGGCGCAGCATGGGAGCAGTGGGTAGAGGTCAGCTACCGGCTGGCGCACGAGCCGGCGCTGAGGGGCGCTGCAGATCATCTCCTGGCGGTGGCGCGCAAACCGCGTTGGCGGGCGGTGTTGCGCGCGCTGGCGGCGCGGCTGGATGCAGCGGGCATTCCGTACCGCGTGGTGGGTGGGACGGCGGCGGCGTTTCATGGTGTGCCGGTGCGCGTCAAGGACATTGATTTGGAAACTACGGCGGCGGGCGCGCAGCAAATCGCGGCGCTGTTTGCGGTGCACGTGATACGGCCCGTGGCGTTCTCCGAAAGCCCTGTGTACCGCTCGCATTTCGGGCAGCTGGACATCGAGGGCGTGCTTGTGGAGATTATGGGCGATTTGGAGCGGCGTGAGGGCGACGGTTGGGCGCCTTCAGCGGCGCTGACGGAGACCGTGGTCATGCTGGAAGGCGCGCCGGTGCGGGTTTCGTGGCTGGAGGAGGAGACGTTGGCTTACATGCGGCGAGGGCGATTGGAGCGCGCGGCGCTGTGTCTGCCGCATTGCGATCACGGGCGGCTCATGGCGCTGTTGCGCGGCGATGTGGCGATGGGGGTTCTGGGCACTCAGGCGTCTCAATAAGCTGTAGCGCGGCACTCAATACACTGGCTACATCCATTGGCGATGAGGGGAAAATAGAATCGGCCCAGTTGTGAAGGTGATTCGGGAAGGTGGCAACGGTTGGGTGATGGGGTGCATTATCCCAGCGACTGATTAAATCGCCCTTTGGGCTTTGAAGATGGTAACGGTATTTAGGGCGCAAAAGCGTGGGTTCTGTTTCGACGTATTTGGCAATGTGCAACTCGTAATTGCCAATGAGCGTGATTACCCCGCGAATGTAGCATTCACTAGAGTCAATTTCCTCAAAGTGGAGGTTGGAACTGATGACATGTGGAGCGTTGTGAATTGACTCGAGTAATTGGAGATAGTAAGCGCGGCTGTTCACACTTCAACCCCGGTGAGAATGGTGAATCGCCGTTCCCATAACGTGGCTCCGCGACTTGCCGCGTACCAATCGAAAAAATCGGGAGCATCACCCAATTCACCGGACTCGAAGCGTGTCATGAACTCATCCGAGGTTAGATTATATTGCTTCTCAAATGTTTGACACAATTGTTGAAAATACTTGCGCCGTGTGTCAGCAATCGCTCGCTCGCGGCGCAGGGCCTCTCGCAGTGTGTCCTGTATCTCGCGCAGGTTGATGGCCTTGTCGAGGCGTGATTCCAAGGCAATAGTTACCATTGTTTGCCCCCTTGTAAAGCACTATTTTCATTCTATCATTGACGGGGTCAGAAGTCAATTTGCGCTCGCGCCGGCGAACTTTTCTCAAGGAGGATCTCCTTGGATCCCTGGGACTCTCTCAACGCTGAAATCACATCGTGTCGCGCGTGTCCGCGTCTGGCAGCGTGGCGCGAGGAAGTGGCGCGCACCAAGCGCCGCGCGTACCGCGATTGGGAGTACTGGGGGCGTCCTGTCCCTGGCTTTGGCGACCGGAACGCGCGCATCGTGATTGTCGGGCTGGCGCCGGGGGCGCACGGCTCGAATCGCACCGGGCGCATGTTCACGGGCGACAGCTCCGGCGAGACGCTCTTCGGCGCGCTGTATCGCGCCGGGTTCGCCAATCAACCCACGTGGGAGCGCGCCGATGATGGCCTGATCCTGGGGGATGTCTTCATCACGGCGGTGGGACGCTGCGCGCCGCCCGCTAACAAACCCAGCCGCGAGGAGCTGCGCACCTGCCGTCCCTTTCTGGCGCGCGAGCTGGCGCTGCTGCCGGTGGAGCGGGTGTTGGCGCTGGGGAAAATCGCTTTCGATGGGCTGCTGGCTCTGTGGCGCGACCAGGGACACGCGATCCCGACACTCGCGTTTGCCCACGGCGCGCGCTACGATTTGGGCGACGGGTTGCCGCAGCTGTACGCTTCTTACCATCCCAGCCGCCAGAATACCCAAACGGGGCGGCTCACCCTGGCGATGTTCGACGCGGTTTTCGCCGCTTTGCGGTGAGCCGCTTTCAGGCCAAGAGGAGGGGAGCGGCGCAGCGCACCGCTCCCCCAGACTGCAAATCAGGCGAGATCGAAACGGTCAAGGTTCATGACCTTGTTCCACGCCGCCACAAAGTCATGCAGGAACTTCTCCTGAGAATCCGCGCAGGCGTAGACTTCCGCCAAGGCTCGCAGTTGCGAGTTTGAGCCAAAGATGAGGTCTACCCGCGTGCCGGTCCACTTGCGTTCGCCCGTGGCGCGGTCGCGCCCCTCGAAGACCTCGCCATCCGCGTCGGTGGGTTTCCACATCACACCCATATCGAGCAGATTCACGAAGAAGTCGTTGGTGAGCGCCTCGGGGCGGTGGGTGAAGACGCCGTGCGGCGCCCCGCCATAGTTGGCATTCAGAACGCGCATACCACCGATGAGCACCGTCATCTCCGGCGCGGTTAGCGTCAGTAGTTGGGCGCGATCAATCAGCAGCTCCTCTGCTGTCACAGCGAATTTCGCCTTCTGGTAATTGCGGAATCCGTCTGCTACCGGTTCGAGGACGGCAAACGCCGCCACATCGGTCTGCTCCTGTGAGGCATCCATGCGTCCCGGCGTGAAGGGCACGGTGATGTCGTAACCGGCATTCTTGGCCGCTTGCTCGACGCCCGCGCAGCCGCCCAGAACGATCAGGTCGGCGAGGGATACCCGCTTGCCGTCGGATTGCGCGGCGTTGAACGCCTTCTGGACGCCTTCGAGGGTCGCCAGCACATGCGCCAGTTGCTCAGGTTGGTTGACTTCCCAATCCTTCTGCGGCGCCAGCCGGATGCGCGCGCCGTTCGCTCCGCCGCGCTTGTCGGAGCCGCGGAATGTGGATGCCGATGCCCAGGCTGTTGAGACCAGCTGCGCCACCGATAGGCCCGTGGCGAGGATTTGATCCTTGAGGTCGGCGATGTCTTGCGCATTGATCAGCGCGTGGTTGACTGCGGGTATTGGGTCTTGCCAAATCAGCTCTTCTTCAGGGACTTCTGGGCCGAGATACCGCGACCGAGGCCCCATATCGCGGTGCGTCAGCTTGAACCACGCGCGGGCGAAGGCATCGGCGAATGCTTCCGGGTTTTCGAGGAAGCGCCGGGCGATGGGTTCGTAGATCGGGTCGAAGCGCAAGGAGAGATCGGCTGTCGTCATCATCGGGCGATGCTTCTTGGACGGGTCGTGCGCGTCAACCACCATATCCTCTGCGTCCACGTCTTTGGCTAACCATTGCCAGGCGCCGGCTGGGCTTTTGACCAGCTCCCACTCATATTTGAACAGCACCTTCAGATAGCCCATGTCCCAACGGGTCGGATGCGGCTTCCAGGCGCCTTCGATGCCGCTGCTAATCGTATCGCCGCCTTTGCCGCTGCCGAAGCTGCTTTTCCAGCCGAGGCCCTGCTCCTCGATACTGGCGCCTTCAGGCTCAGGCCCCACATGGGTTGCTGGGGCCGCGCCGTGCGCCTTGCCGAACGTGTGTCCGCCGGCGATCAGCGCGACGGTTTCCTCGTCGTTCATCGCCATCCGCGTGAAGGTCTCACGGACATCGCGGCCCGAAGCGACCGGATCTGGCACGCCGTTCGGCCCTTCTGGATTTACGTAGATCAGGCCCATCTGCACCGCGGCGAGCGGGTTCTCGAGATCGCGGTCGCCGGAGTAGCGCTTGTCGCCCAGCCACTCGGTTTCACTTCCCCAGTAGATATCCTCTTCGGGTTCCCAGATATCCTCGCGCCCGCCGGCAAAGCCAAAAGTCTTGAAGCCCATGGATTCCAGCGCGCAGTTGCCGGCGAGGATCATCAGATCGGCCCAGGAGAGCTTGCGCCCGTATTTCTGCTTGATGGGCCAGAGGAGTCGGCGCGCCTTGTCGAGGTTCACGTTGTCGGGCCAGCTGTTGAGCGGCGCGAAGCGCTGGTTGCCGGTGCCGCCGCCGCCTCGGCCATCGCCGACGCGGTAAGTGCCGGCGCTGTGCCAGGCCATGCGGATGAAAAGCCCGCCGTAGTGGCCGTAATCAGCGGGCCACCAATCTTGTGAGTCGGTCATCAATGCATAGAGATCCTGCTTTACCGCCGCCAGGTCGAGGGTCTTAAATTCCTTGGCATAGTTGAAATCTTCACCCATTGGATTGCCCGCCGCCGGGTGTTGATGCAGAATTCTGAGGTTCAGCTGGTTCGGCCACCAGTCTTGGTTCGATGTGCCTTTGCTGCCCGCAGGTTTGGCAGATTTGCCTGTTACCGGGCACTTGCTCTCTTCGCTCATTTTCGGTCTCCTTTCACTTCCGGGATTGGTTTGGGATTACGTTTGTGTACTGTCCGGCTAATTTGCGCCTATTTGCGGTACTGAATCGTGCTCTCTGTCTCAGGTATCCAGTGGGGTGTTGTGCTCGCTTTCTCGGTTCTGGCAGGTGGGGCAGAGTCCGTAGAAGGTGATCTGATGGCGCGCTACCTGATAACCAGCCGCCTTCTCAGCAGGCAAGGCGACGTCTGCAAAGTCGTGGTGGATGTCGGTCAGGGTGTGGCAGCGCACACAGAACAGGTGGTGATGCGGGCCGAGGTTGGCATCGTAACGCATACAGCCTTCACCGCTTTCATACGTCTCGATCAGCCCGCCCAATTGCACCAATTCATGCAGCGTGTTGTACACCGTCGCGCGTGACATATCGGGTATCGTTATCGCCGCACGCTGGTAGATTTCTTCCGCTGTGGGGTGGGACATGCCCTGCGCCAGGACGTCCACAATCGCCCGGCGCTGGGGCGTGATTTTCCGCCTACTCTGGCGGAATAATTCGATGAGCATTTCAGCCGATGGCATTGCCTGTCTCATTTAGATTGATTCCTAATTTATAATTATTATAAAATAAGAGCATCGGTTTGTCAAGGGGCTTTCTTGCTTTTTGACTTTCCGGTTATTGACTTTCATTCCAGTATCTACTACAATGGAATTAAGCCAGTGCCTCTCTGTCGGTCTTCTTTACTCTTAACTTGCCCGCTTTCGTGTGTCCTCTTTTCAGCTGGTGGATGAAAGGATGGCGATGATGAAGACGCGATGGCTTTCTTGTCTGTTCCTCCTTGTGTTATTGGCGGCGGCAGGGACGCCTGTTCTGCCCCTGACCGCCGGACCACTCCCCAACACCAAAATTGCTTCCAACCTTGGATTGTTGCTCACGTTGCTCGTGCGCCCGGAGTCCCTGGCGGAGGATTCGGCTCTGGCGCGAGAGTTGGAGAGCATCCGCAGCACCGGCGCGGTGGCGGTCACGGCCCGCTTCGAGCGCGAACTCGCGCCTGCCGAGCGCGCTGCATTCGAGGCGTTGGGTGTGATTTTCGAGGAGGTGGGGGGCGAATTGGCGCATCTCGGCCCCATCTACGGGGTGCGAATTCCGCCGGCGGCGGTTCCAGCGCTGACGGCGCATCCTTTGGTGGTCTGGCTGGAGGCGGTGTGGCAGCCCGTGGCCCTTTCGCCGTTGGATCTGAGTGTGAGGAACGCGCCGGGGTTCGGCACGTATGTGGACGCGCCCGCCGTTTGGGGGGGGCCTGCGCCGGGCGCGCCCCTCACGGGGCAGGGGGTGGTGATCGCCGACTTCGATACCGGCGTGGATGTGCTGCATCCGGCGTTTCTGCGCGGGACGTATGGCCCAGGATACTCGAATTGGGACACGAATTTCGATGGCGTCTTTACGCCGGGGGTAGATACGTTGGGCGGTGCGATTCTGCGCTTTTGGGATGCCTTTGGCGATCCTTTGGGGACGCCCGGCGTTCTCGATCTGACGCAGGACTGGATCTATGGCGATACCAACGGCAACAGCAGCTATGACTGGACTGAGCCAATCTACATGCCCTACGATGCCAACAGCAGCGGCGTGCTGGAAGCCGGCGAGTTCCTGATCCTGCGCGGCAATCTGGGGCCGGGCATTCCTACGAGCAAAATCGCCGCTACGCTGGACGCGCTGGGGACGACGTATCAACGGGGCGTCAATCTGGAGCAGACGCCTCCCGATGTGAGCGGGCATGGCACCAGCGTCTCCGGCATTCTGGGCGCGGGCGCAGTCTATTGGGGATCGCAATACGTCTGGAACCATGCCCAGCGTTACACCGGTCTGGCGCCCGACGCCGATCTGTTGATGGCGGACGCTTTTGGGCTGAATCTCGATCCCGCGCTCTACATTCCGTGGGCGCAGCAGCACGGCGCGCAGATTATGCTCTACGAATACGGTTCGTGGATCCAGCAGTATCTGGACGGCTCCTCCAATCATGAGCAAATGATGGACCTGGCCTCGCAGCAGGGAATTCTCCAGGTGACACCTACAGGCAACCTTCACTGTGGGGGTACAGCGGGCTGCAATCCTCGCCATCTGCAATACAGCATTCCCGCAGGGGCGGCGCCCTTCAACCACGTGTTCAACGTGCCGCCGCTTTCGCCGCACTACAGCGACGTGTGGATCACGATGCTCTGGCTGCATCCGGCAAACAATCTCACGGTGCAGCTCACCACGCCCACCGGCGGGATGGGGAATACGGTTGCCTTGCCGTGTGTGTTGCCCGGTACAGGCTGGCAGTATATGAATACCGCTGATGGGCATCTCATCGGCTGTGAGCGCGCGGTGGATTCCGGTCGCGGTACGGCGATGTACAACATTTGGATCGGCAGGCCGGGACTGGGCGTGCTCCCCGGCAACTGGATCATGGGCGTGACGAATCTTGCGTCTGTAGCGGAGGCGACGAATTTCTACATTGCGGATAGCGGCAACCAGTGGGCTTTTGGCGCGGGCTGGCTCAATGCGGGCGGCGGCGCCGAATTGCATACAGCGACCTGGCCCAGCACGTGCGATTCGTGCGTGGGTGTGGCGTCGTATGCGACGCGCGCCAACTTCATTGGCGCGCCCGGCGCGCTGAGCTGGTTCAGCGGGCGGGGAACGCGCTTTCTCGATGGCGCGTTGATCGTGGATGTGGCAGCGCCCGGTCACTACGACATCATCACGCCGGAGAGTCGCGCGGTTACGGGGAGCACTGGCTCGTACAATCCCACCTTCGGCGGCACCAGCGCGGCAGGCCCGCATGTAGCGGGCGTGGCGGCGCTGCTCTATCAATACGCCCAGGGGCAGACATCGCCGTTCTTCATCACCGAGGCGTTGCGCCGTGGGGCGGTGCAGGATGGCGCGACCGGCGGTGTGCCCAACGCGAATTGGGGCTACGGCAAGCTGAGCGCGCCCGGCGCGCTGCGCAACATGCTGCACGACCTCGGTGATGCGCCTGCCAGCGACAATCATCATGGGGTGGTGATGACGGCTTATCCGGGCGTCCAGGCCCACTTTCCCACAGTTTTCGGCGCGCCGGTACCCGGCCCCTTGCACTGGGCTTCCAGTGCGCTGATGTTCGGTCCCTGGGATTCGCAACTGGGCGGCCTGGCTTCAGCGGAGGGGGAGGCGGATCGGTGGTATGATGAGGACGGCTTTAACAACCTGCAACCGCTGCTCGATCTGGCCGATCTGGATCAGCCCGACGACGGCCTGGTATTCCCCGGCCCGGTAGCGCCATGCATGCCGCTGCTGCTCACCATCCACGGCGTCATCCCTGGGTTCACGCCGGGGCCGTGGACGCGCTTCGTGAACGTGTGGATTGATGGGAACGCCGATGGGGATTGGGCTGATGTCCACACGTGTGTAATGCCTAACGATGCGCCAGAGTGGGCGTTGCAGAATGTTTTGGCGCCAGGCCCGTTCCCAGGCGCTTTTGTTCTGGCAATGCCAGTGATGGTGTATCAGCAGACAGCGGGCGACCCCTTTTGGATTCGCGTTTCGATTGCGGAACAGCTGGCGCCGCTCGACCCCGTTACCGGGCGCGCCGATGGGCGCGGACCGGTGCTCGGTTATGCGTTTGGCGAAACGGAGGATTATCTCTATCCGCAGACGAATTTCCAGGCTGCGCCCACGACGCAATGCGGCAGCGGCGCGGTAGCCTTTACGCACGATCCCGCGAGCAGCTGGCCCGTCAACTTCACCTGGGATTTTGGCGACGGCATCACGATGACCAATCCCGGCATCAATCCCACCCACACTTATGCGCAGCCGGGGGTGTACACGGTAACCCTAACCGGCGACTTGTGGGGTGTAGTCTTCAGCGTTTTTCAGCGCCAGGTCACGCTGTATCCACTGCCAGCGGTAGCCTTCACCAGCGACAGTCCCGTGTGCCTGGGACAGACGATGCACTTTACCGATACCACGCCGGGCGCGACGGCCTGGCATTGGAACTTCGGCGGTGCGGGGACGCCGGGCGGCGCGCCGCAACAGCCCACCTTCCACTACGCCGCCGCCGGGACGCTGACGGTGACGCTGACGGTGACGGATGTTCACGGCTGCGCCGCCTCCACCGCTGCGCCGGTGACGGTGCATGGGCTGCCAACGGCGGGCTTCACCGTATCCAGCGCCGAAGTCATGGTGGGCGCGCCGATCACCTTCACCAATACGAGCGTCGGCGCGAATGCGTACTTCTGGAATTTCGGTGATGGGGTAGGCGTCTCAACGCTGATACATCCGACCTACGTGTACCCGGCAGCGGGAACCTTTACGCCCACCCTCACCGCGACAACGCTTCACGGCTGCTCTGATGTTCACAGCCGAGTGTTGCGGGTTTTAGCGTGGCAGCGCGTTTACCTGCCGCTGTTGATGAAAGGCCCATAGCTGCGCCTCCGTGAGGTGTGGAATGTGGTGGAGTGAGCGTCAATGGTTGGTGAATTTACATACTGGCGCTTTGGTGCTATAGTGTAGATGTTCATTTTACACATGCAAAGGAGATCAACTGATGGAAAAGCGGTTCAAGGTGTTGCGCTTTATTGCGACCCTGTGGAAGATTCTCGCCTGGGTGAGCCTGGTGCTGGGGATTCTGGGGGCGTTGGGGATGTTGATTGGCGGCCTGGCAGGGGGGCTGCTGAGCGACGCGGTGGTGAACGAGATGGGGCTGCGCGGCTTTGTCAGCGGCACCTTCCTCGGTATTGCGGGATTTCTGGGTCTGCTCATTGGCGCCGCATTGCAATTTCTGTTCTTGTATGCCGCCGGCGAGGTGATCTCGGTATTCCTCTCCATTGAGGAAAATACGCGCGCGACGCGGTTGTGGATCGAGCAGAGCGCCCGATAAGGGTGAAGCGACAGGCGGCCCCTGTTCCACATGGAGCGGGGGCCGCCTCTTGTTGGTCCTTTTCAGGGCAGGATCAGCGATTCGCGCTCTGGGCCCACGCCGATGAAGCTGATGGGCGTTTCTATCAGCGCCTCAATGCGTGCGACGTAGGTTTGCGCCTCTATGGGCAGGTCCTCGCGCCGGCGGATGAGGCGGAGATCAGCCTCCCATCCTGGCAGCTCCTCGTAGATAGGCGTCGCCGCAGCGATGACCTCGTTGCCCCATTCGGCGGGGAAATGCAGCGTGCGCTCGCCGGCAATGTCGTAAGCCACGGCAATCTTCAGCGTGGGAATGCCGCTTAACACATCGAGTTTGGTCAACGCGATCTCCGTCAGCCCGTTGATGCGGGTCGCATAGCGCAGAATGACCGCGTCGAGCCAGCCGCACCGTCGCGGGCGGCCCGTGGTCACGCCGTACTCATGGCCCACCTGGCGCAACTGCTCGCCGGTTTCATCCAACAGCTCTGTGGGGAAGGCGCCCGCACCGACGCGGGTGGTGTACGCTTTGGCAACGCCGACCACGCGCGTGACCTCTTTGGGGCCGAAGCCCAATCCCGTGAGCGCGCCGCCCGCGATGGGCGAGGAGCTGGTGACGAAGGGATAGGTTCCGCGATCCAGATCGAGCAATGTGCCCTGCGCCCCTTCACAGAGGATGCGTTTCCCGGCAGTCAGCGCCTCGGCGATCAACGCCGCGCCATCTATGAGATAGGGCGCCAGTTCCATGGCGGCTTGATGCAGCTGCTCGATTTGCGGCCCCACGAGCTGCGGTTTGAGGTGGAAGAGGTTGATCAGCCGCTCGTTATGCGCCACCATCAGCGCGCGCGCCTTCACAACGAAGGCATCGGGATTGCGCAACAGGGCCGCGCGCAAGCCGATGCGCCGCGCCTTGTCGGCATAGGTCGGGCCGATGCCGCGCGCTGTGGTGCCGATAGCATGTTCGCCCAAGGTCTGCTCCTGAGCGCCATCGAGCGCGCGGTGCGTGGGCAGAATCAGGTGGGCGCCGGCGGCGATCTTCAGGCGCTCGGGCGTCACCTCGATGCCGGCCTCGCGCAGCATCGCCATCTCCTCTAGCAGCCGCAGCGGATTGATGACGGTTCCGGCGCCGATCAGGCATACGGCATCGGGGTTGAGGATGCCGGAGGGGACGAGATGCAGGCCCAGCGTGTGCCCCTCGGCGATGACCGTGTGCCCGGCGTTGTCGCCGCCGTTGTAGCGGGCTACGATATCGGCGCGGCTTGCCAGGTCATCCACGACCCGGCCCTTGCCCTCGTCGCCCCACTGAGTTCCGACAATGATGGTAACAGGCATGAGCTACCTCCTATGAAAGTATGAAGGCTGAAAGCGGAAGGATGAATAAATGCCGAGCATACACCCATTACGCAGTACGCATTACTCGTTACTGTGACTGGGCAGGTCGGCGACGGAGAAACTTTCGGGCAGCAGGTCGGCGAGCCGCAATTCGCGGTACGCGCCATCGGGTGTCCCGATGAGCACGGGCGTGTCCACGTCGGCGAATTCGCGCAGCACTTGCCGGCAGGCGCCGCAGGGTGTGCCGCCGTTAGCGGTGATGACTGCCAGCGCCAGCACCCGCCGCGCGCCTGCCGCGACCGCAGAAGTGATGGCGACCTGCTCGGCGCAGAATCCCAGAGGATAGACGGCATTCTCCACGTTGCTGCCGGTGAAAGTTTGCGCTTCCTCTGTGAGTAGCGCTGCGCCCACTTGATAATGCGAGTAGGGCGCGTAGGCCCGTTCCCGCGCCTGAATGGCTGCGTGGATGAGTTGGGTGCGTTGTGCTGCAGAAAGGCTCATAGCTCCTCCTTGTCTCCGGTCTCTTCCGATGTAGTGGGAATGGCAGTGGCGCGCACCTTACGGATGCGGCGACCATCTGTGGCGACCACTTGAAAAATGATGCCCTCGTAGGGCAGACTTTCTCCGGTAGTGGGAATATGGCCCAGTTCATTGTAGATGAAGCCGCCCAGAGAATCCGCCTCTTCCAATGGCAGCGGGATGTTGAGTAGCTCTTGCACATCGTCCAGCGGAATCCGCGCATCGAAGAGATAGCCGCCATCTGCTTCGGGCGTCATTTCCGGTTCTTCATGATCGTATTCATCTTGAATTTCGCCGACAATTTCCTCGACCAGATCTTCTAGCGTGACCAGCCCGGCGACGCCGCCGTATTCATCTACCACGATGGCGAGCTGCACTTTGCGCGCCTGCATCTCTTTGAGCAGCGTATCCAGCCGTTTGAACTCTGGGACGAAGTAAGCCGGGCGCAATATTTCGCGTAGCGAGGGTGGATTGCGGCGGGTGGCGTAATACTGGAGCAGATCTTTCACATAAAGGATGCCGATGATATTGTCAATGGTCTCAGCATAGACGGGAATCCGCGAGTGCCCGCTGTTGGCGATCACCTCTAACATCTGCTCTTCTGGCGTGTTGACTTCCAGAGCGATGATGTCAATGCGCGGCAGCATTACTTCACGGGTGATCATGTCATCGAGGCGGAAGATGGAATAGATCATGGCACGGGCCTCTTCTTCGATCAGGCCCTCTTGCTCTCCCGCCGTGACCAGGGTCTTGATTTCCTCTTCGGTAATGAAGGCGGTGCGTTGCAGGGAGACTTCGCCTATCCGTTGTGAGAGGCTGTTAGCGAGTGCGAGCGCCGAGAGGGTGAGGGGTTGGAGCAGAAAGTGCAGGGCGCGGCTGAAGCTGGCGACGCGTCCATGCCAGCGGGCGGCAAAGGCGCTGCCGAGGGCTTCGGGCAGGAGGTAGCCCAAACTCAGACTGATCCAGCCGAGGACGAGCGCGGCGAGGATGCGGCCGACCGGAGCCGCCCAGGCCAGTGATGACGCGCCCAGGGTGTTGAGGTAGTTGGCGATGGGGGGCGTGAGGGCGTTCATGCCAAGATCGAAGTAGAGGCCCGTCACCAGCAGCAGAGGTAGATCCAGCGCCACGCTGAGCCGGGTGATGTCGGGCGGAGGTTTGATGGCGGGGCGTGTGAGGGGCTCCTCGAGGCCATTCTCTTCCAACTCCCAGCGGGAATAGGTGAGGATAGTGCGCGCGAAGACGAGAAGTCCCAGCAGCACGAACATCACTGCGCTCCACCAACCTTCATTCGTTGCAGCAGGCATTATACTTCCTTACTCGTGTGAATCACTCGTTTTCATTCCCGCTTGCGTTTGTTTTCTCGCGCACGCGGGCAGGGACGCCGTAGGCGAGGCTCCCGGGCGGCACATCATGGGTGACAACGCTGCCGGCGCCCGTCTTCGCGCCGGCGCCGATTTCGACGGGTGCGACCAGTAGCGTGTCGGAACCGATGAACGCGCCTGCGCCAATGACGGTGGGATGTTTGCGCCGGCCATCGTAGTTGCAGGTGATGGTTCCCGCGCCGATGTTGGCTTCTGCGCCCACGGTGGCATCGCCCAGGTAGCTGAAATGGCCCATCTTGGCGCCGGGGCCAAGGGTGCTGTTCTTCATCTCGCCGAAGTTGCCCATGTGCGCGCCCTGGCACAAGCGCGCCCCTTTGCGCAAGTGGCCGAAGGGTCCAATCTCGCTGGCTTCTTCCATCACGGCGTCTTCCAAGACCGAAGCGGTCACGCGGCAGCGATCGCCGATTTCGCAATTCTCGATGCTGCTGTTGGGACCGATCTCACAGCCGGCGCCGATGGTCGTCGCGCCGCGCAGGTGCGTGTTGGGCAGGATGATGGTGTCGCGTTCAATGCGGACCGCGCTATCCACATAGGTTGTGGCCGGATCCATGATGGTGACGCCTTCTAACATCCAGTGCTCGTTGATGCGCTGTTGCAGGGCCTTCGCCGCCACGGCCAGCTCCACGCGGGTATTGATGCCCAAGGTCTCCAACGGATCATCCGTTTCCAGGCTCTCGATAGGCAACCCATCAGCGACAGCCATACTGATCAGGTCGGTGAGGTAGTATTCGCCTTTGCGGGGGCTGGGTTGGAGTCGCGAAAGGCGCGTCCAGAGGAAGTCGGCGTCGAAGGCGTAGATGCCGACGTTGAGTTCGCGGATGGCGGCGATTTCCGGCGTGGCTTCTGCTTCTTCGACGATTGCCTGGATGCGCCCGGCGCTATCGCGGACGATGCGCCCGAAGCCTTGCGGATCGGCGCGGGTGACGGTCATCATAGTGATGGCGGCGCCGGCGGCGGTATGGCGCGCGCTCAGCTCGCGGAGCGTGGCGGGGCGCAGCAACGGCATATCGCCGTAGAGGACTAACACATGCGCGGCGCGCCCCTGAAGCAGGGACGACGTCTGCATGACCGCGTGACCTGTACCGCGACGTTCGTGTTGCACGACCAGCTGGGCGCGGTCGCCCAACCAGGTGCGAATTTCCGCTTCCGTTTCCGGGCCAACGACGACCACGGGCGGGGTGGGTGTGAGCTGTGCAGCGAGTTCGAGGCTGTAGGCGAGCAACGGTTTGCCGGCCAGGGGGTGTAGCACTTTCGGCGTGGCGGATTTGAAGCGGGTGCTCAGTCCGGCGGCAAGAATCACAACGGCGAGAGCATCTTCGTGCATGAGGGCGTCTCCTCCAAAATAGTAATTGGTGAGCCGTGAGGGGGTGAGCAGTTTGGGCACGGTGAACTGCGTTCTGCTCACTGCGCTCCGCGCTCTGCGAACTATTTCATCATAAACAAAAAAAGACCCGTTCGCCAGCCATCCACTGGTGTTTCCAGGTCTTATGGAATCCTCACTCTGTTGGTTCATGTGATTTTAGAATTACCTTGAGTCAAATTATAGCATACTGGAAGGGAAGCGCAACTATAAGGCGGTGTTTTGGTATTGCTCAGGTCTTTCTTTCAGGTATAATACTGCGATGCTGGCAGGCAAGTGGCGTGTAGTACCCGGCGCTGAAGAAAAACACAGCTCAGGGATGTCGGTCATTCTACAGTGTGCAGCACTCGTAGTTCCGAATGCCCTTGCTGCCTTGTGAAGTGAGATTGATGCAGCCGAATCGCAAACAGATTTTTTATGGCGCTGCTGCCCTGTTGATTATAGCCGGGGCGGCATTGATGTTGTTGGGCGCGCTCTCACCGCGCAGTAACGCTCCGGGTGCGCCGCCCTCATCTGTTACGCTTACACCGGAGATCGGCGTTGATGTTCCCCTTGCGCCCACTTCGGCAGGTACAGCCACGCCTGAGCCGCTTGTCCCTACGCCGACCGCTACACCCGTGGTGCTTGCAGAATCTCTTCTGACTGTTACAGTCGCGCCGCCGCCGGCCGATGTCATAGCTGGCTCTTTCCGCATGCCAGAACGCGAGCGCTGGCGCGTGGGGATTTCGCTGCCGCAGCTCGCAACAACGCTCGATCCTGCCACGGAAATGCATTTGCGCGCCTTGCGCGTGGGTTGGGTGATGAACTGGTGGGGGGATTTACCGCCCGCAATGCCGCTGGGAGTGCGCTACGCGCGCACGGTGCGTTTCAAGTACGGTGTGCTGATGCCGGAGGCGCATCAGCTAATAGACCTCGCCCGTGAGAATCCCGGTGCGCTCTGGCTCATCAGTAACGAGGCTGATGTACGCTGGCAGGATAATGTGGATGCCGTGACCTATGCGCGGCTCTATCACGAGGCTTATACCGCGATCAAGGCGGGCGATTCCAGTGCGGTCGTCGCCGCCGGCGGCATAGCGCAGCCCTCGCCGCTACGATTGCGCTATCTGGATGCCGTTCGCGCGGCGTATCTGGAGATTTACGGCGCGCCTCTGCCGATGGATGCCTGGCATATCCACAACTATATGTTACGCGAGGAGCGCGATTCCTGGGGAGTAGATATTCCGCCGGGAATGCCCGATGATCGCGGCGTTCTTTATGAGATTGAAGATTCAGGCAATCTGGAGCTTTTTCAGGAGCAGATTGTGGCTTTTCGCGCCTGGATGGCGGCGCATGGGTATCGGGATTTGCCGCTGATCATCTCGGAATTTGGCATTGCGATGCCGGAGGATTACGGCTTCTCGCCGGAGCGGGTACAGGTGTTTCTGCGCGAGACATGGCGCTTTTTTGCTACGGCAACGGATACCGAACTTGGGCATCCCGGTGATGGGTATCGGTTGGTACAACAGTGGTGCTGGTATGGATTGACTGACACCATGTACCCAACAGGCAACCTTATCGAACCGGAAACGGGTGCATGGACGCATCTTGGGCGGGCGTGGCTGGCGATTGTTGGCGTGCCGCTGGATTGAGAGGCCAGGGTGGAGGGAAACGGTATTCACGCATCGAAAACGGCTCCCGGCGCCGGATGGCTGCGGGTAGCGCGCTGGCTGCTGGCACTTGTGGTCGCCGCGCTCTCAATCTGGTGGCTATTGACCCGTGATCTGGATTGGCGCGAGGTCATGGCGGCGCTCCGCACGGCCAATTATGGCTGGGTATTGCTCGGCGTGGGGGCGGTGATAGGGACGGCATTGGCGCGGGCGCAGCGGTGGCGGTTGCTGCTGTGGCAGGCAGATGTGGGGCTGAAAGCCGCGTTGACGGGGCTGTTGGTGGGGCAGGTTGGCAATATGATTGTGCCTCGCGGCGGCGATGTGGTGCGGGCGGTGTGGATCGCCCCGGAGAAGCGCACCGGCGCGCCGGAGGCGCTGGGAGCTATCGTGGTGGAGAAATTCGCCGATCTGTTGGCGCTGTTTGGTTGCGGCTTATTGCTCTTGTTATGGGGCCCTTCCCCGGACTGGTTAACGCGCTCGACGGAACGGCTGGCTGTTGTGTTGGCGGTGGGGTTGCTAGGGTTGCTGGTGATCTTCTATTGGCGCCCGACGTTGTTGGAACGTATCGCGGGGAAGCTTGCGGCGCCGCTGGGCGCTTGGGGCCACAAGGGGCTACACCTGGCTCGCCGAATGGGGCGCGGATTGGCCTCGGTGCGCCAACCGGCAATCGTTGCGCAGGTGTTAGTGTGGACGGTGTTCTACTGGGGGCTGGGCATTGCTACGAATTGGTTGGTGTTGCAGGCTTTCGATGCGCCGAATAGTTTTGGCATTCCGGCGCTGTCTACCGCGGTGTTGCTGATGGTGGCGCTGATGGCGGGCGCAGCGATTCCCGTGCCCGTTGGTCTGGGGGTGTTCGAAGGAATCTGTGTGGCGGTGTTGACTGCGGCGGGCATTTCGCCGGATGTGGCGTTAGCGGCGGGAGTGGTGCTGCATGTGACGGTGATGGGGCCGCCGGTACTCCTGGCGCTGCTGCTGGCGCTGCTTTCGGGACGCAATCTCTATAGAAGGACGGCGCATGAAAGAGCCTGAGATTTCGATCATCATTCCCGCGTATCAGGCGGCGGATATTATTGGGGACTGTGTTGCCGCGTTGCATCAACAGACGTTTCCGCGGGCGCGTTATGAGATTTTGGTCGTAGATGACGCTTCGACGGATGGGACGGCAGCGGCAGCGCAAGCAGCGGGCGCGGATCGGGTGCTGACGATTGCGCATCAAGGGCCTTCGGGGGCGCGGAATGCCGGCGTCGCGGCGGCGCGGGGTGGGATTGTGCTGTTCACGGATGCGGACTGTGTTCCCGGCCCGGAGTGGGTGGCGCGCATGGCTGCGCCTTTCGACGATCCGGCGGTGATGGGCGCCAAGGGCACCTATCGCACCCGGCAACCGGGGCTGATGGCGCATCTGGTGCAGCTGGAATTTGAGATCCGCTACGCGCGCATGGCGCGCTTGCCGCAGATTGACTTTGTGGATACCTACGCGGCGGCGTATCGCCGGGCGTTGTTGCAGGCGTGCGGCGGCTTCGATACCGCTTTTCCGATCCCTTCTGCGGAGGATGTGGAGCTCTCGTTCCGGCTGGCGCGGCAGGGGAATCGTTTTGTCTTTGTTTCTGATGCGTGGGTGTGGCATCGGCATCCCAGCCGGTTGCGCCAGTACCTGCTGCGCAAGGGACGCTATGGTTACTGGCGCGCGCTGCTCTATCTGCGCTATCCCGACAAAGCCGGCGGCGATGCGCATACGGATCCCATGCTTAAATGGCAGCTGTTGCTGGCAGCGCTGCTGTTGTTGCTGCTGGCGGGCGGCGCGCTATGGTCGCCGCTCTGGATTGGCGCGCTGGCGGCGTTGCTGGGTTTTCTGCTCACCACGCTTCCTTTTGTGCGCTGGGCCTGGACGCGGGATCGCGCGGTGGCGCTGGTCTGGCCCTGGGTCACGCTGATACGCTCGGTGGTGCAGGGCGTTGGGTTGGCCTGGGGACTGTTGCGGCACGGCTTGTTATCCAGAGTATGATGAGGCGCGGCGAGGCGGCAGCAAGCGGCGCTGTAAGACGAGCGGGTGGGATTATCGGCGGGGTCGCCGGAGCCGCGCTGACAGTCTTCATCCTCACGGGGGCGCGGGATCTCACATGGGCGCACTGGGGCGCGGATGGCGGGGATTTTATCGCGGCGGCGGTCATGGGACGCGCGCCCCATCCGCCGGGATTTCCGGTCTACATGGCGCTGGCGCGGTTGGCGATGCGGTTGCCCTTTGGGACGTCGGCCTGGCGCATGAATCTGCTCTCGGCAGTGATGGCAGCCGCAACTGTGGGGCTTTTCGCTGCTCTGGTGTTGCGCCGTGGGAAGGATCCCGTTGTTGCCGTTGTGTCCGCGCTGGCGCTTGCTTTTGCGCCGCTTCTGTGGTCGCAAGCCCTCATCACGGAAGTGTACACCACAGCCGCTTTCTTCGCCGTTCTGACCCTATTCCTGGCATGGACATTGCCGCGCGAGAATCCAGGCATCTTTGTGGGTGGTCTGGCGTGGGGCTTGGGGCTGGCGGCGCATCCTACGCTGATTTTTCTCGCGCCGTTGTGGTGGGGGATACCGCGACGCTCCATCCCGGCGTTGGTCGGCGGCGTAGCGATTGCTCTGCTGCCTTATGCGTTGCTGCCGTTATGGGTTTCTGGGCCGCAGCCGTGGGGGGATTTGCGCACCGTTGCAGGTTGGTGGGAGTTTGTGACAGCGCGCTTGTATTGGGGCTATGCTTTCGCGCTACCGTTGCCGGATTGGCCCCGGCGACTGTTGGCATGGGGCGCGTTGCTGGCGCGGCAGTTCACGCCACCGGGCGCGTTGTTGGGGGTGCTGGGTCTTGGGGCTTTGTGGCAGCAGGAGAAGACGTTGCTATGGCGCACCGGTTTGGCTTTCGGCGCGGCGAGCCTGTATGCCGTTGGTTACAATACCGCCGATTCACTGGTATATCTAGTGGTGTTTCTGGCGTTGCCGGCGCTGTGGCTGGCAGAGGGGCTGGCATGGCTTGCGCGGCAACCGGGATGGGGGAACGCGCGGTGGGGCGCGGTGGTGCTGCCGTTGGCGGCATTGCTTTGGCATTGGGGGCCGCTTGACGTGCGCCAGGATGTAGCGGCGCGCCAGTGGTGGGAAGCGGTCATGGCTCAGGCGCCTGCGGAGGCGGTGCTGGTGACGGCGGAAGATGCGCATACCTTCACGCTCTGGTATGCACAAGAGGTCTTGGGGGTGCGGCCCGACGTCACTGTGGTGGATCGGGATCTGTGGGCGCAGCCGGGTTATCGTGACTTCATCGCGTCGCAGCGGGGGCAGCCGGCGATATCTCTGGAGGCCCTGGCGGTGGGACGCGCTTTGTGTGATGTGACAGCTACAGGAGTGACGTGCCCGTGAGGGCGTCATGGAGGTGCAGGGTGGGGCAATGGGATCGCTGGCGCGAGACGCTGTTGGATCCACGCAATCTCAAGCGGATTGCGTGGGCTTGTGTGGTGCTGGGCGTACTGCTGGTGGGTGTCTGGGGGGTACAAGTGCTGCGGGCGGCGTGGTCGCTGCAAGCCCGTCTGAACGAAGTGGAGGCTCTGATCGAAGGCGATCCTCTGGAGACGCTCAAGGCGGAGCCTCAACGTTTCGAGACGCTGCTCTATGCCTTGCGGCGTGATGTGGTGACCTTGCGCTCGGCGCGTGGGTTGACGCCGCTGGGACGGGCTTTCGGCTGGCTGCCCAAGGTCGGCCCGCTGTTGGCGCAGGCGACGCCGCTTCTGGATCTGGCGGATGGGTTGAGCGAAGCGGGGGTGCTGGCCTGGACGGGCTATCGTCCGCTGCTTGAGGATTGGCAGGCGGGGCGACTTTCAATCGAAGGGCTGGCGGCGCGGGTGACGGCGGGGACGCCTTACGCAGTGGCGGCGCAGCGTCCGGCGCAACGCGCGCTGGCGGCGCGCCAACAGCTCGATGTCACTGCTTTGCCGTATCGCTTCCAGGGGCCGTTGACCCAATTGGATGCCCTGTTGCCTTTGCTGGCGGATGGGCTGATGCTGGCGGAGCACGCGCCGGATTTGTTGGGGATGGCAGGGCCGCGCACCTACCTGATTCTGGCCTTGAATGAAGATGAGCTCCGTCCTGGCGGTGGATTCATTACCGCGGTTGGAGAGGTGCGCCTCGAATCTGGAAGGATTGTTGGTCTGGAGTTCCGCGATAGCTATGCGGTGGATGATTTTTCACAACCTTATCCCAGCCCGCCGGAACCGCTACAGCGTTTCATGGGCGTGCAGCTGTGGGTTTTTCGGGATAGCAACTGGTCGCCGGACTTTCCTACCGCCATGCGGGATGGGCTGCCCCTCTATCGTCCGCAACACGCGCCCACGGTTGACGGCGTGATTGCATTGGATCAGCGCGCGGTGCAGCGGCTTGTGGGCGCCTTCAGTCCCCTGACCGTGGCCGGGGTGGATGAAGCCGTAACAGAAGAGAACATCGTGGCGTTTATGCAAGCAGCGTGGGCGCCGGATGATGGGGTGCTTGACCGGGAGTGGTGGCAGCAACGTAAATCGTTCATGGGCGATCTTGCGGCGGCGGTGCTGGCGCGCGCGGAACGCGGTGATGTGAATTGGCCGCAGCTGTTGCGGGAATTGATGACGGTGCTGAATCAGAAACACATACAGGTCTATTTGGAAGGCTCAGCAGCGGCAGTTTTGCGGCAACGTGGTTGGGATGGTGCGCTCCGCGAGCCGGCGGGGGATTTGCTGTTGCTGGCCGAGGCGAATGTGGGGTACAATAAGGTCACGCCCCGAATCCGCCGCTCGGCGCAGTATGGGGTGGATTTGAGCCTCGCGCCGCCCCGCGCGCAGTTGCAGGTGACGTACACGCACACTGGCAAGGTTCCTTATCCCTGTACGCCTGAGGTGCGTTATGATCCTGTGTACGAAGCGATGATGAATCGCTGCTATTGGGCTTATGTGCAGGTATTCGCGCCGGCAGGGATCACCTTGTTGGAAGCGAGCCGCCATCCGATTGCCGCAGAGGCGGTGTGGACGCGGGAGGCGTGGGACGGCGCCCCCATCGTGACCTCCGTCGCCGACGGATACACACGAGTGGAGCAGGCGTTCTTGCTGGCGCCGGGCGAGACTACGACGCTCGCTTTGGATTACGAACTATTGGTTTCAGTGTTGCAACGCGAGGGCCAACAGGTTACGTACCGCTTGGACTTCCAAAAGCAGGCGGGACTGGCCGAGTTGCCGTTCGAGATAACCTTGCGCCTGCCGGAGAATGCGGTATTATGGTCAGCGCAGCCGGCGCCGACCGCGACGATGGGCAATGTGCTGTTGTTCAAAGGGCTAATGGTGCAGGATTTGGATTTCCGTGTGCAATACCTTGAGGGAGAGAGAGCATCGCCATGAAGTTGAAGCTGGGTTTGGGATTGGGGCTGTTGGTCGTGTTGTTGTCCTACCTGGCATTGCTGCCGGTGGCCTGGGCCAGTCCGGGGCAATCTGAAGTGCGGCAGACGGTGCCTACGCCTACGCCTCCCCGAACGCCGGAGCCTGAACCTCCGCCGACGGAGGAGCCGCCTTCGCCACCAACGGAGGAGCCGCCTCTGCCGACGCCAACGGGAACGCCGGCGCCCGTCTTGCCGACCGCGACGCCGACGCTTGCGGCAACGGCGGTACCGGCGACACCCTCGCCGTCGCCAACGGTTGCATTGCTGACACCAACGCTAACAGTCACGCCGGCGCCTTCTGCGACGCCGACGGTAACGCAACCTGCGCCCACGGCAACGCCTGCGGCATCTCCCACGCTCGTTCTTACAACGCCAGCTCCTACGTTACCGGCGCCGGCCGCAACGCCAACGCCGGTACTCCCATCGTCGGAACGTGGCTTCTCGCCGTTGGTATTTGGGGGTGGGTTCCTTATGCTTCTTGGCCTGGGTGCGTTCTTGCTATCCCGGCGCCGTTCCGATGGGTGAGTGCTGTGTTGTTAAATCCAGAGGTGTGATATGAGAAAGCATCGTATTGCAGTTGTTGTTTGCTTGTTGCTGGCAATATTGGCGGGAATTCCGGCTGAGAGCACGCTGGCGAATGCGGTGACGCCGTTCCTCGCTGAGTATCCTGTGCCTGGTAAGCCGCAAGCTGTCGCCGTCGAGGCGCCGAATCGCGTGTGGTTCACGTTGCCGGAAGCAAATCTGATTGGACGGCTGGTGGTGACTTCGACCACGCAGTTTGCGGTGACAACGTTCCCCGTACCTACGGCTGCGAGCCAGCCCTACGACTTGAAAGTTGCAGGTGGCTATGTGTGGTTCACGCAACGCACTGGCAACAAGATCGGGCGGCTACAGCCGACGACGGGCGTGATCACCGAGTATCCTGTTCCCACATCTGGCAGCGAGCCGACGGGGATCGCGGTCTTGACAGGAGCCTCTGTGACGAACGTATGGTTCACCCAACGCACTGCCAATCAACTGGGACGATTGGTCATCACCGGCACGACTACCTCTAAGATGTATGAGTACCCGCTGCCGGCGGCGTTCCCCAATGCGTACCCGCAGGATGTGGCAATTTATGGGGCCGATAGCATTTGGTTTACTGCGCCTGGGGTAGGGCGTGTGGGGGAATTCAAGCCCTCGTTGGTGGGAGGGATGTTCAATCCTTTTGAGATGTTGTTGAGCGGCGGGGAGCCGTGGTCTATTGCAACGGGCGGCGGCAGCCTGGCGGTCTGGTTCACGGATCGTAGCGGCAATCGGCTCGGCGCTTACTATCCGCAGACGATCTCCAATTTCTTCTGGTATCCGTTGCCGGCAAATAATAGCAATCCGTATGATGTGGTGGTCAGGCAAGGGCGTATCTGGTTCACACAGGAGACCGGCTGGCGTGTGGGCGAGGTGAACGCGCAGTCTGGCGCAATCTATGAATATGGCGTTGGCGCCACGTTGCGCGGCCTCGATGTGGATGCTAACGGGCATGTGTGGTTTGCTGAACATGGCGCAAACAAGATCGGTGAGTGGCGTCCTCCGTATTTCTACCGGGTGATGTTGCCGCTCGTGCTCAGAGCATATCCGTAATGCCTTTTCAGAGGACACGAGATTGCAGGTGGGACTGGAGAATACGTTAGCGTTCTCCGGTGTCCTTGTGCATTTCGAAAGACAGTAAGGTGTAGTTTTAGGAGATTGTGATGCGGTTTCTATGGCGTGGTTACAAATCGGCTGCTGTGGCTCTGTTCCTCGTGGGATTATGTGTGGCGTTATCGGCGCCGGCGACACCGACAGTAGGGCTGAATGGCATTCCAATTGAGTCTGAATGGCTGCCGACGGAGATTGAATCTGGGCCGGTTCTGGGGCACAAGTTGTTTCTGCCTTTCATTTTCAAAAATCACGCTCCTACTCCTCCGGAAACGTTGTTTGGAGTTCAGATGTACGGTTCGTGGGTTACGAATGACAACTCTCTCGGTCTGGCTCGTGTAGCGCGGGTATCATGGATACGCTGGCCGATCTCCTGGTCGCAAATCGAACCGGTTAATGTCAGCCCGAGTCAGTACAGCTGGGCAGCAACGGATGCGGCGATTGCCAAAGTTATTGCTTCAGGACACCGGCCGATTATAACGATTGCGAGCAACCCATCCTGGGCAGCGACTTATGCACAAGGGCCAATAGATAGGGTTAGTCTTTTGGAGTTTGCTGAATTTGTTGAAGAACTCGTGGAACGCTATGACGGTGATGGCTACTGTGACGCTCCTGGATCACCAGTAGTTCGCTACTGGGAGTTTTACAATGAGCCAGATGCGTACAATCGTTGGGCAGCGGAGCAAGGATATGGGGCATATTGGGGAATGCATGGTGACCAATATGCAGAAATGTTATGCGCGGTTTATCCGATGATTAAACATGTAAGCCCTGATGCTAAGGTTGTTCTTGGCGGTATTGCTTATGACTCGTTTCTGGATGAGGGAGGGTCATTTTATCGTAGATTTATAGATGATGTGCTGGATCATGGCGGTGGGAATTGTTTTGATTATATGAATTTCCACTATTACCCGTCATTTGAGTCGCGTTGGAATGAATACGGTAATGGATTAGTTGGCAAGACTAACTATATGCGTAACAAATTGGCCCAATACAATCTATCCAAACCCATGATGGTTACAGAGGCTGGTTGGCATAGTAATTTCTACAACAGTCAATTTCCTGGATCCCCAGAAATCCAGAGCCGTTATGTAGTTAAGCTCTTTGCTCAGGGTGCTGCAGCGCAATTAAACTCTCTCATTTGGTGGTCCTGGATTGATCCCGGTTTGCCTTATGGAGAGAATGGCTTGCTAAATCAACAATTCGAACCCAAGCCTTCTTTCACTGCTTACCAATTTGCAGCAGAGAAAATCGGGTTAGCACAATTTGATCGCATTGAGCCAACAGCTTCTGGAGTGGAAGGTTACCGTTTCACAGCTATAAATGGTCGAAAGATTTATGTTTTTTGGTCTGGTGATGGGCAACCGCGCGCTGTAACAGTATCTGCTACGCAGGCACAATTGAAGAATATGTATGGGCAGCTCGTCCGTATTGTTCGGGATGGAGATGATGGCGTTCTCGATGGCCGGATTCGGGTGGCGGTGGATGCGAATCCGGTGTATGTGGAGGTAGATTGGTGAAACGACTATCTGCCGGTATGTGGCGCGTTGCCCTTGCCGGGGTGATGTTGTGGCTGCTCATATCGGGCATAGCGACGGAGCGTGCATCCGTGGCGGGGAACGCCGGAGATATATTCACCGCGACGACACAAGCCGCGCCCTTGTGTCGCTTTGGCGTGGGCGGCCCTGGGAACACGCTCAGCTATCCGATTCAGCCGCTGCAACTTGGCTGGTATGTGGATTGGCGGGTGAATAGCAATGCTTCGCCGCCGGCTGGTATGGACTATCTACCCATGGTGCGCCTGTCGCAGACCGGCCCCGATTCTTACAGCTACGCGCCGGATCAGAGCGTGCTGGCGACGCTGGCAACCAATCGTCCCGGTATGACGTGGTTGATTGGCAATGAGCCGGATCGCCGCCGGTGGCAGGATGATCTTGAGCCGCATGTGTATGCGAAAGCTTATCATGATTTGTATCATATTCTCAAGGCGGCAGATCCGACAGCGCAGATTGCCGCTGGTGGTATCGTGCAGCCCACCCCCGTGCGCTTGCTTTATCTGGACATGATTCTGGATAACTACCGCCAACGCTATGGCGCGCCCATGCCCATAGATGTCTGGAATATTCACGCCTTTATTCTCCGGGAGCGCAGTTGTCAATACTACCCGGAGGATTGTTGGGGGGCCGAAATTCCTCCCGGCATTGATTGGCCGCAGGGTGAGCTATACGACATTCAAGACAATGACAATCTGGACATCTTCAAGCAGTTTGTGCAGAATTTCCGCGCCTGGATGGCCTCGCGGGGCTACCAGGATCGGCCTTTGATTATCACCGAGTTTGGCGTGCAGATGCCGGCAATGTATGGCTTCACCGCGCAGCGCGTGAATGCCTATATGAACGCCACCTTCGACTATTTGCGTACTGCAACCGGCTCTACAGGCTATCCCGCAGATGGTTATCGTCTGGTTCAGCGGTGGGCCTGGTACAGTCTGACGGATAACACTTTCAATGGCTGGTTGTTCGACTCGCCGACGCAGCGCACGGTGTTTGGCGACAACTGGGCCGCCTATGTGGCGCAGATTGACCCTCAAGTGAACCTGGCGCCGGTTAAGCTATGGACCTCGCCCTCGGCGCCTTTCTCGCCCACGGATCCTGTCACGCTCACGTTGGGAGCAACTGTCGTGAATAACGGCGACGTGGCATTCACCGGACCTGTAGTGGTGCGTTTCTACGCAGGTACGCCTTCTAGTGGTCAGCAAATTGGCGCGGATCAACTGGTGATGGCGTTACCTGGGTGCGCAGCAACGACTACGGTCAGCGTGACGATGCCCAACGTGCCTCCCGGCAGGCATCCGGTCTATGTGGTGGTGGATCCTGAGGGGCAGATTTCTGAGAGCGATAAGACGGATAATGTGTTGGTCGGGCATGTGCTGGTCGCCACACAACGCTTGTTTTTACCTTTGGTGTCAAGATCGTGGTGATCTAATCTTTCGATGTCTAACTCTGGCGGGTTTTGTTGTCGAGTGTACTCATTTCGGCACAACAAAGATTTTCTTCGGTTTTATGTATGGGATTTAGCAGCTCTTGTTTTGATTTTGGCTGCCTTCCTGATGTATACATGGCACACTCAACTTGTTGTAGAAGGATGGGATTCTCTTGCGTATTTATATGCGGCAGAAAGAATAGCTTCTGGCGAGATTCCTGCTTTATGTAATCGTTATAATGAAACAATTGGCCCGTACTTTACTCTGGCAGGTTTTAACGTAGCGACAAAATTCCCTGGATGTTTGTTATTGAATTATCCTCCTGGCTTTCCTCTTCTCTTGGCTGCTTTCAAACATGCCTTACCTTTGAATAATGTTGTGTTTTTTGTTCCGGCATTGTTTGGTGCATTGGGTGTGGCGTTGGTATATTTTATGGGGAGGTTATTGTTTGATGCAAGAATAGGCCTAACATCGGCATTTTTACTTATGTTAGCACCAACTTATGTGGAATTTTCTACTGCTTTGTGGTCTGATGTTCCAGTAGCTGTGCTCCTCTTGGCTGGGGGAGTGATATTGATTTGGGGCTATCAGTCGTTGAGTCGTGTTCGTGCTGGAATTGTGGGATTTGTTGCAAGTATCTTTATCGGCTGGGCTATTCTGTCTCGATATACAGCTGTTGTATATGTTATCCCTTTAGCGTTCTTTTTCGTTTCCAAGCATTCTCCTAAACAGCTCCTTCGTTTTCTGTCTCTCAGGGTTTTCGTTATTGGTCTTTTTCTAGTGATGATCGGGATATTACTATTCAATAATGCAGCTTATGGCGGTTATTTGATTACTCCTTACAGTAGTGTTCACGGATGGTATACATTCCCCAAGTTTAGTTGGCGCTATATAGTAGAGTCGCCGGTTGGGGGTAGTAGTTTAATTGCTGTCATGAGGACTTTATGGAATAACTACCATGTTTTACTTCTGATGGCGATTTTGGGTTTGTTTTGTATGCAGGGCTCAAGCGGAATACTCGCTGTAAGTGGTCTTGTTGTGCATTTGGGACTTTATATACTTTACGCATTTCCTGCCGAAGGTATTAATTCGAGATTTATTGTTCCCGCGCTTCCTTTTCTATCTATTGCAATAGGTTGTGGCATTTGGCACTCCTTCGTTTTGCCGCGACGCTGGCTTTGGATGTGGCGAGTGGTATGTTTAACCGCATTCCTGTTTTGTCTCCTTTTTCCATTCCCAGCCGTGTTGCACAGATTAGATGGTCGCAATATGGCGGTTGACTCTTATGTGAAATGGATATCTAATCTTGCTGCGCAAACCGAACCAGATGCAGTTATTCTGGCGTATTATACTAACGATCCAATATTCTATCATGGAGAACGTCTCACGCTTTTTTACCGACGGATACCGGGAAAAGACCCTGAAGGTATTGCTACTCCTGCACAAATGTTCGAAAGACGCTTGGTTTTTGCGGTGGATGCTTTGCTGTTAGAAGGTCGTCCGGTGTATTACGTGATAGATGCTGATCCTCCATTTATGGACAGTTTTACGATTCTTCAAGAGCACTTTAATTTGTCTCTTGTAAACTCAACTTATTCTCTGTACAAAATTGATTACTAGATCTTGTCGGAGAACTTTTAACTTCTGGTGACTGGAATGGTTATCTTGATATTAGCTTTGGCATGGATTCTAATTTGTTCGTGTATGTTCTTCCTTGTGCTAAAAACACCTTTGGATCATTTTGCCAAACTTCGTATTTCTTCGATTCTTGGAATTGCATTAATGTTGCGTTTTGTTCCTGCAATTCTTCTCCAGCAAGGTGCAAGCTATGAGATGAATTTGTTTCAAGAAATAGCTGCACAAGCACTTGCGGGTGAGAATGTATTAACGCAATTGCCTTATTTGCCATTCTTTGTTTATTGGATGGCCATTGCCGAATGGCTTAGCCGGACAACCGGAGTCCATTTTACATTTTGGTTAAAGCTTCCTTCTATTCTTGCAGATGTTATGATCATCGCTGTTTTGTATTGGCGCATGGTTAAGTCAGGCGATTCCTATGCAAGGATCAATAAATCTTTGTGGTTGTACGTGTTTAATCCTGTTACTATATTGGTTGTGAGCTATCATGGACAATTTGATGTGTTAGCATTGTTATTTTTGATTTTATCCATTGTTGTTTTGGAACTGTATGATTCGAAGAGATATAGTTTCCTGGCGGGTCTTATCCTCGGTGTAGGGATTCTGATTAAGACCTGGCCTGGGATTTTTATTTTGACAGTGATTGCAAGCAGGAACCTTAAAGAGA
Source organism: uncultured Anaerolineales bacterium (assembly GCA_964508025.1). Classification (GTDB taxonomy): domain Bacteria; phylum Chloroflexota; class Anaerolineae; order B4-G1; family SLSP01; genus JAAZNO01. Next base: position 81,190 of record CAZDSF010000008.1, read on the forward strand.
AGCTTGGGTTTGTGTTAGCTGCCGCTATTGTCCCCTTCGTTAGTATGTGTGCAAGCATTCTGGTTTTTGGTGGTGAACTGGAGCTGCTTTTTCGAATACCTCGTCGCGCTCTACAAGCGGGGGCGATACCTGGTTGGTGGGGTTATACGGGGTTAGCAAATGGTGTGTCATGGCTATTAGGGCAATCAGAAATAAACTTTGACGGGTTAATGCGCTTTAAATTGCTGATTGTGTTTTTGCCGGTTATGTTAATGGTTTTTTTCTCGCGTAGGAAACCGATATCTATAGCGCTTTTAAATGCACTCTTTGCGCTCTTCATTTTTGCTCCTGGGTTTGGTTTGCAATCTTTGAGTTGGCTTATTCCATTTTTTATATGTTTTGCTCGCCGAAATTCTCTGGGCTGGTATGTAGGTCTGAGTTTCCTGCATATGCTGGTTAGCTATTGGGGAGTTCATTTCACGCCTGCATTATATACAGTGTTTTCATGGGATATAATACGGGGGATAGTGCAATTATCGGCTGTGCCTGTGTGGTTGCTGCTAATAGTCCTTGTGCTTAAACGCGAGATGGAAAATGGTGTTTTGGAAGCGAAGAGATGCAGTCTGTGATACAGTTTGACCAAGTATTCAAGCGTTTTCATCTGGAACGCGCGCGCGCACGTTCGTTCCAGGAATTGTTGCATACCGTCATCAAAGGCTCGCGACCGCAATCACAGGAAGATTTCTGGGCGCTGCGCAATGTGAGCTTTGGAATTGCGCCCGGCGAGACGGTTGGCTTTATTGGGGCGAATGGCGCAGGCAAAAGCAGTATCCTCAAACTCATCGCGCGAATTCTGGAGCCGACTTCGGGGCGGGTGCAGGTGAATGGACGAGTTTCGGCGCTGCTGGAGCTCGGCGCGGGGTTCCACCCCGATTTGACCGGGCGGGAGAATGTGTTCCTGAATGGTGCAATCCTGGGCTTGGAGCGCGCGGATATTCGGCGGCGATTGGACGACATCATCGCGTTCGCGGAACTGGAGCGCTTCATTGATGTGCCGGTGCGCAACTACTCCTCTGGCATGTTGGTGCGCCTTGGCTTTTCCGTGGCGACGGCTTTCCGGCCCGATATTTTGCTCATTGATGAGGTACTGGCTGTTGGTGATCAGGCGTTCCAAGGGCGGTGTCTGCAACGGATCGCGCAAATTCAGCGCGAAGGCGCGACTATTGTGTTAGTTTCCCACGATTTGCATACAACGCGCCAGTTATGTCAGCGTGCATTGTGGTTGGATGATGGTGAGATCAAGGCTGATGGTGATACTGATGGCGTGATTACAACATACATGCAGCATCTCTGGCAGAAAGATAGCGCACGAAAGTCCTCGGATGATACATTGGGTAGTCGCTGGGGATCTGGAGAAGCGTTGATCGAGCGTGTGGAATTTCTCGATGCGCAGGGACGTGTTACGGAAGTTTTTCATACGGGCGAGCGCTTCACCGCTAGAATTTGGTATAATGCGCGTGAACAGGTGGCTATTCCGACATTTGGTGTGGCAATATATCGTGAGGATAATACCCATATTACCGGGCCTAATACCGCGTTGTCTAAATTCCCGATTGATCAGATTATTGGACGCGGTTATGTAGATTATATAGTGGAGCAGCTACCGCTTTTGCCGGGACGTTATGAGTTTACTGCAGCAATCTATGATTATTATTCGGTGCATCCGTATGATCATCGCCATCGGCAGTTTGTGTTTGAAGTGCGGGCCGTTGGTGATATCAATCAAAAAGAAGGGGTTATTTATTTGCCATGTCATTGGGATCATGTGGCGCTATGAGAAAGTCCGGTAATTTGCTAGCTGAAAGTATTGCTGCTATTATAGTTTTTATCGCGGCATATTTCGTGATAACTTTCCCTTTACTCACGCGACCTGGTTATTTGGTCTGGGGACGGCCGTTTGAGGATGCTTGGGAAAGCATTGGATTCTTGGAGTGGTACAAGCATTCTCTATTTGATTTGCATGTTTCCCCGTTGTTTCGAACCGATGTGTTTTATCCTGGCGGCTGGGATTTACGTTACGCGATTCTTCCGCCATTATTCCCTACGTTGTTGGCGCCAATCACATATTTTTTAGGTTCGGTGTTAACTTATAATATTACATTATTATTTACAACTGTTGTTGCTGCCTATGGTACGTTTTTGTTAGCTAATACATTACGCCCTGGTTGGTGGGCCGGATTGATAGCGGGTTTTTTGTACGCATTTTGCCCGCAACGAGAGGTGTATCTCGGTGTGCA
>CAZDSF010000009.1:0-75800 GCA_964508025.1 uncultured Anaerolineales bacterium
AACCGCGCGTCATTTGTTAAGGGTTTCGCCCCAGCCCTAGGGCAATAAACCCGGCGACGATAACCACTGGCACCAGGTTTCTGAGGATGAAGACAATATCCCAACCCGCCACCAGACCGCCCGCGACACACCCGATGGGGATGGTGATGAAGCCGGCCAGCATACCCATCGCCAGCCACTTGCGATCCTTGGCCTCAATGATGCCCAGCGCCACCGGAATGGAGAAAACGATGGTGGGGCCCATCATCGCGCCCAGGATGATACCGGCGAACAACCCTGCTTGAGGGTCAAGCGCCAGTTCTTTTGCTAACGGATAGCCGCCCATGTCATTTGCCAAGAGGGTCGTGGCGAACATGGCCGGGTCAGCCCCCAGGAATTGGTACACCGGGGTGATGACTGCGCCTAGCACATTTGCCAGCACCGGCGCGAGCGAGACAACGCCGAGCATAGCTAGCGCCAACGGGCCCATCGCATTGAAGCCGTTCTCGAACTCCTCGCCGAGGCCATACTTATTGCCGAGAATGCGATCTATGGCGCCGAGCACCATGAAGATCATCATGATGAAGACAATGATCTCGTTGATGTCCAAGGGAAACCTCCTTCAAAGTATAGGGTAGAGTAACAACAGTGGTATCGCAAGATTGGGCCAAATATCACATCAGGCTCGCTCTGTGTATCGCTGGTTAGTTTGCATCACCTCCTCTTCCAACATTAGATAGGGGCAAAGTACAATCGAATCACCGCAGAAAGATGGATGCGTCCCCAGCTCTCTCGGTGAGCCGCCCATCGGCCATGATGCCCATTTCTTGCAGCCAGGCGTAGAAATCCGGCGCCGGCAACAACCCCAGCAACTCCCGCAGCGTCGCGTCGTCATGGAAACCGGTATCCTGATAGCTGAGCATCACATCATCACCCATCGGAACGCCCATGAAGTAGTTGGCGCCCGCCATCGTCAGCAGCATCGTGGCGATTTCCTGATCGTTCTGATCCGCGTGGGTGTGATTGGTGTAGCACGGGGCCATGCCCATCGGCAGGCCGTGCAGCTTGCCCATGAAGTGATCCTCCAGCGAGGCGCGGATGATCTGCTTGCCGTCGTAAATCGTCTCCGGGCCGATGAAGCCCGATACGTTGTTGACCATGAACGGCGCAAAATGCCGCCCGAAACCATAGGTGCGCGCTTCCAGCGTCATCTCATCCACGCCGTGATCGCAGCCAGAGGCCATCTCTGAACCTTGCCCGGTCTCGAAGTAGAGCAGGTTAGGGCCGGGCGCGGTGCCCAGCTTGCGGATGAGGTCTTGCGCTTCCTGCAACAATGCTGCCGTGACGCCGAAAGATGTGTTCGCGTCCTCTGTCCCGGCGATGCTCTGGAACAGCACCGCCACCGGCGCACCCTCGCGCACGGCCTGCATCTGCGTGGTGATGTGCGAGAGCACGCAGTTCTGCGTAGGGATGCCCCACTTCTGGATAAAGTCGTGACTGTTCTGCATGAGCAATTTCGTCCCCGGCACCGTATCTTCTACTGGATTGATGCCGATGATGGCGTCTCCAGAACCGTAGCTCAGCCCTTCCATGATGGTCGCCAGAATGCCCGTCCAATCATCGGTGGGGTGGTTGGGTTGCAGACGGAAGGCCAGCGTCCCCTCCTGGCCGATCTCGGTATAGGCGCGGGAGGTGACGCGGATTTTGCGCGCGGCGTAGACCAGATCCATGTTCGACATCAGCTTGGCGACGCCCGCGATCATCTCGGAGTTGAGGCCCCGACTCACCCGACGGATAGCGTCGCAGGTGGTCTTATGATCCAAAATCCACTCGCGCAGTTGCCCCACGGGCCAGTGTTTGATTTCGCCGAAGATCGTATCATTAATGTCATCTTCAATCACCCGCGTGACCTCATCCTGTTCATAAGGAATCACCGGATGATTGCGGATATCTTCCAAAGTCAGCTCGCTCAACACATAGCGCGCCGCCATACGTTCGGTGGCAGTCCTGGCAGCGATGCCCAGCAATTCATCGCCGGATTTCTGCTCATTGGCTTTGGCGAGCACTTCCTTCATCGAAGTGAACGTAAATGTCTGGCCGAACAGTGTTGCTTTCAGTTTCATCTTGCGCTCCCTGGTTGGCTATAAGTTACAAGTTGTGTTGGGAGTGCCGCGTAGTAAAATACACAGCACTCCCAATCTGGAATTATCAGCTCTTGCGGAATGTGACCTCGCCGGCGACTTCAAGTGAGTCCAGCACCCCAATGATCGCCGCATCCACCGGATAATCTCGCGTCTTATCGGTGTGGCGCGCCGCACTGCCCATCACAATCAGTACCAGTTCATCTTCGCCGGCGCCCACCGTATCAGCAGCGATAAAAGGCTCACCGCGCAACTCATCGGCGGTGGTGGTTTCTTGTACCACCAACAGCTTTAGCCCGCGTAGATGCTCATCCTTGATTGTGGAAACAGCAGAACCGATGACTCGTGCAATTAGCATTGCTCTTCCTCCGCGAAACGGATACCTTACGAATCCCTGAGCCTGTAAACCGCCGACCAGGGGCCTACATCCACACAGAAACGCACACCAAAACGTTAAGGCTTATCACAACCACAACGCGCCACATCCGAATGTAGATGTGACGCGCTACACAAGACAACCAAAGAAGGCGGCTACCGGAGAAACAAACGATACTTTGTGAAAGCGAGCGCAACACACAGGGCGCAAGGCTTGACGCCGAAATGCGCAGGAAAATGAATGGGGTTGAAAAGGCCCTATACATGATGATAGATTTGACAGTGATGCAGATAGTATCCGTTACTCATCAACTACGCATATCATTGTAAGACAGATTAGAGCAAATGTCAAGTATCAAACGGACACATACGAACATTGCACAAAGCGCGCAAGTGCGCATAGAAAACGCCGCCGGCGCATTGCCGACGGCGTTGAAATCGTCCAGGGAATAAAGCTCGCGTCACAAATCCGCCAATTTGCGTTGCTGTTCATCAAGCTTCAGCGCCTCGATGAAAGGCGTCAGTTCACCCTCCATAACTGCGGGGAGATTATAGCTGGTGAACCCCACCCGATGATCCGTTACCCGATTCTGCGGGAAGTTGTAAGTGCGGATCTTCTCGCTACGTTCGCCGGTGCCTACCTGTGAACGGCGCTCCTCCTCGAGCTCATCTTCACGTTTCTGCTGTTCCAGCTCGAAGAGTCGCGCGCGCAACACCGACATCGCTTGAAGTTTGTTCTGGGTGAGCGAGCGCTGATTCTCACACGTCACAACCATCCCGGTGGGTTTGTGCAGAATGCGCACCGCCGTCTCGTTTTTCTGCATGTGCTGCCCGCCAGGGCCAGAAGAGCCATACGTGGTGATTTCCAGATCTTTAGGATTGATCTCGACCTCGACCTCGTCTACTTCTGGCAAAACGGCGACGGTGACTGTAGAAGTGTGAATCCGCCCACTGGATTCCGTTACCGGCACCCGCTGAACACGATGCACGCCGCTTTCGTACTTGAGCTGCGAGTACGCTCCCTTGCCGCGAACCTCAAAGATCACCTCTTTGAAACCGCCAATACCGGTGCGGTTCTCGCTGATAAGGTCCGTCTTCCAGCCGCCCTGTCGTTCGGCGTAGCGCGTATACAGGCGGAACAGCTCAGCGGCAAAGAGTCCCGCCTCGTCGCCGCCGGCGCCCGCGCGGATTTCCATGATGACATTCTTCTCATCGCGTGGATCCTTCGGCAGGAGCAGCTGCTGCAATTGCAGGGCCAGCGCCTCCTGCTCGGCTTCCAGTTGCGCAATCTCCTCATGGGCCATCGCGCGCAACTCTGGATCTTCTTCCGTGTGAAGCATCTCACGGGTCTCAGCCAAAGTCTCCAAAGCACGCCGATACGCCTGATAGACAGCGACCTTCGGCTCAAGATCGGCGCGCTCCTTGGCGTACTCGGTGATTTTCTCGTAATCCTGAGCCAGCACGGGATCCGCCATCAGGCGATTCAGTTCCTCGAAGCGTTCCTCTAACGCCGCAAATCGTTCCAACATCGTCTTGCACACTCCATCCCATAGCCCCATTCACGGGGGCGTACCCTCAACATTTCCAAACATGGCTAACGGCCCGCAAACATACGGGCCGTTAGTAACACATCCTGATGGGCCCACCAGGATTTGAACCCGGAACCAACCGGTTATGCTTCCCACTACAGCTTTCGCTGCCCCTTTCGAGTTTGTGGGCTGGACTATCCCTTCACCCCATAGGGGTGCCTGCCGTCTAGTCTCTACACCTTCCCGATTCGCTAAAAAGCATCCATCAGGCTTGGCTCGGGATTGCCAGACCACGCAGGATCAGGGTTCCCCGAATTTGGCAGGTTTCACCTGAAGATTGCTCTCCAGGCAGCCCTAGTTCGCAAGTCATATTCGGGGTATAATGCAGTTATGAATAAATCACCTAACTGCATTGTATGCAACACCTCCCTGCAAGGCAAACAAAGCAGATTCTGCTCTGTTGCTTGCAAGAACCGGCATCATCAAAGTTATGCAGCTCAGAAAGATCGAGGACTCAGCCGAAAGATGAAACTTGTCCGAGCGGCTGGTGGATGTTGCACAATCTGTGGCTATAGCCGCAATCTGGCCGCTCTCGCTTTTCATCATACAGACTCTGCCGAAAAAGACTTCAAACTGGACATGCGTTCTCTCTCAAATCGGCGACTGGAATCTGTAATCCAAGAACTGGACAAGTGTATCTTAGTCTGTCACAACTGTCACGCTGAGCTACATAACCCCCACTTGAACTTAGACTCGCTATGTTAAGCCGGCCGCTCTAACCGTTGAGCTATGGGCCCCAAAGCGGGCGACGGGGATCGAACCCGTGTCATTAGCTTGGAAGGCTAAGGCATTACCATTATGCGACGCCCGCATGTAAGCAGCATTATACCATAACCGCCGCTTTAGACAATGGGAATCCAGCGCGGCAGCGAACTGGACAAAAATCGAAAATCAAGTATACTGCACGGTCGTAATTGGATAGACTTATCGAGTTCGGAGGAGCAAGTGGCAAACACGCAGTCAGCGAAGAAGGAAATTCGCAGTTCATACCGCAAATGGTTGCAGAATCGCCATGTCAAAGGGCAGATGCGCAGCGCCCTCAAGTCGGTGCGAAATGCGATTGCTTCGGGCGATGTTGAGCAGGCGCAGGCGCTCATGCCCCGCGCAGCACGAGAACTGGACAAAGCCGCGAAGAAAAATGTCATTCATAAGAACAAAGCCGCACGGCTCAAGTCCCGTTTGATGAAGCAAATCAACGCGTTGCAATAATTCGACGCGCGATTTACCATTTCCTGGGTGTCGCCCAGGAGTTGATAGCAAAACACACCCGGGCAATTTCAGGCGGGTTTCCATAAGGAAACCCGCCTTTACTTGTTATGCCGTGAGCTGACGCCGATTTATCGGAATTGCGGACTCAACCCAAACATCATGTCGAGAAAGCTGCGCCGTTCCTCCGGTGTCATCGGGCGGGGACGGCCGTACTCCTCTAGCAACGCCGTGCGCAAATCAATGCTGAGCAATTCCCCCGCGTAGAAGCTATAGCGCACGATAAACATCTGCCGCGTGCCAAGGCTCCACATCTGGTCAAAGAAAAAATTTCCCGGCCCGTAATGAATGAAGGCCTCGTCATGGAACTCGAAGGTCTGCGCCTGGTGCGCCTGACTGCCGTGGACAATGACTGCGCCAGCTTGCGCAAAACGCCGGAAGTCATAGATCTGGTTGGCAGTGGGGAAATATTCATAAGTTTCGAGGTACTGGAAGGTGACAATGGGCAGATACCCTTCCTCACGCAGCGCGCGCACTTCGGCTAACATGCGGTTGTAATCACAAGGCGCAGCGCCGGGACGATCCTCCGCCGCCAGGCCATACGCCGGCCCGATAGGATTGCAGCCCAGAAAGGCGAGCCGGTTAGGCCCCGCCTCGATTTTGAGCGGCTGAATGGCGTCTGCCAGATTTTCGCCGCCGCCAAACCACCGCCAGCCGCGCTCGCGGAACATATCCAGGGTATAGTTGATCCACTGAGAGCCTTTATCGGCCAGATGATTGCCAGTTAGCTCAACGATGTTGGTATTGATTTCCTCAAGCAAGACGATATAGCGATCCGCCGAACAGAAGGACATGGTGCCGCTGCCTTCCACCGGACAATCCGGCTTGAAGGACACTTCATTGCTGATATGGACGAAGTCCGCATCCTCGAACCAGGGTTTGATATCGCGCGCCGGGTAGGTAAGGCCCCGGTTTTCCATGAGCTGCGCCGTCGCGCGCGTAATCGCCGTGACGCCGGTCATTGCCAGAATGGTCAGCGCCTCCTCATCGCGGTTGATGAAGGCCGCGGCAGGCAGTTCCAGCAGCTCCAGCGTCTCTGGACGCGAGGGGCTGTCTAGCGCGAGGGGGATGACGGGCGGATAGTCAGCCACGGCGGGGGTCTTCTCTAATAACGAGATGCCATCCACGCGCAACACCTTCCATTGTGGGGTCAGCGCGTCGAAGGACAGCACCGTCCAGCCGTTGCGCGCCGTGGCTTCCGCCAGGAGCGCCTCTGCGGCTACCAGGATGTAGGCATTTGCAGCGGGTTCTCCCAGCAGGCCGCGTAATGCCTGCGCGGTCTCTGCGGTGAGGAGCAGGGGCCGCGTTGCCCACGCCTCGGTCGGCGTACCATTCCATGTAGCTCGCAGATCGGTCAACGCGATGGCATCATCTAGCGTGAAGAAGGGCGCAGCGATGGCAAAGGTCCAGCGTCCCTGCCGGTAGGCGGCGGGATCAACGCCGACGCGGAGCAACACCTGCGCCACATCAGGAGCATCAATCCAGGCGAAATACGCCGGTCTGGCTTCTACCCGCGCGCGCAGCACAGCGCAGGCAGGCGCCGGCACATCGAGCGCGCAGCTTACGGTGACGGGGAACGCCGGCGTGGGGGTTGGAACGGGCGTGGGCGTGGGCGAAGGCGTCGGTGTGGCAGTGGGATGGGGCGTGCGCGTGGGCGTGGGCGTGGGCGTCGGCTGCGGCGCGGGAGGCGGGGCGCAGGCTGCGGCGCAGCCTGCGAGCAAGGTGAGCAACAAGAACAGACCCCAGTAGCGTAGGGGACGCGATTGGTTTTTCATCAGTCATACTCCTGGGAAGTTTTCTGATTATACGTCGGTATTTCCCGGGCGCATTGTGAATGTTTGCGCCACATTGTCAAGCCGTAGGAATGCAAAACCGGGCCGCAATTGCGGCCCGGTTGGTGGGCGATACAGGACTCGAACCTGTGACCTCCGCGATGTCAACGCGGCGCTCTAACCATCTGAGCTAACCGCCCAACTGTTCTGATTATAACACGCTTCCCAATTTCGGCAAGACCCATCCAGGAATTTTTCCAGCTATTTTTTGACTTTTCTACCGACTATGATAAGATGGAATACAGAGCCGCGAGCAATGCACTTATTGACTGCTTTATTCAGTTACGATAAGATAAAGTAGACGCCACATTTCACAGGCGGCCGCGTGCGGTCGCCTGCGCTATTATTCATCATGTTTTTATGGAGGTATTATCGGTGAAAAGTGATCTCGTTACTCGGATTCTGGGAGCATTATTGTTTCTTCTCGGAGGATTGACCCTCGCCGATCAACTTCTGCTCTGGTTTCCGGTATTGGATGCGCGCGTCACCCTCACGCGTGTGATTGGCAGCGTCGTTGGCGCCATCATTGGCTTCATCATTGCCCCCACCATCAGCATTCGGCCTTTGCGTCGGTTGAAGCAAATCATTCAACAGGTACCTGTCCAAACGCTGATCGCCTGCATCATCGGGCTGTTCCTGGGGCTGGCGCTGGGCGCGTTGATCGCCTATCCGCTTTCTCTGTTGCCCCGTCCCTTGGGGGAATTTTTGCCCATCATCGGCGCTGTCATCTCCGGCTATCTGGGCGTGATGATTGCCATCATGCGCGCCGATATTGCCCACACCCTGCGCGAGCGTTTTGGCCCCAAGGGCGTCGCAGAATGCCCAGAGGAACCGGGCGCCGCGCGCGCCATCCTGCTGGACACAAGTGTCATCATTGATGGGCGCATCGCCGACATCTGCGCCACCGGTTTCATCCAGGGCGAACTCATCGTGCCGCTGTTTGTGCTCAACGAGCTGCAACATATCGCCGATTCCGCCGACACGCTGCGCCGCAATCGGGGGCGGCGCGGCCTGGAGATTCTACGCCAGCTACAAGAAGAAGCGCCCGTACCGGTGCGCATCACCGACGAGGATGATGAGACGGTCAAAGAAGTAGATGATAAACTCATCGCGTTGGCGCGCAGGTTCTCCGGCAAAATTCTCACCAACGACTACAATCTGAACCGGGTAGCCGAACTGCAAGGTGTGGTGGTGCTCAATGTCAATGAGCTGGCAAATGCCGTAAAGACAGTGCTATTGCCAGGCGAAACTTTCGCGATTCACGTCATCCAGGCCGGAAAAGAGATTGATCAGGGCGTGGGCTATCTTGATGATGGCACCATGGTCGTTGTTGAGGATGGTCGCGCCTATATTGGACAGACGGTAGATGTGACGGTAAGCAAGGTGCTGCAAACCGCAGCTGGACGGATGATCTTCGCCCGCCGGGACTATGCCTGAAAAGAAGCAGCATTGCATTCTGCTAACGTGACCACGCAAGTCGCAAATGGTGTTGTCCAAGCGGAAGGTTTTCAGCCTTCTGCCTTTAGGCTTTAGCTTTCGTACTTCCGTAGGAGGTGATGATGGCGCTCCGCGTCTTCAATTATCTGAGCAACACCTTGGAACGTTTCGAGCCGCTCACACCGGGCAAGGTGGGACTGTATGTCTGCGGGCCAACCGTCTACGACCACTCTCATCTGGGACATGCCAAAACTTACATTGCCATGGATGTGATTGCGCGCTATCTCAAACACCTGGGCTACCAGGTGCGCCATGTGCGCAACATCACCGATGTGGGCCATCTGCTCGATTCTGGCGAAGATCGCATTCTCAAAGGCGCACGCACGCATCGTCTGGAACCTATGGAAGTCGTTGAGACCTACATGATGAGTTTCTTCGATGACATGCAAACTCTGGGTGTACAGCGCCCCAATATCTCCCCCCGCGCCAGCGGCCATATTCCCGAAATCATTCAATGGATCCAGGCGCTTTTGGAGAACGGCAACGCCTATGAAGTGAACGGCAATGTGTATTTCTCGGTGGAGTCTTTCCCCGACTACGGGAAGCTCTCCAACCGCAGAATTGACGAATTAGAGGCTGGGGCGCGTGTCGAAGTGCGCGAAGAGAAACGGCATCCGGCGGATTTTGCCCTATGGAAACGCGCCGAACCGGAACATCTGATGCGTTGGCCCAGCCCTTGGGGTGAGGGGTATCCCGGCTGGCATATCGAATGTAGTGTGATGGCGACCAAGTATCTGGGGCAGCCTTTCGACATTCACGGCGGCGGGCTGGAGAACATTTTCCCCCATAATGAGTGCGAGATCGCCCAGGCCGAATCGCTGCACGGGACCGACTTCGCCAAATACTGGTTGCTGGTAGGCTCGCTCACGGTCAACAGCGTGAAGATGAGCAAGAGCCTCGGCAACTTCCTCACGATCAAGGATGCTGTGGCGCTCTACAAACCAGAAGCCATCCGCTATTTCATGCTGAGTAGCCATTATCGCGGCCCGGTGGATTTCAGCCGCGACGCGCTACAAGCGGCGCAACGCGGCATTGACCGGCTGCACAATACGGTGCTCAAGGTGCGCCGGCGCATGAAATCGGCGATTCCGGCGGGCACGGCTGTGCTGGCCGATGTTTCCTCGCTGGTGGATTACCGCGAAGCCTTCGAGGAAGCCATGAACGACGACTTCAACACCCCCAAGGCGCTATCCGTTATCTTTGAAATGGTCAAAGAAGCCAACCGGCAGATGGACGAGAAAGCCAATTTGAGCATGGGGTCGCTGGCGGCGATGGATAAGCAATTCCGCGATCTGGCGGGCAATGTGATGGGCCTGCTGCCGCCGACGCTCAGCGAACCAACAATGAGCGATGAATTACTGGATGGAATCATGCAGATTTTGCTCGACCTGCGGCAGGAATACCGAGAAGCCCGGGATTGGAGCCGCGCGGATATGCTCCGCAACCGGCTGGCGCTGTTGGGCATCACCGTGAACGATGGGCCAGAAGGCAGCACCTGGATGATCGAGAGCTGAGGGGAGCGAGAGGCCGCCGCCCGCATTCTTTCTGAGGAGGAAACCATGCGCGAAACCCTGTATGGCCGACAAGCCGTCCGTGAATGCCTGCGCGCGCGACGCCGGGACATTTTCCGGCTGCTGCTCGCAGAGGGCGCCGTAAACGCCCCTATCATTGATGAGATCGTAGAACTGGCGCAGCAACGCCGGGTGCCCGTGGCGCGCCTCTCACGCCACGAGATGGAATCGTTTGCCGGGACGCCAGAGCATCAAGGCGTGGCGCTGGAAACCTCCGGCTATCCCTATGCCTCGGTAGATGACATGCTCAATCTGGCGGAGGCGCGAAAAGAGGCGCCGCTGCTCCTGCTCCTTGATCTGATCCAGGATGTGCATAACCTGGGCAGCCTGCTCCGCACCGCTGAAGCTGCCGGCGCACATGGCATCATCATCCAGGGACGGCGGGCTGCCGGCATCACGCCCACCGCGGTCAACACCTCCTCTGGCGCGGTAGAACACCTGCTGGTAGCGCAAGTCACCAACCTGTCGCAAGAAATGGAGCACCTCAAAAATGCGCAGGTATGGATCGTGGGCCTGGAGGATGTTTACGGCGCACAGCTTTACACCAACATGGACCTCACCGTCCCCTTGGGCTTGGTCATCGGCAGCGAAGGGGAAGGGTTACGCCGCCTGGTTCGAGAACGCTGCGATATGCTGGCGGCCCTGCCAATGCGCGGTGCCATCAACTCCTTGAACGCGGCAGTGGCTGGCTCCATCGCCCTCTACGAAGTGCTGCGGCAACGTAATCTCGCCTGAGAGCAACCGGGCAACTTTCTGATGAAGGCAGCGGCGCCACACCGCCTGGCGCCAACAGGAATGAAAACAGCGCGACTTGATCAGTCACGCTGTTTTGATGTCTGGCTCCTCGGGTAGGACTCGAACCTACAACCAACCGGTTAACAGCCGGCCGCTCTGCCTATTGAGCTACCGAGGATCGGGATGTTGCCCCCATCAAGGCTATATTATACGCCAAACCGAAATCCCGTCAAGCGAAAAATTCCGCTCGAAATCTTTAGCTTTAGCCGCTTTTTGTCGCGCCAAACGGGATAATGCTGAACAGTTATCAAGTCGGGTTCGAGTTCTGTGATCGCAGACGCGGCCACACACGTTGCTGTTTCCAGACCAACCCTGCCTCATCCAACCACGTCCAGATGGTGGAATCAGAAAGATAGACGTTGTGACGCTCGACAAAAGCATGTTGTAAGCCTTTCAGATGCCACGAATCGTAGGGATACCCCAAATCTCGCGGCCTTTGCAGCGCCAGTTTGATCAACGCTTGTTTCACTTCCGGCCCATGGATGGGCGACCGACCGGGGCGCTCACGATCCTCCAGGCCCGCTAACCCCTCAGCATTGAAACGCCGCACCCATATCGGACCAACTTGAGGGCTTTGAAAACCTGCCCGCAATCCCGCTTCGGACGCTGTCAGCGTGGGGTCTTCAATCATTGCCGCGATGATTTTTGCTCTTTGTACCAAACGTGGGGGTTTCAATTCTGATGCCGCTGTCGCCTTAATCGCAATAATCTCTTCATTTTTCATTTTTCTTAAACGCAAATGCTGAGGCATGAATAGAGGACACCATGATTATATCTCAGTTATTTAGCGAGAAAATAATTATTGACAAATGGATACCAATGCATTACTATTGTATTACGAAAGCGTTAATTTTACGTTACGGAAATTTTAATACACATCTGAGAGCCGAGGCGCCAATAACACTCAAAGCCTCGGAGTTGCGCCGCAAGGCTTCCCCAAATCTGCACACTGGGGAAAGATAAGGCCACCACAAAAGGACGCCATAAATCGCCTTGAACCATTGCGTATTCTACCCATCTTCCATCTCGAAAGATATCGAAAGGGCACCGAAAGGACACCGAAAGGACAAAGGAAAAATGACGATCAAAGAGATTCAAATTGCGATTGCGGTGAGCTTGTTCGCAATGGGCCTGTGTTCTTGCATCGCGGGTCTTTGGGCGATGCTGTCGCGCCGCTACCGACAGATGCTCCACCAAATTTCGGCGCAATCCACGGTGGCGACCAGCAAGGCGCTCACCAATGTGGCGCTGGCGCCATTGGTGGATTCGTTCACCGGTTTGGTCAATGCGATCAACGAACTGATCCGCACTTCGATTGGCGTAGGCGTTTTTCTCTGGCTAATTGGCGTAGGACTCTGCATGGCTGCCTTTTGGATGCTCTCGCTGGTGTGAGGCGGATGATGACCACACAAGCTACACAAACCGACAGTTGCGACACGGCGCGACGCGCGCTGCCGCTTGAACGCCGATTTCTGCTGCAATACCTTCGGGCGGTGCGCGACGCTCCGCGCCTGGCTGCGACGGCGCAACGCTACATCCCGCTGGAACTGCAGCTCGAATCTGGAGGGGGCGCACAAGATGCCATAGAAGCCACGCGCAATCGAAATGCCATGTTTGTGATCGGGGGGCTGGGCAGCGGCAAAACAACTTTCCTGCATACTCTGTTTTGGAATCTCGCAGCAGAAGGGCTGGCCGCACCCCACAGTGCAACAAGCCCTATTCCCTTTTTCCTCGATCTGACTGAATTCGATGCCCACACCGCCATAGAAACGCTGCTCCTGCATGCGACGCAGCAATACCTACCGGCAGCGACCCCGGAAATAATGGCGGCATTCCTGCGGCAAAGGCAGGCAGTGTACTTGTTCGATAACGTGGATGCCCTCGAGTCATCCAGCAGGGAGCGACTTTACGCCTGGATTGCTGGCGAGCAACAGGCGCGCCGTGATATTCGCTACATCCTCGCCTGCCGCCCCGACATGCCAACCTCTGCTGCGTGCACCGTTGCGCTGCCGTTGGAGCAGCTACACCTCCTGCCGTTGCGGGATCGCAGCGTGGATGCCTTCATCGAACGGCAGGCTGCGCCAGAAATCGCCGTCACCATCCAGAAACAGTTGCGCCAGGATGCCGCCGTGTGGGAGTTGGCGCATACCCCACTCTTTCTACAAGCCGCGCTGCGCCTCGCAGAGCGCACGGATGCCCGAACGCCCTGGTGGAGCCGATGTGCAATCATCCAGGAGGCCCTCTCCCTGACGCAGAAGCCTTCCACCGCCGGCATAACCGTGTGGCTCAACACGGTGGGGCGCACACTTGCCGAGATCGCCTTCATCCTCCAGCAAGCCCAAACATCGCAGATAGAGGTTTCCAGGCTCACGGAACTCATCAGCAAGACCGGGTTGCCCGCATCCAGAATCTACGAGAGCGGTTTACTGGTTTCAAAAACCGGCGATGATGAAGTCGCCTTCATCCATGGCTTAATTCAGGAATTTTTCGCCGCCCTGGCTTTGAAATTCAGGCTGGGAACAACCTTCTCATGCAGCCATCTCGTGCGCGAGCCACAAAGCCTGACCGTGTGGCGCGGCGTCCTAATACAATTGTACGGGCTTGTCGAAGATCGCAAAACCTTAGTTGGGAATTGGGTGGCGGAGGGGGCAACCGCTGGACTGGCAGAGCTGCTTGCAAACTGCACTGTAAACAATGACCTGCCACACCAACTACCCGAGAAAATCCGAGAGATCGCGCGGCTGACGGAATCCAAAGCCACGCTCTTCAGGCTCGGCGCGGCGTTGAAACGTCAGGGAGCGACCGAAGCAGCTACGACCGCCTTGCTCGAGACGCTCAATCGCGAAACGGCGACCACAAGTGAACGCAGCGCGCACAGCATCGCCCCTACGTCTGACACGGGTGGCACCTCCATGGATCAGATTCGGCAGCGGCTCCAACTGGGACGGATTCAGCGAGAACTGGATCGCCCAGCGCAAGCCCTCACGGAGTTGCGCGCCGCCAGCGCCGAGATCGAGCGCCTCCACGCCGAGATCCGTTACGAGATGGGGCTGACCTTCCAGGCGCAAGGGCAGGCAGAGGCAGCGCTAACGGAATTTCTCCAGGCGCAGGCGCGCGATGCGCACTCGGCGGTGTACGCCTACGAGGTTGGGGCCGCCCTCAATCGTTTAGGGCGCTACCGCGATGCGTTGACGCCGCTCAACGCTGCGCTCGAACAGGCGCCAAACATGACGGCTGCCCATCGAGAGCTGGCACATGCCTATGCGCAGCAACATTGGGCGGAGGAGGCGGAACGCATTCTGGCAAAAGCGCTGGAATTGCAGCCAGAGGATGGCGAGCTGTGCTATGACATGAGCGTCCTGCTGGCGCAGAGAGGCGCGGCGGCGCAGGCAAAGGTCTACTTGCAGCGCGCGCTCAGCCTGCACCCCGACCGCGCAGCGTGGCACGATGCCCTGGGTAGACTGCATCAACAAGAGGCAACGGATTTCCATGCCGCCCGGCAGGAGTTTGAACAAGCCATACTGCTCGATCCAACATGCGCCGCGACCTGGGGGCATCTGGGAACGCTCTACCAGCGGCAAGGGGAACCGAACAGGGCTGCGGCGTATTTGCACCGTGCAGTAGCGCTCGAACCCGAATGCGCCGCCTGGCATGGCGCGCTGGCCGACTGTCTGCGTGCGCAGAACAACTTCAGCGAAGCCGCCGCAGCCTACCAACGCGCGTTACAGCTGGGCGCGGAATGCGCAGAACACTATCACGGGCTGGCAACGTGCCTCTATCACCAGGGATGCCACGAGGAGGCGCTGCTGGCGCTCAGAGAAGCAACGCAACTGGCGCCCGAATTTGCGCCAGCATACGCACTGATGGGGCAAATCCATGCGGAGCAGCAACGCCCTGAGGCGGCGCGCCAGGCCCTGCTGCTGGCTTGCGCTACCGAACCGGCGCAGGCGCGCCATTACCAGGCATTGAGCCGCTTCTACATCCAGGCAGCCGAGCCGCATCTCGCGCTCGAAGCGGTACAACGCGCGCTGGAAATCCAACCCGATCTTCACAGCGCCTATGACCAGCAAGGCCACATCTATGAGCTGCTGGGCGCGGATACTGAAGCCCTTTCCGCCTACACCAAGGCGCTGGCGCTACAACCAACCGAGGGGACTTACGCCCTTCATGCCGGCATCATCGCGCAACGGCTGGGGCAACACGATGCGGCGCTGGCGTTTTTGAAGCAGGCGGAACCGCTGCTGCCAGACAATCCCGCGCTGTACTATCACTTGGGCGAGCTCTACCAGGAGCGCCGCGACTACGAAAACGCCCGTGCTGGCTTCCATAAGAGCGTGACCTTACAGCCGGATGAGCCGGCCTATCACGCGCGGCTCGCCGCGACAGCCTACCGCCTGGGACGTCTGGATGAGGCGCAACGCGAAGCTCTCAACGCGCTCAAACTTAAGCCCGGCGCAGCAGAACTCTATAGCCTGTTGGGTCAAATTGCAGAAACGGAAGCGCGTCACGAAGAAGCGCGCGCCTATTATCAAGAGGCGCTCACGGCAGAACCAGAAGCGATAACCCACCGTTGCCGGCTGGCAGCCCTGTATCGCCGACTGGAACGCCACACAGAAGCCGAAGCCGTGCTCATGGAGGCGCTGGAAATCGCGCCGACGAACGCAACGCTGTACCACGAACTGGCGCAACTCCACGAGGCTCGCGGTGCAACAGCGCTGGCGCTGGAAGCCTATGCGCAAGCCATCGCGCTCGATCCGCAGCAACCGGAATTTCTACTCAGCAAAGGCCGCTTCCTACGGCAACTACAGCGTCTCAACGATGCGCTGACAATGTTGGAGCGGGCGCTGAGGCTCGATCCCACATTGGCTGAGGCGCATTACCAGCTCGGGCAGATCTACGAGCTGCAGGGGCAAGCACAAAATGCCATGAGCGCCTATCGTCAAGCCATCGCTGCCGCGCCGGAGAGGGCCGAGCCGGCCTACGCTTATGCACGCCTGTGCCTGCAAGCGCATAACATCGAAGCGGCTATCAGCAGCTTACAGACAGTCGTGCAACTGCGCCCCGATTGGGCGGAAGCGCATTACCAGCTCGGCAGCGCGTATCACCAACAACACGCCTGGGATGCTGCGCATGTGCATCTCGAACGCGCCAGCGCGCTAGCGCCGGAAAACGCCGCCTATCGCGCCGCTATTGGAGCCAACTACCAGCAATCAGGCAACTTCACAGAGGCGTTAACCGCTTACCAGATAGCCGGACATCTGGCGCCGGAGAACATCCACTACCGCCGGATCATCGCGGGGCTTTACAGACAGCTGGGTCAGGTAGATGATGCACTGGCTACGCTGAGAGACGCGCTCAATCTGGATCCGGAGAATCCAGGGCTGTATGCCGAGTTGGGACAGACGTTAATCGCCAAGGGCCAGTTGAGCGAGGCGCTCAGTCAATACTTAAACGCGGCAGACCTGGCGCCGCACAGAGCAGAGTATTACCGGCAGATGGGCGTGATTTTGCGCCAGTTAGGAGACCAGAATCAGGCGCTCAAGATGTTGAAAACAGCCGCCGAACTGGCGCCTGAAGATGCCGAAGTGCACGATGCCTTGGGACAACTCTATCACGAACGCGCGCAATACATCGCAGCCGTGACAGAGTTCGAGGAAGCCGTGACATTGGCGCCTGAAATGGCCGTTTACTGGCAGCGCTTTTCTCGCAGCTTGTGCGCCTTGGAGCGCTACGAACGCGCGTTGGAGGCGGCGCAGCGCGCCATTGCGCTCGCGCCACATGCCGCGGAAATGCACGCCCAGCTTGCCGCCATCTATGCGCAACAGCAACACTTCGAAGAAGCGCTCAGCGAATATCGCTATGCCAGCGCGCAAGAACCGCAAAATCCGATCTACCACTGCGCTGTGGGCGCCACCCTCTACGCACTGGAACAGTTTGAGCCGGCGATCCAGGCGCTTAGTGAGGCGATACAACACAATCCCGGAAGCGCCGAAGCCTACCGCTGGTTGGGCGCAATCTATGCGCGGCAGGGAGAAACAGAGAACGCTCTGAATGCTTATCAGAACGCGATCAAGTTGGAGCCTGAAAACCCCATCCATCAACACAACATCGGGCTGTTTCTCTGGCATCTTCAACGCTATGAGGAGGCGCACGCAGCGCTACAGCGGGCGCTTGCTCTCAATCCCGATGACGCCGAAGCGCACTACATTCTAGGGCAGTTATACGAAACGCGAGGAGAAAATGCAAATGCCCTCGATCAATATCACCAGGCAAGCCTGTTACAACCCAAGCAGCGCGACTATCGGCAAGCTTATGGGATTGCCCTGCGGCAAGCGCAACGTTACGAAGAAGCGCGCCAGGTCTTGACTGAGATTCTGGCAGAAGATACCGCAAACGCGGAGGTGTATTGGCAGATGGGCGCACTATTCGAAGCCACAGGCGACTTGCAAGCCGCGTGGCAGGCTTACACCAAAGCGGCAACCCTCCAACCAGCGGCGCTGCGCTATCAGCTGCATGCCGCAATGGCTCTCGGCGCGCTGGGAAGGCAAGCCCTGTTATTGCAGCAGGCAGGTATGGCAACCGACATGCCCGCTGGAACGGAGATCGCCAGCGTCATCCACAACCTGCGCCAGGCGCTTACGCACAGCCAGGACGATACGGCAACACGCGCAGCGCTGGGCGAGATTCTGATGCTGAACGGCGAAACGGAAGAAGCCATTCTGCACCTGCAACGCGCGGTGGAAGCCGCTCCGCACAGTGCTGCATATCATCGCAATCTGGGTACCGCATTCCGGCTCAAAGGCGACTTCCAGCAAAGCCTGCGCGAACTGCGCGTGGCTGATGTTCTCGCCCCTGAGGATCCCGAAATTCAATACGAGCTGGCATTGAGCTACCGCGCCCTGGGAGAAACCGCAGAAGCGGCCAGGAAACTGGCAAAAGCCGCAGAAGCCAAACCCGCTGAAGCACTGTATCAATACGCGCTAGGACAGACCTTGCGGCAAGTGGGACACCTTCAAGAAGCCAGCGCCGCGTTATCCAAAGCCATCAACCTGAATGCCGGCGTCGCGGCGTGGTATCACGAATTGGGGAATATCTTCTACGCACAGCGCCGCAATCACGTCGCCCTCGAACAACATCTGCGGGCTGCCGAGCTCGAACCGGAGAATGCGGCATATCTGCACGCCGCTGCCCGCGCCTACAGCGACATCGGGAACGACAAACAAGCCATCCTGCTCCTGGAACAAGCGTTGCAACGCGAGCCATCCAAAACGGATTGGTGGCTGGAGCTTGGAGACGCCTATCAACGCCAGACACACACCCTCCAGGCGCGCGAAGCCTATCAGCAAGCGGCGACACTGGCGCCAGACAATCCAGAATGCCTGCTCAAACTGGGCGCAGCGGCAATGGCGTTAGGCGAGTTGGATGAGGCGCAGGCACGCTACAACCGCGCCGTTGCCCTCAAACCCGATTACGCCCCCGCCTACAAGCATCTGGGAGAACTCCATGCCCAAAAGATGGCCTGGGACGATGCGCTGCGCGCCTACCAGCGCGCGCTCCAATTGGAGCCAGAAGATGCCGAGACGCACTACCACCTCGGCAGAATTTACCAGATGCTGGCCCGTTATCCAGACGCGGTGGAACATCTGGAGCAAGCCATCGCCTTGAATCCGAAGGCGCTTGAGCCTTATGCCCCCCTGGGGATAACGTATGAAGCGCTAGAGCAGAACGATGAGGCGCTACAGGTTTATGAGCAAGCGCTCAGCATAGCGCCGCACCGCATCGAAAACCATCTGCAAGTGGGACGGCTATGTCGCCGGCTGGGGCATCTCGATAAAGCCATCGCGCACTTCTTGCGCGGGGTAGAGCTCCAGCCCGACGCTGCCGGAGCCTATCACGAATTGGGCCAGACGTATGAGCTGCAGGAGCGCTACAGCGAGGCGCTCACCGCTTACCTCGAAGCTTTGCGGTTGGAGCCTTCGGTCGCCGATTACTACTACAGCGCAGGGCTTATCTACAAGCTCATGAAGCAATACACACAATCGGCAGCGATGCTCCGCGAGGCCATCAAATTGCGCCCGGACGATGCCAATGTCTACAAGCAATGGGCGGCGGTCAGCGCCGTGTCCATTCTCTGGCAGCGGCAACGCGGCGCGGAAGCGTGAGAGACGCACATGAAACACGTACCCTTTCCCGCAGCCCCAAGCGCACCGGCATCCGCCCAAGTCGCCGCCAAAGCACTAGAGGAAGCGCAATTCGAGATGGAAAACTGGATCACCACATTGTTGGCAGAGGAGACACCGCCGCCGCCAACCCAGCCAGAGCGCACAGATACCGTCTATCTGATCGTTTCCAGCCGGCGCGCGCTGACCAGAAAATACGGCGCAGAAGGCTTCCGCCGTGTAGATGAGGCGCTCAACGCCTTACAGCAAGCCGTTGCCGCACATGTAAAACTCAACGCCCTTCTGGTTTATGTGGATGACGTCGCCTCGCTGACACCCTATAACCTGCAACCGGTAGACCCTGCTAATCCATGGCAGATTAAGGTGCTGATCGAACAAACAGCAACTTATCTCAAGGGTCGGGAGCAGGATGTGCGCTATCTGCTCATCATTGGCGGCGATAGCATCATCCCATTTCACCGGCTTCCCAATCCTGTCAACGATCAGGATGCCGATGTACCTTCCGACAATCCCTACGCCTCGCAAGACACCAACTACTTCATCCCAGAAAGGGCGGTGGGGCGGCTGCCCGATGGCGAGGGCGAACCCGTTTCGGTATTGTTAGACCTCATCCAGGAAGTCATTAACACCCACCGCAGGAGAACCACAGCCGCCAAAGGGCTTATCCACACGCTCTTACAAACGCTGCGTGCAAACGGGCGCAGAGAAGTCCTCAAAGTGGGCTGGGGCTATTCCGCCAGCATTTGGCGTAAGGCATCGCGGCATGTGCTGCAACACCTCGGCGATGCCCAACCGTTGCGCATCTCTCCGCCGCTCACCTATCAGGAATTCAAGCGCCACACATATACGCCTTTCAACTATTTCAACCTCCACGGCATCGAAGATGGCCCCAACTGGTACGGGCAACGCGACGCCCTCTTCCCGGCGGGATATGAGCTCTTTCCTGTGGCGCTCCGCCCCGAAGACCTCCAGATCGCCGATTATGCCGGCTCGGTCATCTTCACCGAAGCTTGTTATGGCGCCAATATCCTGGGCAAGAACACCGGCGCATCCCTAGCGCTGAAGTTTCTGGCTTCGCGGGCAAGAGCCGTGGTTGGCTCCACCAAGGTAGCCTATGGCTCTATCGCGCCGCCGCTGATTGGCGCCGATTTGTTAGGCAAGCATTTCTGGAAAGGCATCCTTGCGCATCTGACAGTGGGTGAGGCGCTGAAATACGCCAAAGTCAATCTGGCGCGCGAAATGCAAGAACGGCAGGGATACCTCGATAGCGAAGATCAGAAAACGCTGATCAGTTTTGTGCTCTATGGCGATCCCGCGTCGCCGGGCACTCCTGATGGCAACATCGAGCTGCTGAGCAAAGCCCTGTGTCCGCCGCTGATTTACCAACGGCAGACCAAGGATCAGAAAAGCCTGATCTCTGAACAACTGGTCGCCACGGTAAAAAGCCGCATCGAGGCGAGCCTACCGCACCTGGCGCAAGCGCGCGTCCACGCCGCGCCGCTCGTCCTGAGCCATGGCGAGCTGACAACAGCCCACGCCAAATCACACACCGCGCGAAGGTCAGGCGCCAAGTGGGCTTTCACGCTCGAAAAGGACATTTCCGTCAATGGCGACAGCGCCCATCATCAAGTGGTTAAAGTGACCGTTGACGAGAATGGTGCGATTCTCAAAGCAGCGATGTCCAGATAACAATGGGGTGATGCCGCATGTTACTCGGCGAATTTCACTGCACCACCAACGCAAACGGCAGCCTCATGTTGCCGCCGGTGCTTCGCAGCGCATTAAGCGCGGGACTTACCATCACCCGCGGCATAGATCGTTGTCTGATCCTCTACCCTGCCGGCAGTTGGCAAGCGCTCACAACGGCGGTACAGGAACGTCTGCGCCTTACCCGAGCGGCAGACCGCGCCTTTGCCCGCTTGCTCTTTTCGGGCGCGGCAGTCTGCGTCCCCGATGAGAATGGCTGCATCCCCTTGCCCGAAAATCTGCGCCGCTATGCCGATATTCGCGCTGACGCCGTCATCGTAGGGGTGTACAGCCATCTCGAATTGTGGGATGCGCAGCGCTGGGCAACGCTCACGGCGCAGATGGAAGCGGATGCCGCACTCATGCGCGAGGACTATCTACTGGTATAGTGTCCAGAAAACAACCGCCCTGGTCTCGAAAGCCAGCAAAACAGATGATTTTTCGTTCAGACCCGCACAATCGCGTTTCAGAAGGGAGTTATCCAAGATGAAAACCGAAATGCTCGACAAAGCGCGTATCAAAGTGATTGGCGTTGGCGGCGCCGGCTGTAATGCCGTTGACCGCATGATCCAAATCGGAATTCCCGGCGTCACCTTCGTCGCAGCCAATACCGATACACAAGCACTCGTGCAATCAGAAGCGCCGTGCAAAATCTGTTTGGGACCGAATCTGACCCACGGACTTGGCGCCGGGGGCAACGCCGAGATCGGGCGCAGGGCGGCGCAAGAGAGCCAACGCCTGCTCGGTGAAGTGATGCAAGATACAGACATGGTCTTCATCACCGCGGGGATGGGCGGGGGAACGGGAACCGGCGCCGCACCGGTTATCGCGCGGCTGGCGCGTGAAGCCAATGCCCTGAGCATCGCCATCGTCACCCGACCCTTCGCCTTCGAAGGCCCCCGCCGCCAGGAGGCCGCGAAAGAAGGCATCGAACGGCTGCAAGAAGCGGTTGACGCCCTTATCATCGTCTCCAATGACCGGTTGCTGGAAGTGGTCAGCAAGCGCATTCCCCTGGGCATCGCCTTTCGCGTCGCCGATGAGGTGTTAAGGCAGGGCGTGCAAGGCGTCACCGAGCTGGTCACCCATCCAGGGCTGATCAATCTCGACTTTGCTGATGTGAAGTCAGTGGTCAGCAACGCCGGCAGGACCTTGATGTCCATTGGGCACGCTGAAGGCAAAGATAAGGCGCTCGAAGCGGCGCGCATCGCAGTAGAGAATCCGCTGATGGACATCGAGACGCTTCAGAACGCCGAGAACTTGCTGGTGAACTTCAGCGGCGGCGAAGATCTCACCCTGGCCGAGGTCAGCGAGGCCATGGATTACCTGGCCCAGACAGCCAAACCAGAAGCGCAGATCTTTTTCGGCGCAGTCATTGATCCCCATATCAAAGGCAATGTGCAGATTACGCTCATTGCGACCGGCCTGGATGCGCAATCCAATCACCCGCCGGCCCGCACGGCAACGCGGGGCGCGCGCCGGCACACGCTGGCAGAGTTGCTGGGGGATACTTATGTCATACCGGAATCGGCCTGTCCGCGCGTGACCACACGCCAGGAGGCGCTGCACCTTGGCTGAGCTGGAACCTCGTCACATTGCCCAGGCCACACGGGCGGTAATTGCGCAATTTCCGGAGATGCGCGGCGTCGAGCCAACGCTTAGCGCGCAGAGCATACCGGGTTCGCCACCCCGGCAGCACTATATCCTCACCTTTGCGCAGCAGGTGAAAGTATCGGCCCACGAGACGCTGCAACGACGGGTGCGCGTCACCATGAACCAGGATGGCGAGATCATCAAAATCACAGCATCCAGATAATGCGGAGATTTTCATCCTTCCGCCTTCATCATTCATCCTTTCAGAGGAGCACCCCCATGACTTATCTTTCGACTCAAAATCCAGTAACCAGACCGGCGGCGACCCCTCCGTCTTTGGCCTCGAAATCCAAAACCTTCGTGATGCCAAACAAGTTGGGCATCCACGTATTGCGCGCCACGCCAGACCTCCTGGCATTCATCGCCGCCAAACCGGCGGTGATCAAATTCGCAGGCGATTGGGAACACGCGCAGAGCGCGCTGCCGGGTACACTGGTGATCGGGCAATTACCATCAACCGCGCAAGATGAGACGTGGCGACCCGGAGCACAGAATCCAGAGCAGGCTGCCAGAGACTTCGTCGCCGCACACCGGGAATTCTACCAAGCCCATGCCTACATCCCCTACTGGGAAGGCCCCCATCAAATCATACCGCGCGACCACGGCGACTTGCATTGGTATGCCCGCTTCGAAATAGAGCGGATGAACTTACTACAAACATTGGGTTTCAAATGCGTCATTGGCAACTTCGCTGTGGGCGCGCCGGAACTGGCGCTGTGGCCGGCCTTCTTGCCCGCCATCGAAGCCGGCATCCGGCGCGAAGCCCTGCTCGGCTTGCACGAATACAGCTGGCCCTGGATGTGGTGGCTAACGGGCAAATATCAGATGTTGCCCGGAGACGATCAGGAAGACGAGGGCTGGAGCACCCTGCGCTATCGCCAAGTCTACCGGCAATACCTCCTGCCTCGAGGCCTGCAAATTCCCCTGGTCATCAGCGAATGCGGCATTGATCCAGAAGTCAAACCGCTGCTGCTCACTACCGCCGCCGGCGACTGGAACGAACCGGGAGCATATTGGGCGGGGCCGGAGCATGAAGCAGACAACGCCGCCCCCTATTTCCGACAACTGGCATGGTACGAGGCTGAATTGGGGAAAGACCCCTACGTCATAGGCATGGCAATCTCCACGTGGGGCCACTTCAACGGACAGAACAAAGATTCCAATATTGCCGACTCTCCCATCGCCGAAAAACTGCGCCAACGGGCCAAAGCCCATCCGGCGCGGCCCTTCGATTATCACAAACTCACCGGCGTACAGCCCCAGGCTGGTTATGTTCCGCCGCGCACGGCTTACCGCCGCACCTACATTCTGTTACCGCAGATCCAAGACACCTTCGAGCGCCTGGAGTGGCGCATGGCAGCCGCCATCGGCTCCTCGGTGCAACTGCGCACCCTGGGCCATTCAGCAGACGACGCCGGCGTGGGGCCAGAGGCGCGTGAAATCATCGCCGTCAATCCCCAAGCCTGGGATGCCGAGCTTCAAGCCTGGTACGAACAGCACTATCCCGGCGCCGAGTATCAGGCCCTCCAGGCATCCACCCCTTGGGAAATGGCGCTCAAACTCATACCGCCGCTGGAGGATGATATTGCACTGGCGCAGATTGATCCACGCTGGGCGGATTACAATTTCGGCGAAATCCCCTACGACACAGAGACCATCGGACGCGCCGGCTGCTTCATCACCGGCCTGGCGATGATATTACGCAAGCACTATCAACGCGACGTAACGCCGCCGGTGCTCGACAAAATCCTGGTTGCCGCGCGCGGCGCCTACGTTCAAGACAACATCCTGGTCTGGCCGGACACGATCCCACTGTTTCCCATTTTCGATCAGAGCATCAAAGATAACGTCCAACGCACCGCCGCGCAGCTCGAGGAGCTGCTGCGCAACGGCTGGGAAATCATCCTGCGCCGGGCGGATGGCGGGCACTTCGTCTATCTGGAGAAAGTACTAGGCGACACATTACAGATCATTGATACGTGGGATGGCAAACGCAAGCGCCACACCGCCGACGCCTATCGCGGCATCCGCGCGGCGCGGTTGCGGAGAACGCCCCTGCCGGAACCCGAGCTCTCTGGGATGACGAACATCAGCAGCCTGACGCCGCGCGAACCTTACCGCCGCACCTATGTACTTCTGCCGCAGCTCCAGGACACCGTCGAGCAGCTGACCTGGCGCACCGCTGCCGCCATCGGCTCCGCCGAGCAGCTGTGTACCCTGGGCCACTCCGCCGATGACGCCGGCGTAGGCCCGCTGGAACGTGAAATCATCGCCGTCAATCCGCGCGCGTGGGGCAGCGACCTCAAAGCCTGGTATGATCGGCACTATCCCGCCGCGGAGTACCGGGCTATCGAGACCGAAAGCCCCTGGGAGATGGCCGTCCAGATCATGCCGCCATTGGAAGATGACATTGCGCTCGCGCAGAAAGACCCGCGTTGGGGCCGCTACGACTTCGGCGCCGAGCCGGACCCTCACGGCGGCGCGGAGACCATCGGGCGCTACGGGTGCTTCCTCACCGGCTTCGCCATCATCCTGCGCAAAATTTACGGGCGGGATGTCACCCCACCCTTGTTGGATAAAATCCTGGTGGCATCAGGCGTGGGCTATGTGAACGATCACTTCATGGCGTGGGAAACCGCGATCCCCATTTTCCCGGCTTTCGATGGGCATCTCAAGGACAACCTCAGTCGCTCCGCCCGTGAACTAGAACGGTTGCTGGAAGACGGCTGGGAGATCATCCTGCGCCGGGCCGATGGCGCGCACTTCGTCTACCTGGAGCGCGTGGAAGGCGACACGCTGCACATCATTGATACCTGGGACGGCCAACGCAAGCGCCACGCGGCCAGCGCCTATCGCGGCGTGCGCGCAGCGCACATCAAAGCGCGACCCAAGCGCCCTGCGCCGGCGAAAATCCTGGTGGGGCTGCACGATCTGCGCGGCGCGGAATGGATGGTCAGCCAAAAGCTACGGGGTTGCTGCCTGGTACATTCGGTGGTGCAGCGGAAGGCAGCGCCGCTGGATTTGCGGCATCTCCAGAATGCCGGCATCACCGTGATTGCGCGACTCAACTGGGGCTACGCCGATGGCACAGGCACGTTGCCGCGCGCCGAGCACCGGGACGCCTTTATCAACGCCGTCGCCGAGACAATCCTGAACACGCAAGGTGTGGATTACTTCCATGTGGGCAACGAGCCGAACAATCGCTCCGAGTGGCCCGGCTACCGCACCGGCAATGAGTTCCCACTCACGCCGCAGTATGTAACGCAAATCTATAATGCTATATGGGAAAAAGTGGGAGGACGGGCCAAACTCGGCCCGCCGCCCATTGATCCCTACTTTGGCCCCGGCTCCAACAACCGCGATTGGTGGACGTATATACTGGATAACATCACCGACGCGGATGCACTCTTCCTCCATGCCAAGACGCAGACGAACAACCCGGCAGAAGTTTGGTCGCGGGTGCGCTTCACGGATCACCCGCTCACGTGGCAATACCTGCACCTGCGGACAGTGGAAACCTCGTTAGCGCTGACGCCGGAGCGTTTCCGCGATTTGCCGGTCTTTGTGACGGAACTCAACCCGCAATGTGTGGACACCATCGGGGGCAACATCGGTTGGCTGGCAGATAACGCCAGGTGGGTTCACGAAGCCCTGCGCTATTTTCGGCAAGAGCAACCGGTCAACGGGGTGGTGTTCTACCGCTACGAACGCGCAGGGGATCAAACGCCTTTCGGGTTGGAAGCCATGCCCACAGTGCTGGCAGCGATCAAGAAAGAAGCGTGAGGGCCAGGAGAAAAAACGCCGCGGAGGGCGCCCTCCGCGGCGTCAATAACCGGTCATGCGCGAAAACGCGCGGCGATCTCCTCATCCAGACCCTCGCGCATACACGCCAGCGGCACGCGCTCGATGATGGGGCGGAAGAAACCCTGCACCAGCAGTTGCTCGGCGTCATAACGCGCAATGCCCCGCGCCTGGAGATAGAAGAGCTGCTCCTCATCCAAGCGGGAGACGGTGGCCCCGTGACTGCACCGCACATCATTCGCGGCGATCTCCAATCCCGGAATGGCATGGGCGCGCGCTTTGCCCAGGAGCAGATTGTGGTTCGCCTGATAACCTTGCGTTCCCTGCGCGCCCGGATCCACGCGGATCATGCCGTAGAAGACGGTTTTCGCCTGATCCCGCAGCACGTTGCGGAACAGCAAATCGCTGTATGTGTCGGGCGCTTGATGCGCCTGATACGTACTCTGGTCAATGAGCTGCTCACCCGTGGCAAACGTAAGCCCCTGCATCAGGCCGCGCGCCCCAGGCGCCAGCAGGTCAGTACGGAGGAAGTCCTTGGTCATCTGCCCGCCCAACGCGGCATTGACCCACAGCAGATTGGCGTTCCGCGCCACGCGCGCGTTCTGCACGCTCACGCTGTAGCGCTGCTCGCCCCAGTGCTGGAGGCTCACATAGCGCACCCACGCGCCTTCCTCGGCGTAGATCTCCACTACCTCGGCGTTGAGCTCCGGCAAGAATTCCCGCGAGCGGCGATCCTGAATCAGCGTGAGCCGCGCCCCCTTCTCCACCACAATCAGCGTGTGATGCAGACCTGTGCTGCCCTGGTCATCGTAGCCCACCATCGCCTGGAGTGGACGCAACGCCCGCGCGCCCGCCGGCACATAGACGAATGTGCCGCCGTGCCAGAGCGCTGCATTGAGCGCTGTGAATTTGTTGAAATCAGGACGCGCCGTTGCGCCCTGCATCCAATAGCGGCGGATGAGATCGCCGTGCGTGCGCAGCGCCGCGTGGAGGTCACTCAGCACGATGCCCTGTTTCGCCGCGTGCGCTTCGAGGTCCTGATACGCTGCCGCGCCGTTCTGATGCACCACAATGCCCGAAACCTGCGTCTGCGGCGCCAGAGGCGAAAGCCAGCACGCCGGCAAGGCGCGCAACGCCTGCACCGGATTGGGCGCAATCGCCAGGCGCCGTTCCGCCAGGGGATAGCGCGCCAGCGGCAAGCGCCGCCACGCTTCCTCTTTGGCGTGGGGCCAATCGAGCCGTTCGTACAGCGCCCACGCTTCGCGCCGCGCCTGGCGCATCCACGCCGGCTCATCGTAGTAGTCGCTCAATGCCGCCACTGCCGCCGCGTTGACGTCGAGCGTCAGCATGTCGCCCTTCGCCGCGCCGCCGTTGCCCATACTCGCGTTGACCTGTTGATTCGCTGAACCACTCATGCTCACCCCACCGATCCTTCCATTTGCAGCGCAATGAGCCGGTTCAACTCCACGGCATACTCCATCGGCAGCTCCTTCACAAACGGCTCCAGGAAGCCGTTGACGATCATCGCCGAAGCCTCTTTCTCGCTCAGACCGCGACTCATCAGGTAAAAGAGCTGGTCCTCGCTGATCTTGCTCACCGTGGCTTCATGCTCGATCTGCGCCTCATCCTCGCCCACGTCAATGTAGGGATAGGTATCGGAGCGCGATTCGGGATCAAGCAGCAGCGCATCACAGGCCACCTTCGATTGCGCGCCCACCGCGCCAGGAATCACACGCACCAGCCCCCGGAAACCGGAACGTCCCAACCCTTTGCTGATGGATTTAGACGTGATAAGCGAGGTGGTGTGCGGCGCTAGGTGGATGGCCTTGGCGCCGGCATCGTAGTGCTGTCCATCGCCGGCGAAGGCGATAGAAAGCACCTCACCCCGCGCCCGCGGCCCGCGCAGCACCACTGCTGGGTACTTCATGGTGATGCCGCTGTTATGTACGATCAGTCCATTAGCCACAAAGTTGTGTACACCAGCGATTTCCAAATCCCATGTATCTTCGACGCCGCACGCTTCAATCGCTGTCACCCGTCGAAAATAAACAGGGTGCTCAGATTGATGTTCGCCAAAGTAGAGAAAATAATGCGTGTATTCTTTCTCTTCCACACCTAAAGGCTTTTTCTCACGCCTTGTCCAACGGCTGATTTTGCGGGCATCAAGGCCACAAGACAATGCTAGTTTCTTTACTTCTTCAAGCAACTCTCGGTTGGCACTGGTGATAGAGACATTTTTGTGATTCTTCCGCCGATGACCATCAGCGTCTATGTAACCTTCGATGAATGCAAGACGCTGTAACTTGGGCAAGGTAAAAATCCAATTGGGGACGTGCTTTTCGGTTGCGGCGCCTTTCAAACCCAGATACAAAAGCCAGTCACACAATTGCACCGAATTGATGCGGATTACACTCCCACGAATTGTGTAATCAACGCCAAATAGATCGGTCAACACCTTCAATAACTTCGAATGCACCTTATCTGTTGGAGGCACAGCAAAATATACACGACCGGCATCCATGTAGCCGTCACCAATATAGACGCCAAGCAACCAGAGTAAGTCATCGGAACTGACAGCAGGCAATTTTACCTTTTTGCCGCCCCGCTCGGGAACGAACTCAAAATGTTTTTCTAAACCATCATCGGGAACAGCACCAGAAACCGCTATCCAATCGTTGACTTGCAACTGATCCAAACGTTTCCAG
Source organism: uncultured Anaerolineales bacterium (assembly GCA_964508025.1). Lineage (GTDB taxonomy): Bacteria > Chloroflexota > Anaerolineae > B4-G1 > SLSP01 > JAAZNO01. The sequence goes on from CAZDSF010000009.1 coordinate 29,128, forward strand.
GTCATAGCAGAAGTATTGCGTTGCGGAGACAACGTCAGGAAGGGGTGATTAGCCGTGGCGCGAATCTCACGCTGGTTCTCCGTCCGCAAGCAGAAAATCGGCTGCGGGCCGTTGTACTTCTTCGCCGTGACAGGGTAACGTCCCCATTGCAATTCAGCATCGAGAGCATAGACCAATTCGCCGGGTTCAACTTCGGAAATCGGCTTAACGCCGCCCGCCAGCATCACTGCTGTATCTCCGGTCAAACAACCCAGATTTCCGTCAACCCAGGCCATGGAGCCATCTTCCTCCACCACGGCGCGCTGGGTGACGAGGTTGTAGACGTTGCGCGACCAGTTCTGGATGGTGGTGTAGCGCGCATGCGCGCCCTTCTTCACGAGGATTTCGATGACGCCGGTATGCAGCGCCCACGTGCTATATTGCGGCGCAGTGCAACCCTCGATGTAATGCACATTGCTGCCTTCATCGGCAATAATAATGGTGCGTTCGAACTGCCCCAGGCTTTGCGCGTTGATGCGGAAGTACGCCTGCAAGGGGATTTCCACATCCACGCCCTTGGGCACGTAGACGAAGCTGCCGCCCGACCAGAAAGCGCTGTTGAGTGCGGCGAATTTGTTATCACCGACGGGCACCACCGTGCTGATGTGCTTCCGCACCAGGTCGCCATACTCCCGCACCGCCGTATCCATGTCCACGAAGATGATGCCGTGCCGTTCCCACTCCTCTTTGAGCGAACTGTACACGGATTCCGAATCCATCTGCGTTTCCACGCCCGCCAGGAAGCGGCGCTCGGCTTCGGGAATGCCCAAGCGCTCGAAGGTGTCTTTGATGGCGTCGGGGACTTCCTCCCAACTGCGCGCCTTGCGCTCTGTGGAACGCATGAAATAGTAGAACTCTTCAAAATCCAGCAAGCCCAAATCCACGCCCCAGGTAGGCATGGGCATTTTCATGAAGGTATCCAGCGCCTTGAGGCGGAAATCCAACATCCACTGCGGCTCGCCCTTGACCGCCGAGATCTCCCGCACGATGTCCTCGCCCAAGCCGCGCCGGGTCTGATAGGCGTAATCAATCTCAGTGGCGAAATCCTCCTGAGCCTGATCTTTGAACTGCCGCAGATCTTCGTACTCGTTCGCCATCGCTCAGACTCCCAATTCCGCCTGCACCCAGTCGTAACCCTGCGCTTCCAGCTTCTCCACCAGCTCTGGCCCGGCGGAATGCACCACCCGCCCGTCATAGAAGATATGGACGTGCTCCGGGTGAATGTAGTTGAGCAGGCGTTGATAGTGCGTGATGACCAGCAGCCCCATCCCCAGCTCCGCCTGCAAGCGATTGACGCCCTCGGAAACGATGCGCAGCGCGTCAATATCCAGACCGGAATCCGTCTCATCGAGGACCGCGATGCGAGGCTTGAGCAGCGCCATCTGCAAAATCTCGGCGCGCTTCTTCTCACCGCCAGAGAAGCCTTCGTTGAGGTAACGGTTGAGGAACCCCGGATCCATTTTGAGCTTGGCAAGCTCCGCGTTGACTTCCTGGCGGAACTCGCGGGCGGGAATCAAATGCGCGTGGAGGCGCTGATCGCCGCTGCGCCGGGCGGCGTCGCCGTAGCCGCGCACCGCGCTCGCCGCCGCGCGGAGGAAAGTGTACAGCGTCACGCCAGGCACCGCCACGGGATACTGCATCGCCAGGAACAGGCCACGCCGGGCGCGCTCATCAGAGGCGAGCGGCAGCAGACTTTCGCCGTTGAGCAGAATATCTCCGCCGACGACCTCGTACTTGGGATGGCCCATCAGCGTATACGAAAGCGTGCTCTTCCCGGAGCCGTTCGGTCCCATCAGCGCGTGCGTCTCGCCGGGGCGCACCGTCAGCGTCACCCCCTTGAGGATCTCTTTCCCCTCAACGCGCACACGCAAATCTCGAATCTCCAATGTCTGCTCCATCCGCACCTCCACCATCATAGCTGCCTGCCGGCGCAAATCCAGTATAGCCCAATGCCCCTTTTTGTCAAGATTCTTCTTTTTAATTCAACAAAAAACTGCTGGCGGAGAGGTCCCACCAGCAGCAAACGCATCAACAGCGCGCCTCAGACCGGGTAAGTTGAGGGGGACAGCTATCGCGCCGAAGCGCTGCTCACTCTAACAATTCAGGCAGGGTCGGTTCGGGAACTTTGTCTGGAAAGAGCTTGTGCAGAACAACGAGGACCTTGTAAGTCAGATTTGAGTCGAAGGTGAAGAAGCCTTCATACATGCGCGGCTCTTCCTTAAGGCGTTCTAAAGGCGTAATCTCTTCAGCCAGCAGGGTCATGTGGATGCCGGGCCCATAGCCAATCACGAACCAGTAATGTTCGAGCGGCGTGCTGCTCGTATCTACGGCGGTGGTGCGGACAAAGTTGGGCAAAGGGGCGTCGGCAACGCCGTACAACCACAAGCCGACGGAAGCTTGAGCAACTCGAAAGTAGCGATTCTGTTGATCCGCTACGCGAGAGAAATACTGGAACGAAACGTGGGTTTCCGAAACGCCAGGGCTGGAAATAATCAAGTCCTCGATCATGTGGCTGATTTCGACCATGCCATGCACGGTGAAGATGTAGCGAAAGTTGACCCGGTGGAGATCTTCGCGGGTGACGGCTTTCAGAAACGCTTCCGTGCGCGGCGGAAAGAGCGGCATGAGTTTGCTGAAGAAATTGCCCAGGATGTCTGTTGACATAGTAGCGTCCCCCAGTCTTGTGATTTTTCGGTTCTCCAGCCTTCGAGCGAAACAGCCTGCATTGGGCAGCCTGATCCGGCGCAGCGCACATATCATAGCACGGCAAAAATAGGCTGTCAAGTGTATCTCAGGCCGGGCCGGGGGCGGTATCGCCGCTGACTGCGCAGTGTGCGGCGGAGTTCGCTTGCCCAGAGCCGAAACGCGGGTAAACTAGAAGTTACCACTCACTGGAAAAACCGGCGGAGCCAGACATGCCTGATTTCGTCCACTTACATACACACACGGAATATTCTCTGCTCGATGGGCTGAGCAGTCCCAAAGCGCTGGCGGCGCGCGCCGCCGAGCTCGGCATGAGCGCCCTCGCCATCACCGATCATGGCGTGATGTATGGCGTGGTAGATTTCTACAAAGCGTGCAAAGCTGCCGGCATCAAGCCCATCATCGGCATGGAAGCCTACATTGCGCCGGACTCCCGCTTCAGCCGCGACCGCAACGATGGCAAAGCCTACCACCTCATCCTGCTGGCGCAGAATCAACAGGGCTATCGCAATCTGCTCTCCCTGGCGAGCCTCGCGCAGCTAGAAGGCTTCTACTACAAGCCGCGTATTGACAAAGAGGCGCTGCTGCAATACGGCGAAGGACTGATCGTGCTGAGCGCCTGCCTGCAAGGCGAGATTCCGCAGCTGCTGCTCACCGGACAAGCGGCGCAAGCCCGCGAAGTTGCGCGCTGGTACCAGGAACACTTCCCCGGGCGCTTCTACCTGGAACTCCAGAGCCACGCCATCCCCGAACAGGAGCGCGCCAACGCCCAGCTCATCGCCCTGGCGCGCGAGCTGGCGCTGCCGCTCGTTGCCACCAACGACATCCACTACGCCCGCGAGGATCAATTCGAGGCGCACGACGTGCTGCTCTGCATCGGCACGGGCAAACTCGTTGCCGAGGCGAACCGGATGCGCATGAGCGATAATTCCTATTTCATGCGTTCCCCGCAGGAGATGGCGCAGCTCTACGCCCACGTCCCGGAGGCGCTGGAGAACACCGTCCGCATCGCGGAACAATGTGATGTGGAAATCGCCTTCGCCCCGCCCTACCACCTGCCCCAGTTCCCTGTACCCGCAGGCTTCGCCGATTCGCAAGCCTACCTGCGCCACCTGTGCGCTCAGGGCATGGTGCGCCGCTACGGCAAAGACGCTACGCGCCCGGAATACGTCGAGCGGCTGGAGTATGAGCTAGACATCATCCATCGCATGGGCTTCGACGACTATTTCCTTATCGTCTGGGATCTGTGCCGGGCGGCAGAACAGCGCGATATCTGGTGGAACGTGCGCGGCTCAGGCGCCGGCTCGGTAGTCGCCTACACCCTGGAGATCACCAACGTCGAGCCGTTCAAGAACCGCCTCTTCTTCGAGCGCTTCCTCAATCCCGACCGCATCTCCATGCCGGATATTGATCTCGACTACCCCGACGACCGCCGCGACGAGCTCATCGCCTATACCGCCGAACGCTACGGCAAGGATAAAGTCTGCGGCATCATCACCTTTGGGACGCTGGGCGCCCGCGCCGCCATCCGCGATGTGGGCCGCGCGCAGGGCATTCCGCTCGGCGAGGTGGATCAAGTCGCCCGGCTGGTGCCCAACGTGCCCGGCAAACCCGTCTCCATCGCCGAGGCGTTGGAAACGATCCCAGAGTTGAAGGCGCTCTACACCTCCACACCCTACCTGCGCAAACTGCTCGATACGGCGCAGCAGCTGGAAGGCGTCTCCCGACATGCCAGCACCCACGCGGCAGGCGTCCTCGTCTCGGATCGCCCGCTCACCGACTACCTGCCGCTCAACCGCCCCACCAAGAGCGACACCGAGGCTTACGCGCTCGACCGGGTCTCCCAATGGGCTATGGACATCGTGGACGCGATGGGGATGCTCAAAGTGGACTTCCTCGGCTTGCGGACACTCACGCACATGCGCAAGACCTGCGAGCTCATCTACCAGGAACACGGGCGCAAACTCGACCTGAACACCATCCCCTACGAGCGCGCGCCCGATGACCCGGTCAAAGACGCCGATGTGAAGGCGCTCTACGACCTGCTCACCAGCGGCGAGACCACGGGCGTCTTCCAGGTAGAAGGCGCGGGGATGCGCCGCACGTTGCAGGAAATGCGCCCCTTCGAGTTCCAGCACATCATCGCCGCCATCGCACTCTACCGCCCCGGCCCGATGGAAAACATCCCCACCTACATCAAACGCCTGCACGGCGAGGAAGCCATCACCTACCGTCATCCCATCCTGGAAAAAATCCTCGATGACACGTTCTCTGTGCTCATCTACCAGGAACAGATCATGCAAATCGCGGTGGAGATGGCGGGCTACAAACCGGGGCAAGCCGATGAAATCCGCAAAGCCGTTGCCAAGAAGAAGAAAGACCTGATGGAAAAGCACCAGCGGATGTTCCGCGCGGGCGCGCAAGCCAAGGGCATTCCCGCCGAAATCGCCGACGCCGTCTGGGGCGACATCGAATTCTTCGCGCGCTACGGCTTCAACCGCGCGCACGCCACCGACTACGCCGTCATCACCGGGCAAACGGCTTACCTCAAAGCGCATTATCCGCTGGAGTTTATGACCGCCCTGATGACGACCGAGCGCAACAATGTGGAAAAGCTCGGCTTCCTCATCGCCGACGCCCGGCGCACGGGACTCACCGTGCTGGGACCCAATCTCAACACCTCGGATGTCGAATTCATCATCGAGCATTTACCGGATGGGCAGCGCGCCATTCGCTGCGGCTTGAGCGCCATCAAGAACGTCGGCGAAGAAGCCGTGCGCTTGATCGTCGAGACGCGCAAGGCAGGCGGCGCGTTCAAGTCACTGGATGACCTGGCGGCGCGCGTGGATTTGCGCAAGCTCAACCGCCGCGCCCTCGAATGCCTCATCCAGGCGGGCGCGTTGGATGACTTCGGCCCGCGCGCCGCGCTGCTCACGCTCCTCGATACCGTGATGAGCGCCAGCATCCGCACCCACGAAGCCAAAGAGGTGGGCCAATTCTCCCTCTTCGGCGATCTGCCCGGCATGAGCAGCGGCATCCAACTGCCCGCGCACTACCCGCCCATCTCCACACGCCAGATGTTGGAATGGGAAAAGGAGCTACTCGGCGTGTACCTCTCTGAGCATCCGCTGGAGCAACAAGAGCGCGAGTTCCTGGCGCAGAGCCTCACCAACACCACCCTCGATCGCCTGCCCGCCGAATCGCCGGGGCCACAGCTCACCTTGCTCGGCATGGTGCAGCGAATTCGGCGCATCACCACCAAGAAGGGCGACATGATGGCCTTCGTCACGCTGGAAGGGCCGGGCGGCGTCGCCGAAGTCACCGTCTTCCCGCGCACCTACGAGCGCTGCCGCGAGCTGCTCACCGAAGGGCGCGTGCTCGTGGTCAGCGGCAAACTCGATGCGCGCCTAGACCGCGAGGATCATCCGCTGATGGCGGACTGGTTCAAATTGCCGCAGGATCTCCTGCGACCGGATGAAAGCGCCCTTCCGCCGCTGCCGGAGGATTATAACCCCTTCGCGCGTGAAGTTCCGCCGCCGTACACCACGCCCGCGCCACCGCAGACAGCGCGACCACCGGCGCCAGGGCCGCGGCCCCAACCCTCGGCAACTGTCGAAACAGCCGTCGCGGCCCCCAGCGTTGCATCACCGACCGCTCCAATCCACGCGCCCCGCGAGGCCCCCGTCTCGCTGCCGGCGCCGCCGGAGGAGCCGCCCGCGCCGCCCTCGACCCTGTGCATCACCTTGCATCGCACCAATAATCACCACGAAGACTACCGCGTCCTGCAACGGGTCTACCAGGTGGTACAGGCGCAAGAGGGCGCAGATCGCTTTATCATCTACCTGCAAAATGGCGAAACGACCAGGCCCAAACGCATCCAGCTCTCCTTCCCCAACGAGCATACCTGCATCACGCCCGCGCTATGTCGCCAGATAGAAGAGCTGGTTGGCCGCGCCAACGTGCGCATCCTGCTCGAAAACGCATTCGATTGACCCCGAACGCTTGAAGCAGCCCCAAAAAATCGTGCGCCGCGCTGGGTCAGCGCGGCGCACGGTTCTGAATTAAAGCCAGTTCAGCGGCGGCGTGAGATGAAGAAGAGCACGCCAATCCCAATCGCCAGCAGCAGCACGATGATCCCGCTCACCCGAATAATGGTATTCAGGGCGCCGCTCAATCCACTGGCGGCTTCGCGCGTGGGAGTGGAAGGCGGCGGCGTAGGTTGCGCCTCACTGCCCGCATCAGCCACACGGACGTAGCCCAGCTGCATCGCCGAGATCTGCCCACCGCCAAGCGGAATGCCCCACTCGCCAGGCCCTACAGGCTGATAGCCCGCCGGCGGCGTCTGCCGCAGCACGTAGTTGCCCGGTTGAAGATTCTGGAAGCAGTAAGGTTCGCTAATGCCATCGGTGGTATAGGAGCCGGCAGGCCCGGCAGTCCCTACCAACGTGATGACGGCATTGGGCAGCAGCCCTTCGGATTCTGGCTGCTGGATGCCATCGGCGTTCCGGTCGTAGAAAGCGCTCACACACAAGCTCGCCAGATCCCCGGCGGGCGGCGCCTGGGTAGGCGCGACCGGCGTTTCGCCCGGCGCAGGGGTGGGGACCTCCGCCGTGGGCATCGGGGTGGGCGTGGGCAGCGTGATCGGCGCGCCAGAGATGATGATCTCCTGCCCAATGCTGAGCAGGTCATTGGGACCGAGCGACCCGGCGTTGAGCCGGCGCAGTTCATCCAGAGACACATTGTAGCGCAGGGCGATGCCAAACAGCGTATCGCCGGCCTGCACGATATGCACCACGGCCCCATCAGGGCGCGGGGTAGAAGTAGCGCGCGGGGTCGGCGGCACTGCGGAGGTCGGCGGGGGCGGCGGCGGCGTGGCGGTGGGGGGTGTGGCGGGCTGGACGATTTCCAGAACCGCGTTATCCCACCAGGAATCCATGTGCGCAATGGGCAGCACCAACCGGAACTGGCTGGAGGTGAACACCGTCACCTGACCGCTCTGCCCCGCGGTCGCTTCGATGGAAAGCGTCTGCCAGCTATCGCGGACGTTGTTCTCGCCGCTCCAAATGACGCCAACATTCCACTGCCCACGCCCTTCAGGATCAATGCCGACCTGCATTCGCGGCGCCCAATCGGTGTACGAAGGGGCCGGCGGTTGTTCGTTCGCCGCGCGGGAGTAGCCCATCACAGTAAAGCGCACGCGCGAGCCGGGCGGCACGCTCACCGTTTGATAGACGCCTGCGTGCCAGGTGATGTACTGCGCCCCTACCTGCTGCGAAGGCGGACCCTGGGTCAACCCCAGGTTGTTGTAATCCATCTCCTGGCCCCAGTTGGGGCGGCAGACAAAATCCCAGTCGGGCGGGCGCGTATCGCATTTCTCGCCGCTGTCTTCGTACCAGGGATTCCAGCCATTAGCCACGCCGTTGTTGTACGGCGCATCGAAACCCGGATTGACCAGCAGGTTCTGCGCCTGCGCCGCTGCCGGGCGGCGCGCCGAACCGACATAGAGACCGCCCATGACCAGCGTCAGGACGGCAATAATTAAAACATAGCGTTTGATTTGCATCACACTTCACATCCTTCATAAATTTACTAAGTGAACGCCTAGGCGTCATGATTCATACCACAGCGCCTGCACCGCCGTCGGATTGGAGCCCCCCAAGCCGATACTGATTAAGGATTGTAACATAACGCAAAAAGGCGTCAACTTGCACTCACAGTGGTATAATGAAGCCGACAATCATGAGGCGGTCATCCATGGCGCACAAAGCAAAAGATTTTCTGGAACTCATCAAGTTCGAACATACCCTTTTCGCGCTGCCTTTCGCCTATCTGGGGATGTTTCTGGCCGCGCGCGCTATCCCCAGAAGTTGGCCCACATGGAACGAATTTCTCTGGATCACCATCGCGATGGCTGCAGCGCGGACGTTGGCAATGGGCTTCAACCGACTGGTGGATCGCGTCCTCGATGCGCGCAATCCACGCACGGCCGCCCGCCCGCTGGCGACGGGGCGGGTGACGCGCGCGACGGCGGTGTGGGGAACGGTGATCTCCGGCGCGGTCTTGATGATTGCCGCGTGGCGCCTGGGACCGCTGCCATTGCGGTTGTTGCCAGGCGCGCTGATATGCCTCCTGGGTTATTCCTACACCAAACGCTTCACCTGGATGTCGCATTTCATTCTGGGCTTCACGGATGGTCTGGCGCCGATGGGGGCGTGGGTCGCAGTGCGCGGCTCGTTGCTGGCATGGAACGATTGGCCCGCGTGGGCGCTGCTCGCAGCGGTAACGCTATGGATCGGCGGTTTCGATCTCATCTATGCCTGCCAGGATGTGGATTTCGACCGGGAAGCCGGGTTGCACGCCATTCCGGCGCGCTTCGGCATTGCGGCGGCGTTGCGATTGGCGCGCATCTGTCACGCAACCGTCGCCGCACTCTTGGGCGGCTTGGGCCTGGGCGTGGGATTGGGCTGGCCTTACTGGCTCGCCTGGAGCATCGTAACGGGATTGTTGATCTACGAGCACCGGCTGGTACAGCCCGATGATCTCTCGCGTGTGGATGTGGCCTTCTTCAATGTGAACGGCTATATCAGCGTGACGTTGCTCGCGGGCGTGCTGGCGGCACTGCTAATCAAAGGATGAAGACGGAAGGATGAAGGCATTGCGAGACCTGCGTCAGGCGTTGGGATATGGCATACTTGCAGTCATACTGATGACGATTCTTCTCTCATGCGCGCAACGCCAAGCAGCGCCGGCGCCGTTGCGCATCGGCGTGCTGCCGATCCTGGATGCCCTGCCGCTGTATGCAGCGGAGCGCGAGGGGTATTTTGCCGCAGCGGGCGTAGAGGTGACGCTGGTACCAGTGGCTTCAGCCGCAGAGCGCGATCAATTGCTGCAAGCCGGGCAATTGGATGGGGTCATCAACGATCTGGCGGCGCTGGCGTTGTACAACCGCGATGAACCCCGACTGGTGGGCGTGCGGTACGCGATGCAGGCGACTTCAACCGCGCCGCAGTTTCGCATCCTCGCGGCGGGTAATACCAGAATCACGGCACCAGAGCAATTACGCGGGGTGCAAATCGGCGTTTCTCAGGGGACGGTGATCGAATACGTGACCGAGCGGCTGTTGGAGGCAGAAGGGCTGGCGCCGACGGAGATCGCGATACTGGCAGTGCCCAGGATTCCAGAGCGGCTGGCGCTGCTGGGCGCGGGCCAGCTCCAGGCGGCGACGCTGCCAGAGCCGCTGGCGACGCTTGCGATGCAACAAGGGGCGCGCACCATCCTCGATGATACACGCCATCCGCAATACAGTTGCAGCGTCTTTGCGTTCCGCCAGGAGATTATAAGCGCACAGCCAGAAGCCATCCGGGGATTTCTGATAGCGGTAGAACAGGCAGCGGCGCACATCAATGCGGATAAAATGCAGTGGGATGACGTACTGGTCGCGCAAAACCTCATCCCGCCCTCTTTGTTGGGGACCTATACGCTGCCGGATTATCCCGGCGCGGCGGTTCCCACACGCGAGCAATTCGAGGACGTCGTGCGCTGGCTGCGGGACAAGGAACTCCTCAACGTAGCCATCGAATATGTCAAGGTGATAGATGCCGGCTTCTTGCCTTGACCGAAAGAATGACAATAGTTCGTAGAGCATCGTGAGCCGTGAGCCGTTCACCACGCGCAGACTGGGCTCTACTCACGGCTGACCCACTACTATTTCAGGGAGGTTACACAAATGAAACGCTATTCCATACTGCTATGGGCGTTGGCGCTGGCAAGCCTGATGTTAGCCGCCATCTATGCTGTGAGCCTGGCTTCGACATTGACGCCGCCGTATGTCGTTGCCATCCAGGACACGGGCGCCAACACGCATCCGTATCGGGTGGGCGTGGATTCCGCGCGCGGGTTGGCTTATGTGCTGGATCAGCAGGGCCAGATCTGGGTCTTTGCCGGCACGGAGATCACGGCCACACTCCCAGGCGGCAGCCCCAATTACGTCGCGGTGGCGCCGGGCGGCTACACCTATGTGACCCAACGCGACGGCGGTGCGGTGCGCGTGCTGGAGGGCAAAGCGCTGCGGGGTACGGTTTCGCTGGGCGGCAAAGTCTCCGGGGCGGCGGCGGTGCTCACCAGCACCCAGAACGTCTACGTGGCGCTGCCCCAGGCGAACCAGGTGGCCGTGTTTCAGGGCTATGGCGCTGTGCCGGTCACATACATTGATGTGGGCGTCGAACCTTTCGCCCTGGCTACTAACCCGACCACCGGGCGCGTCTACGTCGCCAACCTCCGGTCGCACAACGTCTCGGTGATCGAGGGGACATCCGTCATCGCCACGATTCCAGTCGGACAATTCCCCGCTGCGGCGGCGGTGAACCCCATCAACGGTTACGTCTACGTCGCCAACAGCGGCAGCAACACTGTCAGTGTCATCCAGGGGCTTACGGTGATCCAGACCGTGAACGTTGGATATAATCCCGGCGACATCGCCGTGAACCCCGCCAACGGGCGCGTGTACGTAGTCAATAACGGCGACCCCGTCAACCCTGGCTCTTTGAGCGTGCTACAAGATGCGCAGGCTGCGCCCGTCGCTACGACGCAGGTGGGAAATGATCCACGCGCCGTGGACGTGAATCCGCGCAGCGGGTATATCTATGTCGTCGGCGGGCGCGGGAATGTGGGGACCGTAGCCGTGCTGAGCGACACCCTGGTCATCGAGACATTCCTGCCGGTAGGGCACTCGCCAGAAGATGTGGCGGTAGATCCGGTGAGCGATCTCGGCTACGCTTCGCTCTACAAATCAGCGGGGGGAGCCATGGGGCAGGTGGTCATCTTGGGCCGCTCCGAGGCTTCGGTGGCGCCGGTAGACCCCGTGACCGGCGCCACGCTCGCTTGTGAGGGGGTAGACGGGCGCCCTATCCAAATCGAAATCCCTGCCAACGCAGTCACGGATACAGTAACGCTCCTCTGCGCCGGCTGGATGCCCGACACGCTCCCCACCCACCAATTCGCCGGCCAGGGATTCTTGCTCAAGGTGTACAAATTCGGCGTCCACCGTCCCGGTTATCAATTCCAGACGCCCATCACGGTGCGCGCCGCTTATCCCATCCCCCTGCCCGGCGACGTCGATGTTGCGGAACTGGAGCTGCGGGTCGGCGCTTCTGGCGGGGGCGTTTGGGGAACGACGGGCATCGTCTCGCAGCAAGTGCAATCCGCGCAACAACGCCTGATAGCGACCCTTTTGAGACTTCCAGAACGGTCACAGGATGGCTATGCGTTGGTGACGCCGGCAGGCAAGTTCATCTATCTGCCATTGGTGCTGAAGACCGCCAACTGAGCCACAACAAAAACCCTCTCTGCGGCGATGTGCTTTGCCGCAGAGAGGGTCGTTTCTTACGAGTGCGAGTCCCCAGCACCGCCTCCACGGGCTGGCGCGCTACGGGTAGACGCGCTTGAGCGTGCGCGGGAAGGGAATCGTCTCCCGAATGTGCTCGATGCCGCAAATCCAGGTGACGGTGCGTTCGACGCCCAAGCCAAAACCGCTGTGCGGCACGCTTCCAAATTTGCGCAGCTCCATATACCACGTGAACGCCTCTTCGGGCAGCTTATCGCGGTGGATGTGCTCCAGCAACTTCTGCGGATCGGAGATACGCTCACTGCCGCCGATGATCTCCCCATACCCCTCCGGCGCGAGCAAATCCACGCTCTTGCAGACCTCTGGGCGTCCGGGCCACGGCTCCATGTAGAAGGCTTTGACGGCAGTGGGATAGCCGTAGACGAACACCGGTTTGTCGAAGCGCTTGGTGAGCTCGGTCTCGTGCGGAGAGCCGAAGTCGCCGCCCCATTCAATTGCCAGCTGCGCTTTGAGTTCGGGATTATCGGTCTCCGCGCGAATTTCAGCCAGCATCTCCAACGCCTGATCGTAAGAGATACGCGGGAAGGGCGGCGTAATTCGCTCCAGGAAGGTCGTATCGCGGCCCAGGAAAGCCAGCTCCGCCGCGCGCTCGCGCAACGTCCGCTGAACGATGTGTGAGACGAATTGCTCCTCGATCTCCATCAGCTCGTCCAGATCACAAAAAGCGATTTCCGGCTCCACCATCCAGAACTCGGTGAGATGGCGGCGCGTCTTGGATTTCTCCGCGCGGAAGGTTGGCCCAAAACAGTAAACGCGGTTGAAGGCGAAGATATTGGCTTCGTTGTAGAGCTGCCCGGTCTGCGCCAGATACGTCGGCTCGCCGAAGTAATCCACCTCGAACAGCGTCGTCGTGCCCTCGCCGGCGGCAGGCGTGAGGATAGGCGTATCCATGTGGATGAAGCCGTTGTTGTTCAGCCACTCGTGGATGGCGTTGATGACCGTGGCGCGCACGCGCAAAATGGCCCACTGGCTCTGTGTGCGGATCCAGAGGTGACGGTTGTCGAGCAGGAAATCCACGCCGTGCTCCTTGAGCGCGATGGGATACTCGTCCGCCACGGCCTGCACCACCTCCAAGCCGGTCACGCCGACCTCGAAGCCGCCGGGAATGCCCGGCGCGCGCGGATCGGCGCGCACCACACCCGTGATGATGACGGAAGATTCCTGGGGAATATGCGCTGCCGTCTCGAAAACCTCGGCCGGCACATCCTTGCTGAAGACCACGCACTGGACAAAGCCATACCCATCGCGCAGCAAGAGAAACACCAGCTTGCCCTTGTGGGTACGGTTGTACACCCAACCGCGAAGGGTCACTTCCTGTCCGACGTAATCTGCAATCTGTTCCACGCGAATGATGGGCGCCATAGCCTTTCCCTCCTCTGAAAATCCTCTGAAAATAGTAATGGGTGAGCAGAGAGCCGTAAGTAGTGAGCAGGTTTTGCCAACCTCGACTGCTCTCTGCTCTCTACGCACTCTTTTCGGCTGTATCGCCGGGCACACTCAGGCCGTTTCTACGACGCGGCGGCGCTGGAACAGCCGGCGCGCGAAGAAAGCCAGCACGCCCACGACGCCCACCACCAGCACAACCTTTTCGTAACGCCCAACCCATTCCAGCACCAGGGGCCAGTTCTGTCCCAAGACAAAGCCCGCCAACGCCAACACGAAGCTCCACAGCGCGGTACCGATGGCAGTGTAGAGGGTGAAGCGTCCCATGTTCATCACGGCGATCCCGGCAGGCACGGAAATCAGACTGCGCACGATGGGCACCATGCGCCCAAAGAAAATCACCAGCTCGCCGTAACGATTGAACCAGGCGAGCGCCGTGTCGAAATCGGCTTCTGAAAGCAAGAACCACTTGCCGAAGCGGCGCAACAACTCCCGCACCCGCTCTTCGCCGAACCAGTAACCGATTCCGTAGAAGACCATCGCGCCCGCCACCGAACCGATAGCGCCCACGAGGGTGATCCCCAGAAGCGTGAAGCCGCCGCGCTTTTCGGCTGCGAGCCAGCCCGCCATGGGCAAGACCGCTTCAGAGGGAATGGGAGGGAAAACGTTCTCGATGAACATCACCAGGCCCAGCCCAACATAACCCAATGCCTCGATGATTCCCTGCACCCAGATCGCAATCTTGTCCAACAAACCACTCAATCCCATAACTAAACTCCTTTGCGTATGACCGCTGAAAGCTTGGCGTATCGTAAAGCAATGACCGGATTATACCACGGATACAAGTGCGCTGGGCATTTCATGGCAAAACATTGTCACGACTTTACAAGATTGTGGTATACTTATTTCGTACTTATGCGGTGTTTTTCGCCGGTGGGTCTCACCCAACCGCGAAAGACCCACAAACTATGGTGAGGAAAGCACCCATGTATGTCTTTGTGGTATCCGATGGCACAGGCATGACTGCCGAGCAGGTCGTTAACGCCGCGCTAATGCAATTTGAAGGCGTCGAAGTGCAAACCATCCGGTACGCGGATGTTACCACTCCGGCGCAAGTACAGCAAGTGGTGCAAGATGCAGCAGCGCGCCACGCCTTGATCGTCCACACGCTGGTCTCCGATGAGCTGCGCGTGCTGATGCTCAATCAGGCGCGGGAGTATCATGTGGATGCCATGGATTTGATGGGGCCGATGCTGGATCGGCTCACGCTGGGATTGGGCAAGCCGCCCAAACAACAGCCGGGACTCTACGCCAAGCTCTCTGAAGAACGCAACCGGCGCATCGAGGCTGTGGAATTCGCCCTGCGGCATGATGATGGACAACGCGCGGACGAGCTGCACAATGCGGAGATCGTGTTGGTGGGCGTATCGCGCACAATGAAAACCCCCATTTCCATTTATCTGGCCTATCACGGGTGGTTCGTAGCCAATGTCCCGCTGATTGTCGGCATTGCGCCGCCGGCGTCTCTGCTGGCATTGCCGCGCGAAAAGGTATTCGGGCTGACCATGGCCCCGGAGCGGCTGTTGGATTTGCGACGCACGCGGGCGCGGGCCACCGGATTGCCCGTGGGATCAACGTATGAATCCATTGCTGATTTGACTGAGGAACTGCGCATGGCGCGAATGCTCTGCGCGGAACAGGGGTGGCGCACCATCAGCGTCACGGCGAAATCGGTTGAGGAAATCGCCAGTGAGATCACGACACTGGTACGGAGGTAGCACATGAGTTGGAACGTCGAGGAAATTCGCCGCGAGTTCCCAATCCTACAACAACCGGTACATGGCAAGCGCCTGGTCTTCCTGGATAGCGCTGCTAGCGCCCAGAAGCCCCGCGCGGTGATCGAGGCGATCACTTCGGTGTACACCACGGCGTATGCCAACGTTCACCGGGGCTTGTACAGCCTGGCAGAGGCCGCGACCGAGCGTTACGAGGCGGCGCGGGAAAAGATCGCGCACTTTATCGGGACCCCTGATCCCGGCGAGATCATCTATGTCCGCAACGCCACCGAGGCGCTGAACCTGGTCGCCTACGCCTGGGGCCGGCATCACATTGGGGCCGGCGACCGTATCATCATTACCGAAATGGAGCATCACAGCAACCTGGTGCCTTGGATGCAGTTGGCGCAGGAACGAGATGCTGAACTGGCATATCTGCCGGTGACGGATGCGGGCGAGCTAGATCTCGCGGCGTTGCCGCCGCTGCTGGCGGATGGACGCGCGCGCCTGGTCGCCTTCACGCTGATGTCGAACGTGCTGGGGACGATTCCGCCCGCGCGCGAGCTCATCGCCCAGGCGCGACAAGCGGGAGCGATGGTGGTAGTGGATGGCGCACAGGCGGTACCGCACATACCGGTGAATGTGCAGGCATTGGGCGCGGATTTCCTGGCGATTTCGGCGCACAAACTTGGCGGGCCGGGCATCGGCGCGCTATGGGGTCGCCGGAAGCTGCTGGAAGCGATGTCGCCATTCCTCTTCGGCGGGGATATGATCCTCAGCGTGAAGAAGCACAGCGTCAGCTGGAATGATCTGCCCTACAAATTCGAGGCGGGGACGCCGGCCATCGCTGAAGCAGTGGGCTTTGGAGCGGCGGTGGATTTTCTCTCCGCGCTGGGAATGGAAGCCGTGCAACAGCATGAACAAGCGTTGGTCGCCTACGCGCTGGAACAGCTGCCGGAGATACCGGGGCTGCACATTCTCGGGCCAACCCAATCACAACGTCGCGGCGGCGCGGTCTCGTTCTGGCTGGAAGGCATTCACCCGCACGATATCGCCTCAGTGCTAGATGCAGAAGGCGTCTGCATCCGCGCCGGGTTGCACTGCGCCGAGCCGTTACACGCCCGTTTTGGCCTGCCCGCCAGCGCGCGGGCAAGTTTCTACATTTACAACGACACAGATGATGTAGACGCGCTGATCGCGGGGCTACATCGCGTGATCAAACTACTGCGGCGCTAAACCGGCGCAGAAGAGACGAGGACATAATGAGCGATCTATACCGTGAACAGATGTTGGAGCATTACCACGAGCCGCAGAATTTTGGCGTGTTGCCGGACGCAGAAGTGGATGTCCATCTCGACAATCCCACCTGCGGCGATACCATCCACCTTACCGCGCAGCTCGACGCCGAAGGCCGCATCGCCAAAGTGATGTTCGAGGGGCACGGCTGCGTCATCAGTATGGCGGCGGCTTCGATGCTCACCAAGGAGGTCATCGGCAAGACGCCGCAAGAAGTCGCAGCGCTGGAGCTGCACGACATCGAAACGATGATGGGCGGGCTACGCCTGAGCATGGGGCGGGTGAAGTGCGCGCTGCTTTCCGTCAATGCGCTCAAGAAGGGCTTGAAGGAACGCGGCAAGCTATAACGCGACACTGATGAGCGTCGCAGCTGAGGAGGATGCTATGCAGCGCGACGAGGTTCCGCCCCCCGCCAGCCATGCGGCTCGCGGGGGGTTTCGCTCCCCACAACGCTGGCGGCGAGCGGCGCTGCGGGTGGCTCTGCTTGCGGCGTTCGCGGGAGGGCTGCTCTGGTGGAGACCGGCGCTGGCGCCTTGGATCGCGCGGTTTCAGGATCGCGCCTGGGTGGAGGCGCTGATTCGGCGTTGGGGCGTATGGGCGCCGCTGGCTTCGATTGCGCTGAATGTGTTGCAGGTATTGCTGGCGCCGATTCCGGGGCAGATCTTCGCCCCGTTGAACGGTTATCTGTTTGGGCCGTTATGGGGCGTCGTGATCAGCATCGTGGGTGTGCAACTCGGTTCGATGCTGGCGATGGGGCTAAGCCGACTCTTCGGGCGTCCGCTGGCGGAACGGCTCGTCGGCGCCGCGACACTGGCGCGATGGGATCGGCTCACCCGTCGCTGGGGCGCGCCGTTGATCGTGCTGGTATTCGCGCTCCCGCTGCTCCCCGATGATGTAATGTGCTTTGCCGCCGGCCTGACGGAAATCCCGCTGCGACGGTTGTTCGTGCTCACGCTGCTCGCGCGCTTTCCGGGCGTGGCGGTTGCAGTGCTGCTCGGTGATCGCGCTTTACGCTTGTCGCCGGCGGCGCTGGCAGGGCTGGGAGCGTGCCTGCTGGCAGCAGCCTGGCTCGTTGCGCGCTATCATCGTCGCATCCAGGCGTGGTTCCTCTGGCGCTTTCGCCGTTATCTGCGCCAGTGACGCCAAAGCGGGCGCGGGGGTTGCCTGGCGCAAAGCGCGACGCCCGCCCACACCGGAGATACGCAACGCAGACGATCAGGGTTCGAGCTCGCGGCGGATCATCGCCGAAAGCGTGGGTTGAGGCAAGATGCTATCAATGCGGATCAGCGGATCGGGCAGCGTGATGGTCGGCGTGATCGTGTGCCGCCCCAGCGACAAGCCCGTCAAATCCACAAACGCGCCGACGCTAACCGGATCCAACTGGCTGATAATGTCGAAGGGGCCGCTGAGCACCAACCGCAATCGGGTAGGTTGCAATTCTACCGTGTAACCCCGTGGCAAGCCCAAAACCTCAGGCTCTACTGGTATCGTGACCCGGCTTTCTTGCATTTCAATCACGACTTCCACTAACACTTCTGGCGTCAACAACACCGAAAGCCCCTCCGGCATCTGAAAGCCCACAGTTGTGGTAAAACTTGCCTGTAAGCCGTTGATGGAAATCGGATCGGTTTCCAGGTAGCCAGCGGCATTCTGCACCACATCTTGTCTACCAATGACCGTCACGATAGGAGGATCTACAGTAACGCCGCTCACCCGATATCCATCCGCAGGCTCACCCAACAGGATCACCCGCACAGCCATATCACGGATATTGCCGAGCTGCTCAACAGGCACACTGACCGAGATGCTTTTCGGAATCACTTCGACATAACTGATGGGGTTGCCGGTTTGGTCAACCGGCAACGCTTGCAGATCCCCGGTGACCGTCTGCCGCTGCTCTTTGACCGAGATCTTGAGCTGCGCTCTGGCAACCTCAGCAACCAGCGACTCTGGGCCGCGCACCGTTACGGTCTGGGGAACGTGGGTCGCCGGGCGCGCCACAAAGCCCAGGGCCGGCGTTCCATCTATCACCACCAGGACAGGGACATCTTTTTCCGCCAGCGGCTCCAGGCTCAGCACGATTTCCTGGGGCGAGTATTCAGCAATTTGTACGGGGCCGCGCAAGACCTCAATGGTAACGGGCACAACGATATTCTTGCCTGGCTGCGTATTGCTGAGATTGACGTAAGCGCGAATATCCTCCGGCTGAAGAATATCCCACAGCGATTGGGGCGCGCGAAGCACCACCCGCGCTTTAGCATTTTCGGCCCCATACGCGGCCATGCGATCCTGGGGCACACCCCGCACTTCTATCGGGATGGCAGAAGGGTAGGGCCGCTCCACCGTGGGATCGCCGGTTTCTGTAGCGACAGCCCAGAAGAAAAAAGCCAGGGCCAGTGAGACCAGCATAAGTGTCAGGTTTTGTCCAAGTCGTTTGCTCATCTCAGCGGCTCCGGGACGTGGTAGAAGCAGCGCTGGCAGGATCGCGTTTGAGCCACCGCTGCAACATAGAAGATGACGCGGACTTCTGCGCGAAGAAGGTGCTGAGAATGGCCGTCAAACGGTCGGGGTCGAGATCACGGATGATACGTCCGTTATGCGCCAACGAGATAGCGCCGCGCTCTTCAGATACCACCAGGGCGATAGCATCGCTATCTTCGGTGATGCCGATCGCCGCGCGATGCCGCAAGCCCAGCTGGCGATCCGAGAGAAAAGCGGAGGTCAGCGGCATCACACACGCCGCTGCCGCGATACGATGATCCTGGATGATGACGGCGCCATCATGGAGCACCGTATGATGGTCGAAGATGGTCGTGAGCAGCTCCGTCGTCACCAGTGCGTCTATAAGCACACCGGTTTCGATGTATTCCTGCAAGCCGGTGCCGCGCTCGAAAACAATCAAGGCGCCGGTTTTGCGATTCGCCATATAGCGCACCGCAGTAGCGGTAGCGGCGAGCATTTTCTCACCCGCGTCATTGTTGGAAGCCGCGAGCGACAGAAAACGTCCGCGTCCCAGCCGCTCCAACGCCCGGCGCAATTCGGGCTGGAAGATAACCGGCAGGGCAAACAGGATCACCGGCAATACCTGCGTTACCAGCCAGCTGAGGGCTTGCAGGCGCACGATACGCCCCAGCAAAGCCAATGTCACCAGCAGGGCGGTAATCCCACGCAACAACGTCACGGCGCGCGTGCCGCGCAGCGCGTAGAAGATCGCAAAGAAAAGCATTGCGACCAGAGCAATATCCACCATATCCGGCCAGGATAGGCGCTCGATCAACCAACGAAGTTCCCACATAGTTATGTTACACGGCTCTCAAGGCGACGTTTGACCGGTGAGTTGATCGTGCAAGCTCACATAAGCCTCGATATTCGCCGGTTTCAGCGCAATGATCGCCTCCAGGGTTTTGATAGCGTCAGCCTGCTGTCCGGCTTCCAATTGCAGGTCGCCCAGCACATCCAGGTGCTCTAGCGCTTTTTGCCGCTTGCCCGTGTTGAGATAGAGCTGCGCGGCGCGAAAACGCAACGGGATGGACTCAGGCTGCTCATGGATCAGATCTTCCAGAATGACGGCGGCTTTCTCACTGCGTTGCGTCTCCAGATAATGCTTGAGCAACTGATCCAGGGCTGCAACCGCAAGATGTGCGCGACCGACGCGCGGATAGAGGCGCATAAGCCCCAGATGCGCGCGCTCGTCATCGGGGGCAATGCGGGTGATTTCCTGATAATGCTTGATGGCGCTTTTCCAATCCAAACGTTGCATGTCGAGATCGGCCATGCGGTGCAGGATACGCACATTCCACTGTTTTTCAGGCGTCCCGCGCGGCGCCAGGCGCAACGCTTCCGCATAGGTATCCTGCGCGCGCTCCAGTTGCGCCAGTTGATAGTAGGCGTCGGCAAGCTCCAGATATCGGGCCAGGGCGTCATCAATCTGTCCCCGTTGAATCAGCATCTCAATCATGCGCGCGTGAATGGTGAAGTCCAGAGGCGAGAGTTCGAGAATCTGATGGTAGGCGGCCAATGCCAGCGGAATCTGTCCGCGAATCTCATAAGCCTGGGCAATGATGCGCATTTTCTCGATGGCACTCTCCAGATTGCCGCTTTCGATGTAGAGCTGCGCCAACATACTGTGCAACGGCAGGTAGTACGGCGCCTTGCCAATAGAATAGGATAGCTCCTCCAGGGCGGCGTAGGTCTTCTTACGCCGGAGGTATTCCTGCGCCAGCGCCGCAGAACGCAACACATCTTCCGAACCAGAGAGGCTCAGGATTTCCGCCAGGCTCAGCACGGTGCCGCTGCGCGCCATGCTGTCAAGTCGCCGCCGCGCCTTGAGGACTTCTTCCTCCCAGCCGCGCTGCCCCAGAAAGCCCACCAACGAGTTGACGAGATGCTGAATGCGTTCCGGCTCGCCGGTATTCACCAGGTTTTGCGCCAGCCCTTCATACACGCGGATGAGATCATCCACCTGTGTGCGTTCGACCGTGGTCAGGTCAATCACTTTGACGGCTTCGATAAAATGCTCTAGCGCTGCATCGAAGCGCCCCTGCGCTTGATAGCACTCGCCTAACGCGAAGTGGCTGCCCAGGAGATACTCAGGATCGGGCAAGGAACGCTCTAACTGGCTGATGGCCTCATCAAAGCGCATCTGCTCTTTATAGAGCAACCCCAGGTTGAAGTGGATTGAGGGCAAAGAGGTGCCCGCCGCCGCCAGACGCTCGTAAGCGCCCAGCGCGGTTTCCAAATCGCCGCGCGTCTGTGCATCCACGGCTTGCCCGATGAGCAAGCTCACCTCTTCGCTGGAAAGCCCCGGCGTCGCCGGACGTTCGTCATCGAAGAGGGATTCGGCTAACGATTCCAGCGCGCGCTGCCGCGCAATATCGGTAACGCTGCCCGCCTCGGCAACCAGATCTTCGATTGTTTCCTCTTCCAGCGCCGCCTCAGGCAGGCCCGCATCCCCCAACATGCCCGTAGCAACTGGGACAGGCACCGGTCGCCCGCTCTGGAGCAGCAACATCACCTGCCCCAGTTGCCGATCGTTGGGCGTGAAACGCTGCATCTGCCGGCAAACTTCGATAGCCCACCGGTTGTGCTCGTGCTGATACAAATGCGCCAGCCAGAGGGTGGCGCGCAACGCCTTGTCCAGCATTCCCTGCTCCTGATAATACTTGAGCAGATCGGCCCAGGCGCGGTCATTGCGGGGGTTGTGCCGCACAGCGCTTTCCAGATTCGCCACGCGCTTATCCGTCAAACCCTGCGCCGCATACAGCGCTGCCGCTTCGATGTAGCGCGTTGCCGCCGCTTCGTTATCGCCGCGATGGGCCAAAATCTCGGCTAACCGCTCCCGGGGGCCGGGATCCTTGGGCGTGAGCGTTGTCAAGCGCTCATAGATCTCAGCTGCCTTTTCCAGGTCCCCAACATTGAACAAAGCCCAGGCGTAGCCCATGAGCGCAGAGCTGTCCTCCGGGAATTCCTGCAAGGCCCGGCTATAAGCTTCAACTGCATCCGGCCATTTGTTCTGCCAGATCAGTTCGTTGGCCCGTTGCAACGCTTGTTCAAATCGCTGACGATTCCCGGCCATGGCTCCTCCTGGAAGATCTCAAAGCGGAAATACCGCGCCACAAGGATACAAAACTCAAGGATTTGTGGCTTGAATATGAAA
Organism: uncultured Anaerolineales bacterium; assembly: GCA_964508025.1. Classification (GTDB taxonomy): domain Bacteria; phylum Chloroflexota; class Anaerolineae; order B4-G1; family SLSP01; genus JAAZNO01. Next base: position 51,383 of record CAZDSF010000009.1, read on the forward strand.
GGCTGTACAGGCGTCGGGAAGATTATGCTTCCAAAACCCAGACGAGGATGGCTTTCTGGCCGTGCATCCGGTTCTCGGCTTGATCAAAGATCACGGATTGCGGGCCGTCGGCAACCTCATTGGTGATCTCTTCGCCGCGATGCGCGGGCAAGCAGTGCATCACGATAGCATCTTTCTTGGCAAAAGCCAGCAGCTCTGTGTTGACCTGATAGGGCGGGAAGATCTTGCGGCGCTCTTCGGCCTCCGCTTCCTGTCCCATGGAAGTCCAGGTGTCGGTGTAGACCACATCGGCATCCGCAATCGCCTCACGGGGATCGTTGGTGACGTGGATTTTGGAGCCGCTTTCCGCCGCGAATTGCTGCGCCAGTTCCATCACATCCGCGCGCAGGCTGTAGCCCTCCGGCGCGCCGAGCGTGAAATCCATGCCCAGTTTGGTCGCACCAAAGATGAGCGAATGGGTGACGTTGTTACTATCGCCCAAATAAGTCAACTTGCGCCCTTTGAGCTCGCCCTTATGTTCGAACATCGTGAGAAAATCGGCCACACCCTGGCAGGGATGGGAATAATCAGAAAGCCCGTTGATGACGGGGACGGATGACCATTGCGCCAGCTCTACCACATCGGCATGAGCAAAAACGCGCGCCATCACCACCTGCACATAGCGCGCCAGCACACGGGAGACATCCGCGACGCTCTCGCGCTTCCCGAGCTGAATTTCGTTGGGGGAGAGATACAGTGCGTGCCCGCCCAAGTGCAACATCGCCATATCAAACGACACGCGTGTGCGCAGGCTCGGCTTTTGGAAGACCATCCCCAACACCTTGCCTTTGAGCAACGGCGCATTGCCGCCTGCTTTCCATTCTGTTTTCAGCTGTACCGCCAGATCCAAAATGGACTGTAACTCGGCGGCGGTCAAATCGGCCAATGTCAGAAAGTGCTTCATATTTACCTCCAGGGCTGTATACTTGTTGTAGAACCCAAATCAAGTATACCACGAAGCCCAAACGAAAAAAGCGCGTATGCAAGAGGGCCACAATTTTGGGGACACTCCGCGTGAACGGTGGTAACAGATGTCATCCTGCTTTGCCTATACTTGCCGGTTGAAGTGCTGGCATGAGCGTGCTATACTGAATGCTGGAAACGGGTCGCTCGTCACCATGACTCCTGACCGCATGACTTTTGATTTGCAATTTGTGATTCGAAAGGAGACCACCTATGTCCATAATGCAAGCGGTTGCTAAGGCGCAGCCCGCGCCCGGATTGGAAGCGATTCAGGCGCCAATTCCGGTTCCCGGCCCCCGTGATGTCCTGATCAAGGTCAAAGCCACCTCCATCTGCGGTACCGATGTCCACATTTACAAGTGGGATCGCTGGTCGCAGGGGCGCATCAAACCGCCGCTGATTGTGGGGCACGAGTTCACCGGCGAGATTGTGGCGGTGGGCGAGCAGGTGCGCCCCGATGAGCCGGGCGTGGGCGATTATGTCTCAGCGGAGAGCCACATCGTCTGCGGTGTGTGCCAGCAGTGCCGGTTGGGGCTAGGGCACATCTGCCCGAACACCCGCATCATTGGCGTGGATATTGACGGCTGTTATGCTGAGTATATCGCCATCCCGGTGGAGAACGCCTGGAAAAACCCTGAAGATATGCCCGTGCCGGTCGCCAGCTTGCAGGAGAATTTCGGCAACGCCGTGCATACCGTCGCGGCGACCGATGTGCGCGGCAAGACGGTGCTTGTCACCGGCTGCGGGCCGGCGGGGCTGATGTCTATCCCCGTAGCGCGGGCTTTCGGTGCGGAGACCATCGTGGCGACGGATCTCAGCCCCTATCGGCTGGAGCTGGCGCGCAAAGTGGGCGCGGATCTGGCCGTGAATCCGGCGGAAGATGACCTGTTCCAGCGGGCGCAGGATGCCGTGCGCGGTAAGGGCTTTGATGTGTTGATCGAAATGTCCGGCGCTCCGCAAGCCTTGGTGCAGGGATTGCGCCTGCTCAAACCTGGCGGGGCTGCCTCACTGCTGGGACTGGCGCCGGGCGTGCTCAATGAATTCGACCTGAACAATCTGGTCATCATGAAGGGTGTAACAGTGTATGGCATCGCCGGGCGGCGGATGTGGGAGACCTGGTACCAGATGCGCGCGCTCATCGCTTCCGGCGCGGTGGATTTGCGCCCCATCATCACGCACGAGTTCCCCCTGAGCCGCTGGCACGAGGCGATGGAGACAATGGCTTCGGGCAATAGCGGGAAGATTGTGCTGTATCCGGGTTCGTAGAAAGTAGTGAGTAGCGAGCGGTTCGCATTGCCTAAACTGCTCACTACTCACGGCTCACCCATTACTACCATATTTAAGAGGAAATAGGAAACATCATGACCCTTATCACAACCAACTATCAACCCAGAATGACCCCCAATGCGCCGGATAAGTTAAACATCAAACGCACAATCTTCTTGTCCCTGGCTTTCATGTCCGTGCTTGCCGGATTAGGCTATTACAATCTGGCCGTCCCACTGCTCTTAGGCGATGCGCAATATGGCTTAGTCCCCAAAGATTTGCTCTTGTTCGGCATTTTCGGCCAGCAAACCGTGATCGGCGCGATTTTAGTCCTCGACAATATCCTGGCCCTCTTGCTACAGCCGTATTTTGCCGCGTTGAGCGATCGCGCCCAGAGCAAATGGGGCCGGCGGATGCCATTTATTCTCATCGGGGGCATCTCCGCTGCGTTTTTCTTCATCGTCACACCCTTGTTCAAAGTGCTGCTAGGTCTCATTGCGATCCTCTTCTTCTTCAATGTGGCGATGGCCTTTTATCGTAGCGCGGCGCTCACGTTGTTGGCGGATTACACACCCGATGCAGTCAGATCCAAAGGCAGCGGCTTACAACAATTGGTCGCCAACGGCGGAGCCATTTTTGCCTTCCTACTCCCTACACTCATTAACATCGTTCGTCCCGGCATCTCCACTTTCGATGCGCGGTATCTGGGCTTTCCAATCATCGCCGTTGTGATGCTCATCATCCTGGCCGTGCTATTCAAGACGATCAAAGAAACCCCCACCGGAGATAGTTTCCTGAAAATTGGCGATACGCCCATCGCCATTGACCCGGTCAATTTTGAGGTGCAGACCTCCAGTGCTGCTGTAGAGAAATCCAGGCGCAATTGGGCTTACTTCAAGAATGCGCTCTTCGGCAAAAATCGCAGTATGCTGTTCCTGATGATCTACACCTACTTCTCCTACACCGCGTTTGCTTCCATCGAGGCATTCTTCACGATCTTCGCCAATAACTACCTCGGCATCGGGGATGGACAAGCCGGACAACTGTTGTTGATCTATACCGCCACCATGATCATTTCAGCGTTTGTATCGGGCATGATCGGCCAAAAGATCGGGCGACAAAAGGCGCTGCGGCTGGGCACCACGGGGCTGATTGTGGTGATGGCCCTGTTATCCTTTGTCGTGACCTTGAAACAGCCGATTTGGATCGCGGTGTTGTTTGTGCCGGTGGGCTTCTTCTGGATGACAGTGATTGTCAACATTTTCCCAGTGCTGTGGAGTCTCGCGCCGGGCGGGGACGAAGGCGCGTACACCGGCATTTACTATTCTTTCAACCAGGCCGCCTACGTTTTCGGGCCAATCCTCATGGGTCTGGTGTTTGATTTCATCGGTGGGGGAATGGGCAACGACAAATATGTGCTCATGTTCCCCTTTATCGTTTTCTGTGAGATTTGCGCCTTTGTTTTGTTGTACGGGGTCAAGGGCGGCGAAGCGCGCTTGAGTGAAGCCGAAATCGAGGCCCTACGCGAGCAACTGGTTGAAGCGAACTGAATTCCGACTGCTTGCAAATAACGAACATAGTTCGTAGAGAGCAGTGAGCCGTTGCGGCGCCGGAACTACTCACTGCTCACCGCTCACCCATTACTACTTTGAGGAGGAACCATGACCGAAACTAAACTACGCTGGATCGAAGACGAACTGACCGCGCTCAAAGAGCAAAGCCTGTTCATCAACTTGCGCACCATCGAATCCCCCGCCGGGGCGTGGATGGTGGTGGACGGCAAGCGCGTGCTCAATCTATGTACCAACAACTACCTGGGATTGGCGAACGACCCCCGGCTGATCGCGGCGGCCAAAGATGCGCTGGATCGCTTCGGCGCAGGGCCGACGGCGGTGCGCTCCATCGCCGGGACGCTCAGCTTGCACCGCGAGCTGGAGCAAGCCATGGCGGACTTCAAGAACGTGGAGGACGCGCTCTACGTCCAGGCGGGCTTCCTCGCCAATCAGGCCGCCCTTCCGCCGCTGGTGGGCGCGGAGGATGTGATCTTCTCCGACCGCCTCAACCACGCCAGCATCATTGATGGCGCGCGCCTCAGCCGCGCCAAGATCATCGTCTACGAGCATTGCGATCCCGCCGACCTGGAAGCCAAGATCCAGGAGCACCTGCCGCAGTACCGGCGCGGCCTCATGGTGACGGATGGCGTTTTCTCGATGGATGGCGACCTCGCGCCGCTGGACGCGCTTTACGAGGTGTGCGCGCGCTACGACGTGCTGACGATGGTGGATGACGCGCACGGCGAGGGCGTTGTGGGGCGCGGCGGGCGCGGCATCGTGGATCACTTCGGGCTGCACGGCAAGTTCGATGTGGAAATCGGCACGTTCTCCAAAGCCTTCGGCGTGGTGGGCGGCGTCATCGCGGGGAAGAAACTCATCGTGGATTACATCCGCCAGAAGGCGCGGCCCTTCCTCTTCTCCAGCGCCGTCACCCCGGCGGATACCGCCGCGTGTCTGGCGGCGGTCCGCGCCCTCAGCGAATCCACCGAGCTGGTGGATCGCCTGTGGGAGAACACGCGCTACTTCAAGGGCGAGATGCAACGCCTGGGCTTCGACACGGGCCAGAGCGTCACCCCCATCACGCCGGTCATGCTCGGCGATGTGAAGCTCGCCAAAGAGTTCAGCCGCCACCTCTTCGAGCGGGGCGTCTTTGCAATGGCGTTAGGCTTCCCCACCGTCCCCAAGGGCCTGGCGCGTATCCGCGTGATGGTCTCGGCAGCGCTCTCGCGGGAAGACCTGGACTTCGGCCTGGAACAGTTCGCGGCAGTGGGTCGGGAACTCAGCATCATCAGCTGACCCCAGACAACAAATCGTGAACAACGCTGGCAATTGAAGTTCAGTCTGCCTTCGGATATACTGAAGGTGGAGGCGCATATCATGGAAACACAAGCACCGCTGAAAACTGTAGCGCCCCCTGCCTTGATCCGTGAAATGGCAGATGTAGTGTCGCAAGAAGTGCAGCCTGAAGCCATTGTCCTTTTTGGCTCACACGCCACCGGACAAGCACGGCCAGATTCAGATGTGGATTTGCTGGTGATCGAAACGGAACCTTTTGGGGAACACCGCGACCGTCGCCAGGAAATGGCCCGGCTGTAGCGGGTATTGGCGCGATTTATGGTTGCCAAAGACATTCTGATCTACAGCCGGGACGAGGTAGAACGATGGCGCAATACGCGCAATCACATTATCGCGCGGGCTTTGCGTGAGGGGAAAGTGCTGTATGGACAAGTATGATGATGGTCGGGATGAAGCACAACTAAGCCGCTGAAACAACAAACGACCATGCAACAGGCATGGTCGTTTGTTGTGGAAGTTTCCCGATACTACTGGTTTAGTATCCAATCCTCCAATAGCACAACCGTAAGTTCCGATGCCAGCCGCACAAGGCCCCGATCGTTGGTGATAAAAGCCGTTGCGCCCCAGCTCAGCGCCGTTGCGGCTTGCAACGCATCTGCCGGGCGTAATCGGTATAGGGCGCGCAGCCGGGGCGCCTGTTGCGCCACCCCGCGATGCACGTCTACCAGGGCGAGGTTAGGAAAGCGTGTTAGCACGGCCTCGTAATGTCGCGCGATGTGTGGTTGGTGTAGCTGCCACGGCCGCACGGTCAGCTCCACCAAAGTCACGGTTGAGGTGCAGGCTATCCAGCGACCTTGCTCGATGCCCTTGAACAATGCTTGCGTCAGTGCTGCATAGCGCGGGTGCTGCTCCAGGTGATAGATGAACGCGGTAGTATCGAGACCTACCCGCGTGTGGGCGCTCAAGGCGTCGGTAAGGCTTCCCATGCGTCGCGTTCCTCTTGGATGTAGGCATCCGTATCCACCCCGGCCCAAATCTCCCGGTGCAGGCCCGCCAGATATTCGGTATATCCTCCGGTAGGAATCTCAACCGCTGCTTGCGCCGATTGTTGCACCAATGCCTCGTAATGCGCGTAGTCCACCAATACAGCGATGGGCCGCCCGTGTTGGGTGATGTATACCGCCGCTTCTTCCTGCGCCGTTTGGATGACCTCAGAAGTCTTGCGGCGCAGCTCGCTGACCGGCATGATTTTCACGCTCATAGTGTGCTCCTTTTGACGCCGAATTCGACATCATATTTGACATCATTGTACTGCCAAAACTGGTAGGATGCAACCATCACAGATAACAAAAATCCCCTCAGCCGTGATATCTCAAGGGCTGAGGGGATACTTGAAAATTCGTAGTCAGTGGTCGGTTGTTCGTCGTCTTTCTTCACCGCAGCCGGAACGTCCCGCACCCATAGTGCGTGAAATGCCCCACATGCAAGATCGAAGCGAGCTCCAGGTACGGGATGAGGTTCTGCGGGATGGGCGCAGCAAAGGTCTGCTCCCCGATCCACGCGCCATACGCGCCGACGGGCGGCTGCTCGAACTTGTGCTTCTTGTGCTGCTGCGATTGCTCGCGGAGCTGATTGAGCGTCTCCCATAGCGCGGTCTGCTCCGCGGCGGGCAGCAATGCCCACGCTTCATCTTCGCTGATGGGCTTGCCCGATTGCAGCTGCGCCACCCGCGCCATCAGTGCGCGCAGCAGCCCTTCGAGCGTGGGGACATCGTGCTTGGCGATGGTGCACTTGCGCTGCGGCTCGCGCTCCAACGGGCGCTCCGGCTTGATGCGCATATCGAACGGCGTGAGCCAGGTGAGCGTTTGCAAGCGAGCATGGCCCTCCGGCGCAAACGCCCACCCTTCAGCCCACTGCGCGGGGGTGGGGCGGCGGCGGCGCAGATCGAGCTTGCCATCCACCACGAAGGGCCGCCAGCGCGGGCCATGCGCCGCATAAATCGCCTCGATGCGGAACTGCCCCCAGAAGCCTTTGCTCTCGCCCGCCTGCGGCTGCGTCGCCGCGAGCTCCAGCGCGGGCAACAGCTGCTCCAGGAACAGCCCGTGATCCGCCGCATCGCCGAGCAGCTTCAGCTCCCACACCACCGGCTCGTTCAGGCCAAAGGTATCCTTCACCGTGTACGGCAACAGCACCGCCTCGATAGGCCAGGGCGACGTGGGGATGTTGGTGAGCAGGAAATCCTCTTGCGGCGCAGCTTTCGCTTGCGGCCCGAACTCGCGCTCCCACAGTTCCCGCGTCTTGCGCCATTTGCCGGCCTCGCGCGTGGGCAACATTCCTGCGACGAGTTCGCCCCACACCGCCGAGAGCTCCCGCGTAAAGTTCGGCGCGAGCGTTACCAGGCTGTGCTGTGTGCGCGCCACAATCAGATAGCGAATCAGGTTGATGGGTTCAGTAAAATTTAACATAATCGCTCAACCGGTAGAGCAGTTCCACTTGCGCCTTCGACCAACGGCGGATGCGCCAGGCGTTCAGCATATCCCGCACTTCGGGCTTGATCTGCCCCAGGAAGCGTCCCCAGTAGAACTGCGCCTCGGCGTCGTCGCGCAGCTTGAGCAGCTCGCGTAGTGCGGCTTGCTCATCGGGCAAGAGCAGCGTGCGGAAAATCGCAGCCATTTCCAGCGTGCTGAGGAAATCCGCCAGCTCGAAGGTTAACACACCCTCGCGGTCGAACTCTTGCAAGTGGTAGATATAGTGCGGGGCGGCCAGGAAGCGCACGCGCAGGCGATCCGGCGGGAAGCGCGCCTCGTGATGGGTCACGCGGATCAGCAACTCATTCATGGGCGTGTGTTTGCCGCTGCTGCCGGGGAAGATTTGGAGCAGCCCCTTGAGCTCTGCGCCGTTGTAGAGCGCGAGCTCCTGGAGCCAGGGTTGCAGCTGCTTTTGCGGCAATACGGCGAGGAAATGCTGCGCATCGTGAACGTAGATGCGCAGCGTGGTCCCGGCGGGGAACGGCGAGCCGCCGCGCAGCTGGCGCGGCAGTTGCGTCACATAGCCCCAGACCAGCGTGACCTGCCGCGCGTGCAGGTAGAGCTGATGCCCCCAGTTCAGGATGGTCTTGCAGACTTCGCAGAAGCGTTGTTTTTCCAGGCGCGGATACAGGCCGCAGCGCGCACACGGTTGGTGCAACGCCGAGCGCGGCGGCGCGAGCTCCCCGCCGCTGGCGGGGAGCTCGGGATGGGCCTCGATGTAGTGTAGCGTCGCCAGCAGCTCCGCGCCGCTACGCGACAAGCGAATCCAATCAAAGGGTTCCAACATCCAAGGCCTTCTGTAGCTCGACGTAGTGGGCAATGGCGCGCGGCTTGATCCAATCGCCGGTGGTGAGCGGCTGCTGCCAGGTGGCCGGCTCGCCGCCTGCGTACCGCTTCGACCAATCAATCAAGTAACTCTCCGGCAGGATGTTCAGGCGCAGGCTGCCGAAGCCCAGATAGCGATGGTGGCCCAGCTTGTGCGCCAGTCCCGGCTCCAGGGCGATGCTCCAGATCAGCCGTTGCAGTTCCACATCCTCCAGATTCCAGAAGCGCACGGTAAAGCGCGCCTTCGCGCCGGGCAGAATGGCGCGGAAATAGCTGGCTTGCGCCGTATCCGGCGCGAAGCTCTCCAGGGTTTTGGCGATGGGGGCCAGCGGGGCGTGTTGGAACACCCGCCACGTCTTGGCAATCTGATGGCGCGGGATGGACTTGCCGGTCTCTTGCAGCCACTTTCCCTGTCCCGGCGCGTACAGCCAGCCGGTGTAGGGGTACGGGACCTTGTACCACGCCAGCTCCGGCGCAGCATCGAACAACCCAAAGCCGATGACCACGCGCCCCATGAGCGATTGGTTCGTGCCTTTACCTACCCAGCCGAAGAGCGCATCCGCCGGGTTGAGCTGGGTGATGTGCGCGCTCTCCTGCGCCGAATCGCTGGCGATGGCGTAGAGGTGGCGGATCATGCCGCGCAGGCTCTTGGCGGGCAGCGCGTAGGCACGCTCCGCATCGCGGTGGGCGGCCTCCGGCGGGGACATCGAGAAGAAGTCCCAGCCGTTCACCGGGCCATCGGGCAGGCTGGCGCGCTGCGATGGTTCGCCGCTCTCGCGGATATGCAGCGGCGTGAGCACTTCCGCCTCCACCACGAGCGTCCCGCAGTGACCGCCGAAGGCGCGGTGCGAGACGTAGCCCTCTTTAGCGGTGGGTGGGACTTGCGCCGAACGGCGCAGCGCGAGCGGCTCGCGGGCGGTCAGCACGGCGGCGGCGGCTGCCCCTTCCAGCTGCAAACCCTGCCACGCGCCCTCCGCGTGTACCGCGCGCTCGCCGAACAACGCCTGGGTCATCCCCGCCGGGTTTCCGGTCAACCAGCTGAGCGCCGCAATCTCGGCCTCAACCCACCCGAAGCCGCTGGTCTTCTCGCCGCCGATGACGATCTCGCCGTTCTGGAAATCCTGTAACAGGTGAAAGAACACCGTGAGCGCGGGCATATCGTCGGGGCGCAAATCCTGCAAATCCAGTTGCATGCGGAACTTGAGCGCCTCGCCGTAAGCGAAGAGGTAATCCGACTTGGCCGCCTCGATGGGCTGGCCCGTTGCGGGATTCATGCGCACGCCGTCCATCGAGCACCAGGCTTTGGCCGGATCAATCGGGTCGGCCAGGTACGCATCGGAGAAGTAGATCAACCCCGTTTGCCCCTGCCGCCCAAACAGCAAATCCAGCACGCCCTCGATCTTCTTGGGGTCGCTTTCCAGCGTTTTGAGGATTTGGGACGCGCGGCGGCGGAAGGCCCCCTTGATGGTGCTGCCCGGCACATAGACTTCCCACGCGCCCTCGCTGCGGTTGGAGGGCGACCAGGTCAGCATCCGCATGAAGACGGTATCGTAGGGTTTGCCGTACTTGCGCGAGACTTCGCGGTTGAACGGGCCGCCGCTGCGGAAATCCACATGATACGGCTGCGAGAGCTCCTGGCGGGCCTTATCGCGGTAATCCTGCAAGAACGCGATGAAGTTGCGGTCGTTGGTGATGCTCTTGCGCAGATTGCGCGCATCGGTCATGTGGCGGTAGCGCACGCGGCGGTGCTCATCCTTGAAGGTCTGCCACGCCTGCGTGCCCACGCCCTGCGGCGGCGTGCGGCTTTCCCAATCGGCTTCCCTGATTTTGCCCTCCAACAGCATGATTTTGATGTTGAGATGGGCCTCGCGGTTGGCGATTTCGGCATCAATCCAGGCGTCGCTTTGCAGCAGGTTGACCTGCTGATCCACTTGCTGGTGCAGGCGGGGTAGGATGGCGGCGCACGCGGGTTTGAGCAGCGCGATGAGCGCGGCTTCGTCGCCCAGCGCCGGCGTGATTTGCGCCTCTAACGCGGGATCGAAGCCCAACGTCTCAGCTACTTGCGCCCACACATCGGCGGGCAGCGCGTGGCGCGTCTCGCGCTGTGACTCCATCGCCTTGACCAGCCGCCCGGCCATGTTGGCCTTATCGCCCAACGCTTCGACAAACGCGGCTTCGGCGGCTTCCTGGCTGGGAAAGGACTTAGCGCACAAGGGCCGCGCCGCGCTGATGACAGCTTTGGCGAGCGCGAACTTGCCCTTGCTGAGCTTATCGAGCGCTTTTTCCGGCAACACCCACATTTCGACCTCGCCGCTGCCCTGTTCTTGCAGCCAGATAGCGAGCGTGCGCGGCAGATACTCGCCCAGCTTGCGCTTCCAGTCATCGGCGTTGAGGATGGGGCCGCCCAGCACCATCTCCAGGCGTTGGCGGATAGCGGCGGGCAGGTCGCGCATCGCCGCGACAAGCAGCCGCCCTTCGACAGCGGCAAATGAGGGCGTGTCGGGATCAATTTTGCCCCAGTTCCAGCCCACCAGCACCGGGTTGGCCGCATCGAAGGTTAGCTCGATGTGCAAATGGTTGACATCGGGGTGGATTTTGGGCAGCGCCTTGGGTTTGGGCAGCGGCGTCTCCAGCTCCAGGCGGAGGCGGCCCAGGCCCTTGCTCTTGCCCGCGCCGAACCAGAAGCGGCCCGCTTCCAGCTCTTGCAGCAGATAGTAGAGCTGCGCCGCGTTTTGGCCCTTGGCAAGCGCATTGTCATCCACGTGCAACTCGAAATCGAAGACCGCATTGCGGAAAACGGTCTCCATCTTGTAGTTGGCATTGGCTTCAGCCGACCAGCGATCCTCATCGAGCTTCAAGCCCATGCGCATATCGAAGAAATGCTCGCGGGTATAGGCGGTTTTGTTGAGTTCACACGTCACCCGCGTGATGAGATTGTTGGGCATGACGCTATCGTACAAACGACGCCACAGCCGGTTAAGCAGGCCAATATTGCGCCCGTCCGCCGTCCCGCCGATGAACGCATCCATCAGCGATTGCGCCGTCCCGCCAATTTCACCGGCCAGCGAGACCAAGCGCTGTGTGCCGTCGCCATCGCGGGTAAACAGCGTCTTGCGGGCATTCCCACGGTAAATGGGGGATTCTGCGATCAAACGTCCTTTGATCAGCATCGGGTTCCTCCTTAGATGTCAGAAAATCAATCACGATACTGCAATTATATCGGAGATAAAGAAGATAGACAACCCAAACCCAGCCGTTATTTGCGGCTCACGACCACCCGCTCGATGAAGTCCGCGCCGCGCAGCAGCCCCAACGCGCCCGCTTTGACGCTCTCCTCATCATAATGCTGCACCGCATCCGGCGCGTGACGGGGATCGCGGATGGCAACGGGCACTGCGCCGTGGACGTGGTTGCCCGCAGCGACTGGCGTGGGGTGGTCGGGCAGCACGGCGACGATGGTCTCCTCCAGCTGTGGCCCCAGGCCGGCGAGCACCCGCTGGATCAACCGGCGGTCGAGGTCTTCGATGCAGCGGAGCTTGAGGGGCAGATCGCGCGCGTGCCCCGCTTCATCGGGCGCTTCGACGTGGACGTAGACCAGATCATAGTCCTCCAATGCCGCCAGCGCGGCATCGGCTTTGCCCTCGTAGTTGGTGTCGGCAAGGCCCGTGGCCCCCTCCACCGGAATCACGTCCATCCCTGCGTAGATGCCCAACCCCTTGATGAGATCCACCGCCGTGATGACCGCCCCGCGCACGCCAAAGCGCTCCTGAAACGTCGCCATCTGCGGGCGGCGTCCCGGCGACCAGGGCCAGAGTGCGTTCCCGGGCTGCTGCCCCGCAGCGCTGCGGGCCGCGTTCAGCGGATGCGCCGCCAAAAACGCCTGCGATTCCGCAATGAGGCGGTTGAGCAGGTCGGCGGTAACGGCGGCTTCCGGCGACAGGGGCTTCACGAGCAAGTCGGCGATGGCCTCGCCTACGTGATCGTGCGGCGGTGCACATTCCAGGCGCGGATCGCCGCCCGGAACGACAAGCAGATGCCGGTAGCTCAGGCCCGGCGTCAGACGCAGCGGCCAGTCGCGGAAATGCGCCTGCAAATCGCGGATGAGCGCGTGCGCTTCCTCGTTGCTGATGTGGCCCGCCGAATGGCTGCGAATGCGCCCTGCTTCCACGCAGATGAGGTTCACGCGCATGGCGACGTCGTCGGGCGCGAGCATCACGCCGAGGCTGGCGGCTTCCAGCACGCCGCGCCCCTGGTACACCGCGCGCGGATCATAGCCCAGCACCGTGAGGTTGGCGATCTCCGAGCCGGGCGGCAGGTCATCCTCCACGGTGAGAAACAACCCGGTGCGCCCCTCGCGGGCCAGGCGATCCATGGCGGGCGTGTGCGCCGCCATCAGGGGCGTGCGGCCATCGAGCGCGGGGATGGGGAAATCTGCCATCCCGTCGCCAAGGATGATGAGCGTTTTCAAGGGATTTGTGCTTTCAGCCATCGCGTTCTCCTGTTGGGAAGTCGGGCAGTCGCGTGCTCTCATAGTTCTGTAGTCGGTGAGCGGGCGCCTGGCTATTCAACTACCTCACTATTAGACGATCAATCGCCGCGCTGACCGCGCCGTACTCGGCGGGGAGTTCCACGGGCGGATTGGCGTAGCGCGGGGCGACGCCGGCAAGCGTCCGGTCGTGATAGCCCACCTTGAAATCCGTGAACTTGAGTCCGTGCGCCGTGGAGATGACGACGACGCGCTCATGCGCCTTGATGACGCCCCGCGCGACGAGCTTCTCCAGTGCGGCGAGCGCGACGCCCGTGTGCGGGCAGGTGTACAGCCCGCTTCGATCCGCGCGGGCGGCGGCGTTGGCGAGCTCGTCCTCCGTCGCCTGCTCCACCACGCCATCGAAGGCGCGCAGCGTCTTGACCGCGCGCTCGTAGCTCACGGGATCTCCGATCTGGATGGCGCTTGCCAGCGTCTTCTGCGCCTTGACGGGACGGTATTCCGCAAAGCCGGTCTGGAAGCTGAGGTAGAGGGGATTGGCGTGGGCGGCCTGGGCGCAGGCGATGCGCGGCAGCCGCTCGATGAGGCCCAGGTCGCGCAGCAACAGCAGGCCCTTGCCGAGCGCGCTCACGTTGCCCAGGTTCCCGGCGGGAATGATGAACCAATCGGGGACATCCCAACCGAGCTGCTGGACAACCTCGATGGCGACGGTTTTCTGCCCCTCGATGCGCAGGGAGTTCATGGAATTTGCCAGGTAGATGGTGGGATCGTGGGTGAGCTGCTGGACGATGCGCATACAACCATCGAAGTCGGCATCCAGCGCCAGCACCAGCGCGCCGTTGGCGATGGGCTGCGCCAGCTGCGCCGTGGAGATCTTCCCCTTGGGCAGGAGGATGACGGTAGGCAGGCCCGCCGCCGCGCCGTAGGCCGCCAGCGCGGCGGAAGTGTCGCCTGTGGACGCGCACGCCACCGCGCGGATGGGTTTGCCATCCGCGACCATCTGCTTCACCACGGAGATGAGCACGGTCATCCCCAAATCCTTGAACGAGCCGGTATGGCTGTTGCCGCAAAGCTTGATCCACAGCTCCGGCGCGCCGAGCTCGCGTCCCAGGCGCGGAGCGGGAAAAAGATGTGTGTGCCCTTCGGCCATGGAGACAATGTTCTCGTCGGACACTTGCGGGCAGACCCATTCCTTCTTGCCCCAGACGCCGCTGCCGTAGGGCAACTGCGGCGCGCGCGCCCGCGCCTCGAAGAGCGCCTTCCATTCAGCCGCGCTGCGATCCTGAAGCGCCGCGACAGCGTGCGTCACATCAAGCAAGCCGCCGCAGTCCTCACAGCGGTAGATCACATCGTAGATGCTGTAGCGGCGTCCGCAGCCGCGCACACATTCGAGCCAGCTGTGATAGGGCATGGGAAACCTCCTTACAATGAGAGGCTGAGGGCTGAAACATTCCTAGTGACCAAACTGAATTCCTCAAGCCGGATAGGGAATCAAGCCCACGATGGAATGGGGGACGTAGGGTTCTTCCATGAACGCGATCTCTTCGGGCGTCAATTGAATTGAGAGCGCTCCAACCGCGCTTTCGAGATGCGAGAGTTTCGTTGCGCCGATAATGGGGGCCACGACTGGGTCTTTGTGCAACAACCAGGCCAGGGCGATATGAGCGCGAGGGACGCCGCGTTTTTCCGCGACTTCAGCCAGTCGCGCCACCACCTGTTGATCGGCTTGTGCGGCGGCGTCGTATTTACTCCTGGCGATGGGGTCGGTTTCCAACCGCCGGGTTGCCTCCGTCGAATCCCGCGCCAATCTACCCGATGCCAGCGGGCTGTAGGGCGTCACGGCAATTTTTTCCTCTCGACATAGCGGCAGCATTTCCCTTTCCTCTTCGCGGTAGATGAGGTTCAAGTGATTCTGCATCGAGACAAAGCGCGTCCAGCCGTTTCTTTCCGCCACATACAGCGCCTTCTGGAACTGCCAGGCGTACATCGCCGAAGCGCCGATATATCTGACCTTGCCCGCTTTCACCACATCGTGCAACGCAGCCATCGTCTCTTCTATCGGGGTATTGTAGTCCCACCGATGGATGAGGTAAAGGTCCACGTAATCCGTGCCCAGGCGGTTGAGGCTGTGGTCAATTTCGCTCATAATGGCTTTTCTGGAAAGGCCGGCGCCGTTGGGCCCTTCGCGCATCTTGCCGTGGACTTTGGTGGCGATCACGACTTCATCCCGGTTGGCGAAATCCTTGAGCGCGCGTCCCAGGATTTCCTCGCTTGCGCCGTAGGCATAGACGTTGGCCGTATCGAAGAAATTGATTCCCAAATCCAGCGCTGCTCTGATGATCGAACGGCTATCTTCCTCGTTGAGCGCCCAGGGGTTGTGAACCCAGCCCTCCGCCGCGCCAAAACTCATACAACCGAGACAAATTCGTGAGACATCCAATCCGGTGTTGCCGAGTTTTACGTAGTTCATATCTGATCTCCTACATGAGTTGCTGTGCATGTGAGGGTTCTTTTGGTTCGGACATCCCATATCGCCCTTGCTAGATATCCAGCTTCCGTTCACCCAGCCACTTCACCATTGCAGGATCCCGATGGTCAAAGAAAGCGCTGGTTTTGGTGTCCAGGGCTGCTATCGCCGCCATGTCTTCTGCGCTTAATTCAAAATCGAGCACGCTGATATTCTCTCTCATCCGTTCCTTGCGGGTTGTTTTTGCGAGGGCGATAATGCCTCTTTGCACCAGCCAGCGAAGAATGACCTGGGCGACGCTTTTGTTGTGCCTGGCGGCGATAGATAGCAAGGTTTCATTTTGAAAGATGTTATTCCTTCCCTCTGCGAATGGCGCCCATGCTTCTACCTGAACGCCGCTATCTTGTAGAAACTTTCGCGTCTCGATTTGCTGGTGGAAAGGATTGACTTCGATCTGATTGACCGCGGGCGGTATCTGGTTATGGATCATCAAGTCCATGATCCGGTCAGGCTGGAAGTTAGAAACCCCGATGGCTCTGACTTTGCCTTGCCGGTACAGTTCTTCCATCGCCCGCCATTCGCCATACACATCGCCGAAAGGTTGATGAATCAGATACAGGTCAATGTACTCTAATTGCAAGCGTTTCAGAGAATTTTCAAAGGCTTTCAGGGCGCCCTCGTAGCCATAGCGCTGAATCCAGAGTTTGGTCGTGATAAACAAGTTCTCTCTGGCAACGCCGCTGTGTTTGATCCCCCTGCCCACCGCTTCTTCGTTCCGGTAAGAAGCGGCTGTGTCAATGTGACTATATCCCGCTTGAATGGCATCAATCACACATCGTTCACATTCGACCGGGTCCGTGATTTGAAAAACACCGAAACCCAGAATTGGGATTTCAACGCCATTGTTCAAGGTCACTGTTTGCATCATTTCCTCCTTGCGTTTTGTGGCTAATGGGGCGGTTCTGGGGTCAACAGCCGGGTGAACGAGAGCGCGGCCAACTTCCAGCTACCCCCCTGCTGTACATACACTTCGGTCACCATAAAGGGATTGATGACCTCATTGCCGCCGACCACGGCTAACAGTGTGATTCTGTTGAGAAGGATAGCCGTTTGATCCATGATCGCCACCGATACTTCATGGATATCCGCTTGCTTGTAGTGAATGGCGCTGCTGTTGATGATATCGAGTTCCTGTTCTTTTCCCCAGGCGCCGCCCATGTGGACAAACACCGCCTGTTCGTGGAAGAGCGCGTCAAGGGCGGCTACGTCGCGCTCGGCCATCCAGCGCCATTTCTCTTTGGAGAGATGGGTGATTTCCTGTTCCAGGTTCACGTTTTGCATCACATTCTCCTTAATCCTGGCACCGTCGTGGGTCTAATACCGATCGCCGACCACCGTGATCTGTGACATGGCCTGGTCAATTTCACTGAGGTCATCCGTTGTCAATGTGATGTTCACCGCTCCGAGATTTTCCTCAAGACGTTCGAGCTTGCGCGAGCCGGGGATGGGCACGATCCAGGGCTTTTGCGCCAACAGCCAGGCCAGGGCGATCTGGGCCGGGGTGGCGCTGTGCCGCGTTGCAATCCGTTCGAGCAGGTCAACCACAACTCGGTTGGCGCGGATCGCCTCCGGTGTGAAGCGAGGATTGTGGCTGCGGATGTCGTTGGGCGCAAAAGTGGTGCTCTCGTCAACCTTGCCGGTCAGGTAGCCGCGACCTAGCGGGCTGTAGGGCACGAGGCCGATGCCAAGCTCCTCGCAGGTCGCCAGCACGCCGTTCTCTTCGATGGCGCGCCACCAGATCGAATATTCGCTCTGCAAAGCCGTGACGGGGCACACGGCGTGGGCGCGGCGGATGAGGTCGGCCGGCGATTCGGAGAGGCCAAAGTGTTTCACCTTTCCCTCCTGAATGAGCTCTTTCACCGCACCGGCTACGTCTTCGATGGGAACATTCGGATCAGGGCGGTGTTGGTAGAAAAGATCAATCGCCTCCACTCGCAGCCGTTTGAGGGATGCTTCGGCAACCCGCCTGATTTGCTCCGGCCGGCTATCCAGGCCCACGCTGGGATGCGGCCCCTTTGCACCATGCTTGAACCCAAACTTGGTGGCGATGATCACCTCTCCCTTGAAAGGCTCCAACGCCTCACCGACCAGTTCCTCGTTGGTGAACGGCCCGTACACCTCCGCCGTATCGAAGAATGTGATACCCCGTTCGACCGCCGCGTGCAGGAAAGCAATCATCTCCTGTTTGTCGGTCGGGGTGTCGCCGAAACTCATGCGCATACAGCCGAGGCCCAGCGCCGATACTTCCAGATTGCTGTTACCAAGTTTACGCTTTTGCATTGTTTTTCTCCTGACTGTGAATCAAACCACTGAGACGCGGAGATCACGGAGAGAATCCTAAAAAAAACTCTGTGCCCTCTGTGTCTCCGTAGTGAAACCTTTTCTTTATGCACATTCACAGCATTGGGGCTGTAGGAGCAGTGCGCGGCGGCGTTTGCCAGGACACGCTTGTTTACACGCGCGAACTGTTTTTTCATCCACACCCGCATTCCGGCGTGGAATGGCGCGAAGGCGTTGCGCTTCTGCTTCGCGTTCGACCCGTAACGTCAATTGAATCAAGGGAATGACGGGATTCATGACCTACCTCCGATGATGAATTCTTCTCTATCTCAATTACCTATCTCAAATCTTGAATGTAGTATAGCACATTCGATCGGAGTACAGTATAATAATTCTCCCAGATCATTGTACAATCCTGCAAACATGGTCGAAAACTGTACAGAAATGCACGGGGCTATGCTATAATATGAGCCACGATTGAATGGGTGAAACGGGAGGCGCAAAGTGAATGGTGTTACTGCTTTGGATTGGGTAAACGCGCCGCTGGCAACGCTGGCTGCGCAGCGGGAACAGGCCAACAGAACCGAGTTGATCGAGCGTATCATGCGCGCCGTCCGCGAGGATGGCAGAATAGAGCCGCTCAAGGGGTTGCGGCTCAACCGCGCTTCTGCGCCTACCGCGCTGACCCACGGCGTCTCTGATCCGGCCTTCTGCGTGATCGCGCAGGGCAGCAAGGAGGTCTTCCTGGGCGATGAACGCTATCAGTACGATCCGATGCACTATCTGCTTGCCACCGCCGAGTTGCCAGTGGTGAGCCACGTCATCGAAGCGTCACCAAAGCGCCCCTACTTAAGTCTGATGGTACAGCTCGATCCAGCCCTGGTCAGCGCCGTGATGGTCGAGGCCGGCCATCTCGCGCCGCGCAGCTATGCCAACGTGCGCGCCATAGATGTCAGCCCGCTGAACGCCGATTTGCTGGATGCTGTGGTGCGGTTGGTTAGATTGTTGGATACCCCTACTGAAGCGCCTTTCCTTGCGCCCCTGATCACGCGGGAAATCGTCTACCAGCTCCTGCGCGGGGAGCAGGGCGACCGACTTTGCTACATCGCGCTGCAGGGCGGGCATACCCACCACATTGCCAAAGCGATTGCCTATCTCCGTAAGGAATACGCCCAGCCGTTGCGGATTGAGGCGATTGCGCGTGAGTTTGGCATGAGCGCATCGAGCTTTCACCATCACTTCAAGGCCGTCACCGCGATGAGCCCCTTGCAGTTCCAGAAGCAGATACGACTTCAGGAGGCGCGCCGGTTGATGCTCAGCGAAAACCTCGATGCAGCCAGCGCCGCCTATCGCGTGGGGTACAACGACCCGGCCTATTTCAATCGGGAGTACAAAAAGCTCTTTGACTTGCCGCCGTTGAGCGATGTGAAGCGACTGCGAGAATCCGCAATCACGAGCATGGAAAACCGTTCATAGAGAGTTGTGCGCAGGCGCCCATTTCCTCACCGTTTATGGTTTCCCACATCATCTTTAGCGGTCGTTGCATTTCTACGATTTTCATTTATAATCAAGCATAGATATATTTGAATGTATCAACCCACAAGGAACTCCATGCCCGCTATCACCGAAGAAGAAGCCGTTTTGCTGCATCGCTACATCTGCGAAGGGGTGGGCGATCCCAAGCGCCTGCGCCTGCTCTACCTGGTTGCTGAACACCCCTGCAAAGTCTCCGATCTCACGGAACTGCTGGGCGTTGCCCAGCCCACCGTCTCCCATCACCTGCGCATCCTGCGCGACCGGGGCCTGGTAGAGGCGCGCAAGGAAGGGACGACGGTGTATTACTCCCTCAGCCATCCCCGCATCCTCGAAGCCCTGGATATGATGCGCGCTATCGTGGCGCAGTTCTTGGCGGAGGGAGCGCAAGTATTGAGTAATTCGTAATGCGTACTGCGTAATGCGTACTGCGTAATGGGCAGAATCCCGCCCTATCGCTTTCTCGCTGACTCGTTGATTCGCTGATTTGCTGATTTTTTGATTTGCTGATTTTTTGATTTGCTGATTTTTTGATTTGCTGATTTTATCGGGAGGACACAATGGCTAAACTGTCTGAAGCACAAACAACCTGGTTGGAAGGCGTCTTTGGCGACCGCTTCACCACCCGCCCGGTGGAGCGCAAGCTCTACAGCCACGATGTGGGCGAGATGCCGAGCCTGATCAAGCCGCTCATCGGGACACCGATGGCGGATGGCGTGGTGCAGCCCGCGTCGGAGGCGGAACTGGTCGCGCTGGTGCAGTGGGCGGCGCGCGAGGGCATCCCGCTCACGCCGCGCGGCAAAGCGACCTCCGGCTACGGCGGCGTGCTGCCCGTGAAAGGCGGCCTCGTCGTGGATTTCTTCCGCATGGATAAGGTGCTCGCGGTGGATGCTGAGGCGCAGACCGCCACGCTCGAAGCGGGCATCGTCTTTGAGAAGGCCGACCGCGAGCTCAAGAAGCGCGGCCTCACGCTGCGCACCTACCCCAGCAGCTACCCCTCGGCGACGGCGGGCGGTTGGCTGGCGCAGGGCGGCGCGGGCTTCGGCGCGCTGGAGGCGGGCTGGTTCCGCGATAACGTCGTGAGCGCGCGCGTCATCCTGGGCGATGGCTCGCTGGGCCTCTTCGAGGGCGACGACCTCGACATGATCTACGAGGCGGAGGGTATCACCGGCTTCATCACCCAGCTCACCATCAAGGTCATGTCCGATGTGCCGCTGGAAGTCATGTCTCTGGGCTGCGCCGAGGCGCACAGCCTGCAATACATGCTCGAAGGCTTCCTCTCTACTGATATGCCGATCTGGTCCATGCACTTCATCAACCCGCAGATGGCGAAGATGAAGAACCTGGCGCCGTTGCAGACGCATCAGGGCCATGCCAGCGAGCACCGTGTCACCCTGCCGGAAACCTACATCGTCACCATCGCTTTCCGCCAGCAGGATGCCGACCACGTCCGTTCCGCCATCGCCGCGCGGATGACCAGCCCGCAATGCACGGCAGAGCTGCTCAGCGACGAAATCGCCCAGCACGAGTGGTCACAGCGCTTCCGCATTATGACCGTGAAGCGGCTAGGGCCGAGCCTCGTCCCGGCGGAGGTCGTGGTGCCGTTGGCGGGGTTGGGGGCGACGCTGTCCGAAATCGAGCAAAAAGTGGGCCAGCCGGTGGTGAAGGAAGGCGTGATGGTGCGCCACGGGCGCAATCCCAAAGGCGAGCCGGAAGTCGTCATCCTGGGCTTCATCCCTGCCGACCAGCGCAAGCTCACCTACAACTTCGTCTTCCCGCTCTCGCTCACCATCGCCCGCATCGCCGAAAAGCACGGCGGGCGGCCCTACGCCACAGGGCTGTATTACACCAAGATGGCGGATAAAATCCTCGGCGCGGAGCGGGTACGCGTGCTCAAGGAGTTCAAGCGCAAGGCCGACCCTGCCGGCATCTTCAACCCCGGCAAAGTGCTGGGCAATGCGCTCATCAGCAACGCGCTGATCGCCGCCAACGCCTTCGAGCCGCTGCTGCGGCCCTTCGGCAATGCGGTGGTGAGCGATGTGGGCGAAAAAATGCCCGCTAAGCCTGTGCGCGGCATCCCCGCTGATGTGGCCTGGTACGCTTACGCCTGTTCGCAGTGCGGCTATTGTGTGCAGGAGTGCGATCAGTATTACGGGCGCGGCTGGGAGAGCCAGAGTCCGCGCGGCAAGTGGTACTGGCTGCGCGAGTTCATGGAGGGCCGCGAGAAGTGGGATCAGTTTATGGTAGACACCTTCCTGGTCTGCACCACCTGCGAGCTCTGCAACCTGCGCTGCTCGGCCAATCTCCCTATCGAGCCATCGTGGATGAAGCTGCGCGGGCAGTTGATCGAAGAAGAAGGCCGCATGACCTTCCCGCCCTTCGAGATGATGGCGGCGGCGCTCACCGATCAGGGCAACATCTGGGCGGGCTATCGCAAAGAGCGCGACGCCTGGTTCCCGGAGGATTTGCGGGGGAAGCACACCGGCAAGAAGGCCAAAGCGGTGTATTTCGCCGGCTGCACCGCCAGCTATGTGGAGCACGATATTGGCATGGCGAGCGTGCGCCTGCTCGATGAGGCGGGCGTGGACTTCACCTATGTCGGCAAGAAGGAGAACTGCTGCGGCACGCCGATGCTCGTGGCGGGCAAGTGGGAAGTCTTCGCCGAGACGATGAAGAAGAACATCGCCGCTGTTGAAGCTGCTGGCGCGGATACTGTTATCACCTCCTGCCCGGCGTGCAATATGATGTGGCGGCACGTCTACCCGGAGTGGGCGGCGAAGTTGGGCATCGAATACAACATCACGGCCAAGCACTACAGCGAAGTGATCGCGGAGAAGCTCGCAGCAGGCGAGTTTGCCTTCCCCAAAAATGGCGGCGATCCGGTTACCGTCACCTGGCACGATTCCTGCCACATGGGGCGCGTCTCGCGCATCTACGAGGAGCCGCGGCAGCTGATCCAGGCTATCCCCGGCGTGGAATACGTCGAGATGGAATACAACCGCGACGATGCGCACTGCTGCGGCAGCGTGCTCACGCTCATCAAAGAGCCGCCGGTCGCGGCGGTGGTGGGTAAGCACCGGCTGGATGAGGCGGTCGAGGCGGGCGCGCAAAAGGTGCTGGCAGCTTGCCCTTGCTGCGAGTTCCAGCTCCGCGTGAGCCGCGAGAAGACCCAATCGCCGGTGGAAGTGGTAGACCTGGCGCGCTTCTGCGCGGAGCGGCTGGGCTACGACTTTCCCGATCCGCACCCGGAGGTGCAAGCGCAGTGGGCCGTCTTCGAGGCGATGATCGCCCTGATGACGCCGCAGGGCTTTGCCGACCTGATGGGGACGATGTGGCCGGAGCTCATTGACGCGATGCCGCTCGGCATGGGTAAGATGATGCGGGCGATGGGTAAAGTCCCCGGCGCGTTGGGCGCGATGAAGCCCATGTTCCCGATCCTGTTCCCGCGCCTGCTGCCCCTGATGATGCCCAAGGTGATGGACACGATGCTCGCGCGCGTGGCGGCGCAAATCCCCATGCCCGACTACATGGCCGAGCAGATGCCCAAGCTCATGCCCAAAGTGATGGACAACCTCATGCCGCACATGATCGGCGACGTGGTGCCGCTGGTCACAGACCCGATGATTGCGTATTTGAAAGGTAATTCGTGATGCGTAATGCGTAATGCGTAATGTGTGAAGATGTGACCGGCCCGCTGTGGGGAAACTCGCGGCGGGCCGGTTTTTTGATCTCATGGGTAGTGGCCGGGATCGTATCGCCCGAAACCCTGTTATCGGGTACAATTATTCTCGGCCTTTACGCCACATTTCTGTCCCAGGTGGTCAAATGCGATAGCCCCACCCTCCGACTTGCCTGGAGGGTGGGCTGCGTTATACTCCAGGTGTAATGTAAACCAGCGTGGCCTTGAGCGCTGTTAAAATTCGACAAAGAGGCGCAGGCATGTTCAATATCACTCCCGATATGTTTCTGGCTCGGCTGATTGTGGTGCTGATAGGTATTCCCATCCACGAGTGGGCGCACGGCTTCGCCGCGCACCTGATGGGCGACACGACGCCCGAACGCGATGGCCGGCTCACGCTGAATCCCCTGGCGCACCTCGATCCGATGGGCACGATTCTGATTTTGCTCACAGGTTTCGGCTGGGGACGCGCCGCGCGCGTAAACCCCTATCAGATGCGCAAGGTGCCCAACCCACGCACGGCGATGGCATTATCGGCGTTGGCGGGGCCGTTTTCGAACTTCATCCAGGCGATCTTCTTTGTCATCCTCCTGCGGTCGAACGTGCTCAGTCTTCTACCAAACCAAAGCGCCGAGTGGTTAGGGCGAGTTGTGATCTTTGCTATCCTCGTCAATGTGGGGCTGATCGCTTTCAACATGCTGCCGATTCCACCGTTGGATGGCTCGCGCGTGCTGGCAGGCGTCGCGCCGCCCCGCCTCGCAGACTTCATCGAGCGGCTGGAGCCAATCGCCCCCTTCATTTTGCTGGGCGTGTTGTTTGTATTGCCCGCACTCGGCATTGATCTGATTGACATGATGATGACGCCAATCTTTATGGCGCTATTGTGGTTACTGGGTTTGTGATTGTGAAGCGCGCCTGGCATCGTGTGACGCAATTCTGGCGCGCCTTGCGTGCGCCATTCTGGCCCGTGGATCGCGCTTTCGCCCAGGCGCGGCTGAGCGCGCCGCTGCTGACGCTGTTCGAGAGCATGTCCCGCGTGGAGCAGCAACACGGCATCGCGGTGTGCCAGGCGCTGGAGCAACGCGGCATCACCGACGCCGATGCGCAGATCGCCGCGCTGCTCCATGACGTGGGCAAGAGCGTCGCGCTGCCCTATCTATGGGATCGCGTGCTGGTGGTGTTGGGCGAGTGGCTGCTGCCGAAACACGCAGCGCGTTGGTCTGCGGCTGCAACGCCGCGCGGTCTGACGCGCGGCTTCGTCATCCGGCGACGTCACGCCGAATGGGGCGCCGCGCTCGCGGAGCAGGCAGGCGCCGCGCCGCGCGCCGTCGCGCTCATTCGCCTGCACCATCACACAGGCAATATTGCACCCGCACGGGGGAAGGACTTCCGCACCCTGCTCCGCACCTTACAAGCCATAGATGATGCCTGACCCCGCTCACT
>CAZDSF010000009.1:75900-82513 GCA_964508025.1 uncultured Anaerolineales bacterium
AACGCAAACGCATCCTGATGATCGCCCCCACGTCCTTTTTCCTGGACTACGGTTGCCATGTGCGCATTCTGGAAGAAGCGCAGGCGCTCCTGGCTCAGGGAATGGAGGTGCGCATCGCCACCTACTACATGGGGCGCGATTGGCCCGGTCTCGATATCGTGCGCTCGGCGCCCACGCCCTGGCGCGCCGATTACGAAGTCGGCTCCTCGCGGCACAAAATCGCTTTCGATGTGCTGCTCTCGGCGCGGGCGCTGTGGGAAGCCCTGCGCTGGCGTCCCCACCTGATCCATGGACACCTGCACGAAGGGGCGCTCATCGGCAGCATGTTGGCGCGGCTGCTGCGCGTGCCGCTGGTCTTCGATTTCCAGGGCAGCCTCACCGCCGAGATGGTGGATCACGGCTTCATCAAGCCCGATACAGCCGGCTACTATTGGTGGCGGCGGCTGGAAGAGCGCATCGTTCAATTGCCCGATGCCGTCGTCACCAGCACCGTCCACAGCGCGGAGTTGCTCACGCGCAGTTTCGACCGCGAACATGGCGTTTTCCCCCTGCCCGATAGCGTCAACCTCGATTTCTTCACCCCTGCCTGCCTCGCTCCAGAAGCGCGCGCCGCGCAACGCGCCGCGTTGGGCATTCCTCCAGAACATCAACTCGTCGTCTATCTCGGCTTGCTGGCAGATTACCAGGGCATTCCGCAGTTGCTCCAGGCTGCGGCGCAACTGCGAAGACGGAATTACGCGGCGTCGTTCCTGATCATGGGCTTTCCAGGGGTGGAACATTATCGCAATGCCGCCGCCGCGCTGGGACTCACAAGCGCAGACGTGATTTTCACCGGCAAGACGCATTATGAGGATGCGCCCGCCTATCTGGCGTTGGGAGATGTGGCTGTGGCGCCCAAAATCTCCGCCACCGAAGGCAGCGGCAAGATCCTCAACTACATGGCGATGGGGTTGCCCACCGTGGTCTACGATACCCCGGTAAGCCGTGAATATCTGGACAAGTTGGGGATTTACGCCGAACCGGTAGGCGATGCGACCGGCCTGGCGCGGGCCCTGGCATTTATTCTACGCAATCCCGCCGCCGGACAGGAACTGGGGCTGCGACTCCGCGCGCGCGCCGAGCGCTACTTCTCCTGGCAACGCACCGGACGCCAGTTGCGCCGGCTCTACGAGCAGCTGTGGCGTGAAGCGTGAAGCGTGAAACGTGAGGTGTCATCTCAATTGACTTCATTCGCCATTCGCCATTCGCTATTTTTTCAAGGAGGAATTCTTATGTTCATGGTCATGTACGTTCTCGATAATCCCGATAAGCTGGACGCCGTGCTGGAAGCCTGGGATGCCGTAGGCGTGGGTGGCGTCACCATTATCGAAAGCAGCGGCATCTTCCGGCAACAGACCAAGCGCCGCCGCATTCCCATGCGCTTCGGCTTCGAGCACCTGATCGAGCGCGCGGAGCGGGGCAACTACACGCTTATCACCCTGGTGGAAGACGAGGACATCGTCGAGCGCTGCACCGCTGCCGTGGAGCAGGTGGTCGGCGATCTGAGCGAGCCGAATACCGGCGTGCTGGCAGCCTGGCCGCTGGCCGTGGTGCGCGGACTGCCCAAACGGAAAGCACAGTGATGGGGGAATAAAGCAATGGTATGGATCACGTTCCTCGTCAGCGCAGCGATTCTCGTGGGCGCATCCATCAAGCTGGCGGAATATGGCGACGCCGTAGCCTATCGCACGAAGCTCGGCGGCATGTTCATCGGCACGCTGTTGATGGCGGGCGCCACCTCGCTGCCGGAATTCCTCACCGCGATCAATTCCCTGCAGCAAGATGTCATCGGCCTGGCAGCGGGCAATATGCTGGGCAGTAACATGTTCAACATGCTGCTCGTGGGCTTACTGGGCCTGATCTTCTACAAGCGGCGCGTCCTCCGGCGCGTGGCGATGCGCCACACGCTCACCGCCAGCCTGGCGACGACGCTGATCGGTCTGGCAACCTTCTTCATCCTGGCCGATATTGATGTGCGCATCGGCTGGATCGGCCTCGATAGTCTGCTGCTGATGAGCGCGTACATCGCGGGCGTCTGGCTGATCCGCAGCAACGATCCGGCTGGCGGCGGCGGTGAGGCAGAGCCGCCGCTGGAAGACGACAGCGGCGTCCCCAAATTACCTCAGGCGCTCATCGGCTTTGCAATCGCCACAACCGTTCTGGTCCTGGTGACGCCCTATCTGGTGCGTAGCAGCGCCGAGATTGCGGAGATCACCGGGCTGGGGACGGGCTTCGTGGGCACAGCGCTGCTCGCGCTCATCACCTCGCTGCCCGAACTGATCGCCGTCGTCGCCGCGACGCGCCTGGGCGCCTACGATCTGGCGCTGGGCAACCTCTTCGGCAGCAATATCTTCAACATGTTCGCGCTGGGCTTCACCGATGTATTCTACCTCCAGGGACGCTTCCTCGGCGCCATTGATCCCGAATTCGCGTTGGTGGGCCTACTGGGATTGCTGCTCACTTGCCTGGGACTCATCGGCAACCAGGTGCGCCTGGAGCGCCGCCTCTGGCTGGTAGAGGTTGATGCGCTGTTGCTGGTGGCGGGGTACTTCGTGGGCCTGTGGCTGTTGTATTCCTGGGGCATTGGACTGTAAACGCATGGATCAACACGCCCTGACTGCCGAAAAACGCCGCCGCAAACGGCTCAACAGCCAACTCCTGATCCTCGTTCTAGGGGCGAATTGTCTGGGCGCATTGCTGGTCGTGGTATTCTTTTTGCTCGGCGAGCTCGTTCAGGACGGGCTGGGGACCAGCGCCTCCGTCTCAAACAACGGCATGTTCATTGGCGTGTTGATAGCAGTAGGCAGTTACATCGGCGGCTTGCTGACCAAACCTCTGGATCTATGGTACGAAAAACCCGAAGCGGCGGTTCCCCCACCTCCTCGCATCCAGCGACTGGCCCTGAATTACCCACTACTCCTGGCAATAGTCTCGTTCACTATGTGGTTTCTGGCGGGAATTGTCAACGCCACATTCGCATTACAGCAGGGAATCGGAGCCGCGCTCATCGGATTCATCGGGATGGGAGGCGTTGCCGGGCCGATGACGGCGCTGCTAATCTACTTCGCCGCCGAACGGTTGTGGATGCCGGAAATCCCGATCTTCTTCCCCGTCGGGCAGCCAGGCGATGTGCGCGCTTTTCGCCTGTCCATGCGCCGCCGGCTCTTCATCCCTTCGCTGGTGGGACTGGTCTTGATTCTGGTGATGACGCTGAACGTCGTGGCTCTGGCGCAGAGCTACACCGCCCTCACTCCCGAAATGCGAGCCGTGCAGCTCGCCATCACAGTCTATCGCCAGCTCTTTCTGCTGGGGAGCGCCATCCTGGCGGCGATTCTGCTCACATTGACCCTGGGCCGAACCATGTCGGGGGCCGTGGAGACCCTGCAACAACAGATGGCCGCAGTCCAGGCGGGCCAGTTGGAAGTGCGCCTGCCGGTCGCATCCAACGATGAATTTGGCGCATTGGCAACAGGCTTCAACGCCATGGTGCAGGGCTTGCAACAGGAGGAAGTCGTCCGGCGACTCTTCAGCCTCTACGTGACGCCCGAAGTCGCGGCGCACGCCATCACCCACGGCGCGGCGCTGGGGGGGCAAGTGGCCGAAGCCACGGTGCTCTTCGCCGATATTCGCGGCTTCACCACAATGACGGAGCGGCTAGGCCCAGAAGCGGTGATCGCATTGCTCAACCGCTACTTCGAGGCGATGTCCGCCGCCATCATTGCCCAGGGGGGCATGGTGAACAAATTCGGCGGCGATAGTCTACTGGCGGTGTTCGGAACGCCCGTCAATCCGGCGGAGGATCACGCAACGCGGGCCATCGCTGCGGCGCGGAGTATGTTGACGGCTTTGGAGACGTTCAACGCCGACCAACAATCGCGCGGCGAGCCGGAATTGCGCATCGGTATCGGCATTGCAACCGGGCCGGTGGTCGCGGGCAACGTAGGCAGCGCAGAGCGCCTGGAATACACCGTCATCGGCGACACCGTGAATCTCGCCAGCCGATTGCAGGAGCTGACCAAAACATTGGGGAGCGAGGCGCTCCTGGCGGAATCAACCGCGCGGGCAGCAGGACTCGCGGCTTTGAAGCCGCTGGCGCAAGTGGAGGTGCGCGGAAAAGCAGGCATAGCCGCCGTCTACACGCTGGGCGCAGAAGAGAGGCGTTACGGCTCCGCGTAATCCCGCCCCAAAATGATGATAACATCATAATCTGCGGTGGGATTATCCCCCCGCACCACGGCTGATTCGGGGAGCCGCAACAGCGCGAGCAACTGCTGCGCCGTTTTCGGCTTATTGCGGTTGAGGATAATCAGGCTGCTGTCGTAATCCTGCCGGTCGGCGTTGCTGTATGCCGTCACGGCAACTTGATTGGCCTTGAGGAATTGCGCGGTGGCATACGCCAACCCCTCGCGTTGGGTGCCGTTGAGCACCGAGATCGTGGCGGCTTCCTCTGCCGCACCGTTCGTCTCCGCTGCCGGCCCAATCCAGAACATGAAATCACGCTTCTCTCGAATGCGATCATGGATCGGGACCAGAACCTGCCAGCCTTGCGGCGTATTCCAGGGCAGTGTGCTGCTCTCATCAACAACCACGAAACGGAGATTTTCCCGCTGCATCTCCTTCGCCAACCCGGCCAGCGCCAATCCCTGATCAAGCTTGAAACTGGTAGACACCGATCGCTCAATTTTCTGATAGAGCTCCGGCGCCTTGCCGATCAATTGCGCCAGGACATCGGGACGCCGGACGCGCTCCAGCACGGCCTGAATGACCTGCTGCTGCCGCCGTGCGCGGTCGAAGTCGCCGTTGCCGGTATGCCGGGTGCGCGCGTACTTGAGCGCCATATCCCCGTAGAAGTGATGCGTTCCCGCCGGAATGTACAGCGGATCGTAGCCGTAATTGTTATCGGGATACAGAGGATCGTTGATTGTCTCCGGCACTTCGATCTCAATACCGCCAATTTCATCAATGAACGTGATGAACGCCTCGAAGTTGAGCCGCACGTAATGATCAATGTGGATCCCCAGATTGCGTTCCACGGTCAACATCGCCAACGCAGGGCCGCCGCCGGGATAATTGTACACGTCGCCCAAATAATGCGCCGTGTTGATGCGGTTGTAGCCAGAGGTGGGGATTTCCACCCACAGATCGCGGGGAATGGAAAGCACGCCGCCCTTCAATGTCACAGGATCGAGCGTGAGGATCATGATGGTATCGGTGCGCCAGGCCGGCTCATCCCACTGGGCGCGCTCATCAATGCCGAGCAGCAGCACCGTGATGCGCTCCGTGCCGGTCCACCGGGGCAACGCCTCGCCTTCGGTAAACGCCACGTTTTCACTGGGGCCGCGTTTCTCCGCCACGGTGAAATCCGGCAGCAGCTCCGAAGCGGCAGCCATATCCCGCACCCAGGCAAACACCACCAAACCCGCCGTGGCGGTGATGATCAGATAAATCAAAACCAGCCCTACACGCATCAAAATGCTGAGAGCTTTACTCTGCGACTCGCGTTGTTGTGTTTCCATCATGTCCGATTATACCATAGGCGTTTGGGCGTCAATAGCATTCAGACGCCTGGCAACGCGGAAAAGTTCCCTCTGGGAGACGCAAAGCTTAGGGCGCAGCGGGCGCTTCGGTGAAATCGGCGCCGAGGATGAGGATGATGTCTTGCGAGGCAGCGGGATTCGCCGCATTGATGATCGCCGTCTGCGGCAAATTCAACAGCGCGGCAATGCGCGCCGCCGTCGCCGGCTTGGGACGGGCGAGGATAATCTGGGTTGTGGGATAATCCGACCGATCAGCGTTACCGAAGGCCGTCACCGACACCCCGTGCTCCTGAAGATACTCCACCGTGTGCGCCGCCAGCCCCACACGCTCCGTCCCGTTGTACACGGCAAGCGTCGCGTCCTCTTGTTCCACCGGCTGCACAGCGACTTCGACGCCGCCGAAGACGTAATCCCGCACCTCGCGCATCCGATCCCGCAGCGGGATTAACACCTGTGCGCCCTCCGGCGTGAGGTAGTTCTGCGTGCAGCTCTGGTCAATGACCGCGAAACGGATCTGGCTGCGATCTACCTTGACCGCCAGCCCTGCCAACGCCAACACCTCATCGAGGGTTAGATTGGTGCTGACGGACTCCTCCATGATTTTGTACAGCTCGCCGATACGCGGCGCCAACTGCGGCAACATATTGAGGCTGGTCACGCGCTCCAGAATCGCCAATAGCACCTGCTGCTGGCGGCGCGCGCGGTCGAAATCGTTGCTGGTGTGACGGGTGCGGGCATACTTGAGCGCCATTTCGCCATCGAAGTGGTGCTGCCCCGCCGGAATGTACAGCGGATCGTAGCCGTAGTTGTGATCCGGGTACAGCGGATCGTTGATCGTCTCTGCGACGTAAATATCCACGCCGCCGACCAGATTCACCAGATCCACAAAACCCTGGAAATTGATCCGCACGTAATACTGAATCGGGACGCCCAGATTGTACTCGACCGTCTCGCGCGCCAACGCCGGCCCGCCGCCGGGATAATTAGACATTATACTGATTTAAAAATTGACAAACAGGTGTAGTTGCAGTGGAGGA
>CAZDSF010000010.1:0-43165 GCA_964508025.1 uncultured Anaerolineales bacterium
GTTCCGCATACGGACTACCTCACCGGTGAGCAGGTGCGCGCCGCGAATGTGGTGGTGGTGCTCGCCAATCATCTGGAAACCGACATTCTGGAGGATACCTGGGGCGGCGGACACATGTCCATCGAGATTCAGATCTGGGGCCAAGGGCCGGTGATCGTCTTCCGCGATGGCAAGATGATTCCGGGTTTCTGGCAACGCGGCGCGCGCGAAGAGATGCTCACCTTCATAGATGGTCTGGGCAATCCCTTGCCGCTCAAGCCGGGCAATACCTGGTTCCAGATGGTTCCCCTGCAAACCCAAGGCGCAGAAGCCGCGCCGGGGCAGTATCGTTTTACACCTTGAGGTTGCGTTTTTAGTCGGATATGCTATAATCGGAGGTGGGTGAGTAGCTCAGTTGGTTAGAGCGCACGGTTCACATCCGTGAGGTCCAGAGTTCGAGTCTCTGCTCGCCCACTCTCAAAGTAACAGCCTCCTACACGCAGGTAGGAGGCTGTTTTGTTGTGAGGATGACTCTGGATCTTGCTAATACGCCGAATTGGAATGCGAGATCTCCAGCCCGTTGACCTGCATCAGCGCGGGCACGATGATCGCCTGCGGATTGCGCGCGCCGTAGCTCGAGGAGGTGTTGGCGGCGACTTGCGCTTGCGAGAGCCAGGCCACTTTGTCGCCGAAGAATTCCAGCAGGCTTTGCGTCAGCCGCACGTTGTAGGGCACCACCACCGAGCCATCCTTCTGTAGCAGCAGCGCGCCAAAGCGCGAGCTGGCGGTAATCAGCCCCTTGGAGGGATTGACGATGTTCATATAGTGCAGGTAGGGGATGTAGAGCACATCATTCTCGCGCGGCTGCGCTACCAGCGCTTCCAACGTGCTCGCAGCGCCATCGCCGCCCTGCATCACCATGCTTCTGTGTGGCACGGTATGCCCGGTAGGTTGCGCCCCGAACTCATCCGCGTCGTCCTGCCACCACACGAAGCCCTTGAACACGCCCTCCGCCACGATGGGGAACGGTTCACGTACCATGCCCATCATATCGCGCTGGAACGGGAAGGTCTCGCGGCGCGTGGGATCATCCGTGAGCGTGAACTGAGGCGAGAAGACCCGCTGCCCCACCTGCTCCTCAGTGAGGAACGAGTAGCCGCGCTTCATCAGGCCGCCGTTGTAGCCGATGAAGCCCATCATGCTCAACAGCTCAGCGATGGCCGCCGGGCCAAAGACGATGTCGTAGGTCCCCAGCGGCAACTGCTGCGGCGCATCGTGCCGGTAGTGCTCCACCAGGAACGCCAGCTCGCGGTGCAGCGCGTCCGGGTCGAGATCACCCTTCTGCTGCGCGGATTGCTGGGCGATGACCTCCCACTTGAGTGTTGTGTGCGCCAGCACAATATCAATCTGCGCATCTGAAGTCTTGAAGTATTGCGTGCGCTCCGAGCGGGTGTTGATCTGCGCCAGGATGTTCGCGCCGCAGGAGAAGATGCCGGACATCTGCACGCCATCCGTCTCCAGGCCCGCGACCGCCCGATTGAAGAACGCCAGGCGCTCCTCATTGCTGAGCGTCGCCAGCGCGGTATCGTAGGCGCTCTCGTCGCTGAAAGATTCGGTGTAAACTGGCACAGTGGGCTGATAGTTCAAGGGCTGTGCGTGCTCCACCATCTCGGCGGCGACGTCCACCCCTTGCTGCATCTCCTCCAGCTTATCCAGCGCCGTGATCATGCTGTAGCTGGCGCGTTGCCGCCCCTTGTACGCCGTGATTTCCAGACGGATGAGATGCTCATTGGTGTTGAGCGAAATGGCCGAGTTGGCAAAGCGCATCAGGTAACTATCTTCTTCGTGATAGAGGAAGCTAGCTTCGACGCCTTTTGCCAGCGCGTAGGCGCGCAACTCATGCAGGGTGTGTAAAATTTGATCCTTCACGGCTACTCTCCTATTCTCACGTTATCGAAGCGGCAGACCGGCACGCCATGGCCCAGCTGCATGATCTGATTGGGCTGGCCCTTGCCACAGTTCGGCGTGTATTGAACTTCCCAGGTGGATTCGTCGCCCACCGCCGAGAGGGAATTGTAGAACGGCACAGTCTCACCCTGATAGGTGGCGTTCTTAACCACGCGCGTCACCTGCCCATCTTCCACTAGCCAGCCGATGTCGGTGGCGAAGTGGAACTGCTCGCGGTTCGAGCCGATAGACCAGCTCTTGTCGCCATCCAGAATGATGCCGCGCTCGGTGTTGCGGACAATGTCATCAAGTGTGCCATCGTCGCCGGGGTCAATGTTGATGTTGGTCATGCGCTCGATGGGGACGCGATAGAAGGCCGTCGCGCGATTCGCGCCGCCGCTACCGTCGAAGATGCGCTTGCCGGCGCGGGCGTTGGCTTCCTCCACCATCTGCCGCCCTGTGATCGCGCCCACGAGCAGGCCCTTGTCAATCAGCAGGTTATTCTGAGCCGGGACGCCGTCATCATCATAGCCGAAGCTGCCAGGGCTGTTGGGGATGGTGGCATCGGCGCGGGCGGTGAGCTTCTCCGAGCCATAGCGCAATGTGCCGAAATCGCTGAGGCGGACGAACGATCCACCGGCGTAAGCCAGCTCGTAGCCCAGGATGCGATCCAGCTCCAGCGCGTGCCCGATGGTCTCGTGCGTCTGCAAGAACATGATGCCGGGCAACAGGATGACCGAGCGCACATCCTTGGGGCAGGGTTCGGCCACCAGCACCTCGTTCATCTCGCGGACGATGCGCTCCGCGTTCGCGGCGAAGACTTCCATATCCAGCGTCTCCCATCCGCGTGTGTCGCCCATGCGCGGCGGGCTGAAGCTGCGCGAGTGCATCTCGCCCTGCGCGTCCAACCCGGAGACCTGGATCGTGGGGAAGACCTCTACAATGGTTTTCTCGATCTCACTGCCCTCCGAATCCAGGAAGACGATCTGCTTGCGCATGAAGGTCAGCGAGCAGACGCGCTGGAACACGCCAGGTTGGTTCAGCTTCGCATCCATCGCCTGCATGAACGCGATTTTTTCCGCCAGCGGCACGGTAAATGGATTGATCTGGTTGGGGCTGGTGAAGCTCGCCTGGATCGCATCCTTCTCCGCCAGGCGGATGGGGAACGTAACCCGCTCCGCGGCGATGCGGGCGTTATCCAGGGCCTTGTCGAACAAGGCGGTGAGATTGCTGGTATCCGAGGATGCCGAAAAGCCCCACGCGCCGTTGTACAGCACGCGGACGCCCACACCGCTCTCGCGGGAGGCCGCAGCCTCCTTAAGATTGCCGTTCCATAACAGCAACTCATTGGATTCCTCGATGGGATACCATCGCGCATCCACATAATGCGCGCCGGCAGCCCGGAGGCGAGCAATCTGCTCTTGTAACTGTTTTTGCATTAGCGTCTCCTTGTGTGTGATCTGACAGTCTCCAGAATCATTGCCATGCCTGGCGGCGAAATGGCCTTTTTGGAGAAAGGTTACTGACTTAAGCGAGCACTATGATACCACAAATATAGGGCAATGACAGTGTGTTTCACGACTTGCTTTGCCTGCGTTTCATGCTACAACTATGGACGTTGCCCATGTTTCCAGATCCGCATCAATACAAACGGAGGTATAGCTTTCAATGGAGAAACAAGCGACACGCCCCAAACTTGATTTCAAGAAAACGCTGCTCATCGGTTTCGGCTTCTTTGGCACAAGTGTGATGTGGAAACTCTACAACGACTATGTGCCCATCTTCCTCCAGGCCGGCAATCCGCTTTTCGAGACGAGCACCAAGGCGCCCGGCTTCGGTTTAGGGCCGGGGCTTACCGGGTTCATCATGACGCTCGATAACATCGTGGCGTTTCTCCTGTTGCCCCTGATCGGTTTGTGGAGCGATCGCATCTGGGCGCCAAAACTGGGCGGGCGACGCAAACCCTTCATCGTCACGCTGGCGCCGATCTCGATCCTTGCTTTCATTTTGATTCCCGTAATTGTGCGCCTGATTCCTCCCGCACTCAGCGGCATGACCGATCAGCTACGACAGCCGCTGGCTTTCTTCATCATTATTGTCGGCATCTTCATCACCACCATGGCAGGCTTCCGCACGCCGGTGATCTCCCTGATGCCCGATCTCACCCCATCGCCATTGCGCAGTCAGGCTAACGGCATCATCAATCTGATGGGCGGCCTGGGCGGCGTCATCATCACCCTGGTGGGCGCATTCCTGTACAATGTCAGTATTGCACTGCCCTTTATCGTCAGCGGCATTCTGATGGCGGTCGCCGTGCTGATGCTGATCTTCTTCGTGAAGGAGCCGCGGCATCTGGGCGAGGAAGGCGAAGCGCGCGAGGAAGAGGAAGCGTTGGGCGCGCTCAGGGGCATCCGGCGCATTTCTCCCGCCGCTACCAAAAGCCTTTTACTGCTCATGCTCTCGATCTTCTTTTGGTTTGTGGGCTACAACGCCATCGAGACTTTCTTCACCTCTTACGGCGTCAACGTCTTGGGCATCGCGGAGAACCAGGCTTCGTTACTGTCCAGCGTGTCCTACATCACCTTCATCCTCTTTGCTATCCCCAGCGGCTACATCGCCGCGAAGGTAGGCCGCAAGCGCACCATCACGATAGGACTGCTGGTATTCGCCGTGTTGCTGCTCATTGGCTTCTTCGTTCCCAATATCATCGTCATCGGCGGCGCGCTGGCATTGGGCGGCATCGCCTGGAGCCTGGTCAACATCAACAGCCTGCCCATGGTGATTGATACTTCCGATAGCGACGCGAATATTGGCACATTTACCGGATTGTACTATCTGGCCTCTCAGGCAGCGGCCATCGCCGGGCCGATTCTCAACGGCTTCCTCATCGAACGCTATGAAAACTACGGTCTGGTGCTGCTAATGCCGGTCATCTTCTTCTTCCTGGCGGCAGGCTCCATGCAGGGCGTAACGCGCGGAGAGGCGAAGGTACACGCGGCGGCGTAAGCGCGCCTCATGGCAAAGACAACGGAGCACGCGCTATGCGTGCTCCGTTTCATATCTGGGAGATGGCCCGGCTGCGCCTGTCAGGAGCCGGATTGCGCCGCCGCCCACCGGCAGACTGTTTCCACCACTGCGGCGAAGTCCACGGTCTGCATCTCGGTGGTATCGAGCGCCAACGTCTCGCCGGGCAGCTCTAGCGGCCCGTACAGCCCGCCTTCGAGTTGCGCCGCGAACTCCGCCCCGAAATCGGCATCCCCATGCCCTGGATGGCGCGCCCCGGCCGCATGACGCGCCGCGAACCGGGCCTGCAGCGCCTCCGGTGCGGCGCGCAGCACGATCTGGTACAACGCAAAGGGATAGCGCTCGCGCAGCGCAAGGAATCTGGGGCTATCATATTCGGGCTTGAAGTTGGCTTCCACGACCAGCGGCGCGCCCACCCGCAGATGCGCTTCGATCCACGCATAGAGCAGCGCGAAGCTGGCACGGCTCAAACGCTGGGACCAGGCGCGATCGCTCCAGCCGAGTGTATCGAAGAGCTGCTCCTTGATGGCGTCTTTGGCGAGGAAGGGAACTTGCAGCCGGGCGGCGAGCTGCACGCCCAGTGTCGTCTTGCCGGCAGCCGGCGCGCCGGTGATGAGGATGAGCCACGCGGCGCGCGGCGCGCTCTCAGTAGGCGCCGATTTCGTGCAGGCGCTCGTCATCAATGCCGAAGTGATGCGCGATTTCGTGATAGAGGACGTGCCGCACCATCTCCCGC
This sequence comes from uncultured Anaerolineales bacterium, assembly GCA_964508025.1. Taxonomy (GTDB): domain Bacteria; phylum Chloroflexota; class Anaerolineae; order B4-G1; family SLSP01; genus JAAZNO01. The sequence continues at coordinate 5,687 of CAZDSF010000010.1, forward strand.
ACCTCTTCTGGGGTGGCGCAGCGCAGAACGATGGGATAGCGATAGAGGCTGATTTTGTCGGGCAGCACCAACCCGTATTGATGCGTGCGGCGCGTCTGCGGAATGCCGTGGTAGAAGCCCAGCAGCCCGCTGGGATGGCTCACTTTGGCGCGGCGCAAGGTCGGCGGATCGGGCCAATCCTCCACCACAATTTCCACATTCTTCAGTTTGTCGCGGAAATCCGCCGGCAACGCCTCCAGCGCGGCGATGACAAACTCCTGGAAGCGCGCCTGCCCCACACGCCGGAAGACGGCGCCGTCATTCGGGAATGGCGGCGGCTCGCGTTCGCCGTCATTCTGGAGCGTCATATCACCACCACGCGCGTGCCCATACCCGGCGCGGCTTCGACCGTCTCCTCTTCATACGGCGCCTGCGGCTCCACCCAGCGGAAAATCCAGCGCGCGGCGCGGCTCGGCACGTTGAGGCAACCGTGACTGTAGCGCCGGCCATAATCGTTGTGCCAGTAAGTGCCGTGGATGGCGACGCCGGAACGGGTGAAGTACGTCGGGAAGGGGACGCCCGCCAGGTCGTAATCGTCGCCGATCATGCGGCGGGTGTGCCGCTTGTAGAGGATGCGGAACTGCCCCAGCGGCGTGGGCGTGCGATACGTGCCAGAAGCGGTGGGGGTGCTGAACACGACCTGCTCGCCCTCGAAACAGGTAATCATCTGCCTGGGAATGTCAATTTGAATCCACTTATCGGGATGACCGGGAGAAATCGGCGCCAGCTCTGCCGGCGTAATGCGGCGCACCGACCACGTGGGCACATACGGTCCCGGCGACCAGGTGATGCCATCCTGCAACTGATACCACCACTCGCCGCTATCATCTTGCACCGCGCCGATGACGCGGTAGACGGTCTGGTAATAGAGCTTGCGCGCTACGCCCGGCGCGGCGGGACGCCAGCGGGATTCGGCATAAGGCACACAGACTTCGACCCAGAAGCCGGGTTTGGCGACATCGCGGATGACCTCGATCTGACGGGCATCCTCCACCGGCTGCACAAAGGCGCTGTGAATGTAGCCCTCCTCGGTCTGATACCATATCGGATTGGTGGGCCACGGCGCTTCGCCGGCGATGGCGCTGTAGAGGGGAATCACTGTATCATGCGTCTTCCATGCAATCAGAGGCGCTTTTGGGGAAGGCTCACGGCGCACGGCCTGTTGCTGCCAGCTGATAATGCGTCCCAGATCAGCCGGCGGCGGATCGGTGTTGGGAAGGGCTTTCTGCTTCCGATCCATCCAGTATTTGAGAAGCGCAGCATCATCGGGCAAAAATGGCGGGGTCAGAAGCGCCGCCATCGCGCCCGCGCCCAATTTGAGAATCTCACGCCGCGTGTATTTCGTAGTTCCCATCCTCTATTTCCCCCAAAACCTCAAAAACAAACGAGAAACCTGCCCTCGTGGGGCGGACATGCCTGTTCGCCAGAAAGCAGGCTAGAAAGCCTGCTCCACATCGGCTCCCAATCTACCACGGCTTGATGATTTGCGCAAGGTTTGCCCTCGAATTCCGCCCCTACGCGCTCTGACGCACCTGCGTCGCCGCAAGCGCCGCCTCCAGGGCATCGAGCTCCGGCAGGCGCGGCGACATCTGCCGCAAGCCCTCCAACGTGTGCGCTGCCAGCGTGAGCTCCCCCAGCTCCAGGCACGCGCGCGTCAACGCCACGTGGCTCGCCGGTTTGCCGGGCAACAGCGCCGCCGCCCGCCGCAGATGAATCGCCGCCAACGCCCACATCCCGTGCGCGGCATAGCGCTCTCCGTGACTGAAGAAATCCAGCCCCTCCGTGACCCCGCGATCCACTTGCAGCAGAATGCGCCGCTGCTTCTTGACGAAATCCGCCTCCAGGTTGAGCGTCAGGGTCAGCACCGCAATCGCCACAGCCAGACCGCAGCCCACGCTCAACAGGCGCAGCGGCCCTTCGATGAGCGCGCCGCTGACCAGCGCGAGCAGCGCGGTGAGAGCGGCGTTGACCAGCAGCAGGTAGTAGACGGGCGTCCAGCGCACCGTGATGGCGATGAGCAAGCCCAACGCCCCCAGCGCCGGTATCCAGGTGAGGAAGAATTGCCAGCGTGGCCACTGCGCCAGCACCAACACGGCGACCTCCGGCGGAAACGGGCCGGCGCCGCCCAAATACAGTGGGAGCAGCTGCAGAAAATCCTCCAATCCGATGCTGCGTCCAATCTCCGCGAGGAACACCAACGGCCCGGAGAACGCCGAGAGCACGTTGATGACCTGCATACTCCACAGCACCCAGTAGAGGACAGAGGGCTTGTCACGCTGAGCGCTCTTGATCCACAGCGGATTGCGGCAGGCCGGGCAGCGCTTATCATCGGGTTGGGTAGACGCGGCGCAGTAGGGGCAGGTGTAGATGTTGTCGTAGCGCGCCCACGCCGCCTGCCAGGCCAGCGTCGCTTCCGAGGGCGGCTCCGCCTCGATGCTCTCGACGGGCGAAGGCCGCGGCTCCGGGGCGAGCCGGCGTTCCAACGCCGCCAGCTCCTCGCGGGCCTCCGCGTGCGCCGGATCGAGCGCGAGGACGTTTTCCAGGCAGAGCTTGCAATCGGCAGGCGATTCCAGCACGCGGCTGAGCCACAGCCACGCGAGCACATTCTCCTCGTCGCGCTCGGTCACTTCCAGGAGCAGCGTCCGCGCCTGCGCCCGCTTGCCGATCTCGGCGGCGGCGATGCCGCGCAGGAGCAGCGCATCGGTGACGCGCGGCGCCAGCGCCGCCAGCCCGCGCCGCGCAGCGGCATGATCGGGGTCGAGCGCGAGCGCCTGCCGAAGACAGTGCTCCTGCTCCTCCGGCGTCTCCATCACCCCGCTGAGCCACAGCCAGGCGGTGATGTTCTCGGGCGCCTCCTCCGTCGCGCGCGTGAGCAACGCCCGCGCCTGTGCGCGTCGCCCGGCTTTCGCCTCGGCGATGCCCTCACGCAATGCCTGCGCCGCCGCGCTTTCCATCATCTTCCGTCCCTCCGCTGATCAGGCAAGTGAATCTCATGGCTTCCAGCACCTATTATAATCCAAGTTGCTACCTTGCGCTTGCCAGCGGTTGCCAGCGGTTTCCAACCGCTGGCTGATATGCAAAGTGTGTTAAAAACGCACTCTCCCAACCCGTTTCAACGGGTTTGCGCATAGCAGCGGGGCGTTTCAACGCTCCGCGTTTCGGCCAGACCCCCAGGGTGACAACTTGGGTTATTATAACCCCAAAATGCGCTTCGGCGCAGGGTATGTTGTTGTGCATACCATCCTCGCGCAACTCAGTGGGACGGGCGTCCCGCCCGTCTCTGGCTGGCCGGAGGCTCGCCCCACATTCGCTGCAGAAGAGAGCCTCACGCTGGAGCAGCTGATGAAGGGAGAAAACGCCTGACGCCAAGTGCCTGAAGATAAATCGTCAGGCTGCTACCCGCAACCTGCTCAAGCAGGCTGCCCCGGAGTCCCAGAGTCGGCTTGAGCCGACTTGACATAACAGCAAGTGCCTTCCGCCTTCAGCCTTCAGCCTTCATCCTTACACCGCCTGCACGTGCGTCATGATCGCGCAGACGGGCATTCCTTCCTGTACCACGTGGGTCTCGGTACAGTTCATCAGGATACCCTCTTCCCGCGCCGTGAGGGGGATCGTATCCGGCTGCGCGTCGTCGCCCACTGCGTAGGGCCGCAAAATCACGGCGAAGGTCTCACCTGCCGCCACCGTCTCGCCCAGCGCCTTCTCCCACAGCAGAAAGCCCCCCGTCGGCGCGGCGTAGCGCGCGTAATCCGCCATCGTACACCACACGCTGGCGACCTCCCCGGCGACCGCTGCGCCCTCGAGCACGCCCTTCGCCCGCAGATAGTTGATGATCCGCGCAGCGTCCTCGCGCATCGCGGCGGCGCTCAGCGTATCCGCGCTGCCCAGCTCCACCGTGTACGCCTCTTTCTGGAACGCGCGGAACGGAATCTCGCGCCCGGCGTGCGTTCTGAATGCCTTTTGCAGCCGCAGCCAGGGGAGGATGCACGCTTCATCGAGCGCGCCGGTGAAATCATCCGGCAGCTGGATGACGTAGGGGATGCGCCAATAGGTCGCCATCTCGCGGTACGGCTCGAAGATGTAGAGATGATGCGCCGCGCGCCCGGCGGTGTGCAGGTCGAGCACGTAATCGTGCGCCAGCGCCATTTCCAGCGCGGCGAGCGCCTGGATATGCCGGAAGGGCAGCCCGTAGCGCCCCCGCTTGCAGCGTACATCCTCGAGCGCGGCGCGCAGGGCGACGCGGAACGCTTGTACAATCGTCGCCTCGTCGCTCTCGCGGTGCGCCGCGACGAAGCCCGCCAGCTCCACCGGCTCCGGCTCGTGCGGCCCGGCATCGGGATCGCGCGCGGACTCTACCAACAACGGATAGATGCGGTTCCAGTTGGAGACGCTGGGATCGTTCAGATCCATGTAGCCCACCTGCTGACCCATGATCTTCGTATCCAGCCCCACGGGATTGATGCTGGGCACGAGGGTGATGCTGCCGTGCAGCGTCTCCTGCGCGCGCAGGAACTTGAGCAGCTCGAAGATCGCGCCGCAGCCGGCAATCTCCGGGCCGTGAATGTTTGCCTGGATGTAAACGGCGGGGCCGGCGTCGCCGATGAAGCGGAACACCGGCGCGGTGAGTTGCGCGCCAGAAGCCAGCGTGCGGAGCGGAATGTCGTGTCGTGTGAACTGGATCATGGGTCCTCCTGACTGAAGTGTACCTGCGTTCAATGTCGTCATATCATGTCTGTGCCAGCTATTATATCTGATTTTCAACCAGCAGTTTGGGCCTTCGCAATGTTGCGCCAGGGCGGGTATCACGGCGACTGCTGGCTGGTGGAAAACGCGGCAGGGTAGCAGCGCGTTTCCCGACTTGCCCATTCCCCCGTTCTTTCTATACTTAGGGTGATTCCTCTTTACGGCGGAATCGCCATTTGAAACGCAGATTTCGCAGATTTCCGCCGTCGCCATTCGCTATTCGCTATTCGCAAAGGAGAAAGACATGCTCAAATTGAGACACGGCAAGGATCTGTTGACCGAAATCGGCGGCGTCAGGACCGTCGAAGAAGCCCGCGCGTTGTTTGCGGCGCGCTGCGATGCGCAGACTCAGGCGCGGCTGGAGGGCATTCAAACCGCCGACGCGCTGATCAAGATCGCCAACGCCATCGCGATGATGGCGCCAGACGCGGTCTTCATCAACACCGGCTCAGAGGCGGATTTTCAGTGGGTGCGCGCGCTCAGCCTACAAAAGGGCGAGGAGCAGGCACTGCCCATGCCGGGGCACACCGTCCACTTCGACCTGCCCGAAGAACAGGGTCGCGTGGTGGATAAGACCCTCTACATCGTCAACCCCGATGAAGAGACCAGCGTGCTGGCGCGGAGCATCCTGCGCGAAGAAGCCCTCGAGTACGTCCGCCAGGTGATGGCGGGCATTGCACGGGGCAAGACGCTGCTGATCGGCTTTTTCAATCGTGGGCCGGCGGGCGCGCAGGCGGCCATCCCCGCCATCGAGATTACCACTTCCGCGTATGTGATGCACTCGGCGGACATCCTCTACCGCAGCATCTACCACGATTTTGATCGGGAAGCGGCGCGCGCAGGCGAATTCTTCACCAACGTCCACAGCGAAGGGGCGAACCGCCCGGAGGATTTCCCCAATATGCGCGTCTTCATGGATCGCAGCTGGCTCACCACTTACTCGATGCTCTGCACCTACGCGGGGAACACGCTGCTGCTCAAGAAGGGCAACCACCGCTTTGCCGTGGATCTGGCAACCTATTACCGCCGGGGACGCGAGCTCTCCGAGCACATGTTCATCACCGGGCTGACTGGCCCTGGCGGGCGCAAGACGTTCTTCGCGGGCGCGGCGCCTTCGGGCTGCGGCAAAACCACCACCGCGATGGTGGGCGATGACTTCATCGGCGATGATCTGGCGCAGATGTGGATTGCCAGCGATGGGACGCTGCGCGCTGTGAACCCAGAGAAGGGCATCTTCGGCATCATCGAAGATGTGAACCCCGAAGGCGATCCGCTGCTCATCGAGGCGCTGACCCGGCCCGGCGTGGAGGTGATCTGGTCGAATGTGCTCATCACGCCCGAAGGGGAGCCGCGTTGGGTGGGCGATGGCAAGCCCATGCCGGAGCGCGGGATCAACTACGCAGGCGAATGGTACCCCGGCAAGGTGGACGCGGCGGGTAAGCTCGCGCCGATTTCTAATCCTAACGCGCGTTGCACGCTGGAAAGCGTCCATATCGGCAACTACAACGCGGCGATTGCCGAAGATCCTGCTGGCGTCCCGATCAAGGTCATCACCTACAGCGGGCGCGATAGCGACACGATGCCGCCGGTATGGGCAGCGAAGAACCCCGATCATGGCGTGGTCATCGGCGCCTCCATCCTCTCGGCAGCGACAGCTACGGAAGTGGGCGCGCAGGGCGTCCGTCGCCAGCCGTGGGCCAACGAGCCGTTCATCCCTGGCCCGCTGGCGGAGTACATGGAAGCGCAGTTCGCTTTCTTCAACGCGCCGGAGCTCAACCCCAAGCCGGTGATGGCGGGACTCAACTACTTCCTCACCGAAGGCGCGCGCGGCGGCGAGGGCAAGCAACTGCTCGGCGAGAAGCGCGACGTGAAGGTATGGCTCGGCTGGCTGGAGCGCTACGCGCACGGCGACGTGGACGCCATCGAGACGCCCATCGGCTACATTCCCCGCTACGAGGATCTCGCCGCGCTGTTTGCGGGCATCGGCAAAGAGTATCCCCGCAGCCTGTACGAACGGCAGTTCGCGTTCTATGTGGATAACATCCTCGCGCGGATTGCGCTGCAAGAAGCGGCGTATCGCAAAGAAAAGGGCGCGCCGGAGCGGCTGTTCGCGGTTTACGCAGAGCAGCGCGCCGGGCTGGCGGCGCTCAAGGCGCAGTATGGAGCGGTGGTATCGGTGGCGCAGCTGCAACGCGCTTGATGCGGGCGTTTCCAAGAGACGTGTCAGCGAACCTGCGGTACAACCCTATAGATGAAAATAGTTCATAGAGCGCAGAGAGCCGTGAGCAGAACGCAGCTTGCCATACCCAAACTGCTCCGGTGCTGGTGCGCATCATCCAGCAAGAAAATATGTTCGCAGTAACGCACTTTAGCGCGGTGTGACGGCGCTGAAGCGCCTGACTACAAACCCATCCTATTTTCGGAGAAGCCAACATGCCCACTGCAACTTCTATCCAACACGCTTATGACCTCGCCAGAGAGCGGTACGCCGCGCTGGGCGTGGATACCGAAGCCGCGCTGGCGACCCTGGAGACGGTCGCCATCTCCCTGCACTGCTGGCAGGGCGATGACGTGGGCGGCTTCGAGGCTGGCAGCGGCGCGCTGAATGGCGGCATCGCCGTCACCGGCAATTACCCCGGCAAGGCGCGGAACGCCGACGAGCTGCGCCGCGATCTTGACATGGCTTACAGCCTGCTGCCCGGCGCTCACCGCCTGAACCTGCATGCCATCTACCTCGAAGCCGCCGCGCCGGTCGAGCGCAATGCCATCGAGCCGCGCCACTTCGCCGCGTGGGTGGATTGGGCAAAGGCAAACGGACATGGTCTCGATTTCAACCCCACTTGCTTCTCCCATCCGCTCGCCGCCGATGGCTTCACCCTCTCGCACCGCGACCCCGCCATCCGCCGCTTCTGGGTAGAACACTGCATCGCCTGCCGGCGCATCGGCGAGCACTTCGGCGCCGTGCTGGGAACGCCCGCCGTCACCAACATCTGGATCCCCGATGGCTACAAGGACACGCCCTTTGACCGCGCCGCGCCCCGCCAACGCCTGCTCGAATCCCTCGACGCGATTCTGGCTGAGCCGCTGCCCCACAATCTCGATGCCGTCGAACCGAAACTGTTCGGCATCGGCTCCGAAAGCTACGTCACTGGCTCGATGGAATTCTACACAGCTTACGCCGTGCGCCGGGGCATTCTGCTCACCCTCGATAGCGGGCATTTCCACCCCACCGAGACCATCGCCGATAAAATCTCGGCCCTGCTGCCGTATCTCGACGCGCTGTTGCTGCACGTCAGCCGGGGAGTGCGCTGGGACAGCGATCACGTCGTCACCTTCAACGATGAGCTGCAAGCGATTGCACAGGAGATCGTCCGCAACGACGCGCTGGGGCGTATCCACATCGGACTGGATTACTTCGACGCCAGCATCAATCGCATCGCGGCGTGGGTGATTGGGACGCGAAACACGCTCAAGGCGTTGCTGTTCGCGCTGTTGGAGCCGCGCGCGCGGTTGCAGCAGGTCGAGATCGAGGGCAACTTCACCGCGCGGCTGGCGCTGTTGGAAGAGCTCAAGTCTATGCCCGCCAACGCGGTGTGGGATTTCTACTGCCTCAAGCAGTATGTGCCCGTAGGCCTGGATTTCATGCGGGTGATTGCAGAGTATGAGCGGCGCGAACTGGCGCAACGAGCGTGAGAGAAAACCTGGGGAAACCCATTCGTGATTCGAAAAAGCCTTGCGGCGACGCTGCGCGTCGCCGCAAGGCTCGATTTTCAACCACTCTTACTTCCTCACCAGCGGCAGATATACTCGGTACCCCACCGTTGCCAGCGGATGATACCATGCCTGGCGGTTCCACGCGGCGCCTTCCAGGGTGAAGGTCTCCGCAAAGGCCCGCCCACCGATGTGGAACGTCACCGTCTGCCCGGCGCGGGCGCAGTCATCGCCCGCATCCGCGCGCACCTGCACCTTGTAGGCCAGCGCGCCGCCCACCGTTTCGATGACGCCGCTGCCGCACAGCGCGCCGCCGATCGTGGCCTGCACCTCCATGCCCGCTACAGGCGCAAAGCCTGCCGTCGCGCTCACCGGCCCGTAGAAGATGGTGGGAAACGGGTTGAAGGCCATGCTCTGCATTCCTGCCCCCGGCAGCCCCAGGTACGGCGTGATGGTCTCTGTGGCGTGCAGCCAGTAGCTCCGCCCAAATTCCAGCCGGGTGAGATCGTTGAGCCAGGCGGCGTAGGCGGGATGTTCCACCGTCACGGCCACATCGTAAAGCCGCCATTGCTCCTGCTCGTAGAACAGCAGCGACGAGTACGCCCCTTCGATAGACGCCAGCGCCTCGGCCACAGGCCGCGCGCCGGGGAGCGGATAGCTCAGCGGATTCCAACCGGAGCGCAGGGCGGGCAGTTCCACTGTGGCGAGCAGCGCGTAGATACCCTGTCCGTCCTCTGGCATCCGGGCGATGGCCTGATTATATTCTATATCGAGCGTCGTTTCAAGTCGCTGCCAGGTTTGTCCATCGTTCGGCGAGTAGTAGAGGCGCAGGGTGTGCTCGTAACCGGCGGGGACATCGCGCTGCAAGTAATCGAAGGCGATGGCGCGGGCGGCGGCGCTCGCGCCCACGACGCGATAGCCCTGCCCCACCGGCGTGAGCCACGCGGGCAGCTGCGGCAGCGCGGGCAACGCCTGCAACGAGAGGATGCCCGTCTCGGCAAAGAAATCATCCAGGTTGAAGAGCGTCACTTGCCCATCGCCGGAAGCGACCGGCGCACCCAGTTGCCGTTGATTGGCGCCCCACGCGCGCACATTCGCATCGCCGCTGAAGCCCTTACGGTTCGGCCCCCACGGCGGGCTGAGGAAGATTTGGGTGACGGTCTCGCCGCCCCCCGGCTGCCAGACGCGCACGGCCCCCTCAAAGGTGGGATGGGCAAGCGTGAGGGTCTGCGTGAAGACGCTTGGGTTGACCGGATCCGGCGCGAGGGCGATCACCGGCGCGGTAACGGGCAACGTCGCGGTAAGCGGCCCGTAGGCGGGGAAGATCTGCGCGTGCAGCGCGGCGACGCTCACCGGCAGCGTGACCGTCACGGCGAGCGTGCGCGAGGTGACGGCCTGCACAGTAATGGCGGGCTGCCACCCAGCAGCGGGCGCAAGCGGCACGCTGCGATCCAGCGCGCTCAGCGCCTCGATGCAGCCGGTGGGCGCGGCTTGCGTCCGCGCATCGTAGGGCGCGAAGACGCACAGCCGGTCGCCCACCCGCGCGCCGCGCACTTTGATGCGGTCGCCGTCGCCCAGCGTCGCGCCCAGCGGGACTAATCGGTCATCGGTGGGATCGCCGGGGGCATTCACCTGGAACAGGTAGGCTTGCGCGCCCGGAACGCGGAGCAGCGCGCCGGTGGCGGCATCGCGCAGATCGAAGAAGCGCGGCGGCAGCGTTTCGGCGGGCGCGGACGGAGATAGCGGCGTCACGCGGGTGACGGCCAGCGGCAGCCGCGCCGGGCCGGGATTGAGGCGGACCGGTTCATGCACCCTATCGTAGAAGGCGCGCACCGTCTCCCAATCGGTGCGCCCGGTGGTGTGCTCGGCGATGGTGTGCAGGCAATCGCCCACCCAGTCCGCGCGGGTGAGGAACTCGCTGTAGGCATCGTCGTAGGTATTGGTCATAAAGCTGCCCTGGCAATCCACCAGGCGCGGGAAGCCGTTGGCGTCGAAGCCCAGGTAGTTATCGGGCAGGAAGAGCGCGTAGTGCGCAATTTCGTGCGCCAGCGCGCGCTGCCAGTCCTGGTTCAGTTCATCGAGGTTTTGACCGAAAGGATCCCAGTTCGGCCCCATGCGGATTTGCCCAGGCCCGTAGGCGTTGGTGATGACGCGCGTCGCGCTGATGACATCATCGGTCATCGCGCCCACAATCCCGCCCATGGTCGCGCGGGGACGGATGCCGTTCTGCGCGTACATCACAATATCCGCGCTGAGCCAGTTGGCCTTCGCCTGATGCACCCGCACCTCGCCCAGCGCCATTTGCCCATCGGTGACATCATACAGCACCGCCGAGCTCTGCTCCAGGGCCAGCGCCAGATCGCCGAGGAAGTTGCCATCGTTGCGGGCGTCCCATTCCAGCGAGAGATCGAGGTTGAAGAGGATCAGGGGATTCGCCGCAGAGACGAGCAGGGTTTGCACGCCCGGTTGCTGCACCGTGAATTTATCCAGGCCGGTGTGGGTGGGCGCGGCGCTGGTGTGATAGAGTGTATAGGATTCGGTCGCCGTGATAGGCAACAATGCGACGAGCTGATCGCCTACGTTGAGCGCGCCGCGTCCGGGCAGGTAGCCGGCGACGTTGGTGGCGAGCGCGCGCCCGGTCGCGTCTGTGACCGGCGCAGCGGCCCCGCTCGCTCCAGCGGGCAGCCGGTAGACCTGCGCGCCGCTCACGGGCAGACCGCCTTCATCCACCACCAACACCTGGCTCCCGCGCGCGCGGAAGGGGAAGGTCTGCGCGCCCGCGCCGAAGGGCCGCTGGTACGGCCCGGCGGTGTTGTGCAGGCTGGAATACGCCTGGATGCGGAAGACGACATTATCGGCCTGCCCGAAGAAGTTCTGCGCGGCGAGATTCCAAGTGAAGACGTGGGTGTTAGTGATGCCCACCTGCCCTGGCGGTAGCGTGGCGAGGTTGGCGGTGAGCGTGTCGCTGGTGGGAACGGCGGGCAGCCACAGACCGCCGCCATCGAGCGAGTAGAAGCCGCGCACCTCGCGCACGGGCGCGCTTCCGGCGGCGTGCAGCGTGTAGGGGATGGCGACCGCGCCCTCGAAGATGTGCGCCGAGGCGTAGAAGGCCGCCGCCTGCGCGCCGGGATACCCCAGCACGACAATGGGCGCGTTGACCGGCAGCGCCTGCGCCGGATGGACGCGGTTGGCGTAGACCCGGCTCGGCGCGTTGCCGCCGCCCGCTGCCAGATCGAGATCGCCGTCGTGATCCCAATCGCCCCAGGCGACCGAGGCTGCCGGCCCATCGGTGGAGGCCCACACGGGCTGGAGCACGCCGCCGGCGTTGCGATAGACCTGCGCGTGGCTGCCGTTGGCAAGCGCGAGATCGAGCAGCCCGTTGTTGTCCCAATCGCCCCAGGCGATGTCGCTGGTGGGATAGGAGGCGGGCGCAGTCCAGGCCAGCATGAAGCTCCCGCCGGTATTGCGGTAGACGCGGCTGTAGCCATCGTTGCCCACCGCCAGATCGGGCAGGCCATCGCCGTCGAGATCGCCCCAGGCGACGGCGTTGGTGAAATCGCTTTCGGCGGATTCCCAGGCCAGCGCGAAATCATCTCCGGTATTGCGATAGACCTGGTTGGGCGCATTTCGATTGCCAAACGCCAGATCGAGCAGGCCGTCGCCATCGGCATCGCCCCAGGCAACGCTCCGGCTATTGCGGACTTCCGGCGCAGTCCAGGCCAGTTCCAGCCCCGCGCCGGTGTTGCGGTAGACCAGATTCGGCGCGCCATTCCGCACTACGGCGAGATCGAGCACCCCGTCGCCATCGGCATCGCCCCAGGCCAGGCCGCTGACGGCCTGAAGGTCTGGATCGCTCCAGGCGATGCTGAACTCGCCGTTGTCATTTTGTAGCACATAGAGGCCGATGGTTGCCCCGCCGATGGCGAGATCGAGCTCCCCATCGCCGTCCCAATCACCCCAGGCGAGCGTGGCAGCGCCGTGGGTCTGGGTGATCGTGTGCGCCAGGGTCAGCGTTGCGCCGGTATGGCGATAGATGCGGGTAGGGCTGAGCAGGTCGGCGAGCGCGAGATCGAGCCATCCATCGCCGTCGTAGTCGCCCCAGGCCAGCGCGTGGATGTCAGCGCGATCTGGCGTGCTCCACGCGGGGGCGAAGGGCTGCCCGGCGTTGCGGTAGATGCGGTTGGCCCGTCCCGCAGCGCCGCCGCCATTGCCCACCGCCAGGTCGAGATCGCCGTCGCCGTCAGCGTCGCCAAAGGCGATGCTGCTGGTGTCATCCGATTCGGGCGAGCTCCAGGCCAGAGTCAGCGTAGTTCCATCATTGCGATAGATGCGGTTGGGTTGCCCACGATTGCCTATGGCCAGATCGAGCCAGCCGTCGCCATCCCAGTCGCCCCAGGCGGGGCTGGTGGTGTTGTTCTGCTCGGCGGAAGACCAGACGAGGTTGAAGCCGCTGCCCGTATTCCGATAGAGGCGCGTGGGCGCGTTCTCGGCGCTCACGGCCAGGTCGAGCAGGCCATCGCCATCGGCATCGGCCCAGGCGACGCCAGTGCTCGTATCGGTTTCGGCGGATGCCCACGCGGCGACGAACCCGGCGCCGGTGTTGCGGTAGAGGCGCGTCGGGCCATTGTCGTTCGCTACGGCCAGATCAAGCCGCCCATCACCATCGTAATCGCCCCAGGCGATACCCTGGCTGACTTCCGCTTCCGACGAAGTCCACGCCAGGAGGAATGCGCCGTTGCCAGCGTTGCGGTAGACGCGGTTGGGGGCCGGGCTGAACCAACCGATGCGGTCATTAGCAACCGCCAGATCGAGCCGCCCGTCGCCGTTATAATCGCCCCAGGCAACCGCCGTGGTGTTATCCCATTCATCCGATGACCAGGCCAACACCAGGGTCGCGCCGGTATTGCGATAGATGCGGTTGGGCCGACCGCGATTGCCCACCGCCAGGTCGAGCAGGCCATCGCCATCGGCGTCGCCCCAGGCGAGGCTGGTGGTGAAGTCGCTTTCGGGCGAGATCCAGATCAGCGTGTAGCCGTCGCCGGTGTTGCGGTAGAGGCGATTGGGGCCAAAGGCGTTGCCCACGGCCAGATCGAGCAGACCGTCGCCATCGAAATCGCCCCAGGCGAGGGCGCGGGTGTCGTCGGCTTCGAGCGAAGTCCAATCGAGCGCGAGCGCGCCGCCAGCGTTGCGGTAGATGCGGTTGGCGCGGTTGATGCCATTCCCATTGCCTACGGCCAAATCGAGATTGCCATTGCCGTCACAATCAGCCCAGGCGACGCTCATGGTGCGATCCTCAGGGATAGGGGCCGACCAGGCGAGCGCGAACCCGCCGCCGGTGTTGCGGTAGATGCGGTTGGGAGCGTATTCGTTGCCTACGGCCAGATCGGGTAGGCCGTCGCCGTCCCAATCGCCCCAGGCCAGGCTGGAGGTGCTATCGCTCTCGGCGGAAGTCCAGACCAGCGTGAGCGTCGCGCCGTCATTCGTGTACAGGCGGTTGACGCCGTAATTGCCCACGGCCAGATCGGGCTTGCCATCGCCGTTCCAATCCGCCCAGGCGACGGCGGTGGTGCTGCTGCTCTCCGGCGAAGACCACACCAGCGTCATCCCACTGCCGGTGTTGCGGTAGAGGCGCGTCGGGGCGTTATGGTTGCCCGCTGCCAGATCGGGCTGCCCGTCGCCATCGAAATCGGCCCAGGCAAGGGCGGTGGTGTTGTCCGTTTCTGTGGAAGACCAGAGCAGCGTGAAGGTGCCATCGCCGTTGTTGCGGTAGACATGGTTCGGCCCGGCCCAGTTGCCCACTGCCAGATCGAGGTTGCCATCAGCATCCCAATCCGCCCAGGCGAGGCTGGTGGTGTCATCGCTTGCGGCGGATTCCCAGGCCAACGTGAAGGTGTCATCGCCGTTGTTGCGGTAGATGCGGTTGGGCTGCCCGCGATTGCCGACCGCCAGATCGGGCAAGCCGTCGCCGTCGAAATCGCCCCAGGCGAGGGCGGCGGTGTTGGCGCTCTCGGCAGATGACCAGATCAGCGTGAGCGCGCCGCCGCCCGTCTGCGGCCCGCCGTCATTGCGGTAGACGCGGACGGGCTGGTTCCAGTTGCCCACCGCCAGATCGGGATCGCCGTCGTTGTCCATATCGCTCCAGGCGATAGCGCGGGTGTCTTCGATCTCGGCGGAGACCCAGGCGGCGCTCATATCGCCGGGCCAGGCGCGGGTGGGCGGGGCCGGTCGCAGCAGCAACGCCGCTAAGGCGAGCAATAACAGCCCGCCAGCAGTCCAACGCCGATATGTGCACCGCTCTGCTTTCATAAATCACCTCCTCTGAACAAGGATGAAGGCGGAAGACGGAAGGATGAAGGATGAAGGATGAAGAAAAAAACTCCGCCCCTCCGCGCCTCTGCCCCTCCGCGCCTCTGCACCTCCGCGCCTCTGCACCTCCGCGCCTCTGCACCTCCGCGCCTCTGCCCCTCCGCGTTAATGATTTTCCTCAATCAGGGCTGCAGCGCATGCTCAGCAGCACGCTTTTGTTGTTTAAGGTAACTGGATTATACACACAAACCCACAGAACCCATGGGCAAACGGAGGGCGAAGCCCCGCTTCGTCCTCCGTTTGTCCCCCTTCCCTACGCTATTTGATTCCCCCCGTCTGCTAGCCCCACAAGTCCGCTGCCGGGTTTGCGAGGCCGTCGGCAGGGACTTTCGATATGCTCTCGAAAACATCGGCTTGCCGCGTTTCGACCGGCGCCAGACAGCCAATGACCTCGCCTAACGTGTGCGCCGGATATACCTGTCCAGAGATGACCGTGACGGCGCTCATCGCGGCGTTGACGCCGATGATGCGCAGATCGGGCCGGGTGTGAAACAGCGTCAACACCTCCCCGGCATGGCTATGGTCAAGATCTAGCAGAACCACATCGAAGTCCGCCAGGTTCTCTACGGCGCTCAGCGCGGCGCAGGTCACAAAGTCGAAACCGGCGTGGGCGGCTAGCTGCTCAGCCAGCCCCGCGAGAAAGATCGAATTGCCGTAGAGCAAAATCCGTACCATGGTATCTCCATCAGCCCCCAAAATGTCCGCCCGATCAGATATGGCGTGCGCATCAGATACTTTAACTATAACGGATTTTGGGGCGTTTGTCACTGGACTTTGGGCTAAAAAAAGTCCAGTCTGGGCGACTGGACTTTCCAGGGGCGCGCCGTGCCGCCGCGCCCCCTACAGATGTGTTTGCCGCTATACGCTTACCACTCGAACAGGCCCGGATTGGACAGCTCTTGCGGGCTTCCCGCGTGGACTTCCAGCTTGCCTTCGTAGACGATGGTGGGTGTTTCGTAGTGTTCCATGGTGTAACTCCTTGTCATGGGTATATGGGGGATGGGGAGTAAGGAAGTAAGGAGTAGGGTAGTAGCGAGCGTGCTCCTACTTCCTTACTTCCTACTCCCCTACTCCTAAAATCCAAAATCGCCAATCAAAAATCACCCGCGCCGCTTGCCCCATCTCAGCGCGATGGTGCTGAGGACGAACAAGCCCAGAGCGGGCAGCAACATCACACCGCGCGCCGCCAGGCTGTTCAACGTCACCGCTGATGGATCGCCCAACATCAGCGCAATACCCGACGGCCTACTCGCACTGCCGGGCGAGGTGATGTTCTGGGGATTGCTGCCGTCCAGATCGGCACGGTAAAGGGTGTTGTTGCCATAGTTTGTCCAGTACATCTTGCCTTCGGCTACATTCAGCGCAATACCAGCCGGACTGCCCACGCTGCCAACCGGGGTGATATTTTGAAGATTGCTGCCGTCGAGGTCGGCCCGGTAGAGAGTGTTATTGCCGGTATTCGCCCAGTACATCTTGCCGCCGGCCACATCCAGCGCAATACCAGCCGGACCGCCCACGCTGCCAACCGGGGTGATGTCCTGGGGATTGCTACCGTCCAGGTTGGCTCGATAAAGGGTGCTGTTGATATAATTTGTCCAGTACATCTTGCCGCCGGCCACATCCAGCGCAATACCAGACGGCTCGTTCACGCCGCTGGCCGGAGTGATGTTTTGGGGATTGCTGCCATCCAAATCGGCCCGGTAGATGATATTGTTATAATTCGCCCAGTACATTTTGTTAGCAGACAAGTCCAGCACAATACCATACGGCTCGTTCACGCCGCTGGCCGGGGTGATGTTTTGGGGATTGCTGCCATCCAGATCGGCCCGGTAGAGGGTGTTGTTGCCAAAATTTGTCCAGTACATCTTGCCGCCAGCTACGTCCAGCGCAATACCATACGGCCCGTTCACGCCGCTGGCCGGGGTGATGTTTTCTGCACCAGTACCATCTGGATTGGCTCGGTAGATAGTGTTACTTTGCATATTCACCCAGTATATTTTATACACAGCTGCCAGCACAGGCGCAGGCTGCGGCGTCAGCGTTGCCAGCAGCCCCAGCAGCAGGACAGTGGTGAGGCCCAGCCGGGCCAGGCGTTCCAGGTTCAAGTACGTTTTCATGTGTGTGGCTCCTTTCGAAAACAGGGCAGATTTGCGCGAAAAGGTGAAA
This sequence comes from uncultured Anaerolineales bacterium, assembly GCA_964508025.1. Classification (GTDB taxonomy): domain Bacteria; phylum Chloroflexota; class Anaerolineae; order B4-G1; family SLSP01; genus JAAZNO01. The sequence goes on from CAZDSF010000010.1 coordinate 22,712, forward strand.
AGGCGAAGGATAACAGCACCCCTCCAAAATCCAACATCTAAAATCAGAAATCGCCAATCGTCCGCATCACCTCCTCTATGCTCTGCGCCGGGTAGACCTGACCGTGCAACACGGTCACGGCGCTGGACTCGGCGTTGACGCCCACGACGCGCAGGTCGGGGCGGGCGCGCAGCAGCGTTAGCACATCGGCGGCGCGCGCGTCGTGCAGGTCAATCAGCACCAGGTCGTAGGCGCACAGGTCGCCCAGGCCGGCCAGCCCCGCCCGGCAGCAGACTTCCGTATCCGCCAGCGTCTGCAATTGCGGCAGCAGCCCCGCCAGGAACAGGCTCGCGCCATAGACCAGAATGTGCTTCATGCAGCGTCTCCACTTTGGGTCTGGTTCTTGAACGGCGACGTTCAAGGGTATGTTTACTCTAACATACCTTGATGGCATTGTCACTGGACTTGGGGTTAAAAAAAGTCCAGTCTGGGCGACTGGACTTTTGGAGTTCTCTGCAACAAGGCTATTTCCAGGGGGATTACAGCGCGCGCTCCTTGAAATACGCGATTGCCTGCGCGCGATTTTTGACTTGTAACCGTTCCAGAATTTGCCCCACGTGGTATTTGATAGTCTTTTCACTGAGATAGAGCCTGGCGCCGATTTCTTTGTACGTCATTCCCGAAGCCACCAAGCGCAAAATCTCCCACTGGCGCGGCGTGAGAGGGTCTGGCTCCGACGCTGGCAAGCGGGCAAACTCTGTGACCAGTCGCTCCGCTAACCCAGGCGACAGCGCTGCCTCGCCGCGCAATGCACCGGCAAGCAGCGCACAGAAGGCGTTGGCTTCCAGGTTCTTGAGCAGGTAGCCCGTCGCGCCGCTGCGCATGGCTTCGTAGAGCGGCTCGGCCTCTTCGGAAGCGGTCAAAATGAGCACTTTGATCTCCGGCAGCTCGGCTTTGAGCGCGCGCGTGGCTTCCAGACCGTTGCAGCGGGGCATGTTGAGATCGAGCACCACCACATCCGGGCGCAGCGCGCGCGCCTTTTCCAGCGCCTCGATGCCATCCCGCGCCGTTCCCACCACAGAGACGCCCCGGCTCAGAAGCAGCTGGCGCAGGCCATCGAGAAACAGGGGGGAATCATCCGCCAGGAGCACCCGCAGCCCCTGGATGTCGCCCTCTTCATCCACACCCCCGAAGCCGCGCGGCGCCAACAGGCTGATGCGCGTCCCTTCGCCAGGCGCGGACTGGACCTCCAATTGCCCGCCCACGCGCTCCGCTCGCTCGCGCATGACGGTCAAACCAAAACTGGTTACTGATTGCTGATTACTGGATACCGATGTGGCGCGTTGCTGATTTGCAGATTTGCTGATTTGTAAATTTGCATCAAATCCCACCCCATCATCCGTCACCGTGACCTGCACCTGTTCACCGATGTGGCTGAAGACAACTTCGACACGAGTGGCGCGCGCATGTTTGCCCGCGTTGGTCAGCGCCTCTTGGATGATGCGCAGCACTTGTTCTTCGACATGCGGCGTCAACAAGGGAGAAGCGTCCTGTGGCGGCAGGCGCAAGATGACGCGCAAGCCATAACGCGCCTGGATTTGATCGGCTGCTGCGCGCAACGCGGTGTAAAAATCCAGAGGCGCCGTCGGCCTGATCATGCGCAAATCCAGAATGTCCTCACGCACCTCGGCATGGGCCTCGCGGGCCGCGTGCGCCAGCTGTTGTAGATTCGCCCGCGCGGCCTGATGCTCGCCTTTTTGCAGCAGCGTCTCTGTGGCCTGGGCGATCACGTTAATGTAACCGAGCGCTTGCCCCAACCCATCGTGCAGCTCCCGGCTCATGCGGGCGCGCTCCTCGTAAGCGGCTAGCGCGCGTTGCTGCCGGATTGCCAGAGCTTGCGCCGCTTCACGTTCGGCGATTTCGGTTTGCAGCTGCCGGTTCTGGCGCGCCAGCGCCGCAGTGCGCGCGGCGACCTCGTCTTCCAAACGGCTTTGCTCTACGTGCAAGGCGTTCAGCAGGCGCGCGTTCTCGATGGCGATAGTGGCATGGGCCGCGAGCGCGGTCAGAATCGCCACATCATCCGCATCGAAAGGCGTATCGTCGCGTTTGTTCTCCACTTCCAGCACGCCGATCCGCCGCCCCCGATACTCCAGCGGGACAGCCAGCAAGGCGCGGGCTGCCAGGCCGCTGATCTCTTCAGGTAAGCGGAAGTAACGGGGATCGGCGGCAACATCCGACACAATGATCGCTTCGCCGCTGGTGAAACATGCGCCCGCGACCGAGCCTTCCAAGGGCACGGGAATATCCAGGATGACATCGGCATGGGTGGTGACAGTCACGAAACGCAGATCGTTGCTCGTGGCCGCGTAGAGCAAGATCCCCGCCGACTCTGTGCCCGTAAGCTCCTGAGCCGCTGCCGCGATGCGATGGAGCAACGGCTCGAGCTCGGTCATCGAAGTCAGCTCGCCGCTGAGTTCCAGGATATGCCATAGCTGGGACTTGAATTCACTCATCTTAGGTGTATTATAACCGTGATTGTGATTTATCACGAATGTCATACACATATCAACATCCGCGCGTACAGGTTCGGACGGATCAAAGGTGAGCGTTATGGAATGTCGCAAGGCGCAGCAAATACTCAAAATCACCCGTGAGTTGACCTTGCCTGTGCCGCTGGAACGTCTGCTGCACAAGATTGTTCAAGCGGCCGTCGAGCTGACCCAGACGCAAACCGCCGGCATCCTGTTGTACGATGAAAAGACCGCCGAGCTGCGCTTCAAAGTGGTCAGCCTGCACGAAGATCAGCTCTTCAACATCCCGGTGCCGGTTGAAAATTCCATTGCCGGCACGGCCTTCAGCTCCGGCGAACCGGTCATTGTGCCCGATGTGCGCGTTGATCCACGCTACTATTCCCAAATCGAGCAGCTCACGGGATTGCAAGCGCACTCCCTGCTTGCCGTCCCCATGCAGTTTCAAGAACGCCGTATCGGGGTCTTGGAGGTGGAAAACAAGCGCAACCGGCGCCCCTTCGAGGTTGAGGATGTGACCTGTCTGATAACCCTGGCGGCGCAGGCTGCCATTGCCATCGAGAATGCACGGTTGCTCAACTCCCTGGAGCAGCGTGTCGTGGAACGCGAAGCGGCGTTACAGGCAGTCCTGGAACAGGAGCAGACATTGCGCGCCCTGTATCAAGCCAGCGCGGCGTTGACCAGCACGCTGGACTATGAGGAAGTGCTCGACCGCATTCTGGAGCAAATCGGCGCGCTGGTAGCGTATGACGCTGCCAATGTGATGTTGGTCGAAGGGGACGTGGCGCGGGTCTTTCGCGGGCGCGGTTATGAGCGTTTCGGAATCATGACCACGGTGCGGGAGATCGAATTCGAGATCTCGCAGGTGCGCGGGTTGGCGCTCATGCGCGAGACGCTACAACCGCTCGCCATTTCCGATGTCTTCACGAGCGACACCTGGGTGTATTCCCGCCCCGAACAACATTGGATTCGCTCCTACATTGGCGTACCCATTCACTTGCGGGGCCGGCTGCTGGGCTATTTGAGCGTGCTCAGCGCCACACCGGCCTTCTACACCACGAACGACGCGGTGCGCCTGGAGGCGCTGGCGCAGCAGGCCGCAGTAGCCATAGATAACGCCTATCTATATCAGCAGGCGCAGCTGGAAATCAAAGAGCGACAACGCGCGGAGCGGGAGTTACAGCAGCACCGCGAGCATTTGGAAGAACTGGTTGTTGCGCGCACGGCGGATCTCCAACACGCCATGCGACAATTGGAACAGGAAATCATCGAACGCGAGCAACTGATTGGCGATCTCAAGGCTTTCTCGCATACCGTAGCGCACGATCTCAAGAATCCCCTCACAGTCATGGTAGGCTACAGTTCCTTGCTGGTGGAGCAGTTTGCCGAGACGAAATCCCCGGAATTGTCCAGCGCCGAGCTGCTGTTAAGCACCAGCGCCAAAATGGGCCACATCATTGATGAATTGCTCATGTTTGCCAATGTGCGGCAAGCAGAAGTTAAGTTGAGCGCACTGGACATGGCGGCCATCATTGTAGAGGTAGAAACGCGGCTGGCGCATCTGGCAGCCCAAAAAGCCGCGCAGATCATCAAACCTGCCAGCTGGCCGATTGCCTGGGGCTATCCCGCCTGGGTTGAAGAAGTGTGGGTCAATCTGATTAGCAACGCGCTGAAATACGGAGGGCTTCCGGATCAGGGCATTCCCCCGCGCGTGGAATTAGGCTACACGATATTGGATGTCGCAACGCCAATTTCGGAAGCTGACGCCGCAGTAACCACACCGGCGCCAAACCTGCAATCCAAAATCATGTTCTGGGTGCGCGATAATGGGCCGGGGATTGCGCCGCAAGCGCAGGCCCGGTTGTTCACGCCCTTCACCCGCCTGGATACGTCGCACATCGAGGGGCATGGGCTGGGCTTATCCATCGTCAAACGCATGGTGGAGAAGCTCGGCGGCGAGGTGGGCGTCGAAAGTGCGCCGGGCCAGGGCGCGTGCTTCTTCTTCACGCTGCCTGCGTTTGGCGCGCTGGAGGCGGGAGCAGCGGCGCCGAGCCAACCGCCTTCCAAACCCGCCTTTGCGGCTCTTGGCGCGCGTCTGGCGACGCTGTGTTCGATTGAATCACTGGAGCAGCTGGCTGATGCCTGCGCCAGCGGCGATTGTGCGCTATTGCAAGCTTTAGCCGTCGAGATCCAACAACAAGATGTAGCGCTGGGGCAAGCCCTGCTGCAATTGACGCACGATTTCGATTATGCCGGTCTCGAAGCCGTCCTCCAAAGCGCCGGGTTCTGTAAGGACGAGTCGTGACGCAACTCGCGGTCTACATCCCCATGGATCGGCGCCAGGCGCTGGCGCGTGGGGCAACCTTGCCGGAGTTCGCGCAAGGCGCAGCGTTGTTCGCCGATATTTCCGGCTTCACCCCATTGGCGCGGGCGCTCGCGGCCCAACTCGGCCCCCAACGCGCAGCGGAAGAGCTCACCTTCTTCCTCAATCAAGTCTATGACGCGCTCATCGCCCAGGTGCATGCTTATGGCAGCAGCGTCATCGGCTTCGTGGGCGACGCCATCACCTGCTGGTTTGAAGAAAAGGCTGAAGAACACACCGCCTTATCTGCCATAGCGTGCGCTTTGGCGATGCAAGCAGCGATGGCGCCTTTTGCCGCCATCACGGTGACGCCCGCCGTGACGACGGCGCTGCACATCAAGATCGGCATCGCTGCGGGGCCGGCGCGCCGCTACTGCGTGGGCGACCCGGAGATCCAAGTGCTGGATGTGCTGGCCGGCGAGACCTTGCAGCGCATGTCGCAGGCCGAGGGGCAGGCGCTACGAGGCGAGGTTCTGGCAGATGAAAGCCTTGCAGTTCCCCTGCAAGACACGCTGACCATCAGCGAATGGCGCACGCATCCCGAAAGCGGACGCCGCCTGGCTGTAGTATCCGGGTTGAAGACGAAGGTCGCGCCGCATCCCTGGCCGCCTTTGGCGCCGGCCGCGCTCGACGCTGCGCAGCTGCACTCATGGGTCTTACCCGCGTTGCACTCACATCTCCATGCGACGGCAGGCGACTACCGCGCCGAACTGCGCCCGGCAACCTCGCTCTTCTTGCGCTTCTCCGGCCTGGATTACGACACCGATCCCGCAGCCGGCGTCAAACTCGATGCCTACATGCGTTGGGTGCAGCAAGTGGTCACGCAGCACGGCGGCAACGTGATCCAGCTGACCATTGGCGATAAGGGGAGTTTCCTGTACGCCGCCTTCGGCGCGCCCGTGGCTTACGGCGACGACGCCTATCGCGCGGCGCAAGCGGGCCTGGCGCTCAGCGCGCCGCCGGCGCAGCTCGAATTCACACCGCAGGCGCAAATCGGCATCGCCAGCGGCCCGGCGCGGACGGGCGAATACGGCAGTGCGACCCGCCGCACCTATGGCGTCATCGGCGATGATGCGGTGCTCGCCGCCCGGCTGATGGCAGCCGCCCCGCCCGGCGAGATTCGCTGCGCGCACAGCATCTACATCCAGACGCGCGCGCGGGTTGGCTACGAGAACCTGCTGCCGGTGCGCGTCAAAGGCCGCGCGGAGCTCGTGCGGGTCTATCGGCCCCTGGCTCATGCGCCAGCCTCCACCGGCGATGACGCCGCGCTGGTGGGCCGCCACGCCGAGCTGCACCGCCTGGAGCGCTGCCTTGACGCGCTGCAAGCCGGACATCCGCACGGGCTATTGCTCGAAGGCGAGGCCGGCATCGGCAAGACGCGGCTGATTGACGCGCTGAAGCAGCTCACACACGAACGCGGCTTCACAGGCTTGCTGGGCGCCGGTCAAAGCATTCAGCAGCAGACGCCTTATCGCGCCTGGCGGGATATTTTCGCCGCTTATTTTGATATCGAGAATACGAGCGATCCCGTGGCCCGCCGCCGAAACGTCGCCGCAGCTATGGCGCACATCGCCCCTGAACAAGCCGAACACGCGCCGCTGCTCAATCCGCTGCTCGATCTGGATTTCCCCGAAACGCCATTGACCGCCGCCCTCACCCCCGAATTACGGCAACACGCGCTCCGCCAACTGCTTTTGGCGTTACTGATGACCTGGGCCAAGGCGCAACCCCTGATCCTGGTGCTGGAAGATGCGCACTGGCTCGATGCGCTCTCGTGGCAGCTGGCAGAAGATGTGGCGCGACGGGCATGGGTGTACGAACTACCGTTGCTCCTGGTCGTGGCGCATCGCCCGCTGGAGCTGGGACATCCCGCCGAAGCAACGCTGCAACGCCTGCGCGCGTTGCCCTTTGTCGAGACGTTACGTCTGGAAGGGCTGACGCCGGCGGAAATTGTGGCGCTGGCAGCTCAGCGATTGGGCGTCCCTGTGACGGCGCTGCCAGAAGCCCTGGCCGCAGCGCTTCAGACCCGTTCCGGCGGCAATCCATTCTTCGCCGAGGAAATGCTGCACGCGCTGCGCGAGCGCGGCATACTTACGTCGCCGGCGCACATCGTCGGCGATTTGGAGCAGACGATCCAAACCTTGCCAGAGACGCTCCACGGGTTAATCCTGGCGCGTATTGACAGTCTGCCAGCGATGCAACAAGCCGTGCTCAAAGTGGCTGCGGTCATCGGGCGCAGTTTCCCCTTTGCGCCGCTCCATGCCGCGTTCATCCAATGGTACGCCCCCATATCAGAAGCGAACCTGCGCGCGGAGCTTCTGGCGCTCAATCAGCGCGATTTCACTTTCGTTGAGGCGCCGGAACCGGAGCTGACCTATGTATTCAAGCACATCATCACGCAGGAAGCCGCCTATCAAACGCTGCTCTTTGCACAACGCCGCGAGCTGCACGCGCTGATCGCCGATTGGTACGCCGCGCAGCCGGTTTCGACCAGGCAATTGCCGCTGCTGGTGCATCACTACCATCAGGCAGAGCGACCAGAAGCGGAACGTCACTACGCCGGACTGGCGGGCGAACAGGCAGCGCGCTATTATGACAATGCCAATGCCATTGCTTACTTCAGCCGGGCGCTGGCGCTCACCCCGGATTCCGCGTTGGAGCTGCGCTATCGGCTGCTGCTGAGACGCGAGGCGGTCTACGATGTTCTGGGCGAGCGCGCCGCGCAACTTGAGGATCTTCAGGCTTTGGCGCGGATTGCAGCGGCCCTGGAGAATCCCCGGCAATCTGCCACAGTGGCCCTGAGACAAGCGCGGTACGCCCGCGCTGTAGATGATTATCCCACGGCGCTGGCCTCAGTGCAACAAGCCACGCAGCTCGCCGTAAAATGTGGGTATAGCCTGCTGGAGATCCAAGGCTTGCAGACCTGGGGGCGCATTCTACGGCAGCAAGGCAATGTGGATGCGGCGCGGGTCTGTCTGGAACTGGCGCTCGCGTTGGCGCAGCAGCACGAGCAGCGGTTGGAAGAAGCGCGCTGCCTGCACGATTTGGGTACGCTCCTGTATCAGGAGCAAAACTATGCGGACGCGCGCAACTATTATCAGCAGGCTGAGGCGATTTACAGAACGTTGGATTACAAGCAAGGTTTAGTGCAGTGCGCATTGATGTTCGGCGCGCTCTATGCGCAGACCGGCGATTACATAGCGGAGCAGGCGCAGTATCAGCAGGCGTTGGCCGAAAGTCGCGCCATCGGCTGGCGCTACGCGGAAGGGTTTGCGCTCAACAGTCTGGGCAACAATGCCTTCGACCTGGGAGATTATCGCGCCGCGCAGGATTACCATACCCAGGCGTTACAGATGAGTCGTGAAGTCGGCCACCGTGAAGGGGTGGCGCTCAGCCTGGACACGCTGGGCCTGATCCACACGATGTTGGGCGAGTTCGAGGCGGCAATTGAGATAGGGCAAGCGGCTTTGGAATTACAACGCGAGATTGAGGACACCTACAGCCTGGGCTACACGCTGAACCACCTGGGATTGGCATGGTTGGAAGCAGGGCAGCCGCAACAGGCCGCGGCGGCTTTCACTGAGGCGTTGGCGCTGCGCCGCGCGCTGGAACAGAGCGGCGCCGCACTGGACGACCTCGCCGGGCTGGCCCGCGCCGCGCTCATGGAAGGCGCCGTATCCCAGGCGCGGGACTACGCCGCGGAGATCCTGACATACCTCGATACGGCCTCGGTGGAAGGGGTCGAATTCCCCGTGCTGGTCTATCTCACCTGCTACCGCGTGCTGCGCGCCGCCGAAGAGCACCCCCTCGCAGAAGCCCTGCGTGCCAGGGGCCTGCAATTATTGCAGGAACGCGCCGCCGCAATCCACGATCCCGCGTTGCGCGCGCAGTTCTTGGAGCGTGTGCCGTTCAATGCAGAGCTTGGCAACGCCTGAGCGCGTTGCCAAGCTGCAAGGTCGCTTCGATTAAGGTTGAGATTAAGCCCTTGAAATAAAAAAGATAATAGTATATAATATAGTCGTGTCACACGCTTATACAATCCATAAGGAGAGAAACTCATGGAAAAGAAGCAGTTGCAAATTGGCGCGCTCGCACCCGATTTCGTCTTGAAAGATCAGGATGGGAAGGAAATCGCACTGAGCGCCTTGCGCGGCAAGAAAGTCGTGTTGTCTTTTCACCCGCTGGCATGGACCGGCGTCTGCGCGACCCAGATGCAGCAGTTGGATGCTAACCAGGCGACATTGGAAGCGCACAACGCGATTGGACTGGGCGTGAGCATTGATTCGCGGCAGGCCAAGAAGCCCTGGGCCGAGCAGCTGGGCATCCAGAGGACCTCGCTGCTTGCCGATTTCTGGCCCCATGGCGCAGTGGCAGAAGCCTTTGGCATCCTGCGTGAAGCGGACGGTTTCAGCGAGCGCGCGGTTTTCATCGTAGATCCTGAGGGGAAAATCGCCTGGAAGAAAGTGTATCCCATCGGGGAGCTGCCCGACATCAACGAAATTCTCGCCGCCGTCGCCGCCATCTAGGCGTATCTATGCGCCGCCACGAGAACGCGGAGCCAGCCTGGCGGCGGCTCCGCGTTCTCCACGTTCTGCGCGTTGAAACTCACAGGCTCTTGAGCCGCGTCTCGATCTCCTGCTTCACCTTCTCCATGTTGGCGGTATACTCCGCCTCCCGCTGAGCAAGGATTTGCAGTTTCCCATCCGAAGCTTCGAGCTGTTCCACATAGCGCGCGCGCAACGCGCCTTCTTTGCCGGTCTGCGAAAGCGCCTGCAGATTCTCCCGCAGCTGTTGCTGCGCCTGGTAGACGCGCTGGCGTTCTTGCTCCACTTCGGCAATTTTCTTCTCATAATCGCGGATGGTATCCCAAAGCATGAGCAATTTGAGGGCTTTATCCATCGCTTGCCGGTCGAGCAATCCCCGCTGGAGATACACCTGCAAGCCCTCATACGATTGTTTCTGCAATTCCTCGCGCCGCCGCATTAGTCGCCGTTCCTGCACTTTGAGCGTCGTCTCGCCGTGCGCCGCCGCACGCACCTCGAAGCGCAACATATCTTCGGTGTGTTCTCTGGGAGCAGGCGTATCAAAGAGATCGAAGTCTGCTGTACGCGGGTGCTCGATCAGGATGTGATACGCTTTTTCCGTGTTGTTCGTGACCTGGTATGTGCGCCACCGAATGTGCCACTCCTCAAATTGCAGATACAACCCTTGTAGTTCCAGCGCGCGCGTCTCGGTGCTGCTGCCGTTATGCTCCTTGATGCGAATACCCAGCTCCACAGCGTAGGGAACCACGCCCTCGCCCTCGACTGCCGTAAAGGGCAGAATGGCCTCGCCCACGTATTCCCCGTCTTCGATGACGGTGAGCGGCCCGCGCTCCAGGGTCAGCCCGGTGCCGTTCTTGAAGCGCAGCGTCGCTACCGGGTGCGTGGGCAGCTTCGCGCCGTTGTAGAGCAGATCCTTGCGGTAATCCAGGTCCGCGCCGATGATGGGAACCATCGCCGACTGTCCCCGCCCCACGGTGACGGGCGTTCCGATGTTATATTGGAAGAGCTCGCCCAGCGCCTTGCCGGTAGCGGCGACTTGCGCCGCCTGCGCGATGGCTTCCCGCGAGGGTGGCGCGGGCGCCGGCGCGCGCATCATCTCCGCCATACCGAAGCCCGCGCCCAACGCCGGCGGCGCTTCCGCAATAGCCCCCATCGCTGCCCGGGTGCGTTTAGCCGCTTCGAATTCCACCGGCGCCGCCGCGACGCGGGCTTCTTCTTCCACCTTGGGCCGCTCCGGCGTGAAGGGCGTGTAGAGATCGTACACAAAAGAGATCGGCATTCCTGCAACCAGCGAGAGCGAAATACCCTGGAGATCCTCCTCCAGCCGGTTATCGAACAGCCCCCACCCTTGAAGCAACGCGCGCCCCTCGCCCGGCTTCGCGCCCGATTCGGCGACCAGCCGGTAGCTCACGCGCCACGTGGGTGCGGGCGCGACATAGCGCACGGAGAGCTCATGCTCCCCCGGCGTGAGACGAATGGTCACATTACGGGTGCTGCCCTGGCTCAGCGCCGTCTGCAAGAAAAAGCGCAGGTCGCGCCCGCCCTGCTCGTCGAGGATGTCAAGGCCCTGAATGCGGCTCAGCGGCGTCACCTGTACCTTGTCCTCAGCCTCTTGCAGCACCGAGATCAGCGTCGTCCCCAGCGGCTCGCGCTCCGGCGCTTCGTCCGGCCCGACGAGCACGCCGGTCAATGTCTCGTCCTGATCCAGGCGCAAGATGACGCGCCGCCCACGCAGGCTCACGAGCAGATCGCGAAGGCTGTGCTGGTCACTCAGGCGCACGGTGCAGCCTTCTAACTGCTCCTCACGGGTCTGCGGCGTGGCGTAATCAATGCCGAGCACTTTGCCGCCATCCAAATCAATGACCGTGAGGCTCTTGAGCAGGTCGTTCATCTCCTGGACACGGAAAGCCAGTGTGACCTCTTCACCGCTGAAGCGCGCCCGCCGCTCGAAAAAGCCAACGCCGTGCTTGTACAGCGTGATATGGACAATAGGCAATGTGGTCATTGTACCCCTTATGAAAAGTATGAAAGCTGAAGGCGAAAGGATGAAGCGACTTTGCGCTGGAATTCATCCGCAGCCCTTATACATGCAAACACATGAAAGGTGAAGCGTAGCTTCACCTTTCATTATACACCTGAGCAACTGGCAATGGAAACTCAATCGCTGGCAGCGGCAAGTTCCGGCAGGGAGGGCGCCGCCGCCTCGACGGCAAGCTGTTCCAGCGCCCGCAGCTCGCGGTAGGCCAACGTCCACGTGGTGGAAGCGAAGGTCTCGTAGAGGCCACCAACGAACAGGCTGGGCAGTAAGACGATAGCCAGGAAGATCAGCAGCCCGATGCTGCCGCCGATGATCCACGGCAGTGCGCCCCTGCTCACCAGACTAACCAGACCGCCAATCAGCAGCGCGGGCAGCCCGCCGGTTACACCACCCAGAATCAGCAGCAGGATGACGACCGGAATCATCACCAGCGCAAAGGCGATCTGGATGCCGAACATCAGCAGCCACATGAGCGCCACATCCTTGAAGTGCGCGCGCACAAAGCCGAAGCCCTCGCGCATGGCCTCGAAGACGCCGCGCCCTTCTAACACGCACACCCGGCGAATGATGTGCAGGAAAACGCTGAGCACCGTTCCGACGACGATAGCGAGCACAATCACCAGGAAGAAGAATCCGATGGCGCCGACCGTGCCAATGACGCGCAGCGCGGTGCTGCGGGTGAGCCACACCAGGAGCGGCGCGGCGGACAGCAAAAACAGCGTCACGAACACGATGCCCATCACAAGGCCGACCAGCAGCTCGATCAAGAACAGCCGCCACGCAGCCCGCGACCAGCCCAACCGGAAGCCCTGCTTGACGGTGCGTTGCTCACCGGTCTCTTCGTGCTCATCCACCATGCGGATGAGAGACGTCTCGGCGACATAGCGCGCGATCACCGAGAGCACCGTGAGCACCAGGATGAAACTGCACAGCGCCACGACGGCAGCGATGATGACGCCGGTGGTTACGGTTGGAAATTCCAGCGCGCCAGGCCAGTTCCATTCGCCGCCGTTCCCGCTGAACTGCGCGCCAGTATTGCCGCCGCCGCCGCCACCGCCGCCGCCACCAGAGGTCAGCGCCAGCAAAATGCCGAAGACCCAGAGGGCCTTATATCGCCAGGTCGTATTCCAGGCTTGCTTGATGATGTTGATATGATCCATTGCAATACCTCCTTAATAGTTGCGAGTTGTGAGTTGCTGGTTACTGGTTGCTGGTTGTCCCATTGCGCACCATCTCACGTTTCAAGTATTCGTGCTGTGCGGGCGCCAGGCAAACCACCATGTCCAGAACAGAATCGCCATCCCGCCCAGCAGCGCCAGCGGCAAGAGCGCGCTCAACAGCGCCGCCGCCAGAAATGAAAACAGCGCCAGCGCCCCCTGCGCCCCCACTTCAATCCCCTGCAACACTTGCCAGAGATTGGGGCCCCCAGCAGGGAGAAGCCCCGGCAGCCCCAACGCCTCGCCCAGGCCGAGCGTTGCTGCCGCCATCACCCCGCTGCTCACGAGCCACACCGCCTCAATGAAAGCCCATGCGCCCACCAGCAACCCCGGCATCGCCCAGCCGCGCTGCCGTTGCGCGGGCGCTTCGCGGGGAGCAAGGCGCAATCGCACCTGCGCTGTGAAGCGCTCCGGCGTCAATCGCGACTCCGGGAGCGGTGCGCTGTGCAGCAGCATCCGCAGCTGCTCCAGCTGCGCCAGCGCCGCGCGACACTCCGCGCACATCTCCAGATGCGCCGCCACACGCTGACGTTGCGCATCGGTCAATTCCCCATCGGTATACGCATCCAACTGCTCCACGATATGTCCGTTCATGCGTTTATCTCCATCCAGGGGCCGAGCGCCTCCCGCAACTTGCCGCGAGCGTAGTTCAACCGCGACATCACCGTGCCCAGCGGAATCTCCAGCGTCTCGGCGATTTCTTTGTACGCTAAACCCTCGTATTCGCGCAGAATCAACACGCTACGACTGGCTTCGGGCAGCGCCAGCACCGCTTGCCGCACTTGCGCGTGCAGAGCGTTGCGCTCGGCGGCGGTTTCTGGCTCCAACTCCGGCGCCGCCAGCGGCAAGCCATCCACATCCTCGGTTTGACGGTCGGCGCGGAGCACATCCGTGGCGCGATTCAGCGCGATGCGATACAGCCAGCTCTGGAACGGTGCGCGGGGCTGATAACGCGGCAATTGTTGCCATGCCCGCACAAAAGCGTCCTGAGCGGCATCCTCTGCCAGCTGCATATCTCCGCACATCCGATACACCACGCCGATCACCCGCTCCCGGTAGCGTTCCACCAACGCGCCAAAGGCCACGCGATCCCCCTGTTGCGCCAGGGTGATGAGATCCAGGTCGGCGATGGCGACGGTGGACGGCTCGTTCACAACTCTCTCCTTGCGTTTCTACCTATTCAACGAAACTGAGGGCGGATTTATTCGGACAAGAAATGCAAAAGACGCAAAGAGGCTTTGGATTTCTCCGCGCTCCTTGCGTCCTCTGCGGTTCGAGAACGGGTTACGCATTACGCAGTACGCATTACGCATTACGCAGTACGCATTACGCATTACGCAGTACGCATTACGCAGTACGCATTACGTTCAATCCACTGTCAACGTCTTGCTCAAATTCCGGGGGAAGTCGGGATCGTAGCCGCGCGCGACGCCCAGGATGTACGAGAGCAGTTGCAGCGGCAGCGTCGCCAGCAGCGGCGTGAAGAGCGGATCCGCATCCGGCAGGATGATGGTGGTGCGCGCGTTCGCCTGCAGGCGAGCATCTGCGGGAGCGATGGCGATGGTGTGCCCGCCGCGCACTGCCACCTCGTTGATGCCGCTCACCGCCAATCCCACATCCTCCGGCCCCGCCGCGAAGATCACGGGATAGCCCTCGTCCACCGCCGAAAGCGGCCCGTGCTTGAACTCCGTCGAGAGCATCCCCTCGCAGTGTGCGTAGGTCACTTCTTTGAGCTTGAGCGCGCCTTCGAGCGCGATGGGGTAGGTGAGGCCATAGCCCAGGCAGTAGAGATCGTTGCGAGCTGCGAGCAGCGGCTCCAGCGCGCGCACGGGCGCCTCTACCGCCGCGAGCGTGGCTTCGAGCAGCTCCGGCAGCCGCGCCAGCATCCCCGTATTGTGCCCGCCCATCCGCAGCGCCAGGTAGAGGAACGCGAGCGCCTGATTCATAAACGTCTTGGTCGCCGGCACGCTGATCTCGTAGCCGCAGGCCAACGGCAGCGTGTGCTCGGTCTCGTTCATCAGCGTCGAGCCGATGACGTTCACCAGGCTCACCGATCCCATCCCGCGCCGCTGCCCCACGTGGAAGGCGTTGAGCACGTCTTTGGTCTCGCCGCTCTGGCTGACAAAAACCCCCACATCCTCCGGGCCAATTGTGGGAGCGTACTGGGGAATGAATTGCGGCGCCAACACGGGAATGGCCGGTCGGCCCGCCAGCCGCGCCATGTACACCGCCCCCAACAAACAGGCGTGATAGCTCGTGCCGCAGCCAATGAGATAGAGATTCCGCGCCTGGCGCAGGCGTCCCACGACGGGGGCCACATCCGCCGAAGCGTCGTACAAATGCAACAGCTCGCGCGCCACGCCGGGCTGCTCGTGAATCTCCTTGAGCATGAAATGCGCATAGCCGCCCTTGGCGACGGCGTCCATGCTCTCGGTGATGAGCTCCGGCGCGCGCTTGATGGGCTGCCCATCTTCGACGTGATACAGGTCCACGCCTTCGGGCCGCAAAACGACGATTTCGCCGTCGCGCACGCGCAACACCTGGCGGGTGAGCGCCAGAATCGAGGGCAGATCGGAGGATGCATACGTGGCGCCCTCGCCGATGCCCGCCACCAGCCCGGAGCCTTTCTTGAAGGCGTAAAGCCGATCCTCACCCACGCGCCCAATGATGAAGGCATAATCGCCCTCCAAATCATGGTAGGCGCGGCGGATGGCTTCCAACATGCCGTAGCCCTGGTTCACATAACGCTCGACGGCGTGGACGCAGCTCTCGCCGTCGTTGGTGGAGCGGACAACCATGCCCTCGGCGGCGAATTGCGCCATCAGCTCCACGTTGTTGACGACATTGCCGTTGTGCGCGCCCACCATATCGCCATCGGAATCGAGGTGCGGCTGCGCGTTCACCTGCGACGGCGCGCCGAAAGTGGCCCAGCGCAGCTGCACAATGCCGCGCTGCCCCATCATCTCGTCGAAGGCGAGGCGTTCAGCGACGGCAGCGACCTTGCCCACGTCCTTCCGCAGATCAATGCTGCCATCCGCATGGATGGTGGCGCAACCCACCGAATCGTAGCCCCGGTAGGTAAGGCTATGCGCCGCGCTGACCAAAATTGGGCCTAGCGCTTGTTCTTTACTCGTGACAATACCAAAAATTCCGCACATAAGCTCCTCGTGAAAGTCAAAAATTATGGGTCAGAAGTAGAGTCAAGCGGTGAGCGGTGAGAAGTGAGCAGTCACCCCATCACCCTATCACCCCCTCATCCTATCTCCGCTTCTCATGCCAGGTTGTCAATATCCACCGGCTCCACCGGCTCTGCCAGCTCAAAACCGAAGACGCGGCTATAGAAATAGAGCTCGGCATCCAGCGCGCGCTGAATGTTCTCCGCGCGGCGGAAGCCGTGCTGCTCACCCTCGAAGGGGACGTAGGCCACGGGAATACCCTTCTCCTTGAGCGCGGCGACCATCGCCTCGGCCTGGTTGGGCGGCACGACAGCGTCTTCTAATCCCTGGAAGAAGATCACCGGGCAGGAAAGCTGCGCGGTGAAGTTGATGGGCGACCGGGCGCGGTAGAGATCAGCGCGTTCGGGATAGGGACCGATGAGCCGGTCGAGATAGCGCGACTCGAATTTGTGGGTGTCGCGCGCCAGCGCTTCCACATCACCCACGCCGTAGTGGCTCGCGCCCGCCGCAAAAACCTTGTGGAAGGTGAGCGCGCAGAGCGTCGTATAGCCGCCCGCGCTGCCGCCGCGAATGGCAAGCCGCGCGCCATCCACCTCGCCGCGCTCCACCAGATAGCGCGCGCCGTTGACGCAGTCCTCCACATCCACAATGCCCCAATTGCCGTTGAGGCGCTCGCGGTAGGCGCGTCCGTAGCCCGTGCTGCCGCCGTAGTTCACATCGAGCACGGCAAATCCCCGGCTGGTCCAGTATTGGATGCCGAGATTTAGCGCGCCAGAAGTAGCCCCCGTTGGCCCGCCATGGCTGAAGACGAGCAGCGGAGGCCGTTCGCCCTCCGGCGCAGTAAAGTCGCGGTTCTGCGGGCGGTAGTACAGCGCGTGCGCCGTCAGCCCGTTGGCGGTGGGGAAGGTGAGTGCTTCGGGCGTGGAAAGGTAGCCAGGATCCAGATCGAGGCTGCTGGAACGGCGGATCACGGTGATGTCGCCGCTTACAGGATCGAGCAGCATCAGCGCAGCGCTTTCTGTGGGAGAGGCGGCGAGCAGCGCGACACCTGCGGTTCCCACCGCAGGTTGCCCCAGATCGCTGAAGGGCAGCGGCAACGTCTCGAAGGTCAACGCGCGCAGATCCAGGCGCCCCAGGCGCTCGGTCCCCTCCTGGCTGTAGATGCAGAGCAGCGTGTGCGCATCCGTGAAGGCGAACATGGTCTGTCCGAAGACCCATTGCGGCGCGCCGAACTCGGCCTCCATGGGCAGCAACGCGCGAACCGCGCCTTCTTCCAGCCGGTAGAGGTTCCACCAGCCGGTGCGGTCGGAGACGAAATAGAGCCGCCCATCCGGCCCCCAGGTGGGTTGGAAGATGGATTCCTCCACACCGCCGGCGACGCGCCGCGCATCACTGAGATCGCCGTTGGGCTGCACATCGGCGAGC
Source organism: uncultured Anaerolineales bacterium (assembly GCA_964508025.1). Taxonomy (GTDB): domain Bacteria; phylum Chloroflexota; class Anaerolineae; order B4-G1; family SLSP01; genus JAAZNO01. The sequence goes on from CAZDSF010000010.1 coordinate 39,981, forward strand.
CACAGATCGCAGCCATCCCAGGGCATGTTGGGGTGATTCCAGCACAGCCAGGCGAGCTGGCTGCCATCGGGGCTGAGGCGAGGCGTGGCGTAGAAGTCGTAGCCTGCGGCGATGACAACGCCGCCCTCAGCATCGCCTGCCAGCTGCAAGCGTGCAAGCGTGTTGATGGCTTCCTGTCCGGCGGCGCGGTGATCCTCGCGCACGCAGAACAGCAGCCCGCGCGCCATATCCACGACACAATCGGCGTAACGCAGGGGCAGCGCCGGCGTGAGCGCTTCCGGTTCACCGCCGGAAAGCAACCGGTACAGGCGTTGATCGCTGAAGTTGGAGAAATACATCACGCCCGCGTGGACGGTATACGCACCGCCGCCGTACTCATGGACGCGCGTCCGCGCGTTAAAGGGCGCGGGCAGCACATCCTGGATCGCGCCATTGGAGGTGCGGCGCACAATCACATTGCGCCCGCCTTCCGTGGCCCGGCCTTCGAGCCAGTAAAGGTCGGCGCCATCAAATATAGGCGCGCCCAACCGCACCGCGCCGGCCACAATCAGCGCCGACGTGATCGGCGATTTCCATGCGCCGTAAGGCGCCGTGTTTTTAGCTGTCATCTATTCCCTCCTGACTCATCCCACCAGAAACGCCACCGCCAGCGTCGCTCCGAGCATGGCGACGAAGCCCGGCAGCAACGCTCGCCGCAGTTCCCGCGAACCGCTTGCCAGCACAATCCCGCCCTTGACCGCCGTATTCGAGATGCAAGCGAAGACGATGCCGCGCGCCGCCGTGACCAGATCCAGCGCGCTCGCGCCGCCGCTGCTCAGCTGCGAGAGTGAGAGCGTGATGGCATCCACATCTGTCAATCCGGCGACGATGCTGGATAGATACACGCCGGTATTCCCCAGGTAGAGCTGCGCCGCCTTGGCAATGAGGAGGATGGCGGCGTAGAGCAGGCCGAATTTCACCGCCGGGCCGAGCTCGAAGGGGTTGGCGAAATCCACGTCGCCGGTTTCGCGGGTGCGGTGCGCCAGGGCTAGATAGCCGCAATAACCCAGTCCAACAACACCCGCAATAAGCAGGGGCAACCAGAGCACGCCGAACAGGGGCCGGTTCAGCGCGCTGACGACAACGAGAATCCGGGCGAACATCACCGTCCAGGCGACCATGATCGCCATAGCGAAGGGCCGGGCGAGCGCCTTCTCCCGCGTGCTCCGCTGGCTGAAGCTCAACGTGACCGCCGTGCTCGAAACCAGCCCGCCGAGCAAGCCGGTCAGCCCGATGCCCTGGCGTGGCCCGACGATCTTGATGAGCAAATAGCCCAAAAAGCTGATGCCGGAGATGAAGATGACCATCAGCCAGATTTTATAGGGATTGAGTACATCCAGCGGACCAAAAGTGCGGTTGGGTAGCACCGGCAGCACAATGGCAGTGATGACGGCGAATTTCAGCGTGGCGTAGATGTCTTCCTGGCTGAGTTTTGCTGCCAGCGCGCGCATCTCCAATTTGAGCGAGAGCAGCACCGTGGTGACGACTGTGAGCGCAGCAGCAAGGGCAAATTGTTCGGTGTAGCACAACGCGCCGAGCAGATAAGCGACGACAGCGGCAATTTCCGTAGTCATACCAATCTGCCCCTGCCTGGCGCTGATTGCATACGTCACCGCCACCAAAATCCCGACCATCGCGGTGATGACACCGAAGGGCAGCGGCGAGCCAAGATTCTCGCTGAGCAAGAGCGTCATACAACCGGCGAGGCTCAACAACGGGAAAGTGCGCACGCCGGCGAAAATCTTCTCCTGCGCACGGGCCGCAGCGTGTTCGCGTTCCAGCCCGATAAGCAGGCCAATTGCCAGCGCCGCACCGAAACGGTAGAAGAGGGCTTGCATGATTAGAAATCCCAATCCATTTCTGGAACGGGCAGGCGCAGCACACGATCCAACGCAGCCAGCAGCGACGCCGGCGCGGAAAGCGCATCGCTGAGCGCCAGGCGCGAGGGCTGCCGCACGCCGAGCCATAGCCGCGTAAAGGCGCCGACCGTCGCCATGAGAGTGGGTAACATTGCATCGTGACCGGGAACGGCAGCGGATTCCGGCCCCAACGTCACGATGTACTCGCCGCTCAAACCGCGCCAGGGCGCGGCGTCGTCCAGGAAATCGCTAACAGGGTCGGTGAGCGCCAGGTTGAAACGCACCGTTTCTCCTGGCAGGTGCGTCTCCGCCAGACAGCCCTGAAGATCGCAGAGGCGGTACTGGTGATAAGCGTTGGCAGAGCCGAAGTTTTCAAAGCGGCCTTTGCCGGTGAGCTGGCGAAAGCGGAAGGGTTGCCGGATGAAATCCTGAAGCTGCACACCGTAGGGTTCTTTCATCTTGATGAGACGCACCTGATCGCCCAGGTTGTGCAACAGCGCGAGCAACTCGCGCAACTGCGCCCCATCCTGAAAGGCCATCCACAAGACGGTGTAGGGGCCATTTTCGCCCTCGTTGGACATCCAGAGGTAGTGACTGAGGCTGCCCTCCGGCCCATCCCAGTAACCCAGACCGAAACCGTTATGAGCACAGATCATCTCCGTGTGGGTCTGTTCAGCGGAAAAGAGCGTGCACGCGCCATGACCGCGCAAGCGGGTGAGCCGCGCCGCGTGAACCGCAGCCCAGTCATCGGGCGTGATTCGGCGGGGCGGGCGCGCTCGAACTTCGAGGTGCAGCTGCGCTGGATCGAAACCGATCCAGTGGGCGTAGGGCGCAGCGCCAAAGCCGACCCGATTGTAGAAGCCCTGCTCGAACATACTCAGTCCCATCACCTGGGCGCCGGCGGCTGCCTCTTCGGCGATCAAGCGCGCGGTGAGGCGGGCGGCAAGGCCCTGTTTGCGCGCCACATAGCCAGTGGCGACCGCAGCAATGCCGGAAAAGCACAGGTCCATTTCCTGATAACGCATCGTACCGGGCAGGGCGCTCACCTGGCATTCCGCTGTGCCGTTGATTTCGGCGACCAGCGTCCTGCCGCTCGCCACGAAGCGATTGGCGGCTGCATCTTTCTCCGGGCTGCGGCTGATCCAGCCCACTTCCTGCCAAATGCGCGGAATGGCGTCGGCGTCTGTTGCGGGGTCGTAGGGTCTAATAGTGAACATGAGTCACCTCATCTTGTTGCTGGTTGCTAGTTGCTGGTTGCTAGTTGCTGGTTGCTAGTTGCTGGTTGCT
>CAZDSF010000010.1:43265-63174 GCA_964508025.1 uncultured Anaerolineales bacterium
GTTGCTGGTTGCTAGTTGCTGGTTGCTAGTTGCTGGTTGCTAGTTGCTGGTTGCTGGTTGCTGGTTGCTGGTTGCTGGTTGCTTGCTGCTTATGGCTTACTACCCATTCAGCGCTTGCTGGAGATAGGGAATGGCAAAGCGCAGGAATTCTTCCGCCAGCGCGCTGCAGCCGCCGGTTTCGGGACGCAGTTGACTGCATAAGGTGCTGCCAAAGTGCGCCTCGGCTTCCAGCATGAAATGTTGGCTGATGGGTTTGAGCTGCGAGCGATGATAGCCGCGTTGCCCGCCCCACACGCCAAGAAACATCAGCGCGCCGGAGAACAGCCCGCAAAGCCCATCCACACCGCCGGCGCCGGGCATCACGCCCGCCGCCGCAATCACCTCCGGCGTAATAGGGGTCTCCAATACTTCACCCAACACGCGCATAACGGTCATAGCGCAATTATTGTCGCCTTCGACAAAGTATTGTCGTACACGCGCTTGAATCACATCATCTATCAGCATTGGCCCCTCCACGCGGATTACTGGAAGCTGGTCAGCTCAAACCTGCCAGAGCTATCGCCATAATGGTATAATGCTTTAAGTTTAGCACAATTGCACGAAAGGACATCTCGATGGAAACTGCAACGCGCATTTTGTTTGTCCGGCACGGATTGGTGTACAACCCCGAAAACATCATCTATGGGCGCTTGCCGGATTTCCGGCTGAGCGTCATCGGCGAGCGTCAGGCCCAAGCTGCCGGCGTTGCGCTGCGCACAGCGCCACTGGCGGCGATTTTTACCAGCCCTTTGCTACGCGCGCAACAAACCGCCGCACATATCGCAGTGCATCACCCCCATCTCGCGCCCGTTATTTCACCGTGGCTCAACGAGATTCGCATCCCGTTAGAAGGACGTCCGCTGGCGGAGGCGGCAGCGCGCGGCTGGGATCTCTATACCAACTCACCGCCAGAATACGAACAGCCAGAGGATATTGTGGCGCGGGTGCGCGCCTTTGTGGCAGAGATACGCCGCGATTACAGCGGACAAACCATCGTCGCTGTGACCCATGGAGATGTAATCGCTTTCGCCGTGCTTTGGGCTGCCGGTCGTCCGGCGACGCCGGCAGGCAAGCGCACGCTGGATACGATCCCCGGATTCGATGCCGATTACCCGCACACGGCCTCCATCACCACGCTCACCTTCAACGGGGCGAATACCCATCCCATAGCATTGACCTATCTGCGCCCCTACGGCGATGACTTGCTGGATGATGGCGCGCCCAAGTGAGGCCCCCGCTAACATGGCAACAAAATACAGACGCGGGGAATGTCCCCGCGTCTGTGCGTTAAAGAGTCGGAAGTGCATCTGGCACTGTATTGAAGTTTAGCCGAAGATCAACGCTTCGAGTCTACGAATATTGTCCGGCATCACATCCGGGAAACGCAACCCGCCTTTGACTTTTGCGCCCTGCTCCTGAAATTCATAACCGCTCATACTGAGCATGACATCGCGCGACCCTTTGACCGCCTGAAACAAGCCCCAAAAGGCGTTACCAGACCAGTTAGTATCCAAAACCTGAATCTTCCCCTGTTTCAGGTAGATGACATCGGCAAAACCCCGCCGGTCAGGGTCTGGAGTGATCAGGATAATGCGTTTGTCGGTGAGGATGAATTGCCATTGTTCGTAAAGCAACAAGCTTTCCAAACCATAAACCAGCAAAAACAAGCCGATCAAGGTTACCATGCCAAACCAAAGCCGCATCTGCGGATTCAAGCCCGGCAAGAATGATACTCCTGTTAACACCAATCCCACCAGAAAGATCAAGCCGCCCACACGCGCAAATAACCGGGGCACATTCCGCCGGTAGGGCGCCATGCGGATGGTGAGCTTCAAAATCTCTCCTTCCAGATAATGCACATCTGGCAGGACGCTCTGGCTCAGCCGTCCCCATAGCCCGGCTAACCCCGTGCGCAAATCTTTGGGCAGCGCCGGCGTAGGGGGCGCTTCCACGGTATCGGTCGGCGATGTATTCGCGCTCACGGTGCAGGAATAATCAGGACTTGTCCAACTCTGATAGTGGTTGACGCTCCCAAGCCATTGCGTTGCTGGATCGCAGCAATGCTCACGCCAAAGCGCCGAGAAAGGCTGAAGAGCGTATCGCCTCTAACCACGGTATACGACTGCTCGCCGAAGCCCGCGGACTGGCCTGTAGCGGGGGATTCCCCGCCGGTTGCGGGCGTGGGCGCGGGGCTGGTATTGGGCGCCGGCGCCGGCGCCGGTGTGGTGACAGTGACGGGCGGAGGGCTGCCAGGGCGGCCAACGGCATCCTGCCACATCTCCCGACCGATGGTGCCAATAGCTTCCACATCACCGGAGCTGCGAGCGGTGAGCAAGCGTTGCAGCGTCCATTGCGGCAGGAACGTGTCTACCAGCCAACCAATCACAATGAAGGTGATCACCACCCCCAGGAAATAGGTCAGCAATTTGACAATGTTCTGGGAAAGCAGATCTCTTTTGAAGATCAGCCAGATAGCCCAGACGATACCCAGAATAACCAGGAAAGCGGGTAACAGTGCCATGATGTCCATATCGTTTCACCCCTCAAAATGGATTTTTACTGCAAAGGTGGACAGGAATTTGCCGGTATGAGCGCCAGGGGATCTACAAATTCGGCTTGACGCTTATCATAGACAGCATAATGTACAGCGGGCCAATCGCTCCCCAACCCACTGACCGCGCCCACAGGCGCGCCCGCGGCAACCGCTCCCGGCGCGGCAATGTATGAGCGCAGCCCCAACAGCCAAACAGCCCATTCTTCATTCTCGATGTATACGGTCAATTTACCGCTCTGATCGGCGTAGCGTAAGAGCATACCGTCTAGCGGCGCAACAACAATCGCCGGGCCGGTGGGCATCAGTTCCACCCCCGGTACCAGGCCACAGACCAGACTTCCCCCCATGGGAGTTGCGCGCAGTGGGCTGAGGCTGGGACGCAATTCAGGGCGCCCTGCGGAACTGGGAACGCCAAAACAGTCGCCGGGTTGGGGCGTGCGGCAGCGCGTCTCGGTGGGCGCGGGCATGACCACGGTCTGGGCAGTTTCACGATAGCTCCACAGCCGATCAAGCAGCTCTTGCAGCAGCATCGCTGGCGCCAACAAGGCTGGCGGGGCCGGCAGGTCGCCGCTCTGGGCCAGCTGCGCCTGCATCGCTAGATGCACGGGCCACGCTCCCAGAATCTCCAAGCGATATGTGCGCCCCTCGATGTCTCTGTGGATCATGTTCTGATGCGCCGCATCGTAGCCATTCATCACATACGCCGAGCGGTTAGGATCGCTGCGGCTGCGCGGCCCGGCGTTGTAATACAAATAACACCGTTTCAGTAATTCGGGGTCGGTCGTGGTGTAGCTTAACTGAGGACAATACTCTTTGAATACGCGCGCGCCTAGCTCGAGCTGGTAGGCCACATCGCGCGGGCCAATCGGCCCTGGCGGGAAACAGGGATGTTGCCCGGTCTTGATCGCCGTATATAGGCCCATAATGCCTTCGCAATTGGCGGGGTTTTCAGCGCGCATACCCGCCTCCTTGTACCACAACACCAGCGGCACAACGGGTGGCACATCTACTCTGTAGGCGATCAGATTCGCAACACTGGCCCATTGCTGAACCTGTTGTTGCTGTTGTACGGTCAGGGTATAGCGAGTCTGCCATACGCTTTGGCTGCTGTAACTCAGCGTGATGGGGAGGCTCAAGAACAGAATTGTATCCAGAATGCCCCGACCCAGCACTCCCAGCAGGCGGCGGAATTCAAGTCTTACCGCAGGCGATATATAGACCTGTATCCACTCTTGTAGCCACGCAGGGATCAGCTGAAATAGCCCCTCCATAATGTCTTTAACGTCTCCGACTTTCAGTCAGTTTAAGCACTATTATACACTGGATTATATGCAATTGCAATCCTTTGGCAAATGAAAGGGCAGAATTTGGTATATGTTTACCCCGAAATTGGAGGATAAATTTGGAGTGCTCTAGCGACTGCGGGTCACAAACTGTGAGGAATTGCCGGTTGTGATTACAGGCGGCGACACTGAGACGCGCCATCACGCTGTACGCGCCGTGGCGAAGGGAAAAACGCGCTTGTGGTGGGAAACGCATCCCACCACAAGCCCATCGCGCAAACCGTGAAAAGAGTCTCTACTCCGCGTATTTCAACGTGAGCCGGTGTTGGCGCATTCGGAAATGCTGCATCCGTTTGAAAACTTTGGCGGCGTGCTTCTCCGCAACATCTACAAAGGTATGGCGCTCCTGAATGTCAATCGCGCCGATAGCGCGTCCAGGAATATCGGCTTCGCCGGCGATGGCGCCGACAATGTCGCCGGGCCGAATACCCTGCGCCTTGCCCGCATTGAGGATGAACCGCACCATCCCCGATTCGCGGTCACGTTTGTTGCGGAATTCACGGGGCGACGCATCACGCGAACGATCATCGTGAGCGCGCACGTCTCGCGCCTGCGGGATACGCCGATTTGCCGGCAGGTAAGGTTGGATCTCGGCGACGGCTTCGATGGGCCGCTGCTGTTCCTGCGCTCGCGCCAGCCGAATCGCCGCGGCGGCGATAGCTTCTGGCGTGTGCCCCGCTTCACACAGGCGTTGGACGATGTTGGCTGCGGTGGTATCCGCCCGCGCAAGTTCTGCTTCCAGCTGTTGGACGAATTGCGCTTCACGATGGGCCACGACATCCTCGGCGCTGGGCAGTTTGGCGCGGGGAACAGGCTGTAACGTGTAAGCTTCGACGCGGCGAAGACCCTGCTTCTCGCGCGGCGTCAGCAGCGTGATGGCGACGCCCGCCCGTCCGGCCCGTCCCGTCCGCCCAATGCGGTGAACGTAGGCTTCAGCATCCAGCGGCAGGTCGAAGTTGATGACATGCGAGATGCCCTCGATATCCAGACCCCGCGCTGCCACATCGGTCGCTACCAGGAAGGTGAGCCGCTTCTGGCGGAAGCGATTGAGCACGGTTTCCCGCGCCGCCTGCGTGAGATCGCCGTGCAACGCTTCAGCCTGAATGCCGCGCGCCACGAGTTCTTCAGCCACTTCAGCGGCTTTGACCTTGGTGCGCGTGAAGATCAGCGCGCCGGTGACGGTTTCCAACTCCAGCAAACGCATCAACGCCGCCAGTTTGTCATCCTCATAAACCAGATAGTGCCGCTGTTCGGTTTCCGCTACAGTGACGCGCTCTGGATTCACGGCGATGGCTTCTGGAGAACGCATGTAGCGCTCTGCCAGCCGCCGGATTGGATCGGGCAGCGTAGCCGAAAAGAGCGCCGTCTGGCGTTCCGGCGGCGTCTCGCGCAGAATGGCCTCGATGTCTTCGACAAAGCCCATGCTCAGCATCTCGTCCGCTTCATCGAGCACAAGGTAGCGCACGGCGCTGAGATCCAAAACGCCGCGATTGATGAGATCGAGCATCCGCCCCGGCGTGCCGACGACAATATCCACACCGCGTTCCAGGCGACTGATCTGCCGGTCGTAGGATTGCCCCCCGTAGACGGCGAGCACGCGCACACCGCGCAGCCGCCCGTATTCGTACATGGCTTTGGAGACCTGCAACGCCAGCTCGCGGGTAGGCGTGACCACCAGCCCTTGCACGCCGCGCACGCTGGTATCGAGGTTGTGCAGCAGCGGCAGGGCAAAGGCCGCGGTCTTGCCGGTGCCTGTTTGCGCCTGGCCCAACACATCCCGCCCCGCCAGCAACGCAGGAATTGCCCGCTCCTGAATAGGGGTAGGGACTTCATAACCCAGGTCGGTCACAGCCTGCAACACCTGGGGATGCAGTTCGAACATACTAAAATCGTTACTCATGGTTTCCTTTTCAAATGCTTGCACAATTCGTCAAAAAAGGCCCTACCAGGATTGGCAGGGCCTCACTTCACGACTGTTTTTGACTATCTTAAAGTGGCGCTCCAGCGCACCGAAGGAGATTATACCACGGACGCTTGAAGCTGCAACTGTACAAAGGGCGGTGAGTGTTCAGATTTCCCATCGTAAGGCGTAAATTTCGGGCTGAAGCCCTAATAGAAGAGGGCGTTCGGTTGACTTACATCCGGTTGGGCGTATCATCTGGTTGCTGGTTGCTGGTTGCTGGTTGCTGGTTGCTGGTTGCTGGTTGCTGGTTGCTGGAAACCAACTGCCGGTAACCGTGCTTTCAACCCGTAACTTGTAACTTTGAACCTGCAACTTTCAACCCGTAACTTCTATGGAAACCCTGCCGCACTTCGAGCGCATCGCCATGGTCGCCCGGTGGAAGCCCGTTCACCTGGGTCATACGCCGGTGCTGCATGCGCTCTGTTCGGTCGCCGAGCACGCTTTCATCGGCATCGGCAGCTCCAATCGCTACAATGCCCGCAATCCCTTCACGTTGGAAGAGACCACGGAGATGTTGCAGCTCGCGCTCACCGGGCATGATAACTACACATTGATTCCTGTGCCCGATTTGGACGATGGCCCACGTTGGCGGCTGATGCTCCGCGATATTTTCGGCCCGCTCGATGCCTTTGTCACGGCGAACCCTTACGTCGCCAGCCTGCTGCGCGAGGATTACCTGCTACTGCGCCCGGCAATGCTGGTGCCGTCGGGGGCTCGCGTCGCCGTGGATGGCAGCATGGTGCGGCGCGAGCTCGCGCGCGGCGGCGACTGGCAGGCGCTCGTCCCGCCGGAGATTGCCGCGTACATCACTTCCCGGCAGCTCGATGCGCGTTTCCGCCGCGAATTCGGCCTGGAGACGCTGGCGCTCGATGCGGTGGTGCAGTGAGTGGGGGCGTGTGGGGGAGAGGAGCGGTGGGGCAGGGGAGCGGAGGAGATGGGGTGAGGGGGTGATGGGGGTCTTCTTACCCATTCCCGTTACCCGTTACCCGTTACGCATTACGCATGACTCGTGACTTTCAATTACGGAGGATCACATGTATTCTTGGGACGATGATACCAGCGGGTGGTACGGCGACGCAAAGTATGCCTACGGCGACAAGGGCGCAACGCGGCGGAAGGAGGCGGCAATCCGCGCCGAAGCCAGCGGGCCGCGAACCTACAAGCAGAAGCAGCAGCCCAATGAGAAAATCATTGATCCGCGCAAATATGTGACGACGCAATCCACCAATCCGCTGATCATTGCTGTGGATGTGACCGGCTCGATGGCGAACTGGCCCTTCGAGATCTTCGACCGCCTACCGCTGCTCTACAACACCCTCTCGCAGTACCGTGAAGACCTGGAAGTGTGTTTTGCCGCCATCGGCGACGCGGGCTATGATGTTTGGCCCCTGCAGGTGACGACCTTTGCCAGCGGCTATGACCTGGAACAGCAGCTCGGCTCGCTTTATGGCGAAGGCGGCGGCGGCGACGCGCCGGAAAGCTACGGCCTTTTCGCGCATTGGGTCAACACCCACGTGCAGACGCCCAATGCCGGGGAGAAGCCCTTCCTCATTGTCTTCGGCGACGCGCCGATGCATCTCACCGTCCCAGAAGCACAGATCGCGCACTATCTGGGCCACGAGAACAGCGGCGATGTGGACGCCATCGCTGCGTGGCAACAGCTCGCGCAGGATTGGAATGTCTGGTTTCTGCGACGTCCCACCGGACGGCCCGGCGACGCGGTAGACCAGCAGTGGGGACAGGCGGTCACGGCGCAGAAGATCTTCCACATCCAGGATGAGCAGCGCGCTGTAGACTACGCCATGGGGCTAATCGCGCGCGCCTGGGGGCACTTCGGCGATTTCCAGAACAACATGCGCGCCCGCCAGAGCGAGGCCAAAGTTGCAGAGGTGAGCAAGCCCATCGAGATGAAGTGTCCGCGCTGCGGCGCGCCCATTCCCGTGGACGCCGCCGGCATGTTCAAATGCAAGTATTGTGATGCGACGTTGAAGATCTAGTAACACGTAATGCGTAATGCGTAAAAATTCGCGGGAAATCGGTGCGCATTCTACAAATTTACTCACGCAAGCGCTCATTACGCAGTACGCAGTACGCATTACGAAATTACGCAGTACGCATTAGATAGCGAGGTCAAGTCACCGTGAAAATCCAAGCCATTGTCACGGCGCCGCCCTACGCGCCCTTCCTGGAGGAGGTGGCGCGGCATCCGTTGGTGTGTGGGTTGCGACTCAATACCGTCATGCCGCTGAAGGAGGGGCCTGCCGAAGCGCTGGCGCGCCTGAGTGGACTGGGACAACCCCTGTGGGTGGATCTCAAGGGGCGGCAACTGCGGGTGGTGGGCGCGGCAATTCCTCCCTATACCGAGGTGCGCGTGAGCCATCGGCTGCGCGTGCCTACGCCTGTGGATGCCTTCTTCTCCGACGGCGACGAGCACGCGCGCATCGCGGCGGTGGATGGCGACCGGCTGATCCTCGAAGACGGCCCGCGCCGGCTCATCGGGCCGGGCGAGTCGGTGAACATTGTGCATCCCGCGTTGGAGATCGAAGGCACACTCACCGAGACGGATCGCGCGTATCTGGCGGCGATGCGCGACATGGGCCTCACGCGGGTGATGCTCTCCTACGTTGAGCGCCCCGCCGATGTGGAGGAAGTACGGGCGCTGTTACCCGGCGCCGAGGTGCTGCTCAAGATCGAATCTCAGCGGGGATTGGCGTTCGCACACCGCCACGGCGCAACGCACGGGCGGCTGATGGCGGCGCGCGGTGATCTCTACGTCGAGGTGCTGCGCCCGCATCACATCGTGAGCGCGCTGCGCGAGATCATCGCCGCCGATCCCGCTGCCGTGGTCGCCAGCCGGCTCTTCGACTCGCTGGCGCGCTATCCCGTCCCCGAAAGCGCCGACATCGGCGATGTAGCTTTTCTCCTGAGCCTGGGCTACCGCACCTTCATGCTCGGCGACCAGGTCTGCCTGCGCCGCGATACAGTGCTGGAGGCGCTCAATTTGCTGGAAGCTGTGGCGGGAGAGTTCTGACGATGAAGATCGCATTGGCGCAGATCAATTCCATCATTGGCGACCTGGAAGGCAATGTGGAGCGCTGCCTCGAGGCGGTTGCCAGCGCCCGCGCCCAGGGAGCCGACCTCGTGGCGCTGCCGGAGATGGCGATTCCCGGCTATCCCCCGCGCGATATTCTGTTCGATGCCAGCTTCACCGAGGCTATCGAGGCGGCGACCCATGATCTGGCGCATCGCTGCGCTGGTGGACCGCCCGTAGTGGTGGGGACGGCGCTTCCCGGCGGGGCGACGACGCCCGAACATCCGGGCTTGTTCAATGCGGCGGCGCTGCTGCGCGGCGGGGAAGTGGCACTGGCGGCGGCGAAGCAATTGCTGCCCACCTACGATGTCTTCTACGAGGCGCGCTGGTTCACGCCAGGCCCCGCGCTGCCTCCCGTGGAAATCGGCGAGCGGCGGGTGGGCTGCCTCGTGTGCGAGGATCTTTGGGATGAGGGCTATCCCAACCATCCTCCGGCGGAGCTCCTCGCGGCGGGCGCAGACCTGTTGATCTGCATTGCCGCATCCCCCTTCCGGCGCGGCGTGCTCGCTTCACGATTGCATCACGCGCGCCGCCCGCGCTGTCCCCTGATCTACGTGAATCTGGTGGGCGCCAACGATGAGCTTATCTTCGACGGACGCAGTTTTGTGCTCGATGACGAGGGCGCGCTCACGGCGCAGTTGCCGGGCTTCGAGGCGGCAATCCAGGTGGTGGAACTCGCGGGCGCGCCGGCGCCCTTTCCCGCAACGCCGGCATCCGAAGCGACGCTCTTCGCAGCGTTGACGCTGGGCCTCCGCGATTTTGTCCACAAGAACCGGCTGGAGCGCGTGACGTTGGGGCTTTCCGGCGGGGTGGATTCCGCCGTGGTCGCGGTGCTCGCCGCCGAGGCGGTGGGCGCGGCGAATGTCACCGGCATCGCCATCCCCTCGCGCTATACCGATCCGCGTTCCACGGCGTGCGCACAAGAGTTGGCCGCGCGGCTGGGCATCCGCTTCGAGGTGGTGGAACTGGAGCCGCTGCACCGGGCGACGGAAACGGCGCTGGGCGCGTGGTTCGGCGATGGAGTGGGGGCCGAAAATGCGCAGGCGCGGCTGCGGATGTTGGTGCTCATGGCGTATGTCAACCGCTACGGCGGCATTCTACTCAACACGAGCAACAAGACGGAGCTGGCGCTGGGTTACGGCACGCTCTACGCCGACCTGGCGGGGACGCTCTCACCGCTGGGCGATGTCACCAAGCCGGAGGTCTACGCGCTGGCGGCCTGGATTCAGGAGACGCGCGGCGGCGTGATTCCGCCCTTCATTCTGGAGCGTCCCCCTTCGGCGGAACTCAAGCCGGATCAGGTGGACCCCTTCGATTATCCCAAAATCGCGCCGCTGCTGGAGCAGTTGGTGCTGGAAAATCGCAGCAATGCCGCGCTGCGCCGCTCGGAGCACAAACGCTGGCATCTGGGCGTGATCCTCAAAGTGAGCGAGAAAGCCTTCGGCACCGGACGGCTCATCCCCATCACCCGGCGCTAGACGCCTGCCTGCCCGCGCCACGGCAAGGCATCCAGATCGGCATTTCCCCCCGAAAGGATGATTCCCACGCGCTGCCCCTCAAAGGCGTGTGGATGCTCGAACAGCGCCGCGACTGGCACGGCGGCTGAGGGTTCGATGACGAGCTTCAGCCGTTCCCACACCAGCCGCATCGCGGCGAGGATGCCCGCCTCGCTCACGGTAAGGATGTCGCTGACGTGCTGGCGAATGATGGGGAAGTTCACATCGCCCAGGAACGTGCGCAGCCCATCGGCTACGGTGGGCGCGTTGGTGGGCGGGTGGATAACGCCATCGCGGAAGGAGCGTGCGGCATCATCCACGGCAGCGGGTTCGGCGGCGAGCACCCGCGCGTGCGGCGCGCGCCCCGCTACGGCGAGCGCCGTTCCCGCGAGCAAGCCCCCGCCGCCCACGGGCGTCAGCACCAGATCGAGGGCGGGAAGCTCCTCCAGCAGCTCCAACGCCGCCGTCCCCTGCCCAGCGATGACGTGAAAGTCGTTGGAGGGGTGGATGAAGACGGCGCCGGTCTCCGCCAGCACCGCCTCGAGGCGCCGTTCCCGATCCAGCGCCTGCGCGCCCGCCCAGACGATGCGCGCGCCGTAGCCGCGCACCGCCGCCACTTTGACCGGCGGCGCATCCTCCGGCATGACCACGGTGGCGGGAATGCCGCGCAGCCCGGCGGCATACGCCACTGCCTGCGCATGATTGCCGGAGGAATGGGTGGCGACGCCGCGCGCCGCTTCCGCTTCTGAGAGCGCGAAGACGGCGTTGCAGGCGCCGCGCGCCTTGAAAGCGCCGACTTTTTGGAGATTTTCGGCTTTGAGGAACACCTCCGCGCCGGTTAAGGCGTTCAGCGCGTGGGAGGTGAACACCGGGGTGTGGTGAATGTAGGGGCGAATGCGCGCCGCTGCGGCGAGCACGTCAGCGAAAGTAGGGAATGTGGACATGGGTGCTCCTTCAAAATAGTAATGGGTGAGCAGTGAGGGGTGAGCAGTTTGGGCACGGCGCACTGCGTTCTGCTCACTGTTCTCTACTCTCTACGACCTGGCGTATTGTAGGTTGATTCGCGTGCGCCGTCAAACATTCTAATGAGGTAGACGCGCGGATAGGTCAGCAATTAGGGGAAATCCCCTACATGCGATAGAGGGGAAATTCTAACCTAAAAGGGGGAAAAGGGATTGTATCCTACCGGGGGTTGTGGTTTACTTAGGGGGTGAAAGATTCGCCATCAAAGCAAAACCTGGGCCGATTGCGCCTGGGTTTGGCGCGCCGTGATTTCATATCAGCAACGATTTCGTAACGTCTCGATAAAGGAGGTGTGACGAGAGAGATTCTGGTTTTGCCCCAAACAGACGGTTTTGTGTTCATTTTCCCTGTATATCCTGAAGGAGGACTGTAATGTTTCGGAAGAATTTGCCTTTGGTATTGGTAACACTGGTGATTGTTGCTTCGATGTTGCTTTCGGCCTGCGGCCCCAAAGCCACCCCCGCACCGGCGCAGGCGATTGCGGTAGGTATCGTGCTCCCCACTAAAGATGAGCCGCGCTGGATCCAGGATGAGACCCGCTTCCGCGATGCGCTCAAGGCTGCCGGCTACGAAGTCGAGATTCTCTTTAGCCAGGGTTCTTCAGCCAAGGAGAAAGAGAATGTCGAGGCGCTGATCACCAAGGGCGTCAAAGTCATCATCATCTGCCCGCATGATGGCACCGCCGCCGCCGCCGCTGCGGAAGCAGCCAACAAAGCCGGGGTCAAGGTCATCTCCTATGACCGCCTGATCCGCGATACCGCAGCTGTGGATTACTATGTGACGTTTGACAGTGTGGCCGTAGGCGAGGCCTGGGGGCAATACCTGATCGAGCAGGCTTCGGGCAAGGGCAACAACCTGTACCTCTACGCCGGCGCCGCCTCTGATAACAACGCCTTCCTGTTCTTCGAGGGCGCCTGGAACAAACTCCAGCCCAAGATCGCCGATGGCACCTTCGTGATCAAGAACTCCAGCGAAGCCATCAACCTCTCCAGCAAAGCCACCCTCACCCGCGACGAGATGGCGAAGATCATCGGTCAAGTGACCACGAACTGGGACTTCAACACCGCCAAGAACCTGGCGGAAGCCAACCTCACCGTTGCGACTGCCGCCGACAAGGGCAAAGTCTTCATCCTGGCCCCCAATGACGGCACTGCGCGCGCTATCGCCGACGCCTTCGCCGCTGACCGGGATGTGACCCAGTACTTCATCACCGGGCAGGATGCCGAGAAGGCTTCCGTCCAGTACATCATTGATGGCAAGCAGTCCATGACCGTGCTCAAGGATGTCCGCACCCTGGTCGCGGATGCCATCACCGCCGCAGTGGCTTACCTCGAAGGCAAGACGCCGGCGCAGACCACCACCTACAACAACGGCGTCAAGGATGTGCCCGCCAAGCCCTCGGCCATCGTCACCGTGACCCGGGATAACGTGAAGGCCGCCATCATTGATTCCGGCTACTACCCCGCCAGCGACTTCCCCAGCCTGGGCGCTGCGGTTCCCACGGGCAAGCTCGCGGTAGGTATCGTGCTCCCCACTAAGGATGAGCCGCGCTGGATCCAGGATGAGACCCGCTTCCGCGATGCGCTCAAGGCTGCCGGCTACGAAGTCGAGATTCTCTTTAGCCAGGGTTCTTCAGCCAAGGAGAAAGAGAATGTCGAGGCGCTGATCACCAAGGGCGTCAAAGTCATCATCATCTGCCCGCATGATGGCACCGCCGCCGCCGCCGCTGCGGAAGCAGCCAACAAAGCCGGGGTCAAGGTCATCTCCTATGACCGCCTGATCCGCGATACCGCAGCTGTGGATTACTATGTGACGTTTGACAGTGTGGCCGTAGGCGAGGCCTGGGGGCAATACCTGATCGAGCAGGCTTCGGGCAAGGGCAACAACCTGTACCTCTACGCCGGCGCCGCCTCTGATAACAACGCCTTCCTGTTCTTCGAGGGCGCCTGGAACAAACTCCAGCCCAAGATCGCCGATGGCACCTTCGTGATCAAGAACTCCAGCGAAGCCATCAACCTCTCCAGCAAAGCCACCCTCACCCGCGACGAGATGGCGAAGATCATCGGTCAAGTGACCACGAACTGGGACTTCAACACCGCCAAGAACCTGGCGGAAGCCAACCTCACCGTTGCGACTGCCGCCGACAAGGGCAAAGTCTTCATCCTGGCCCCCAATGACGGCACTGCGCGCGCTATCGCCGACGCCTTCGCCGCTGACCGGGATGTGACCCAGTACTTCATCACCGGGCAGGATGCCGAGAAGGCTTCCGTCCAGTACATCATTGATGGCAAGCAGTCCATGACCGTGCTCAAGGATGTCCGCACCCTGGTCGCGGATGCCATCACCGCCGCAGTGGCTTACCTCGAAGGCAAGACGCCGGCGCAGACCACCACCTACAACAACGGCGTCAAGGATGTGCCCGCCAAGCCCTCGGCCATCGTCACCGTGACCCGGGATAACGTGAAAGCTGCCATCATTGACTCCGGCTACTACCCCGCCAGCGACTTCACAAATCTGCCGTAAGGCGTAAAATAGAGAGCGTATGTTCAAGCAGGAATAGTGGTGCGCGCATCACTATTCCTGCTCACTGCTACTAAGCCCTGTGGTCATGTAACTGGAGGCGCTATGGAGACCCCGATACTGGAAATGCGGAATATCACCAAGGAATTCCCCGGCGTAAAGGCGCTGAGCAACGTGAGCTTCAGCGTTGCCAGAGGCGAGATTCATTGTCTGGTCGGGGAGAATGGGGCCGGTAAATCTACGTTGATGAAAGTGCTGAGCGGCGTGTGGCCCTACGGCACATATACCGGCGATATTTACTTAAACGGCGAGCTACAGACATTCAAGCATATTAGCGATAGTGAAAAGGCCGGCATTGCCATTATCTACCAGGAGCTTGCGCTGGTGCCGGAAATGTCGGTGTATGAGAACATCTTCCTGGGACACGAAATCAGCAATGGCGTTACTGTGGACTGGAACGAGACCATCAAGCGCGCCACCGAGATGCTGGCGCGCGTGCGATTGGACATCAATCCGGCGACCAAGGTCAGGGATTTGGGCGTGGGCAAGCAACAACTGGTGGAAATTGCCAAAGCCCTCAGCCGCAACGTCAAACTGCTGATTCTCGATGAGCCGACCGCGGCCCTGAACGAGGATGACAGCGAGAACCTGCTGAACTTGCTGCGCGAGCAGAAGGCGCAAGGCGTCACCTGCATCATGATTTCCCACAAGCTGCGGGAAGTGATTGCGATTGCCGACTCGGTGACGATCCTGCGCGATGGGCAAACCGTCTGCACGCTCGACGCGCACAAGGGCGAAGTGACCGAACAGGTCATGATCAAGCACATGGTGGGGCGTGAAATTGACAATATCTATCCCCCCAGGGCCGACCACGAACCCAGCGATGAGATTATCTTCGAGGTGCGCAACTGGAACGCTTACGATCCGCGTCTCGGGCGCGCCATTCTCAAAGATGTCAATTTCAGGATCAAGAAGGGTGAGATTGTGGGCTTTGCCGGGCTGATGGGTTCTGGACGCACGGAGCTGGCGCTGAGCCTCTTCGGCAACTCCGTCAAATACCAGGTCTCCGGTGAGGTGTACGTCAGAGGTCAGCCGGTCAACTTCAAGCATCCCAGAGATGCCATTCAGACCGGCGTGGCCTATCTAACGGAAGATCGCAAGGGGAATGGGCTGATCCTGATTCAGGATGTAAAACAGAATATCAGCCTGGCAAATCTCCAGGAGCTCGCCCGCCGTGGCGTGGTGGACGCCAACGCCGAGATCAAAATCGCCAACGAGTACCGCGCCTCGCTCAATATCAAAACCCCCACCGTGGCGCAAAAGGTGGGCAACCTCAGCGGCGGCAACCAGCAGAAGGTCTGCCTGGGAAAATGGCTCTTCGTCAAACCCAACATCCTCATCCTGGATGAACCGACGCGCGGTATTGACGTGGGCGCCAAATACGAGATCTACACGATCATGAATCAGCTGGTGCAGCAGGGCATGAGTATCATCATGATCTCATCGGAGTTGCCGGAAGTGCTGGGGATGAGCGATCGCGTCTACGTGGTCTCTGAAGGCCGGATTACGGGCGAGCTGCCCATCGCCGAGGCTACACAAGAGAAAATCATGGAAATGGCGACGAACTAGGAGGCTTAGGATGTTTATCAAGAACTTACAGAAGGTCCTGAAACAGAATATCCGTGAATACGGCATGTATATCGCCCTGTTCGTGATCATGATCATTTTCTCCATCACGACCAAAGGCATTTTCATTTCCTCGCGCAATATCAGCAACCTGATGAACCAGACCGGCTATATCGCCGTTCTGGCTGTGGGCATGACGCTGGTCATCGTCATTCGGCACATTGACCTGTCCGTAGGCTTTCTAGCGGGCTTTCTCGGCGCCATTGCGGCGATTGCGCTGGCGTTCTGGAAGTTGCCGGTCTTCGTGGTGATTCCACTGGTGCTGGCGTTGGGCGTCGTCGGCGGTTTGATCACAGCCTTCCAGGTGGCGCAGTTCAAGATTCCCTCATTTGTGGCGTCTCTGGCCGGCTGGCTGATCTATCGCGGCGCGTTGCTGATGGTGACAGCCGGTACGGGCACGATCATCATCTCCAATGCCACCTTCAACGCTATCGGTAACGGCTACATTCCCGATATTCCGGTGCTGACCGATTTGTTTCCCGATGTGCATGTTCTGACGCTGCTGTTGGGCGTCGGCGCGATTGTGTTGTTCATCATCGGGCAGCTCAACGACCGCAAAAAGAAGCAGGCGTACAACTTCGAGACGCTGCCGCTGGATATCTTCATCCTCAAACTGGCTTTCATCTCGGTAGTGCTGGCGTTGATTACCTGGGTGCTGGCGGGGTACAATGGTCTTTCCTGGACGCTGGTGGTGGTGCTGGTCGTGGTCGGTATCTATCACTTCGTCACGACGCAGACCGTGCTGGGCCGGCACATCTACGCCGTTGGCGGCAACCCCGAAGCCGCAGAACTGAGCGGCATCAATGTGAAGAAAATCACCTACGTGGTTTTCGGCTCAATGGGGATGCTCTCGGCGCTTTCGGGCATTCTCTTTGCCTCGCGGCTGCAATCCGCCACCACGACGGCCGGCACGCTGTTCGAGCTGGACGCGATTGCCGCCGCCTACATCGGCGGCGTGTCTTCGGCGGGCGGCGTCGGCAATGTCATGGGGTCGCTCGTCGGCGCGATCGTCTATATGTCGCTGACCAGCGGCATGAACTTGATGAACATTGACATCGCTTACCAGTACATCGTGCGCGGTCTCGTGCTGGTAGCCGCTGTCGTCTTCGATGTCGCCACGCGCGGTCGCGGCAAGTAGCCCAGCGCAACAAAAAGGCAAACCAGCGAGAAGGCGAGTCAATCCCATCACAAGCCACTGACTCGCCTTCTCCTTGACCTTTCAGATTTGCCGATGCATTTTCACAGCCCATGGCCATCCTCACTGTCAGCAACCTCAGTCGCTATTTTGGCGCAGTCCCGGCCCTGGTAGATGTAAGCTTCGAACTGGCGCCGGGCGAGGTGCTGGGTGTGGTCGGGCAACGCGGGGCCGGCAAATCCACCCTGTTCCAGATATTGAGCGGCGCCACGCCGCCCTCCAGCGGCGAACTCCGTTTTGCCGATCAGCGAATCCTGTTAAGGGATATTCCCCATGCGCAACGGGTGGGCATCTCCGCCGTGCCGCAGTATCCCCAATTTGCCGAAAATCTGGACGTATTTCAGAATATCTTTCTAAGCCGTGAGATTTGTCGCCCTGGCAGCCTGGGACTGTTGCCCGATGATGGCGCAATGGCGCATATCGCGCGGGCGCTGTTGACCAGCTTCGACCTGTCTCCAGAATTGCTGGAAGAGCGCGTCGCCAATCTCTCCGATGAGCAACGCCAGATCGTGGCCCTGGCGCGAGTCCTCTGCCGTCCCTGCCGTGTGCTACTGTTGGACGATGCGTTCGCCGCGCTGAATTATGCGCGCCAGCAGCAATTTCTTGAGCGCATCAAGAGCCTCGCCGCCCAAGGCGTCGCCATCATCCTCAGCAGTGATGACCTGAAGCAGGTCTTCGCGGTGACAGATCGCATTCTGGTTCTGTATCAGGGACGCCCGCTGGCGCTGCGGCGCACCGCCGAATCCACACCGCGTGAGATTGTGGAGCTCATTGTCGGCTCCAACCGGCAGGAGCGGGTCACGCCGATGATCTGGGCTTTCGAGAATTACCACGCGGCGCAGCAACAAGCCGAGGAACTCCGCCGCACCCAGCTCGAATTACGCCAGAGCCTGGAAGAACAGGACTCGCTCAACCGGCAGCTCATCGAGCGGCTGCACAATCAAGTAGAAGCCCTCGACCGCTTGAATGTGGCGCTTCAGGAAGCCAGCCGCCGGCTCATCATCGAGCGCGAGGCTGAGCGCAAGGCGCTGGCACGCGAACTGCACGATCAAGTCATTCAAGACCTGCTCAGCTATAATTATCAGCTGGAAGAGGCGGAGAACGAAGCCGCCGCTGAAGATCAACGGGCGGAACTTGCCATCATCAGGCAGGGGATTCGGCAGGTGGTGGGTAGCCTGCGCCAGATTTGCAGCGACTTGCGCCCGCCCACGATTGACAATCACGGGCTGTCGGCGGCCATCCGCTCCCTGGTCAGCCAGTGGACCGAACAGACAAATGTCCCGGTGACATTGAACATAGATCCCGCCCTGGGACGGCTGCCCGAACCCATCGAATTGGGTGTTTTCCGCATCATCCAAGAGGGGTTGAGCAATGTGCGCAAGCATGCCAATGCCACCCGCGTGAGTCTGACCCTTCAGCGCACATCGGCAGCCAACCTGGTGGTGCGCCTCACCGACAATGGACGTGGTCTGGCGCAGCCTCTTGATCTGGCAACGCTCACGAACCAGAAACATTTCGGGCTGGTAGGGATCAGCGAACGCCTTTCTCTGATCGGCGGCACGCTCCAGCTGAACTCCTCGCCCAATGGCGGTTTGGATATGGTGATCGAAATCCCCAGTCCCTATCCCACCGTCGGCAATTGAAGTCGCCCAGGCGGCGAATCGGCGGGCTACTCCGCGCCACGACTATGTCGTGCCGCGACTACGTCTCGCCGCGACTACGTCGCGCCGCGACTACGTCGCGCTATGTCCCAAGCGGCGGCCCACTTCCTCCACATACGCCAGGCTTTGGTGCCGGAAGTAGGTATCATACAACCCAGCATAATGCCCACCCTGGGCCATCAGCGCCGCGTGATTGCCTGCTTCGGTGATACGTCCGTGATCCAACACGATAATGCGATCCACGGCGCGAATCGTGGAGAGCCGGTGCGCAATCAAAATCGAGGTGCTCTGGCGCAGGATCAGCTCTGTGGCCTGCTGAATCTGCATCTCCGTGAAGGGATCAATGCTGGCGGTGGCTTCATCGAGGATAAAGATCGCGGGTTTGTGAACGAGCACCCGCATCAGCGCCACGAGCTGGCGTTGCCCCATCGAAAGCCGTGAGCCGCGCTCGCCCACATCGGTTGCCAGCCCTTCAGGCAACGTCTCCAGCCACTCGCCATTCCCAATCTGCCGGGCGATCTCCAGAATCATTGCATCGGTGATTTCCTCGCGCCCATAGCGAATGTTATCGGCGATGGCGCCAGAAAACAGGAAGGGCATCTGTGAGACAATGCCCAGGTGTTGCCGGTATTCGTGCAGGTCGAGTGTCCGAATATCACGCCCGTCAATGAGGATGCGCCCGCGCTGAAATTCGTAGAAGCGAGCGATGATTTTGGCGATGCTGCTCTTTCCCGCGCCGGTGTGTCCCACAAAAGCCACACTTTCACCGGCGGCGATGTGCAGATTGAAGTCTGCCAGCACTTGCTCCTGCTCGGTATATTGGAAGTCCACTTGCTCGAAGGTGATCTCGCCCTTGAGCGCCGGTACAGAGTCGTGCGCCGTCTGTTGCACGGTGGGCGCGGCGTCAATCAACGCGAAGACGCGCTCCGCTGCGGCCAATCCCCCCTGGAATTGATTCCAGAACGCGGAGATGTTGATCATCGGGAACCAGAAGCGATCCACGCTGTTGATGAAGAGATACCACTCGCCCAGCGAGATAGCCTCGAGGCCCACCGCCCGCCCACCGCCATAGAGCAGCACTGCCGTGCCCACGCCCGAAAGGGCGTTCAGCAGCGGGAAGGTGAGCGAAAGCGCATAGCCGCGCTGCAAATTCACCTTGTATGATTGGCGATTGACCGCGTCGAATTCCGTGTAGATGGCGGCTTCCTGGCGGAAATTCTTGGCGATGGCAATGCCGGTGACGGCTTCTTGAATGGCGGAATTGACCTCGCCCAACATGCGGAACCCGCGTCGCGTCACCTTGCGCGCCAGGCGGCGCAGACTCATCGCCGTCAACAT
>CAZDSF010000010.1:63274-66786 GCA_964508025.1 uncultured Anaerolineales bacterium
GCGATAATGTCGCCGATGATGCGCGCGGTCAGCCAGCGGCGCAGCCAGCTCGATGCCCACGTCAGCACACCGTAGAGCAACATGAAGCCCACCAACAACAGGAACACATCCTGCCGCTGCCGATCCAACAACAAAGCATCCATGCCCCACGAGATGAGAATGGGCTGCACGGTTCCCAACAGCGACGCCGCCACCACAATCACCCCTATCACGGCAACTTTGCCGCGATAGGGGCGGAAGTAAGCAGCAATCCGCTGCGTCAGTTCCTTATCCGTATACTGCCGGTCGTAAGCCTCTGGATCGAGTCCGCGAAAAAAGCCCACGCTAACCTCACTTACTCATAGCGCGCGAAGATATTGCGATACGCTTCCGAAGTCTCCATCAGCGTCTCGTGCGCTCCAATCGCGGCGATACGGCCCTGCCGCATCACGATAATCAAATCCGCCCACCGAATCTGGGAGAGCCGATGGGTAATCAGAAACGTGGTGCGATTCGCCGCCGCTTGTTCAATTGCCCGCTGAATCCGGTCTTCGGTGGCGCTGTCAATGGCGCTGGTAGCATCATCCAAGATGAGAATCGCCGGATTGGTGAGGAAGGCCCGCGCCAGGGCAATGCGTTGGCGTTGCCCGCCGGAGAGCGTCGTCCCCCGCTCGCCGACGATGGTGTCGTAGCCGTCCTTGAACTCGGTGATAAAATCGTGCGCCTGCGCCGCCTGCGCCGCCGCGATAATCTGCTCGCGCGTGGCATCGTGATTGCCAAAGGCGATATTGTCAGCGATAGAGCGGGAGAACAGAAACACATCTTGCTCAATGATCGAGATCTGGCGGCGCAGCGCCTCCAAATCCCATTCCCGCACATCCACGCCATCCACCAACACCCGCCCCGCGCTCACATCATAAATGCGGTTAATGAGCTTGGCGATGGTGGATTTTCCCGATCCCGTCTGCCCCACAATGGCGACCGTTTGCCCCGGCTCGACGTGGAAATCAAGCGCCTCTAGCGTCGGCGCGCCGCCGGCAGTGTTGGCGGCATCCGGGGAGCGGAGTCCGCACGTCTCCTCGCTCTGGTAACAGAAACTCACACCCTCGAAAGTCACAGCGCCGTGCATCGGCCTGGCGTAGCCGCCGGCATTGCGATCAAGCCCAGTCGGCGCGTTGATGAGCTCCAAAAGCCGCCGTGCGCTCGCCATCCCCGCCGCCACGCGCGTGTAAGCGAACTGTCCCGACCACGTGGGAAAACCGAAGAGCAACAGCAGCCCGTTGAAGGCGATCACCCCTTCGAGTTCCAAGGCGCCGGCGCGGAAGAGCGCCAGACTGTGAAACAACCCCGCCGCCTGGAGCAGCCCCAGCAGCAGCAGGGGAATGAACTGCGCCTCGATGCGGGATTGTTCGAGGAACGCGCTCTTCCAATGCTCAATGGCTTGCGCGAAACGCGAAATCTCGTGGCGCTCCTGCGAGGCGCCTTTCACCGTCTCGATGCCCTCGATAGCTTCCGCCAGCCGCGTGTTCATACTGGCGAAAGCCTGTCGCACACTGACCGCCACAGGATTAAGACGGCGCAAATATGCATAGACCAACCAGCCGTAAATGAGCAAATAGAACAGGGGAATGAACAACAGCTGTGGATGATACTGTGGCGCAATCAACACCGGCATGATAAGGAAATTCGCCGAGCCGATGACCAGATTGAGGCCCGGATTGAACATCAGATTGATCTCGCGCACATCGTTGGTGGCGCGCGCCATGAGATCGCCGGTGAGATAGGAATCGTGGAATGACATGCTCTTGCCGATCAAGTTGGTGTAAAGCTCGTTGCGGATGTCGCGCTCCAGCCGTTGGCCTAACGTCTCAGCCGAAAGATTGCGCCCCAGCTGCAAAATGAGGCCCCGCAGCAGCTGCGACCCCACCAACCACAAGGTCACTTGCAACAACAAGTCGTACTGGGATGGCTGGGCTTGCAGAATGGCAAAAGCCCGACCTACCAGGCTTGGCACCGCCGAAGCCAGCGCCGCATTCCCAAAGGCGCCCGCCAAAATCCCGAAAATCGGCAACGGATGCCGCAAGACATGCGACATAATCCACCGAACCGGAGTACGATGGTCAGGCTGCCAACGCTGTTCGATAACAAATTCACTGGTCATAGCAGTTGTCCCGCAAAAAGTGAGGATACCTAAGTATTTTACCGTGAAGCAAGCGCGCGTCAAGACGCGCGCGTCTTGATGGTTTTGACATCTCCTGCGGTCGAGATTATACTAAGGTCATGCCCATAGAGCGGCGAAATTCCACACGCAGAGGAGGTCCCACTATGACCAAAACTGTTGTCATCGTTGGCGCCCTGGATACGAAGGGCCAGGAATTTGCATTCATCAAGGGGCTGATCGAACAGACCGGGTTGCGCACCCTGGTGGTGGATTTTGGCGTGCTGGGAGCGCCCGCCTTCACGCCTGACATTCTTCGCGAAGAGGTGGTCCGCGCCGGCGGCGGCAACCTGGCTGTGCTCACCTCTGGCGAACATAAAGACCTGGCGATGCAGGTCATGGCGCGCGGACTGGCGACCATTGTAGAGCAGCTTTATGCGGAAGGCAACCTCGATGGCATCCTGGGCATGGGCGGCACGGGCGGCACCTCCATCGCTACCGCCGCGATGCGCGCGTTGCCCGTCGGCGTACCCAAGCTCATGATCTCCACCGTAGGCGGCGGGGATGTAAGTCCCTATGCTGGCGCCAAAGACATCACCTTTATGCCCTCCATCGTGGATGTGGCAGGCTTCAACAGCATCAGCCGGCGCATCTACACCAACGCGGCGGGCGCCATCGCCGGCATGGTGCAGATGGAGGCCCCGGCAGCTCAGGAGAGTAAGCCGCTCATCACCGCCTCGATGTTCGGCAACACGACGAAGTGCGTGGATCACGCCCGCGCGATCCTGGAAGCGCGGGGCTACGAGGTGCTCGTCTTCCATGCCACGGGAACCGGCGGGCGCACGATGGAGAGTCTCATCAGTGATGGGTACATCGCCGGCTCGCTCGACATCACCACGACGGAGCTCGCCGATGAAGTCTGCGGCGGCATCCTCAGCGCCGGCCCGGAGCGCTGCATGGCGGCTTCGCGGGCGGGGATTCCGGCGGTGCTCGTCCCCGGCTGCGTGGACATGGCGAACTTCGGCGGCATCGAGACGACGCCGGAGAAATACCGCGAGCGCAACCTCTACCAGTGGAATCCCAACGTCACGCTGCTGCGCACCAACGTGGAGGAGAACCGTCGCATGGGCGAGATGCTCGCGCGCGCCGCGAATGCAGCGACGGCCCCCGTCGCCTTCGTCTTGCCGCTCAAGGGCGTCTCCATGCTGGATAGCCCCGGCGGGCGCTTCTGGGATCCCGAAGCCGACGCGGCCTGCTTCGATGCCATCAAGCAACACCTCAAGCCGGGCATTCCCGTGATCGAGATGGATGCCAACATCAACGATCCCGAATTTGCAGAGCAGTGCGCCGAGCTGCTGTTGGAGATGCTAGGAGC
>CAZDSF010000010.1:66886-82146 GCA_964508025.1 uncultured Anaerolineales bacterium
TATGCACCAGAGAATCGTTTTGATCGGCGCGGGCAGCGCGCAATTCGGCTTTGGCACGCTGAGCGACATCTTCGCCAGCAAGATTCTGGAAGGCAGCGAGATCGTGCTGCATGATATCAACCCCCAGGCGCTCAAGCGAACGCTGGATGCGGCGCAGGCGCACGTCGAAGCGCACGCGCTGCCCTTCACACTTTCTGCCACCACCGACCGCAAGGCAGCACTCCAGGGCGCACATCACGCCATCATCTCCATCGAGGTCGGCAACCGCTTCGAGCTGTGGGATCAGGATTGGATGATTCCGTTGCAATACGGCATCCGCCAGGTCTACGGCGAGAACGGCGGCCCCGGCGGGTTGTTCCACTCGCTGCGCATCATCCCGCCCATCCTGGAGATCTGCGACGACATCATGGCGATCTGCCCCGAAGCTTACGTCTTCAACTTCAGCAATCCCATGAGCCGCATCTGTCTCACTGCCAAGCGCAAGCACCCGGAGCTGCGCTTCATCGGCCTGTGCCACGAGTTCGCCTCGTTGCCGCAACATCTGCCGAAAATTCTCGATACGCCATGGGATAATCTCTTCGTGCGCGCGGGCGGTCTCAATCACTTCAGCGTGGTGCTGGAAGCGCGCTACAAGGATACGGGCCTCGACGCCTACCCTGACATCCGCGCCAAGGCGCCAGCCTACTTCGAGCAGCTGCCCAGCTTGCGCGAGGAAGTGGAACGCGAGCAGCTCGGCTCCACGCCGGGCGCAGAACCGGCGCTGCGCGAAGGCGCCAGCCCGTGGCCGGAGCGCTGGCTTTTCAAGGTGATTCTGGAAAAATTCGGCTACCTGCCCATCACCACCGATAGCCACTTCGGCGAGTACATCCAGTGGGCGCACGATGTAGTAGATCACAAAGGCATCCTCGACTTCTACTACTTCTACAAGCAGTGGTGCCAGGTGAGCGAGGCGCGCCTCGGCCCACCCAGCGAGTGGGAGCGCGTCGTCCCCATCATTGAGGGCATTCTCACGGATGCGGGTCAGGAGGAGATGGCGGTCAACATCATGAACGATGGCTTCATCAGCAACCTCACCCGCGATCTGGCGGTGGAAGTGCCCGCCATGGTAGATAAGGACGGCGTCCACGGGATCCCGTTAGGCGACTTCCCGAAGGGCATCGTGGGCCTGCTCAACAACCAGGCGGCGACCTATGATCTCACGGCTGAGGCGATCCTTCAGAAATCCAAGGCGCTGGCGCTACAGGCGTTGCTGCTCGATCCGGTTGTCCACAGCGTCCACGCCGCCGAGCAAACGTTGGAGATGATGCTCATCCGCCAGGAGAAATACCTGGGCTATCTCAAGTGAGGTCGGTCTCCACAGCGTTGTAAAGGTGATGGGTAATGGGTAATGGGTGATGGGGGATGGGGGATGGGCGCAGAGCGTCCGGCCCGCCATTCCCCATTTGCAATTTTTCTCGAGGAGCCGCCGATGAAAAAGATACCGTTGTTCATTCTGCTGGCGCTGCTGTTAGGCGCCTGCCAGCTGTTCGCTACTGCTACGCCCACGACTGCGCCACCCACGCTGCCGCCCGACGCTTCGACGGCAACCCTCACACCGACAACTGCGCCGCCTGCGCCGCCTGCCACAGAAGCGCCAACGCCGACTCCGCCGGAAGAGGTGTTGCCAGCGCTAGCTTTTGCGCCGGGACTTCAGTCCAACGGCAGTTTTGTCGTCCATGAGATTCAGCGGGCCGATCTTACCGGCGATGGGCGTCAGGACTTTATCATCACCACCGGCTGGAAGTTCGATGCGGCGGATGAATTTGCCGTCGAACTTCAGGTAGATATTGTCGGCGCCGGGGGCGTACCCCTCTATACCCAAAACACCTGGGAAGTCTTGGGCGAGTCCCCCAGCACCCTCGATCTGGAAACGCACAGCTTCATCTGGCTCGACCGCATCGAGGGCGTGGACATCGTCTCGCTCACGGGCGATGCTGTGCCGCAAGTGGTGGTGCGCATCCGCTACGCCGGCACCGGTTCGATTCTGGAAGCGCATGTCCTCAGCTTCCAGGGCGGCGCGCTGGAGACGCTCGCCGACATCACCGCCTACAAGGGTTGGATGGAGTATCAGGAGAATGGCTATCGCGTAACACAACCGCTCTACCTGTACAACGAACCCAACTGCTGCCCCTGCCGTATGGAGACTGTTACCTACACCTGGGACGGCGCCGCGTTCACCACAACCGATGTCTTGCGAGAAGCCATCGTCGAGATGGAGGGCTGCCCGGCTTTTCCCACCCCCGCCGAGTGGCGCGCGATAGCCGCCGCCGGGCCGCTGCCGCCCGCTCGCCGCGACGCCGCGCTGGTCTACGATATGCACCGCGAACGCCTGCTGCTCTTCGGCGGACGGCAGGGGAACACCGCACTCAACGATACCTGGGCCTTCGATCTCAACACCTCCACCTGGACGGAGCTCGCCATCCCTGCCGCCGCGCGCCCTCCAGCGCGATATAGCATGGTCGCCGGATTGGATGCGATGCGCGGGCAATTCATCATCACCACGGGCGAGGCGCGTCCGGGCGTCTTCTTCAACGATGTGTGGGCGCTGGATCTGGAGGCAAATTTATGGGTGCAGCAGGCTCCCGCGGGCGGGCCGCCCACAGCCCGTTACGGCGCAGCTGGCGGCATTCCAGACTACAGCAACTCGTTATTCCTCACCCACGGCTTCACCGATCAGGGACGTTTCGATGACACCTGGGTTCTCGATCTGGAAACGCTGACGTGGCGCAATGTAACGCCGGCGGGCGATCTCCCGCTCAAACGCTGTCTGCATGGCGCAGCGCCTTTGGGCTGGACGCAACTAGCGCTCTTCGGCGGGTGTTCATCCCCCGTTGGGCCGTGCCCGCAAGGCGATACCTGGGTGTTCGATTTGCCCCAGGGGAAATGGCGGGTGGTTGCCGGCCCAGGGCCGGCGCCGCGCGAATATCCCGGCATGGCGACGTTGGGCGACCGTGGCGCGGCGTTGCTTTTCGGCGGCTTGGGCGCGGGGGACATCGAGCTGGGCGACGTGTGGCTGCTCAACTCCGGAGAGAAGGGCTGGCGGCAAGCAACGCCGGGGAACGCCGGGCCAACGGCGCGTCAGGGCCACAGCATGGCGTGGTTGGGCTACTCGCGGCTGACGTCTGGCGGCGCGGTCGCCGTCTTTGGCGGCGTGTCCGGCGGGACGCCGCGCAACGACTTGTGGATCTTCATCCCCTGGGATGAGTGAGCAGAGGAGCAGAGGAGCGGAGGAGATGGGGAGCGGAGGAGATGGGGAGATGGGGAGCGGAGGAGATGGGGAGATGGGGAGGGGAACGCTATTACCCATCACCCATCACGCATTACCCATTACGCATCACGCATCACGCATTACGAAGGAGTCTGAACCATGGCATTCATTACACGCGAAGAGGCATTGCGCCGGTTACGGGCGCAGGTAGCCGCCGGCAAGCCCATCGTGGGCTGCGGCGCGGGGACGGGGATCTCCGCCAAGTTCGCCGAGAAGGGCGGTGCGGATCTCATCATCATCTACAACTCCGGGCGCTATCGCATGGCGGGACGCGGCTCGTTGGCGGGTCTCATGCCCTACGGCGACGCGAACGGCATCGTCGTGGAGATGGCGGCGGAAGTGCTGCCCGTCGTCAAGGATACGCCGGTGCTGGCGGGCGTCTGCGGCACGGATCCCTTCCGACTGCTGCCCGTCTTCATCAAGCAGCTCAAGGAGATGGGTTTCACCGGCGTGCAGAACTTCCCCACCGTGGGGCTGATTGACGGCAACTTCCGCGCCAACCTCGAAGCGACGGGCATGGGCTACGATAAGGAAATCGAAGCCATTGCTATCGCGCACAAGTTGGATATGCTCACCACGCCCTACGTCTTCAATGCGGATGACGCGCGCGCGATGGCGGAGGCGGGCGCGGATATGCTGGTCGCGCATGTGGGCCTCACCACGTCCGGCTCTATCGTCGCAGGTGCGGCGATGACCATGGACGAGGCCATCGGCAAGGTGCAGGAAGTCTACGCAGCAGGGAAAGCCGTCCGCGATGACATTCTGGTGATCTGCCACGGCGGCGTCTTCGACGAGCCGGAGAATGTGGGCGTGGCCCTGGCGCGAATGCCGGGCGTAGTGGGTTTCTTTGGGGCTTCGAGCATCGAACGCCTGCCCACGGAGCGCGCCATCACCCGGCAGGTGGAAGAGTTCAAGGCGTTGCAGCTCGCGTAACCGCGAGAACGGGCCAGTCATTTGTTCTTGAGGATACAAAAACACTATGAAATTTACACAGCCGCCGCTCGCACTCATGCGAGTTGATGAAGGCGAGGAAATCGCCGGAACCTGGATTACGCCGCACATTCCACAGACGGGCTGTTACAAGTTGCTCGCCAAGCGAAAGACGGATGGTTCGGTGGAGTGGGTCCACTTCGTGCAGCGCGATGATGGGCGCAAAGAGAAGGTATACCGGGGCAGCGTAGCCGATGTTTCGCAGTTGGAAAATGTGCTCACCGCCCTCAACAATGCTCTGCGTACCGCCTACGGGCCAACCGTGCGCCTGCTTCCCGCCGAAACAGAGATGTACCTGCTAGACGGCACACCGCTCTCGAGCGCCACCGATTGATGTTGCGGATCACAGGGGATGGGGGTGCAACATCCCCGCGATGAAGCGCCGAATCTCCAACAGCGTCTTCGGCGCATCGAGATCGGCTACCTCGATGAGTAATGGCCCGGCGTAGTTCACGCTGCGCAGAGCGGCGAAGACGCCGGGCCAATCCATAATCCCCGTACCCGGCGAGAGGTGCCGCGGGCCGGCGGGCGCAAAATCCGCCAGATGCACGGTAGCCAGCGCGCCATCCATCGCTGCGATCAGCGCCTCTGGCGCAACGCCGCTTTCCGCCGCCTGGAAGCTGTCGAACGTGAAGCCTATCGGCGCGTCCAACGCCTTGAGCGCGGCGACATGCTCCGGGCGGCGGCAGTAGCACCAGCTGACATTTTCCACACACAACAGCACCCCGGCAGCGTGCGCTTGTTCCGCTGCCCATACCGCGCTTTCCAGAAATGGCTCAACCAACGCGGGATTGTCAATGCCGAAGCGTAAGCCGTGCCAGGTGAGCGTCCGCGCCCCCACCCGCGCGGCGATCTCCAAGAGCCGCAAGAAACGCGCGCGGGTCTCTTCACGCATCCGAATATAGGGCGACCACAAGTCGAAGAGGGTTGCGTAGAGGTGCAGCGAATGCACACGCACGCCGGCGGCCTGCGCGCGTTGCGCCAACAGCGCACCAAACGCCGGTTGATACTCGCTCTCTGTCTGAAGGAAAACTTCAACGACGGGGAAACCGAGTTCGGCGGCAATATCCAGCGCATCTTCCGTGAGCACGTGAGGATAGAAGCAAGCTGTGGAAATACCGATGCGTTCAGCGTTCACCGATGCGCACCTGTCCCAGAGTGAAGAAATCATCGGGAAGGCGTGCGCCATCGGGCAGCCGGGTTTCTGCACGGGATTGCGTCTCCCAATTGTAGATCCCGATGTTGATGTTGTAGACGCCAGGAGGGATGCTTCCGGCAACGGGCGTGAAAACGCGCTCCTCGAAGATCAGATCGCCCGACTGCCACGTCCACAGCGGGAAGAGGCCCAATCCGGGAGCGCCATCGGCTTGCGCCACCGGGAGGGCGTCCGGCGCCGCCAGGTGGACGAAAACGCTCTCGGTCGAAGCGCCGCTGCCCAGCGCTTGCCAGCGCAGGCGCAGATGCAAAATCTCATCATTCCAGATAGGTTCCGCTTCGAGCAGCCGCGCCACTGCGCCAAACTGCGCCATCCAGCGTTCCTTCACCGCTGCCGGATGCACATCCCCCGCATAGTGCAGCGTCATCGCGCCGTTTTGGTGATAGTGCGTCACGTAAGTGCCATCGGTCTGCCGCGCGCGCTCGTAGATGGTGGACTCAGCCACAGGGCCGCCGCGCATATCCACGCGATAGGGGCCAAGCTGCTGCGTTTCCGGGCCTAGAGCGAGTACGCTCCAGCTCTCTGTGGTGGGCGATATGCCGGCGCTCAGTCTGGCAAAATCCGCCAACGTGACCCGCACGGGCGCCAGGGTGACGCCCCAGTAACCCAGTGGATAAGGCGAACGGCGCGGCGCGTACCGATCGGGATAGTTGACGAATAGCAGGGCGCGTGAAGGGCTTTCCTGTGTCAGCGTCTCCAGTAGCGTCCTCTGGAGCGCCGCGCCGTGCGCATACATGCGTTGCGCGTTCAGCAATAGCACGCTGCTGTGAATGACCAACGCCGCCAGCGCCACAGGCCCGACGATGCGCCCAAATCGCATGGGAGAACGGGCCTCGGGTAACAAGGCTGCCGCCCACAAGAGCGCCGCGCCAAACGCGCTCAAGTAAAAGAGCCGCGACGCAAGGGCCACGTAAACATAATCCAACCCCACCCAGGTAGAAAGCCATTGCAAGCCGTACCAGCTCAGCCCTAGCGCCAGGGGCCAGAAACGCCGCCGGATCACCAGCACGCCCAGCAAGCCCGCAAGGACAGTCAACATCAAGGGACGAATCCATAGCGCCAGCGTTGCCGGAACGCTGCCGATAAATCCCGCCGCCGGAAAAACCAGCCCTTGCAGCAGATACCACAGCACTTCGGGTTCGAGCGCGAGTGTGGTGACGCCTTCGTATTTGGGAGCTTGCAGCCAGAAGCCCAGATAGAGCAGCGTCGCTGGCGCAAAGAGCGTCAACGCCGGTGCGCGCCACAGCGCCCGCCAGGATGCACGCGCGCGCCATTCCAGCAGGAATAGCCACGGCAATAGCTGCACCGCGCTCTCTTGCACGGCAATGGCGAGCAGATACGCGCCCAACGCCGCTGCCAGCCAGCCTTTGGAAGCGCGTTGTCGCGCGGTCAGATAGGCCCATGCGGTGAGCAGCATGAAGCAGGTCACCCAGCCCTGTTGCGGCGCAGCCCAGGCGATGGCCTGATGCGAGAGAGGATAGAGCGCAAAGAGCAACGCTGTTCCCCGCGCGAGAGCACGTCCCAGGCGCAAAGCCCGACACAAACGCGCCACAAGCGCAATGTTGAGCAGATGCACAGCGATCTGGAATGCGTGGAGCGGCAAAGCGTCGAACGTGCCATTGGCTTGCATGAAGAGCCGGTTGATGAGCAGCGTTCCAGGGCGATAGAAGTGGTATTCGGGCAACGGCGCCAGCAATTCGCCCAGCGACTTCCCCACCACGCGCCCAAACCACACGGGGTCATCCCAGATGAAGCCGAAGCGCAGCGCCGGAGCGTAGAGCGCCGCCGTGAGGAGCAGCAAGCCGATCCAAAATATCGAGAAGCGTCGCGCCGATTGGTATGGCATCCTGTTTTCTGTCATCAGCCGTCATTATCCGCCGTTCTGGGCGCGCGTCAAGATAACACGCCTGGCGTGAGGGGGATTATCCGCGATATGCTATAATTCCCAGCACAATTCTGAGAGGAGCTTGACGATGAAATTCTTCCTTGTTACACTTTTGATGTTAGGATTGTGGCTTGGTTCGAGCGTTGTAATGATAGCGCCGGCTATTGGTATCGCCTGGGTGCTGGCGGCGTTGACCGATCTGACCCTGGACCAAGCCAGTCTACTCACTTTTGGGTATTACGGGCTTGTGACCTGGATTTTTAATAGCCTCTATATTGTGCCGAGCGTATCACGATGGCTGCTGACCTATGGCCTCACAGTCATCGGGGGCGCTGTCGCGGTGCTCTTGGGACTCTTGTTGCGCCAGCTTCTGGAATTGACTTTGCTTCAGGGCGTGATAGTAATCGGAGGAGCACAGCTGTTGCTGTTGTATACTTTTTTGAATCAGCTCGACGATGAAGTATCGGCGCATATCGGGCATCGCTCGATTCCGTTCCCTCTATGGGAGGCGCCAGATTTCGAGGATTCCGAGGAGAAGGATATTCCCGCTCCCCCGATACCGCACAAACCAACGGAGAAAGCAGCGCGGAAACGGCGAGCACGCCGCAAGTAGCCCCCAGCGATGCTTTATGTCGTACTAGGCGGGGGAACGAGAGGTTTGGTGCCTAACCCAGAAAGCGGCAGCCATACGTGGAAAGTGCTGCCGGGGCAGGTCTCCTCATCATAGCCGGGGCTTTCCGCCCAGATACAGCCTCCGTGCGCGGCGACAATGCCTTTGGAAACTGCCAACCCCAGACCAGGGCCGCCGCCCTTGAACTTGGTAGTGCCCGAAGAGTGCAACGCCACTTTGCCGGTCTGGTAGAACTTGGTGAAGATCAAGTCCTGGTATTCGGGATCAATGCCGATGCCGGTATCTTGCACGCGGATTTCAAGCCCCGGTGTGGGAAGATTACGATAGCCTGAAGGGACCACACTGGTTGTTACCACAATTTGCCCGCCATTGGGGGTGTATTTGATGGCGTTGGTGAGCAAGTGTTTGAACACCTTTTGCAGCTCATCCGGGTCGGCTTCAAGGCGCGGCAGGTCTGGCGCGCTCTTCAGTTCCAGGTGCAGTTCACGCTCCGTCAACGCCGGCTGCATATCGGCGACGACTTTTTCCAACATTTCCTCTATGCGCAACGGTTCCCGGTAGATCTCTAGCGTCTGGCTATCAATGCGCGCCATGTCAATCATGGTGTTGACGATGGTCTGCAAGCGCACGCCGCTTCCATAGATCTTGCCAATAATCTCGTGAGCCGTGGGCTGCTTGAGCATTTCCGGCGTCTTGAGCAACATCTGGCTGAAGCCGAGCAACACAGTCAACGGGGTGCGCAGCTCGTGCGCCGCCACCGCGATGAAATCAGATTTGGTGCGATCCAGGCGCGCCAGTTGCTCATACGCCTGCGCCAATTCCGAATACAAGCGTGCGTTATGGATGGCAATGGCGGTATGCCCGGCAAAAGCCAGCGCGCGTTCGATTTCTTCGGTTGTATAGGGATAGGGCGCTTCCCGCACCAGCGATAACATCCCGATAACATCCTGGTTGGTGTCGCTTACCGGAATACCCACCCATGACCGCGCCGGCGGCAGACCGGGAACATCCTGCCAATCCGAGCGCCCGCGCACATCCTGCAAGCATAGCGGTCGGCGACTCTCGCTGATTTGCCAGAAGACATCGTTTTTGAGGATCGGTACGCGGATTTGCCGGGGGGAACTGTCCTCTGGGAACCCGTAAGCAGCAACGATGTCTACATAATCGCCGCTGCGTAGCAGCACCGACCCACGGTCGAAATCCACAATCTGCAACAGTTGCTCCAAAATTTTCGCAAAAATCTCCTGGATATCCAACGTCTGCGAAAGGCCCTGGCTGATCTGATACAACGATTCGGTCAGCATCCGCTGCGAGCGTTCGTCCTGGTAGAGCTGCGCGTTGTTGACGGCAATGGCTACCAGATCCGCCAAAGAAGCAAAGACATGAACGTCATCATCGCCGAAGGCGTGTAGCTCTTGCGATTGGATGTCGAGCACGCCCAGGAAATTCTCGCCATTCAGCAGCGGCAGCACCAGTTCTGAGCGGGTGTCGGCGACCTGCGCGACTTGCACGTAACGCGGCTCCTGTGTGACATCATTCACGCACAACGGCTGCCGGTGCTCGCCCACCCAGCTAATCAGACCATGCTCCCCAATTTTGAAGCGTAATCCCTGTTCGATGAGCTCTTGCCCCGGTTTTCCCACCCCGGCGCGCATCACCAGATATTCCCCTGCTTCCTGCGGCAGAAAGACGCCCACAAAATAATGGCCGAACTGTTCCTGAATGAGGTCTACAACGTAGTTAAGCAACACATCCAGATCGAGGATGGCGTGAATGCTTTGTCCAGCGGAGATCAATGTGCCCAGCTGCCGGGTCTGGCGTTGTAGCATCGCCGTGCGCGCTTCATTTTGCGTGCGCAAAGCAACCTGTCCCTGCACCGAATGCAGCCGCATGATGTGGATGACGGTCGCCAACGTAATCGCAGATAGCAACGTGACGCCATACTCCCACCAGAGTGGATTCGACGTTCCCCACGCCACACCGCCCCACATTGCCAATCCCAAAGCCAGCACGCCGATGAACCAGCGCGTTTTCAATAACAAGGCGCCTGCGCCAACAAAAATCAGCAGCAGAGTGAGGGTGTGGGCGGGTTTTTGGGAGAACAGACTCCCGGTAAACCAGAGGAGCAACAACAGAACGAAGACACCGGCGGCTGCAAGATGGGCGTAGCGTTGCGGCAGGCGCTGGGCCTGGAGCAAGCGGTATAAACCGAAGAGCAACGCGATCTCTGCCGCGATGACGGCGACGAGCAGTTGCGCGCCCGGCGCAAGCGACTGCGCCACCGCCAACAGCGTCAGAAAGCAACACAGCACCAGGCTGACCGGCGACAGCAAGCGCTGTACTTCCCCGTCAAGGGCTTCTATCAGGTCGTTGTGAGAAATAGATGCTTGAAATGTATGATTAGTAGACACGGCCGGCAACTTTGATCTTGACTTTAGCGGTATGCCACACGGATTACCGATTCGGCGCCGATGCTTCCACTATTATACCCCAAGCTAGGCAAAGAGAAACAGGCTCGCTGCCCACTACAATGCGCGTTCGAGAATCTCTTGCAGTTCAGGCTCGGTGAGCGTGATGGGATTCCCTTTCATGCTGCTGGCGCGGATGGCGCCCGCGATGATCTGTGGGAAATCCGCCGCTGTGACGCCATACGCTGTCAGACCCGGAATCGCCAGCTCACGGCAGAGCTCGGCGGTCCAGGCAATCGCATCTTCAGGGCGCGCGCCAGGGGCGCCGGTCAACAGCCGGGCAATGTCGGCATAACGGGCCAGCGCAGGATTATCCGCATCACGTTCACGCAGGGCGCGTACATTGAGCAGCATAACGGGCGGCAGCAACCGCCCACAAATGGCGCCGTGAGGCGCGGCGAAAAGTCCTCCCAACACGCCCGCAAACCCATGAACGGCGCCCAGTTTGGCATTCGCCAACGCCAGCCCGCCAAAAAGGCTTGTGACGGCCATATCTTCCCGCGCCTGGATGTCACTGCCGGTCTGATAAACGCGCCGCAACGAGCGCGCCGCGCGCCGTATCCCTTCGCGACAGATGCTATCGGTCAGCGGCCCGGCTGCCGGTGTGACGTAAGGTTCCACAACTTGGGTGAAGGCATCCAGGCCCGTGCTCGCGGTGACATCAGGCGGCAGATCGTAGGTGAGCTCCGGATCCACCAGGGCGAGCCGGGGCAGCATGTGCGGGCTGCGCAGGCTGACCTTGACGTGGTGCTCTGGGGAGGTCAACACGGCATTGCGCGTCACTTCGGCGCCGGTACCAGCGGTCGTGGGGATGGCGACAATCGGCGCAGCAGGCTGCTCGAGGGGCAGGCCATGTCCAATGACTTCGAGGTAATCGGCGAGCGGGCGGGTATTGGTGAGCAACGCAGCAATCGCCTTGGCTGTGTCCATGGGACTGCCGCCGCCAAAGCCGATGACGAAATCGCAGGCGTGTTGGCGCGCCAGGGCCGCGCCGCGCAGCACAACATCCGTCGTTGGCTCGCCCGTCACGGCGAAGATCACCGGAGCGAAACCTTGCGCAGCTAACAAGGTCAACAGCCGGGTTGCCCGCGTGGGCGTTCCGCCGGTGACAACAAGCGGGCGCGCGCCCAACTCTGCCACCAGTGCTCCCACCTCGCGTAAGACGCCAGCTCCAAAGACAATGCGCGTCGCCGTAGCGAATTCAAAACGCATGACACCTCCATCAAGCAACGGGCCTCAAGCCCCAAGTAACCAACAACCAGCATCCAGCGATCGGTTAGCTGCCTACCAACCCGCCTCATCGGGGAAGAGATTGGTGTATTTGATGCTGCTGCGCGGCTCTGCCAGCATATCGGCAACGGTATCGCGCCATCGCGCATAGTGCGCAGTGGCTTTGTGCGCTGCCGGCGCCTCGGCGGTGCGGTAGACTTCTACCAGCACAAAGCGGGTAGGATCATCCACTTGCTGAATCACATCGAAGCGGGCGATGCCCGGCTCTTGCACGCTGTTCCGCGCGTTTTCGAGTGTGGCTGCTTTGAACGCCTCAATCGCCTCTGGTTTTACATGGACAAATACGTGAACGATCAACATATTTTCCTCCCTTGCCCCTACAAGATAGTTGTGGATGAACTGTGCGCAGTGAGCAAGGCGCACACGCCGAATTGCGTTCCGCGCCCCTCTCGCTGCTCGCTGCGAACGTCTCCGGCGTCATGCTCTCATTCTACGCTTAAAATCAAAACTTGACAATTGCGAGACAACATGGTACAATATTGAAGATAAAGTTATACAAAAACTATAAAAGGAGGGCGAAAATGGCTGATACAACGGCATCCGTGTACGATTTCACGGTCAACACGATTATGGGCTTGCCGAAATCTATGGAAGATTATCGGGGGAAGGTGCTGCTCATCGTCAACACCGCGAGTAAGTGTGGCTTCACCCCGCAATTCGCCGGATTGGAGGCGCTCTATCAGCAGTATAAGGAGCGCGGATTCGTGGTCTTAGGCTTTCCCTGCAATCAGTTTGCCGAACAAGACCCCGGCGCCAATGATGAAATCCTCAGCTTCTGCCAGGTCAACTATGGGGTGACTTTCCCGATGTTCGACAAGATAAATGTCAACGGCGCAAACGCGCACCCGTTGTTTGAGTATCTCAAGAAAGAAGCGCCCGGCGCGTTGGGGCTGACCAGCGTCAAATGGAACTTCACCAAATTCCTGGTGGATCGAGCAGGCAAAGTGGTGAAGCGCTTTGCGCCGAACGCCGAGCCGGCGAGTCTGATTCCCGACATCGAGGCCTTGTTGTAGCTGCCATCTGCCTGGCGCTGAGTGACCGAAAACGTGGAACCGGAGAGCCGGCGCTGTGACAATGACCGTCATTGAAATCGGCGAGCCAGGTGTGGCTCGCCGATTCGCCTTCAGTTTTTGCTTTACCAAGCATACGCTTCGGGCGCTGTGCCTCCGGGACCGGGGAAGAGCTCGTCCAGGCGTTGCAGCATCTCGGCGTCGAGTTTGAGCGTCAGAGCGCGTAGACTGCCATCCAATTGCGCCAGCGTCCGTGGCCCGATGATGGGGGCGGTGACGGCGGGATTGTGAAGCAGCCATGCCAGCGCCACATCCGCCGGTTCCTCGCCGATGGAAGCGCAGAGCGCCTCGTAAGCTGCGATTCTGGGGCGGTATTTCTCGATCTGCTCCTGCATCCGCTCGGAGGCGCGCCGTCCCGCTTCGAGCTTCTGCAAGACGCCGCCCAGCAACCCACCCGCCAGCGGACTCCAGGGGATGAGTCCCAGCCCGTAAGCCTGACATGCGGGAATGACCTCGAGCTCGATCATCCGGGCGTTGAGATTGTAGAGACTCTGCTCACAGACCAGGCCCATGAAATGCCGCTTCTGCGCCTCGCACTGCGCCTGCGCGATGTGCCAGCCCGCAAAGTTGCTGCTGCCCACATAGAGCACTTTCCCCTCGCGCACCAATTGCTCCATCGCCTGCCAGATCTCCTCCCAGGGCGTTTCACGGTCAACGTGATGCATCTGGTAGAGATCAATGTGATCCGTTTGCATCCGCCGCAGGCTCTCTTCGCAAGCGCGCCGAATGTGATAGGCGGAGAGCTTGCTCTCGTTGGGCCAATCGCCCATGCCGCCGTAGACCTTGGTCGCCAGCACCACTTTCTCGCGGCGCCCACCGCCCTGCGCAAACCACCGCCCGATGATCTGCTCCGTCCATCCCTCGCCCTTCTTCCAACCGTAGACGTTCGCCGTATCAAAGAAATTGATCCCCAACTCCAGGGCGTGATCCATGATGGCGAAACTGTCCTCTTCCGTCGTCTGCGGCCCGAAGTTCATGGTGCCCAGGCAGAGCTTGCTTACCAACAAGCCGGTCCGTCCCAAATGTGTGTATTCCATTACAAACCTCCTCTAAAAATTATGAAGGATGGAGACGGAAGGATAAAAATCTCCGCCTCGCATTACCAGGAACATGCACTATCGTGCGCCCACAGCCGCCTCAGATTCAGGGGCTTTCACCCTCGATATCGAAGCGCAATGGGCCTTCATCCACCGCGCGGAGCGGTCCCTCCCCGCCAAAATAGTAGCCCTTGCCCCATTGGGTGCGGATATACACCGGCTCGGCGGGATCCTTCTCCAGCTTCTGCCGCAGATAGCGGATATAGACGCTCAAGTAACCCGCCTCTTCCGCATATTGCGGCCCCCAAATGCTCACCAGTAATTCCCGATGTGCAATGACATGCCCTTTCTGGCTGACCAACGCCATCAATAGCCGCTGTTCGGTAGGCGTCAGATTGACGCGCACCCCTTCTCGGAGCACCGTGCCATCAGCCAGATTGATCTGGAGAAAGCCATCATCATAGATCGCCTGCCACGTCCGAGTATCGCGTGTTTGTTGCCGACGCAATACCGCCTGGATGCGCGCTTTCAGCTCATTGAAACTACACGGCTTAGTGACATAATCATCCGCGCCGAGCGTCAGCCCGCGAATGACATCCGCCTGTCCAGCTTTGGCGCTGAGCACGATGATGGGCGTATCGCAAACGCTGCGCAAGCGTTGGCACGCGCTCCAACCATCCATCTCCGGCATCATGATATCGAGCAAAATCACATCGGGATGGATTTCGTAAGCCATCCGCAGCCCTTCTTTGCCATTGCTCGCTTCATACACGGCAAAACCGTCCCGTTCCAGGCCCAACCTTAAGAGTGTTACCAGCCCGGGATCATCATCAATCACCAGAATTCTCTTATCGCTCATGGTATCTAACCTCACTGTAACCGCCAACATCTCCGTAATGCGCCGAGCGAGATGAGGAAATTCCGCTATTTAGGAGCATGCTGGGCATCGAAATAATAACCTTCACCCCACACGGTGTGTAGATAAATGGGGACATCTGGATTCGGCTCGATTTTCCGGCGCAAGCGGTACACATATTGCTTGACCAATTCCAGATTGCCCACTTGTTCATAGCCCCACACCTGCGTCAGAATGGCATCCGGGCTGAGCACCTTGCCCGTATGCCGGATCAGCAGTCGGAGAACGTCAAACTCCAACGGCGTCAGGCGTACAATCTGATTGCCGCGCACCATTTCTCGCCGATCACAATCCAGCATCAACGAATCGCTCACAAACAATAGATTGGCGTTTTCATCGCGTTTTTCACTTGCGCGTCGCAACGAGACTTGCAAGCGACACAGCAACTCGGAGATATCGAAAGGCTTGGCGACATAATCATCCGCGCCCAAGGAAAACCCGTGTAGAATA
>CAZDSF010000011.1:0-1363 GCA_964508025.1 uncultured Anaerolineales bacterium
CCGCTCAGCATATCGCGGGCGATCTGGCACACGCGGTACAGTTCCTCT
The DNA here is from genome assembly GCA_964508025.1 of uncultured Anaerolineales bacterium. Taxonomy (GTDB): domain Bacteria; phylum Chloroflexota; class Anaerolineae; order B4-G1; family SLSP01; genus JAAZNO01. The sequence continues at coordinate 49 of CAZDSF010000011.1, forward strand.
ATCGGCACAAGCCCTTCATGCGCGGCGATCTGGAACACGCTATCCGCCGAGGTGTAGACGATGAGCTTGCCCGTCTTGAGGTGCTCCTCGCCCAGCTCCACGATGATCTCCGTGCCAGAGGCGGGCTTGTTGCCGAGCACGCCGTAGCCCGTGCGCCGCGTGAACTCCTCCAGCACGTCCGGCGGGAAGCCCTCTGGGTAGGTGGGCATGGCGACGGGCGAATGGATGCCCATGAGCTCCCAGTGCCCAGTGACGGAGTCCTTGCCCTTGGAGGCTTCCGCCAGCTTGCCGTAAGCGCCGAGCGTATCCGCGCGGGGCGGCACGCCCAGGATGTCGCTCAGATTGCCCAGGCCGAGCGCCTGCATATTGGGCAAGTCCAGCCCGCCGATGGCGCGGGCGGTATTGGCGATGGAATTGCTGCCCACATCGCCGTATTCATCGGCGTCGGGCAACTCGCCCACGCCCACGCCGTCTAAGACGATGACGAGAATGCGTTCAATGGTCATGGAAAACCTCCTGATGCGTAATGCGTACTGCGTAAAGGTTTTTGTGCTATACAGACGCGGTGGTTTAGACGTTGTTGATCTCGTCTAGTGCGTCGTGCAGCTGTTCGATCAGCGGTAGCAGGTCTTTCTGAACGGTGTTCCAAAGGATATCCAGGTTGATATCGAAATAGGCGTGTACCAGGCGGTGACGCATACCAATGATGTCGTCCCAGGCAATATCCGGAAATTGCCGCCGGGTTTCTTCAGAGATTTGGAAGGCGGCTTCGCCGATGATCTCGATGGCTTTTACCAGTGCCAGTGTTAGTTTGCGGTCATGGGCCAAATGTTGGCGGTTGCTGTTTTGTGCAAATTCAACGGCTTCGTTTGCCGCATCAAGCATATGCCGCAGCCGAATATCATCCTTGCGCATATTGCACCTCTGCATTTTGCAATACGTCCTGGCGGAAATAGCGGCTCAAGTCTTCTGGCGTGCGCAAATCCACTTTGCGCCCTAGCAGAGTGGATAGTTCGCGCTCCATGCGCGCGATTCCTAGCAGGCCGGGGATATGCTGCGGTTCGAACTCGACCAGCATATCAATATCGCTCGCCGCGTTGAAGTCGGGGCGCAGCGCCGAGCCGAAAATCGCCAACCTGCGGATGTGATGCCGGCGGCAGAAGTCAGCGAGGCTATCCTGGGGTAGGGCAATCTGGGCACTCATGTGATGATGCCTTCCTTTCGTAAAACGTCACACCCACGCGCTCGATATGTTCCACTAAGTCCGGGTCGCTGATATAGCGGAAGATGGACAGGTCGAAGGTGTAGGGCAGCA
>CAZDSF010000011.1:1463-39262 GCA_964508025.1 uncultured Anaerolineales bacterium
GATTCGCGGTAGTTGATCGTGATCCAGTGCCCGTAGACCTTCGCCACGCCGTAGGGCGAGCGCGGATAGAGCGGCGTCTTTTCGGTTTGCGGCACTTCCTGCACCTTGCCGAACATCTCGCTGCTGCTGGCCTGGTAGAAGCGAATCTCCGGGTTCACAGCGCGAATCGCCTCCAACATGCGCGTCACACCGAGCGCGGTCACTTCGCCAGTGAATACCGGCTGCTGCCACGAGGTCGGCACGAACGACTGCGCCGCCAGGTTGTAGACCTCTGTCGGCTGATACTCGCGCAACAGCGTCATCAGCGAGCCTTGATCGAGCAGATCGCCAGAGACCAGCGTGATGCGATCCTGGATGTTCTCGATGCGGGTGAAGTTCACCGTGCTGCTTCGGCGCACCATCCCGATGACGTGGTAGCCCTTCTCCAACAGAAATTCGGCCAGATACGAGCCGTCTTGCCCGGTAATGCCGGTAATCAAAGCGGTGGGTTGTTTCATGCGATTGTGTTCCTCCTGATTTCTAATTCGCACTCCGTAATGCGTAGTTCGTACTTCGTAATGCGTACTGCGTAATACGTAATGGGATGCAAAAGTTTCTCCTTACGTAGTACGTAGTACGCATTACGCATTATGTATTACGTTTTCTCTCCATTCATCAAGTACATCCTGCACCGTCCGCTCAAAGGGAATCTCCGGCTCCCAGCCTGTCGCCCGGCGCAGTTTCTCCGCGCTGCCGAAAATCACGGGCACATCGGCGGGACGGTAGCGGTCGGGGTCAATCTCCACGCTGATGCTGGCGGTGCTCAGCTCCAGCAGCCGGTTGACCAGCGATTGAATCGTGCGCCCCGTGCCGGAGCAGACATTGTACGCCTCGCCCGGCTTCCCGTGCTGGAGCGCGAGCGCGTAGGCGCGGACGACATCGCGCACATCCGTGAAATCGCGCGCGGGCGAGAGATTGCCCACGCGCAGCACCGGTTCCTGTAAGCCCGCCTCGATGCGGGCGACCTGCTCGGCGAACGCTGCCAGCACGAAGCGCGGCGATTGTCCCGGCCCAACATGGTTGAAGGGCCGCATCCGCACCACCGGAATCCCATAGCTGATGAAATACTGGTAGCCCAGCACATCCTGCGCCACCTTGCTCACGCTGTACGGATTCTCCGGGCGCAGCGGATGGTCTTCGCGCAACGGCATGGCTTCTGGCGTATCGCGTCCGTACTCTTCGCCGGAACCGATGACGAGAAAGTGCGGCTGGAGCTCCAACTTTACACACGCTTCCAGCAGATGCAACTGCCCGCGAATGTTGTTCTCCAGCGTGCCCCACGGATCCTTGTATGCGGTGGGGACGTGCGATTGCCCCGCCAGATGGATGATCGCCTCCGGGCGCAACGTCTCTAGCAGCGTATGGACGCCCGCCTGATCGCGCAAATCCAGCTGGGTGAAGCTCTCGCGCGCCGCATCGAACAGCGCCGGCGGCGCATCGGGATAGCAGGTGGCGTGCAGCTGCCAATCGGTGGTGGTGAGCAAATAGCGGCGCAAATACGGCCCAACAAACCCCGTTCCGCCGGTAATCAAAACGTGCATTCTATGTCTCCTGTGGTTGGGCTGGTGCGATGACAGCTGATCAAATCCTGCTTGAGATGTTGGCGAAACGCGCCTGTTTTCGGCCAGAAACTGCTTGCAAAGGCGTCCCGCGATTTCTCCTTATCGCCAATCCAGGGCCGTGATTGCGCCCTCGCTGGTGATGGGTACGGAGAAGCGGTCGCCGCGTTGTAGCAGGTGCAGATTGCCCCGATAGATAAACGTGAACGTCTTCTGATCCGGGCTCCACCACCAGCCGGGCACCTGGATGCCTGGCTCGCCTTCCGGCGGGAAGAAGCAGTGCTGGTTCGAGCCATCCCGATCAATCGTGCAGAGGCTGTAGGCGCTCACGTGGCTCTGATAGGGAACGACCGCGCGCCCGAAGAGCAGGGTTTCGCTATCAGGACTGAAAGCCGGCATGGCCCACATACCCACCTCGGATGCGAGCTGGACGCTGTAAGCGCCGGTGGCTTCCAGCAACCACAGATCGAAAACCGGGCTATCCTCGGGATCGCCGGGGCCGGGCGCGGGGCCGTGCAGTACCGTAGCAATGAACTTCCCATCCGCAGTCCAGGCGAGGCTGGGATTCCATGCCCAACTGCTGTAGGTGCGGTAGGGTGGGAACTCCGCTAGCATGGTGCGCGCTTTCGTCCGCACATTGACCACGCCAACTTCATCGGGCCGGGAATAGGCCAGTTGGGTACCTTCCGGCGACCACTGATAGCGGGCGCCCCACCAGCCGAACCCGCCGCCCGCTTCGGGCCTGAGGAGCTGCTGTTTTCCGGCGAGGATATTTCGCGTAGTCAGGATCGCCGTCCACAGATCGTTCTGTCCGCGCCAGCCAGGCGGGCGATCGGTCACTTCCGCCGTGGTCCAGGCGAAGGTCTGGTTGTCGGGCGCCCAATCGGCCCAGAGGACATCATAGATCTCCAGCGGAAAGGCTTTGTCGTCGGCCTGGCTCGTGGGCATCACCCACAGCGCATTGAAATGCGTTTCTCCGGTGATGACGCGGCTAAAGAGCAGCCTTGTCCCATCCGGCGAGAGGGTGAAGACGCGCCCATCGAGATCGCCAAAAGCCGTCAGCTGCCGCCGGGTGGCAGAGCTATGGCGGAAGAGCCAGGCATCCTGGTTCTCCAGATATGCCAGCGTGCCGGTAAGCACCTGCGTCACCGCGTATTCTGGGCGTTGCCCCACTTGCAGGATTTCATCCTGGGGCGCGCGGATGATGGCATCCTTGACCAACGTGCGCTCCTTGAGCACGCCATCCTCAAACACGCTGCGGTAGACCTGTTCTCGAATGCCGGGCTGCCCTACTTGCAGCAGCCGGGTTTCGTTCTCCGAAAGGGTGGCATCGCGCACAGTTTGCCGCCGGAAGGGCAGGGTGGTAGTGATGCTCTCCATCGTTTCGAGCACACGGGTGATGGTGATTGTCATGCCGGTGCGCACCTGCGCCGTTTCCGGCGGCGTCACGCGATCCAGCCCTTCTAGCGTGATGGCGGTCTCCGCGAGCAGCTCGCGCACGGAGGCGACTTTGGTCTCCACCACGCGGCGCTCTCCATCGGCTACGATGACGACGCGCAGCGGTGGGGTCGGTAGCGGGGTGCATCCTGACAGCCCCAGCGCCATTGCCAGCAGAATCAGAATCCCCGCCAGCAATAGCGGCAGCGCCAGGCGTGGCGTAATACGGAAATGGTCTTGAGTGTCACGCATACGGTGATTATAGTCTGCTACGGTACAAAGACAATGGGTTGGGCCGCTTGAGACTATGCTGATTGCAGATAGCGGCCCAGTGCCTGCGTCATAGCCTCTCGGCTCTTTCCATGGCATCCAAAGCCGCACGGATGAAGGCCGCAGCCTGCTCGCGGGTCTGGACCTCGCCGGCTGCCTGTGCTTCGCGCAACTGCTCCAACAGGGCGCCGAGTGTGGGACCGGGCTGAATGCCCATGGCTTGCAGATCGTGCCCATTGAGCAGCGGCGGCGGCGCAATCACGGTCTCGCTGTGGGCGAAGACGCTGTGCAGCAGAATGCCCGCATTGTGGAGCGTGCGTTTCCAGAGGTCTTTGGTCAGCTGCGGGCCGAAGACCGCCAGAATATCGCTCAAGCTGAGCAGGACTGTGGCTACGCCAGCCTCTTGCGCGTCGCGGAAGTAGCGGTAGACGGCGCGTCGGCTGGGAGCGACCTCGCGGCTCAAGGTATTGAGCCGCATGTGCTCTTGTACCAGCGTCGCCACGAAATCCTGCGCTTTGTTGGCAAAACGCAACGCCGTAAAACGTTTGCGAACCAGGGTTGCGCTGAGATCAGGGTGGCCGTAGAAATGGGTCAGCCCTTGTTCATCCACGGCGCGCGTACCGGCTTTGCCGGCGTCGTGGAAGAGCGCTCCCCAGCGTAACAGGTCGCCTCGGGTAGATTCGTATGTCACCGGTTGCGCCAGATATTCCAATAGCGCAGATTGGTAGGGCAGAAGCGCCTTCTCCAGCAGCGACCAGGCCCAAGCGGGCGCGGCAACCTCGCGCTGCTGCGCCGGTAGCGGCCCGCGTCCTCGTAGCTGGGCGTCTAGCACCTCCACGGCAGCAATCACCGCAAATGTGTGATCGAGCACTTTCGCGTAGTGATGCGGCGCGCTTTGTTGAACCTCGCGCAGGGCGGCGATTTCCGGCAACACACGCGCCAGCAACCCCAGAGCTTCGGTCTGTCGCAAACTCACGCTTGCCGGTTTGGCCTGCAAAATGCGCAACAATTCCGCGCGCACCCGTTCGGCGGCGATAGTTTCGATCTCAGGGGTGTGCTGACGCAGCAGGCTGAGCGTGCGTTGCTCGATGCGGAAATCCAGCTCGGCGGCTGTACGGATGGCGCGCAACAGCCGCGCTGGATCCTGAGCAAAGCTGGCTTCTGTGGTGACGCGGATACTGTGTGCGGCGAGATCCTGTTGCCCGCCGGTAGGATCTATGAACGCGCCCTCCAGGGTAAGCGCCATGGCATTGAGCGTGAAATCTCGCGCGAAGAGATCTTCTTCCAGTGTGTCACCGCGCAATCCGGCAAAGTCGAGCGTGATCGGCGTTTGCGTCGCCGGATCGTCGAGAATGACGCGCGCGGTATCGTGTGCGTCATCGAGTAGCACGTAGGCGCCGCCGAGCGCGTTCGCGATGCGGCGCGCCAGCACGATGGCGCGCCCTTGCACGGCGAAATCCCAGTCGTGGGCGGGGCGTTGCAGGAGTAGATCGCGCACCGCGCCCCCAACCAACCAGAGCCGCTCGCCTTGGAGGAGCGGGCGCAGCGTTTCCAGCGGCCATTCGGGCAGCGCCAGGTGGGGCGCTGTGGCGGCGATGCGCGCCAGGCGCAGGCGGGCTTTGGGGCGGGCCTGCCGCGCCGCGCGGCGCGCTTCCTCAACGGAAGCGCCCACACCCGCGACCGTGTGATCTTCATCCAGCGCCACCCAACGTCCGGCATAGAGGCTGTAATCCTGCATGTGCCACCTCACAAAGAAGGTTGAAGGTTGAAGTTTGAAGGCGGAAGGCGGGAGGCTGAAAAAGCCTCCGCGTCTTGGCGCCTCTAAATACACAACAGTGCGGCGCGCTGGAGCGACGCCGCACTGTTGCGATGTTAGCCTGTCGGGATTCCCGCGCGCGGCGGGGAGCGTCATCCTTTACACGCGGGTGGAGTAAGCGCCGGTGCGGGTATCCACCCGAATGATGTTGCCTACTTCTACAAAGAGCGGTACCTGTACCTGTAAGCCGGTCTCACATGTCACCATCTTGCTCGCGCCGGTGGCCGTATCGCCGGCGATGGCGACTTCTGACTCCACCACTTCCAATTCCACGGCGGGCGGCAATTCGATGTCCAGCAACTCGCCGTTGAGAATCACAACCGTGAGCTCCATACCTTCCTTGATGTATCCGGCGCGGTCGCCTACCAGTTCCTGGCTGCCCCGCACCTGGTCGTAAGTTTCGGTATCCATGAAATTGAAGAACTCGCCGTCATTGTATAGAAACTGCATCGTGCGGCGTTCTACAGGGGCTTCCTCGAAGCGTTCGCCAGAGAGGAAGTTTCTCGGAATCAGCGATCCGCTGCGCAGATTGCGCAGCTTTGTGCGAATAATGGCATTGCCACGTCCGGGCTTGTAGTGTTGATATTCGACCACCTGATACAGTTCCCCATCGAGGACGAAGCAGGTGCCTTTACGCAGCTCATTTGCATCCAACATAATCTTGCTCCTTATCCATGCATTCCAGCGTTGCGAGAAGGCATTATACCTTGCTCAAGCCTTTCGTCAAGAAGCTTTTGAGCCTTATTGCCTCTTGTTATATATGGATTTCGCTTGTATAATGATGATGAAACCTTGCAGAAAGGAGTATTTCGATGACTCGAAGAGCGCTTGCATGGATAGCATTGGTGATGTTGACGACGTTGTTGGCGGCCCCTTTGACCGGTTGCAACCGGTCTGCTGTTGGCGATGATGTGGCGAAACTGGAGCAACAGATGGCGCAGGAGGCGGAACAAAACACGGCGACGCAACCGCCGGCTCAACCGCCCGCGACTGAACCTGGCGTCCCCACGGAGACGACTGAGCCGGCGACTGAACCGGCATCCCCACCGGCAACCGAGGCCCCGCCTGTGGCGACTGAGCAGCCGCCTGCTGATGCGCCGACGACGGCTCCGCCGCCCTCCGCCGAAACGCCGGCAGCTGCACCAGCGCCAGTGGTGACAGCGCCGGGTACCCACGTAGTGCAGGCGGGTGAGAACCTGTTCCGCATTGCGTTGCGTTACGGCGTCAGCGTGGATGCGTTGGCGCGGGCCAACAGTATCACCAATGCCGCCACGATCTACGTAGGACAGGTATTGACGATTCCGGGGGGCGCCGCCACTCCTGGCACGCCTCCCAGCGAGCCGGTCACGCCGCCCAGCAGTGGCGCGGCCACGGTGCATGTCGTGCAGCCCGGCGAGAATCTGTTCCGCATCGCTTTGCGTTACGGGCTGGATTACCATGAGCTGGCCCGCTATAATGGGATTTCCAACCCCGCCATGGTCTACGTCGGGCAGCAGATCAAGATCCCTGCGCGGTAGATTGCTGACGATTGATGGCGGCTGTGGATACGATCTCCAGCCCCAGCAATGAGCGTGTACGACGGGTACAGGCGTTGTTGCGCAGTACCCGTCGTCGTTTGCGCGAGGGCCTCTTCATCGCCGAAGGGCTGCGGCTGGCGGGCGAAGCGGTAGCGGCTGAGCTGCCGCTGCTGTGGGCTTTCGTGGCTGCGGAATTCGCGGCTGATCCTCGCGGCGCGGCGCTGCTGGCGCTGTTGTCGGCGCGTCAGGTTCCCTGCTGGGAAGTAACGCCTCCGGTGATGGCGGCGCTCTCTGATACAGAAACGCCGCAAGGAATCGTGCTCGTCCTGCCGATTCCCAGGCTTGCGCCGCGCCCTGGTCTGGCATTGCTGCTCGATGGCATTCGTGATCCGGGGAACATGGGGACGATCCTGCGCACGGCTTGGGCTGCCGGAGTGGGACAGGTGCTTGCGCTTCCAGGCTGCGCTGATTTTACCAGCCCGAAGGTGGTGCGCGCCGGCATGGGAGCGCATTTTTATGTGCCGGTGTTGCGCGCCAGCTGGGATGATGTGCCGCATCTGGCATCAGGCCCGTTCTGGCTGGCGGAGGCCTCGACGGCGGCGTTGCCTTACGATCACGTGGATTGGCGCGCAGCCGGGGGGCTGATCATCGGCGGGGAAGCAGAAGGCGCAGGCGCCGAGGCGCGCGCGCTCGCCGGCCCCCATCGCGTGACCATCCCCATGACCGCCGGGGTCGAGTCGCTCAACGCGGCGATTTCGGCGGCGGTGCTGCTCTTCGAGGCTGCGCGGCAGCGCTCGCGCGATAGTTGACCGTTGGGTTGGCGCTCTGCGGGGGCCAACATACGATTGACCAGGTGAAACGCTTGCAAGAATGCTGATGCCGACTATTCCCTTTACACCGCCCCATGTCTCGGTGAATCGCGTGCGCATTGTGGATTTGCCCGGTTTGCCGTTGGATGCTGAAGTTCGCGCGCAGGCAGCGTACCATCTGCTATCGAAAGAGGCAGTGGTGCATTATGCGTTGGAGCAGGCATCGGCTCTGGGCTTGCCCGAAGCGCTGCTGCTGGATACGCCCGAAGCGCGCCGCGATATTCCTCTATATGTGGATACGGCATTGCGCGCCTCCGATGCTGTGGCGCGGGCGGCTGCTGCGCACATCGCTGTGCGGCTGGGACGCAACCTCGCATACATTCTGCTCACATTGCATCGGGGCGACGCTTGCAACCGCGCCGTGCGCCCCGATTGGACGGCTGCGGAGTGGGATTTCTGGGCGGGGATCCGCGCGCTCTGGTTGGGCGGCGGTGTGCTGAGCGGCATGTTGGGCGAGCGCGTGATTGCGCAGGCGCAAGCCTTGCTGACCGAACTGGGCTACGCGGATGTGTTACAGGTGGCGTTGTCACCCTATCGCCGGGAGATGTCGCTGCTGGGGGCGGGGCGTTATGCGCCGGCAGAAGCTGCCGCTGTGCTGTGCTTCGATTTCGGGCAGACGATGGTCAAACGGGCGCGACTGCGGCTTCACGCGGGCGCAATCGCTGCATTGGAACCCCTTCCAGCGTTAGCGACGAACTGGATTTTTCACAATGATCCAACGGCGGCGCAGCGTTACAGCGGGGAGGAAGTGCTCGCCTTTGTTGCCGATCTATTTGCGCGCACACTTGAAGAGACCGGTGTCACAGAAGGCGATCTGATGGTGAGCATCGCCGCGTATGTGGATGGTGGGCGACTGTTGGGCAACGGCATCTATGCGCGCATGTCGGAGCTGGCGCCGGATGTGCGCCCGCTGTTGGCAGAAGCGGTGCGCGTTCGTTGCGGGCGCCCGGTGCGCGTTCACTTGATTCATGATGGCACAGCCGCAGCGGCTTTGCACGCGGGCGAAGCGCATGCGGCAGTTCTCGTCGCCGGTACAGCATTGGGCGTGGGATTTTGCCCTCCAGATGCTACAGATCTGCGTCCGCTACGTTTGGAATTGGGGTATAATAAGGATCGAGCCGGAGCTCAAACGACAACACAACTTTCCGGAGAATGACAATGCCCGTTCAAGTTGAGATTGCTCAAACCGTTTCCAACGTCCTCTATTTGCTTTTTGCGTGGGGCTTCTTCATCGCAGTGATCCCTCGATATGCGGCCATGACCACAGAAAAAAAGCGCGCGGCATTCTGGGCTGTGGCGGCGTTGTTTGTGCTGGCTTTTGGAGACTCATTCCATTTGGCGCCGCGTTTGGTGGAGGTGCCCGCGCGCTTGCTGGGGCAGCCGGTGGATATGGGCGGCTGGCTGGGCTTTGGCCTGGCGGCAAGTTCCTTCACCCTGGCACTCTTCTACTTTTTCCTTACCCTCTATGCCTGGCGGAAATTCCAACTGCCCTGGAACGTCTGGATGTGGTTTCTGGCAGCGATGTGTGTTGTGCGGAGCCTGTTGCTGCTATTCCCGCAGAATGCGTGGGGCTCAGAGGTTTTCACCCCCTGGCGCTACTACCGCAATATCCCCTTTGTTGTGCAAGGAGCCGGGGTGGTGTTGCTCTTCTGGCAGGCTGCGCGGCGCGTCCCGGCATTGCCGGCGCGCTTGTTGAACGGGATAGGTTGGAGCATCATTGTCTCTTTTGCCTGCTATACCGCGACGCTTGTGGGCGTGATCTGGTCGCCCTTGTGGGGCGTTTTCATGCTGCCCAAGAGCGTAGCGTACATCGTGTTGGTGTGGTTGTTATTCCGGCTTGAATTCGCGCTCAAGACCTGAGCTTGTCATGCCGCTACATGTGCATCTGGTTGACGTGTTGTTGCTCGAACAGCAGGCGCAGTTCCGAGCGCAGCTTGCAGCCGATATCACGCTTACCTGGGGCCTCGATCCGCCCGATCCCGCGCGCTATGAGATACTTGTCGCCGGACGTCCCGCCCGCGCGCTGTTGGCTGCCAGCCCCTTGTTGCGCGCGTTGATCATTCCCTGGGCTGGTTTGCCGGAGACGACGCGTCAATTGCTGGCAGATTTTCCGCACCTGACGATCCACAATCTGCATCATAACGCCGATTCCGCTGCCGAGATGGCGTTGGCGTTGCTTCTGGCGGCAGCCAAGGCGCTGGTGCCCTTTGATCGTGCATTGCGCGCCAACGATTGGCGTCCCCGTTATGGGCCGAATCCGGCTGTGCCGCTGGTTGGACGTACCGCGTTGATTTTGGGCTTTGGCGCCATCGGCCGGCGTGTGGCGCAATTCTGCGGCGGTCTGGGGATGGAAGTCCTGGCGGTGCGGCGACGCCTGCGACCGGAAGATGACCCCGCGCGGATTTTCACGCTGGAGGCATTGCCCGCGCTTCTGCCCCGCGCCGATGTGCTCATCATTGCGTTGCCGCTGACCCCGGAAACGGATGGCCTGCTCGGGGCGGCGGAACTCGCGCTGTTGCCGCCGCGTGCAATTCTGGTGAATGTGGCGCGCGGCCCGATTGTGGAAGAGCGGGCGCTCTTTGAGGCGTTGGCTTGCGGGCGGCTGCACGCGGCTGGACTCGATGTGTGGTATCAGTACCCGGCGGGGAAAGATGCCGGGTATGGGGCAGAGCGCCCTGCCGAAGCTACGCCGCCCTCGGCGTTTCCCTTTCAGCAGCTCGATAATGTGGTGTTGAGTCCCCACCGGGCTGGGGGCCTGGGCACTGTGGAAGTGGAGCAAGCGCGATTGGCGGCGCTGGCCGACATGCTCAATGCTGCAGCGCGCGGCGAGCCGCTGCCCAACCGCATTGATCTCGCAGCCGGGTATTGAAAGATCAAAATCAAACTTTTGGGAGCGCAAACATGTTATGGGAAAGCATGAGTTGGATGGATGTTGAAGCGTATCTGAAGCACGATGATCGCGTGGTGTTCATCACCGGTTGCGTGGAGCAGCACAGTTATCTCAGCCTGCTCACCGATGTGACCGTGCCCTTGGCGCTGGCGCGGGCTGTGTGTGAGCCGCGCGGCATTCCTATCGCGCCGCCGCTGGCGTTCGGCATCACACCCTATTTGACGGCTTTTCCGGGCACGTTGAGCGTGCGCGTGGAAACTTTTGCGGCGGTGGTGCGGGATGTGCTGGAGGGATTGTTGGCTCAAGGCTTCCGGCGTATTCTGGTGAGCAATGGGCATGGCGGCAATACGGGGACGCTCTACGCCTTGATGGGTGAGATTGCCGGCGCGCATCCCGAAGCGCTGTTGCGCGGCTTTGAGTGGTGGACCGATCCGCGTGTGGAAGCCTACGCGGCTTCGACGGGGCTGACGCCCACCCATGCCAACTGGCTGGAGAATTTCCCCAATCTCACGCGCGTTGGCCCGGTTCCAACCGGAGAAAAGCCCTTGCTGGATATTCCGCGCGGCGCTTCTCCCGCTGCGGCGCGCGCGTTGTTGCAGGATGGGTCGTTTGGCGGCCCCTGGGAGGCTTCGGATGCTGTGATGGCGGGCCTTTTCGACGCGGCGGTGGCGGCGATGGAGACTGCCTTGGATAGCTTGGAAAGCGAATAGCCGGTAGCCATTGTGTCTGCGCTGTTACTCGCAAGGGTTCTGTGCTACAATGCGGATTCAGGGGCGTTGTGCAAGTGATTCGCTGATTCGACGATTTTGGGGAGGCCATGGATGGAAAAAGTAGCATACAGAGGTTGGGAAAACTGCATTCGGCTTTCAAATGGTATTATTGAGCTCCTTGTGACCACGGATGTTGGCCCGCGCATCATTCGCTTCGGCTTTGTCGGCGCGGATAACGAATTCGCGGAATACGAAGAGTGGTGGGGCAAGACCGGCGGTGAGGAGTGGCGCAACTACGGCGGGCATCGTCTCTGGCACGCGCCGGAACATCAGCCGCGCACCTATGCGCCCGACAACGATCCGGTTGCGGTCGAGGATCATGGGGCCTTCGTGCGTTTCATCCAGCCGGTGGAAGCGAGCACGGGTATCCAGAAGGAAATGGATATTACCCTTGCGTCCGACGCCGCCCGCGTAAAGATCGTGCATCGTTTGCGCAACACCACTTTGTGGGATCTGACGCTGGCGCCCTGGGCGCTCTCGGTGATGGCGCCGGGCGGCACGGCGATCATTCCCTTGCCTCCGCACGGCAGCCATGAAGGGAATCTGCTTCCCGCCGGAACCCTGGCGCTCTGGCCCTATACCGATCTGGCGGACCCGCGTTGGACGTGGGGCACGGATTATGTGCTCCTGCGCCAGGATCCACAGGCAACCACGCCGCAGAAAATCGGGACGATGGCTCACAAGGGTTGGATCGCTTATGCGCGCAATGGACACCTGTTTGTGACCATCGTTGCGCCGCAACCGGGCTTGCCGTACCCTGATTTGGGCAGCGCGGTGGAGAGTTTCACCAATGCGCGGATGCTGGAAATCGAGACGCTGGGGCCGCTCGCGGTGTTGGCGGCTGGCGCTGCGGTAGAACACGTCGTGGAGTGGGCGCTCTTTGATGGTGTTGCTGCCCCTTCCTGCGATGCTGATGTGGCTGCCATTCCGGGCCTATCGGCCTGAGACTCTCAGCACCTTGCGGTACAGCTCCATGGATGAAAACAGTTCGTAGAGCGTAGAGAGCAGTGAGCAGAATACAGTTCGCTGTATCCAAACTGCTTACTCCTCACTGCTCACCCATTACTATACTATTTTAGGAGGAGGGAAACGATGCGTTACGAGATTCACGGTACAGTGATGCAATCGGTGGATGTCTATCTCACGCGCGGGGAATCGGTCTACACCGAATCCGGCGGGATGGCGTGGATGGCCGGCAACATTGAGATGACGACCAACACCAAAGGCGGTGTTTTGGCGGGGTTGGGGCGTAAGCTCGCCGGCGAATCTTTCTTTATGACCACGTACACCTGCCAGGGCGATCAAGGGTTGGTGGTCTTCACCCCAGAGGCGCCCGGCAAAGTGTTGCCCCTGGAACTGCAGGCGGGGCAATCCGTCATCGCGGAGAAGGATGCGTTCATGTTCGCCGAGAGCTCGGTGAGCCTGGAAATGCACTTCAAACGGAAGTTGGGTGCGGGGTTCTTCGGCGGCGAGGGTTTCATCCTGCAAAAGATTACCGGCCCCGGCAAGGTCTTCCTTGAAATTCCGGGCGAGGTGCGTGAGTACAACTTGCAGCCCGGCTATGTGCTCAAGGTGGATCCGGGGCATATCGCGGCGTTTGAGCCTTCGGTGAGCTACGATATCGCCACTGTGAAGGGGGTTGCCAATGTGCTCTTCTCCGGCGAAGGGTTGTTCCTGGCAACGCTCACCGGCCCAGGGCGCGTGTGGCTTCAGAGTATGCCGCTTTCCAATCTAGCCGCCAAATTGGCGCGTTTCCTGCCCACCAAGAGCGGCTAATTGCCGAGAGGGCGTTTTGCATGTGTGCGCGCTGCCCGGCAGCGCGCACACGCTTCTTTAGTAGGCTTTCAGGAGATAGGGTAATGCGCGCCAATGGAGTTCCTGTACCGATCCTCAATGTAAAATTGCCTCCGCAGTTGGTGCTTGTCATTGGTGTGTTGGCGACTTCTACCGCAAGCACCTTCATTCGCCTGGCGCAAGCCGAACTTCACTCGTTGGCGGTGGCTGCATGGCGGTTGACGTTCGCCTCGGTGCTGCTGGCGCCCTTTGCGCTGGCGTGGCGGCGAGCGGAGTTGCGCTCCTTCAGCCGCCGCGAATGGGGGCTGGCGTTGGCTTCGGGCGCACTGCTGGCGGTGCACTTCGCTACCTGGATCGCTTCGCTAGCGCTGACCTCTGTGGTTGCATCGGTGGTGTTGGTGGCGATGGCGCCGCTGTTCGTGGGCATCATCGCCCATGTGGTGCTGCATGAACCGCTGACCCGTCCCACAATTCTAGGGTTGGCGTTGGCGCTTATTGGCTCAGCCGTCATCGGCGTGGGAGATCTGAACGTGGGCGCGCATCGTCTGCAAGGCGATCTGCTGGCGCTGATCGGCGCGCTTACAGTCGCCGGGTATTTCCTCATTGGGCGGGCGTTGCGGGTGCGATTATCGCTGCTGGGCTATGTGTTCCCGGTTTATGCTACGGCAGCGGCGGTATTGATGGGGATTGCGGTGATCGCGCGCGCGCCGTTGGCCGGCTATCGTCCGGTGATGTGGCTGTGGTTGCTGCTACTGGCGCTCTTTCCGCAGATCATCGGACATTCATCGCTGAATTGGTCGTTGCGACATTTGCCCGTCACTTATGTTTCGCTGGCGGTGTTGGCGGAACCCATCGGCTCGGCGCTGCTGGCGTGGCTGGTCCTGGCAGAATCGCCGGGATTGCCGGCTATCATCGGCGGGCTGTTGATCCTGTGTGGATTGTTGATCGCGGGGCGCAGATAGCTTACAGGTTGAGGAGCAAGGTGGAAGACTCGAGGCTGAACCTTTTGCTGTTTGGAAAGGTTTTCTTAATATGGACTTGTGGACTTATGGGCTTATGGAAGGATTTCTGCGGCGGCGCGAAACGCTGTTGTAGGCTCTAGCTGAAAATATGGAGGATGCGATGACGGCTACGGGTTCCCAGAGTGATCTTGCGGCAGTGCAGACGCTAGCGCGGCAGATTGTTGTCAATGTCAATCGGGTCATTATTGGCAAGCAATCCTCGGTAGAGCTGGTGGTGATTGGGTTGCTGAGCCAGGGACATTTGCTGATAGAGGATGTTCCCGGTGTAGGCAAGACGATGCTGGCCCGGTCGCTGGCGCTCTCTACCGATTGCAGCTTCGGACGAATCCAGTTCACCCCGGATATGTTGCCCAGCGATGTGACAGGCGTTTCGGTCTTCAATCAGGCGACGCGCCAGTTTGAGTACCAGCCCGGCGCGATTATGTCGCAGATTTTGCTGGTGGATGAGATCAACCGGGCGACGCCGAAGACCCAATCGGCTTTGCTGGAGGCGATGGAAGAACGCCAGGTCACGGTAGATGGCGTGACGCATGTGCTGCCGCACCCGTTCATGGTTTTGGCGACGCAGAATCCGATTGAGTACGAGGGCACTTTCCCGTTGCCAGAAGCGCAGTTGGATCGGTTCCTGTTCCGCATCAGCCTGGGCTACCCCGCGATGTGGGATGAGATGGAGATGATCAGCCGGCAGCAGTACCAGCATCCGGTGGAGACGCTGACGCCGGTGATCACGGTAGAGGCGTTACTGGCGGCGCAGGAGGCGATCAAGCATGTGCATGTCAGCCAATCCCTGCGCGAATATATCGTGCGGCTGGTGCGCCGCACCCGTGATCACTCCGATGTTTACCTGGGCGCGAGTCCACGGGGCAGCCTGGCGCTCTTCCGTGGCGGGCAGGCGCGTGCAGCGCTGTACGGGCGGGATTATGTGCTGCCGGATGACATCAAGTCGCTGGCGATTCCGGCGTTGGCGCACCGCCTGATTCTCGCTCCCGGCGCCCGGCTGCGCGAGCAGAAACCGGAGACCATTGTCATGCAGCTTTTGGAGGAATTGCCGATGCCGGAGAGCGCCGCGTCGCGCTGATGAGTAACGCCCCTGACCAGGGATAGATGCTTGCATGAAAATCGTGAAACCGACTCTAAAGCTCAATAACTGGCTGCTGCCCATTCTCGTGGGAGTGCTACTGCTGATGCAGTTAGTCATCCCCTATCGCGGCTGGATGGCGCTGCTGGTGGGAGTAGGGGGACTATGGGCGATCAGCGCCTACTGGGCGCACTCCTTGCGCTGGAAGCTCACCCTCACCCGTGAGATGCGCTTCGGTTGGGCGCAGGTTGGGGATCGCCTCATTGAGCGTTTCAGCCTGGTCAATGATGCGCCGCTTCCGGCGTTGTGGGTGGAGGTGGAAGATCTCTCGACTTTGCCCGGTTATCAGGCCAGCCGGGGCACCGGTGTGGCGGCGCGCAGTTCCATCCGCTGGCATCGGGAATCTTTCTGCTCCCGGCGGGGCCTGTTCTATCTGGGCCCGACAAACATCCGCACAGGCGACCCCTTTGGTATCTACACCGTCACGTTGAACTACCCGGCTTCGATGCCGCTGCTCGTCTTGCCGCCGATTGTGCCGCTGCCAACCATCGAGGTCGCGCCTGGTGGGCGCTCCGGCGAAGGGCGTCCCCGCGCCGATGCGCGCGATCGCGTGGTTAGCGCCTCCAGTGCGCGGCCTTATGTCCCCGGCGATAGCCGTCGCTGGGTGCATTGGAAGCTCTCCGCCCGCCACGATGAGCTCTTCGTTCGGCTTTTCGATGGTACGCCGGCGGGCGACTGGTGGATTTTGCTGGACATGGATGCGCGAGTGCAGGTGGGCGTGGGGGAGGATTCCACAGATGAGTTGGGGGTGATTCTCGCGGCTTCGCTGGCGGATCGCGGGTTGCGCGCGCGGCGCGCAGTGGGGTTGCTGGCGCATGGCGAGGAACTGGTGTGGTTGCCGCCCCAAGAGGGCGAAGGGCAACGTTGGGAAATTCTGCGGACGCTGGCGCTGGTTAGTCGCGGGCGGCGGTCTCTGACAGAATTGCTGGCCCGTGCGCGTCCGATGTTGCGGCAACGCACCACGCTGATCATCGTCACCCCTTCGGTGGAAGGCGCGTGGTTGGAGTCTCTGGTGCCGCTATTGCGGCGCGGCGTAGTGCCAACAGTGCTGTTGCTCGATCCGGCTTCCTTCGGCGGCGCGGGCAACGCGACGGCGGCGCACACCGCGCTTAACCAGCTTGGCGTATCGAGCACTATCATCAGCCAGGATTTGTTGGATCACCCCAAAGCTCGGCCCGGTACGCAAGGGCAGCTGGAATGGAAGGTGCTGGGTACCGGCAAAGCTGTGCCGGTGCAACGCGCCACTGCGGATAGCCCGTGGAGGGTATTGTCATGAGCGCCAAAATGGGCGCCTCCCCGCATGTCCACGCCAAGGATGAGGAACGCCCCGCCCTGCTGATCCGCCTGTTACGGCCTCTGGCGCTACGGATTGGGCTGTGGAATCTGGTGATGCTGGCATTGCTGCTGGCAATTTTGGGCAGCGTCGCCAGTGGGATCTCTAGCGTTGTGCGGGGGCTGGAATTTCCGCTGCTGTGGCTGGTGGGCATTCTGGCGATGCTTTTTGGTTGGGTGTTGGGCGCCTCCAAACTCAAGTCCTGGGCGGCGACCATCATTGCGGTGCTTTCGGGCCTCATTGCTGTTTTCGTGCGCGTGGGGCGGCTCGATTTGCTGTTCTTGAGCGTCTTGCGCCACCTGGGGCCATATCTGGTCGAAAGCGTGCGCGCGATATGGATTAACTTCACCTTGCATTTGCCGGAGTGGTTGGGGCTTACGCCGGTGGGCCGCCCCGCGCCGGATCCTAGTCTCCTGTTGCAGGATATGGATCGGTTGGGGACGGGGGTGATCACCTTGTGGAGTCGCGCTGTCGAGTGGTTACGTGCATTTGCCCGGGCCGAGCCGACTTACGATCCTGTGGCGGCGACGTTGATTTGGGGGGTGCTCCTCTGGCTGGCGGCCTGGTGGGCCGGCTGGTTGTTGCGACGACGGCGGCAGGCGCTTGGCGCAGTGCTGCCCTTGGGCGTACTGCTCGGAACTGTGCTCTCGTATGCCTGGGCTGAGACGATCTCGCTGGTCTTCTTCATGGGTTGGTCGCTGGCGTTGATAGCTGTGGCGGCGCACTTCAGCCGGGAACAGCGCTGGGAGGTCACCGCTACCGATTATTCCCGCGATATTCGCGGCGAGGTTCTCGGCGCGGCTGGCGCCATCACGGTAGGACTGATGCTTTTGGCGCTAATCGTGCCGAATATCTCCATTGATCGAATTGTGGATGAGGTGCGCACGCTCACGCAGAAACAGAGCGAAGATACCGGCGCGGCGGCCGAAGCGTTGGGCGTGGAGCAGCGTCCGCGTCCCAGCCGCGCGCCGGAGTTGGTGCGCGCCAGCGCCGGCGGTTTGCCGCGGCGGCATCTGCTGGGCACGGGGCCGGAACTGCGCGAGAATGTTGTCATGGAGGTGCGCACGTTTGAGTTGCCGCCCATGGAGGCATTGCCCGCCGGTATGCGCGCCCCTTCATACTACTGGCGCAGTATCACCTATGATGTGTACACCGGGCAGGGCTGGAATACGTCGCCGTATGCCGTGGTGGATTATGAAACCGGCGCGCCTTCGCACATTGGGCAGCTGCCCTATCATCGCACGTTGCGGCAACACGTGCGCGTGCTACGTGATGTGGGGAATCTCGTTCACAGCGCCGGGACGCTGGTTGCGGTGGATCAGCCCTATCAAGTAGCGTGGCGGGTTTCCGGCGATAGTTTTGCCGCGACCACCGAAGCGGAAACCTATCGCGCCGATTCCCTGGTGCCCATGCTCAGCCCAGAACAACTCCGTGAAGCGCG
The DNA here is from genome assembly GCA_964508025.1 of uncultured Anaerolineales bacterium. Lineage (GTDB taxonomy): Bacteria > Chloroflexota > Anaerolineae > B4-G1 > SLSP01 > JAAZNO01. Next base: position 19,359 of record CAZDSF010000011.1, read on the forward strand.
CTCAGCCTATCCCCCGTGGATTTTGGAACGCTATCTTACCTTGCCGGATTCTGTGCCTGAACGGGTGATCAGTTTGGCGCGTGATCTCACGGCGATTGCGCCCACGCTCTACGAGCGGGCTACTGCAATCGAGACCTATCTGCGGAGCACGTACCCGTACACGTTGAATGTGCCGCTGCCGGCGCCCGGGACAGATGTGGTGGACTATTTCCTGTTCACGGCTCAGCGGGGCTATTGCGACTACTTCGCCACTTCGATGGTGGTGTTGGCGCGGGCGGCGGGATTGCCGGCGCGCCTGGCGGTGGGTTATGTCTCCAGCGATTACGATCCGCTTCAAGCGGCGTATATCATCACTGAGGCGGATGCTCATGCCTGGGTGGAGGTGTATTTCCCCGGCTACGGCTGGATCACCTTCGAGCCGACCAGCGGCATTCCGGCGCTGGAGCGGTCTGAGGTGCTTGAGCCGCGTGAATGGCCCACGCCGGCAGACTCGTTGCGCCCGCCGCCCTCGCCGTTGCAGCGTCTGGTTCGACGGTGGTATTGGGGGCTGCCGGGCCTGGCGCTCGCGGCGCTGTTGGGATTGTTCATTGCCAGTCAGGTAGAGCTGTTGTGGTTGCGCTTCCAGACGCCCCAGGATACCATTACTGCGTTGTACCATCGTCTGCGTCAGCGCGCGGAGGGGTTGGGTCTGGGCCTGTTTGCCGGCGCCACGCCGTATGAGTTCGCGGCGCTTCTGGATGCGCGCTTGAAGATGCTTGCCGCCAACCGGCGTGGGGCGTCGTGGGTGCTGCCCGCCGCTGTCGAAGAGATACGCTTGCTGTGTGAACTCTACGTGCGGGTGTGGTACACCTCTTTGCAGGTGACACCGGAAGAGCAGCTGGCGGTGGTGCGCGCCTGGCGCGGGCTGTTCTGGCGGTTGTTGCTGGGGCGTCTCTGGGCGCGGCGGCGCAGTTACCTTGAGCGTTTGTTGCGCGGCGAAGGCGAGGCTTCGCTGGCTGAGGCGGCGCGTCCTTCTCCGATGGATCAGCGTTTCTGAGGCGACGCTGCCGGGCGACTCGTGTCGCGGTGTCTGAGATATGAGGGGGATGCTTCCTCTTGCGCTCCCTGTTTTGTCGCTAAAACGGCTTTTTGTGAAAGGGTTTTTGTGGCGGTGCGCAGCGCCGCTACAAAAACCCTTTTTTCATCCCCGCCGCATTGCTGTTCCAGGGAGCAAATGCGAAAGCTCTGTGGAATACCCGCTTGCATATTAAGCTTAATTGCGGTATAGTTAGAATGTAAAGTCCTTCTTACCCCAAAGGTGAGTGCCATGAGACGAAAACAAACACAGGTGTTGCTCACGACCGTTGCTTGCTCCATGTTATTCTTGCTTGTGCTGTCATTCTTGCTTCAGCTGATGGCGTTGCCTCCGGGTGTGCTTCTCGCCCAAGAGGACGATGACGCCACATCAACGGTGGTCACTTCGACCGTCACGCTGGAAGCATCGCCGACGCCCACGCCGACAACGCCCACGGAGACGCCGACGCCGACGCCCTCGCTGACTCCCACACCCACAATTACGCCAACACACACACCTACTCCGACACACACGCCCACGGCGACGCCATCGCCCTCTCCTACGCTCACGCCGGTTCCGCCATCGCCTGAGCCGACTTTCACACCAACCCCCACGCCTGGAGGTTTTGTGGCTCAGATAATGGAGAATCCGCTTCTGCTGGCGGGGGTTTTGGTGGGGTTGTTGGGCTTGCTCTTTTTGGTGCTGCTCGTGATTCTGCTTGGCGGGCGCAAGCGGCGTCAACGCAAGCGCACCGGCACCCGGCCCATCAAACCGGTGAAACCCGTTGGGCCTTCTGCGCCGCCGGTTCCGGCGCGGCTGGTCAGCGTGGATGTGGAGGGCAAGGCGCAGACTTTTGTGCTCGCTCCCGAAGGCGTTGCCATCGGACGGGCGGAAGATAACGCGCTGGTCATTGGCGCGACCTTCCCCGGCTGGGAAAGCGTCTCGCGCCATCACGCGCGCATTTTCCGGCAAGGGGAGGATTGGATCGTGGTGGATTTGAACTCCCACAACGGCATCTATGTGAACGACCAGCGTACCGGGCGCAACCTGCTGCGCGATGGCTGGAAACTGCGCATCGGCGGCGTGACTTTCACCTTCCGCGCGGGAAAGGGGGCTTGAGCTATGAAGTGTTCACAATGCGGCCTGGATAATCGCGCCGGCGCGCGCTTTTGCCTTCAATGTGGTCGTGACCTTGGCCTCGACGAGCTGGTTCTTGCTGCCGGGGCCTCCGAGCAACAATCCGGTACGCAACCGATGACCGGTTTGCCGTCAACCCAGCCCATGACGGATCCGCCTGCTGGGGAAGAAAACGGCCCGGTCACTGCGCCGCTGCCGGATCTGAGTGTCGCTTTTGCGCCCCTGCCCGAAGGCGCGCTGCTGTTACAGGATCGCTACGTCATATTAGAAACGCGGGCTGCTGGCGCACAGGTGAACGAGTATCTGGTGGAGGATCGCACGCCGGTGCGGATGTGTCCGCATTGTGGGCGCGGCTCTGAGGACGCAGACGAACGATACTGTGAGGTTTGCGGAGCAGAAATTGGCGATGCGCCCATGGTGCATTTGCGTTATCGCCTCCATGAGAGCGCCGACGCGCAGGCTTTTGCGCAAGAAGCGCAACTGCTCGCCATGCGCCTGCAGCATCCGGGGCTGCGGCTTTCGACGGCAGTTTTCTCCGAGGCGCCTTACGGGCCGGTGCGTCAGTATCGCGTGGCGCCGGAATTTCCTCTGCCTTCTGCGGCAACGCTGACGATTCCCCAGGAAGTGAACACGGTGCTCACCTGGGGCGTGGCGCTGGGGCAGGCGCTGGCGTATCTGCACCGGCACCAGGTCGTGTTACGGACGATTAGCCCGAATCAAATCGTTTTTGATGGGAAGTCGCCGCTGTGGACGAATCTGAATCGGGCTTATGTGATTCCCCCGGCGCAGCGCAGTAATGGGGAGGCGCTCAGTGAATACCTTGCGCGGGATGTGCAGGGTTTGGCAACGGCGCTGTTGTATTTGATGACGGGACAACAACAGCTTACTGCCGACATGCCCTTCTCCACGCGGCTCAAGACATTGTTATTCCAGGGCATCAACACGCCGAAGATGCTCACGGCAGAAACCTTTACGGCAGAACTCGAAGCCTGCCTGGATGAATTGCGGCATCCCGATAGCGTGACGCTGGTGATAGGCCGGCGTACCGACGTGGGGCGCGTGCGCTCCTTGAATGAGGATAGCTTGTTGACGCTGGATCTCGATTCTGTGTTCAAGTCGGTGAGCGAACCGGTGGGGTTGTTCCTGGTCGCCGATGGCATGGGTGGGCATGAGGCCGGCGACGTCGCCAGCCAGGTGACTGCGCGGGTGATGGCGCAACGGGTGAGCGCGGAGCTGTTGCCTGCGCTCACAGCCGGCAAGCCGTTGCCCGATTTGCGCGGCTGGCTCACCGCCGCAGTTCAGGCTGCCAATCAGGTAGTCTACGATCAGCGGATGGCTGCCGGCACTGATATGGGTACGACGCTGGTGGCGGCGCTGGTGCGCGGCGGGCGGGCGTTGATTGCGAATGTTGGGGATAGCCGCTGCTATTATCTCAATGCTGAAGGGATCCGCCAGGTGACGGTGGATCATTCGCTGGTTGAGCGGTTGGTGGCAACGCACCAGATCACGCGCGAAGAGGCGGCGCATCACCCGCAACGCAATGTCATCTACCGCGTTATCGGCGATCGGGCCAAGATCGAAGTGGATCTTTTCGAGCAGGTGCTGGATCCGGGCGCGGCGTTGCTGTTGTGTTCCGATGGTCTGAGCGGCATGATTTCGGATGCGGAGATCTGGCAGATCTGGAAAGCGGCGCCTTCGCCCCAGGCGGCTTGTGATCGCCTCATCGAAGCCGCCAACCGGGCGGGTGGCGAGGACAACATCACCGTGGTTATTGTGCAAATGTGCGAGTGAGACGCTGCATGAAGGGGCGGCGGGGTTGAGGTTTTGTTTTCATCCTTCGTACTTTTATTGAGGAGGAGCGTGATGAAGAAGCTATGTCCCATCATCGTGGGCTTCTGTCTGTTGCTGACATTGACGCTGGTCATGACTGCCGTGGCGCAAGGGCAGGCCCCTGTGTTGCGCATTCTCGGCGAGCCGGCGCCCGGCCCCAACGCCGAAGTGCTGGTTTCGGTGCTCGATCCCAATGTTGGGCGCAATCTGGCAGATCTGACCGCATCGAATTTCGCCATCCAGCTTTCTGGCGAAGCGGCGCCGCTGACCAGTGTGACGCCGGAGACCGGCGGGGTGGCGGTGGTGATGGTGCTGGATCGCGGCGGTATTGCGCGCCGCAATGATCCGCGCATCGGGCGCGCTGTAGACCTGGCGGGCGCGCTCCTTGATCGCCTCAATGTGGATGGATCGCCCAATGCTGACATGGTGGCGTTTGTGGGCATCCGTGGGCGCGAAGATGGCGGCTTGACGCCGCTGGTCCCTTTCACCGACCGTGATCCTAACCTGATTCGCAATGAATTTGACGCCCTGCGCACGGAAGTCGTGCCGGAAGTCACGCCGCTGTACGACGGTATTGACCGCGCCATCGAGTGGCTCACGCAGAACCCCAGCGCGCAAGTGCAGGCGCAATTGCAGAGCCGCCGCGCCATGATTGTGGTTTTCTCCGATGGTATAGATCGCCAGTTCAGCAGCGAAGCTTATGAGACGGTCATCATCAACAAATGTCAACAGGCCGGTATTTTGCTGTATGCGGTGCGGATGGGTGGCGGCGCGACCGATGCCGATAATCTGCAGGCGTTGGCGACGCAGACCAACGGACGCTATATTACCCACGAGCCGGCGAACAACGAGCAAGTCCTGGCGCTGTTCGATGATTTGGTCACGCTGCGCGCGACCTATCGCTTGCGCTTCCCCGTGCTCAAGCCCCAAGGGGATTACAAAGTCCGGGTGCTGTTGCAGGGCACGCCCATCGGTGACGCTTTCGCTGAGACGATGGTCGCTTCCAGGCTGCGTCCGCCCCGGCTCAGCCTGAACACGCTGCCGGAGAGCACCGTTGCTGTGGAGTATTCGAAGCCGGACGATGCCTTCCTGGCGCGCACGATTCCGCTGAGCGTGCAACTGCAATTCCCCGATGGCGAGACCCGCAACCCCGACGCGGTCTCGTATTACGCCAACGGCGCCTTGATTGGCACTTCCACAACGGCCCCAGATTACGCTTTTGAATGGAATGTGAGCAGCCTGGTGACGCCCACGCGCGAAGTGCAGAGCCGTGACTTCACCTTGCTGGCTCGGACAACGGACGTGTATCTCGAAGCGGAAATGGCAAGCCAACCGGTCAACGTGCGTGTGACGTGGCAAGCCAAAGAAGTCACCGTCGTGGAAGAGACCAGAGAGACGGTGAAGCAGAATTGGTGGATTATTGTAATTTTAGGGCTGCTAGGGCTGGGGCTGGTGGTGCTGCTGATCTTGTTGATCAAGACGCGCGGCGAGCTGGGGCGCAAGGTGGTCGCGCCGGCGGCGGGCGCGATCAGCAAAATGACGCAGAAGATGAGCGCGGTCGGCCCGGCTTATGGCAAACTCGTGGTCATCCATGGTTCGTCCGCCGGTCAGGAATATCGTCTGGCTACGCCGCTGGTCAAGGTGGGGCGAGATGCGCAAGGCAACGATTTTGCCCTCTTCGATCAGTTCGTCTCCAATCCGCATTTCTCAATACGCCTGGAGCAGAATCAATACCTCATTGTGGATGAAGGGAGCACCAACGGTACTTTCCTCAATGGTGTGCAGCTGCGCCCCTCGCAGCCGGCGCCGTTGCAGCCGGATGCCATCATCAAGGTGGGGAATACACAGCTGCAATTCAAGCGCCTGGGCGGCGAGACGCGGCGCGTGAGCGTGGAACCTCAGGCGCCCGGCAGTGCTTTCCCCGAAGCTGGGATTCCACCGACGCAGACGCCAGGAAAGCCCGCGGCGCCGGCGGCGCCTTATGGGCCAACCGTGATGGCGGATGATCTGCCGTTTTCCGGTGCTGCGCCTGGCGGGCCGCCGGCTGCGCCTTCGGGCGGCGCGGGGGCTTATGGGCCTACCGTATTGGCGGATGACCTGCCACCTAAAGGCAAACGCTAGCTGCTTTTTGAAAACGCTGGATATCACAGATTGCCAGTAATCTGTACAACGGAGGGGGGGATGACGGCGGTGTCTGAAGCAACAGCATCCGGCGGATCGGTCGGCGCGGTGTCCGCCTCGCGTAGGTCGAAGGCGCGCTACCCCGGACTTGAGTCGTGGGGATTGACCGACGTGGGCCGCGAGCGCGATGTCAATGAGGATGCCATCTATCCCGACCCTGTGGGCAGCAACCGCTTCTATCAGCCGCCGCCTGAAATCCTGGCGCGTAAAGGGCAGCTGTTGCTGGTGGCAGATGGCATCGGTGGTGAGCAAATCGGCAGCGCCGCCAGCCAGTGGGCGATCCGCCTGGCAGCGGAGCGTTACTATGAGTTGCCGGGTGATGATATCGTCGCTGACTTGCGCGAGGCGCTGCACCATGCCAATGCCGCGCTATACCGGTATCTGCAAAGCACCGGCGTCTCTCAGGCTGGCAGCACGATGGCTGCGGCGGTCGTGCATGAAGCCACGTTGTACATTGCCAATGTGGGCGATAGCCGGGTCTATCTTCTCCGCGATGGCGTGCTCTATCAACAGACGCGCGATCATACGCTGGCGCAGCAAAAGGCCGACCGGGGCGCGATAACGCAGGCGCAGGTGGCGGAAGATCCGGATGCCACGGTGCTCACCCGGGCGCTGGGCGCGGCCCCTTCGGTGGTGGTGGATATGTTCCGCCCGTTGCCGTTGGCGGTGGGCGATATGGTGTTACTTTGTTCCGATGGCCTCTACGATATGGTGCCCGATGCCGAAATCACCCGCCTGGCGCTCAGCGCCGCGCCGCGTCGCGCCGTGGAGCGGCTGATCGAGGCGGCGAATCTTCAGGGGGGCTATGATAACATCGCGGTAATTGTGGCGCGATTGGGCGGCGGCGCTGCTGCCGCGCCCGCGCTGCCCTCGACGGGTTATATCGCCACGCTACGTGAGGATCTGGCGCGGCTGACCCCATCGCAGCGGCGAACATTGCTGCTTGGGATGTTGATTATTGCCCTGATCGTTTTTGTCCTGGCGTTCTGGTTCGGCTGGCATCTGTACGCGCCCGCTGCCCCGACGGCGGCCGGCCCGGCGGCGTTGCCGGCAGCAATGTCGCCGTTATCGGCTTTGATTTCGGTCGCAAAAGGGAGGCTGTGATGGCTGATGCGATTGCCCTGACCGTGCAGACTAACAAGCCTGTCTTCCCTGTCACTGAGGGTCAGCAGCTCGTCTATGTCTTCATTGAGGCGTTGCCCACGGATACGCTTGCTGCGGTGCAGATGCCGTTGAATTTCAGCCTGGTTCTGGATCACAGCGGTTCGATGATGGGGGCGAAGATGGAGAACCTCAAGGCCGCGGCGCATCTGGCGGTAGATGAAATGACGCCCCAGGATTTGGCTTCGGTGGTGGTTTTCGATGATTCGGTGCAGGTGGTTGTCCCCAGCCAGCCGGTGAGCGATCCGACGGGTATCAAAGCGCGAATCGGTAAGATTCGCGCTGAGGGCGGCACGCGCATCTCGCGCGGGATGCGGGCCAGTCTGGACGAGCTCGCCAAGGGCATCCGCCCGGATCGCGTGAGCCGCATGTTGTTGCTGACCGATGGCGAGACTTACGGCGATGAGGATGCGTGCCGGCAGCTGGCTGCCGAGGCAGGGCGTCAGGGCATCGCTATCACGGCGCTGGGATTGGGCGAGGGATGGAATGAGACGCTGTTGGACGCGATCGCGCAAGCCAGCGGCGGCGCCTCCGATTTTATCCCGGAGGGGCAGCCCGATGTGGTGCGGGAGACTTTTCGCGGGCAGGTGCGCAGCGCGCAACGCACGGTGGTGCAGAATGCAACGCTGCTGTTGCGTTTGAGCGGCGGCGTTTTGCCGCGCGCTGTGTGGCGCGTAACGCCGTTGATTGGCTTGCTGGGACATCGCGCACTCTCGGATCGGGATGTGCAGGCCCCGTTGGGCGATATGGAGCGCGGGCAGGGTCAGAGCTTGCTGGTGGAGTTGCTCGTGCCGCCGCTCGCGCCCGGCGCGTATCGCCTGGCGCAGGCTGAAGTCGCTTATGATGTGGCGGCGTTGAATCTGCACAACGAGAAGGTCCGAAGCGACATTGTGCTATCCTTCTCTGCGAATCCACTGGAAACTGCGGCGGTTAATGCGCAGGTGATGAATATCGTCGAAAAGGTCACGGCGCACAAGTTGCAGACCCGCGCGCTGGAGGAGGCTGCGCTTGGCAACATTGCGGGCGCCACACAGAAGCTGCGCGCTGCGGCGACGCGCTTGCTGGATCTCGGCGAGCACGATCTGGCGGAAGTGGCCCGGCAGGAGGCCGCGCGCCTGGAGCAGGGCCAGGGGCTATCCGCGCACGGAACGAAGAAGCTCCGTTACGAGACTCGCAAATTGACCCAGAAATTGGATGAGTGAGAAGTTCTGCCAGATAGCCATTTTTTATTCAAGGAAAAATATTTCACTATAAAGACACAGAGAGCGCAGATATTTTTCTTGAATTTCTCCGTGTTAGTAGCCACGCCAACGAGACAAAAACGACTAAGCGACCATTTTTCAAGGAGCGTTATTGAACCTGCGGGACAGCCCCGCAGATGAAGAGCATTAACGGAGAGGCGGAGAGGCGCAGAGGTTTTCTTCATTCATCCTTCCGCCTTCAGCCTTCATAATTTTCATGAGGAGGGATGCCATGCCTATCTGTTCTACTTGTGGTTCGCGGCAGCCGGATGGGGCTGCGTTCTGTGATGAGTGCGGGGCGGCATTGAGCGCGCCGCCGATTGCATCGCCCATGGCGGGGATGGGCGGCGCGCCGGGCGGAATTCCGACGGTTGTCGCCTCGTTGTGCCCGGTTTGCGACGCGCAGGTTGCGCCAGGCGAGCTGTTCTGCAACAGCTGCGGCGCTTCCATTGGCGGCGCGCCTGGGCTGCCCTCCGCCTCGGAGGTGCCGCCAACTATGGCCGCGCCAGCTATGGCGGCGCCATCCATGGCGGCGTCTTGCGTCAATTGCGGCGCGGCGCTGGAACCGGATAGCGCCTTCTGTGATATGTGCGGGTCGCCCGTTCAGGCGGCGCCGCCGGCTTTTATAGCCCCCGCCCCGCCAGCGTATGCACCACCAGCGTATGCACCACCAGCGTATGCACCGCCGGCGTATACGCCGCCGGCATTCGCGGGCGAGTATCCATCCACGGTGATGTCCGCGCCGCCCGGCCCGGCCTCGTATCCGGCTTCTGCGCCTGGTCAGGCTTCGTTTCCGGCGACTCCACCCGCGCCGCCGAGCTACCCACAGCCTGTCCCGCAGGCGCCGGCGTATGTCCCGCCGCCGGTTGCGCCGCGCGGACGCCTGGTGGTGCAAGGCTCGAACGTCTCGCTGCCGTTCCCGGCGGGTAGGACGGAGATTATCGTGGGACGCGAAGATCCCGTCAGCGGCGTCTTCCCCGATATTGACCTGACCGATCACGGCGGTGATGAGGGCGGCGTCTCGCGGCAACACGCGCGGATCTTCATCCAGGGAGAGCGTTTTCTGATCGAGGACCTCAACAGCACGAACTTCACCTTCGTCAATCAGCAGAAGCTCGCGCCCCGGCAGCCGCAGCCCCTCGCCAGCGGTGATGAGGTGCGCTTTGGGCGTGTCAAACTGGTGTTTCAGGCGTAGGGAGCGGGGGAGCAAGGGAGCGGAGGAGCAAGGGAGCTGGGGAGCTGGGGAGCAAGGGAGCTGGGGAGATAGGGTGTTTGTTACCCATTACCCATCACCCATCACTTTTTGACTCCTGACTCCTGACTTTTCTCATGGAAGGAGCGCATTTATGGTATTAAAGCCCGATGATATTTTGCAGGGGCGTTATCGCGTTGAGTTCCCGCTGGGACAGGGCGGTATGGGCGCGGTGTATCGGGCGGTGGATACACGGCTCAACGTCCTGGTGGCGATCAAAGAGATGTTCCCGCAGCCTGATCTGGACGCAAACACGCTGGCGCAGCTGCGGCAGCAATTCCAGCAAGAGGCGTTGGTGCTGGCGCGTTTGCAGCATCCCAACCTGGTGCGGGTGACGGATTTCTTCGAGGAGCGCGGCAACGCCTACCTGGTGATGGATTTCGTCAGCGGACACAGTCTGGCGCAGTACATCGAGAGCTGGGGGGCGATTCCAGAGCAGCAGGCGTTGGCTTGGGCGGGAGAGCTGTTGGATGCGCTCGCGTATTGCCACAGTCGCGGCATCATCCACCGGGATGTGAAGCCGCAGAACGTCATCATCCGCCCGGATGGGCACGCCGTACTGGTAGATTTTGGGCTGGTCAAGCTGTGGAATCCGGCAGATCCCAGCACTAAGACGATCATGCGCGGGATGGGCACGCCGGAGTATTCTCCACCGGAGCAATACGACGCGGGGATTGGACACACGGATGCACGCAGCGACGTGTACAGCATGGGCGCTACGTTGTATCACGCGCTCACCGGGCAGACGCCGCCTACCGCGACGCTGCGCATGGCGGATCCCGAGCAGTTTCTCAAAGCGTGGGGGCAGGTCAAGGGCGTGAGCCAGCGGACGCAGGCGGCGATTTTCCGGGCGCTGGAGCTCTCGCGTGCCCAACGTTGGCAGAGCACGGTGGAAATGGCGGCGGGTCTGGGCGTCTCCGTCCGCGCCTGGACGCCGCAGACCGATACCGGGCCGCGGCAGAGCGAAAAGGTTGCCACGGGGACCGCCCGGATGGAGGCTGGCGCCGGAACCGGCCCGAGGCCGCAGGCAGCGGCTTCTCAGCCGACGCCGCGCGCGGCGACATCCCAGCCGGCATCGAAGCGCAAGGGCATTCCTGTGTGGATTTGGGGTGTAGCGGCGTTGTTGGTGCTGGTGCTCATCGCGGGCGGCGCGGTGCGGGCGGCGCGGCTGGGTGTTTTTGGCAATGCCAGGTCGGCGCCCACGGCGACGGCCACGCCATCTCCCTCTCCGACTGCAACGGAGATGGCGCCTGTGAAGGAAACGCCCTCTGCGACCGCGACTGCCACGGCGGAGCCTACCGCTACCGGCACACCTGCTGCCACAGCCACGGGGGCGCCGCTGCCGCCGCCGGAGCTCACAGGCCCGGCGGATAACCAGAGCTTCTATCCCACAGCGACTATCGAATTGACCTGGCGTTGGGCGCAACGGCTGGCTTTTGACCAGCGTTTTGCCGTCGTCGTCAGGAATACCGCCGGGCAGGAAATGTTCCGGCAATTGATCACCAATCCCGATGCGGCGTTGCAATACAGTTTCACGGCTGAGGCGCGGAATCTCGGTCTGGGGACGTACTCCTGGTTGATCCTGGTGGAGCAGCAGACGAGCGGACGTTGGGAGATAGCCGCCGAAAGCGCTACGCGCAGCTTCCGCATCGTCGAGCGGCCCACACCTACACCGACGCCACGACCCGCAACGGCGACGCCGACCACGCCGCCGCCAACGACGCAACCGCCGACCCAGGAGCCGACCCAGCCTCCAACCCAGCCGCCGACCCAGGAGCCGACCCAGCCTCCAACCCAGCCGCCGACCCAGGAGCCGACGCCGGAACCGACGCAGCCGCCCACACCGGAACCGACCCAGCCGCCAACGCAGGAGCCGACGCCGGAGCCAACAACCCCTCCTCCGCCGCCGCCGCCGCTGTAGAGTTTCTAGTGTAATAGGTTTGTAGTAAGGCGCTTCAGCACCGTCAACGCCGCGCTGAAGCGCATCACTACGAGCATATCTACATTAACAAGGGGCGAAAATACTGGATCCCTCGATGATTTCTTTGAAGCGAGAGGATATGGGGAGATAGCAGTTGTGAGCACGCAGTGCGCTTGCGACCGCCTATCTCTTCGGGTTCCTGGTGGCAATCTCGAAGCGTGATTTATCATGGTGTTGGCGTTTTGAGCTGCTGAGATTGTCGCCTTTGAATGTGCCGTGAGTGCATTCTCAGAGCGCTTGCCCAGCGATCGTGCAATGGCACTTCGAGAAGCATTTGCGGCGATTTAGACAATTCTCAAAGGAGGGAGATCATGTTTGTGTGGAAACGCATTTGTGTGTATGTGGCGATCGTCGCGTGCCTGTTTTTTGCATTCTCAGGTGAGGTGCGGGCGGAGAAACTCCCGCCCCCGGACTTGCTCAGCCTCACGCCTGAGATCACGTCTCTGGAAGCGCCAATTGACATCCAGGGCGTTGATTTCTGGACCTGGCGGGGTCCGCGATATAACCTGGCAGCGGGCGCAGCGCCGCAGGTCACAACCGTTGTGCTCGATCCCAACAACTCTGACATCGTCTACGCGGGCACAAATCAGGGCGTCTATCGCAGCGCCGACGGCGGAGAGAGTTGGCAGCCGCGCAATGGCGGTCTGGGCGGCTATGGCGATCTGGTGATCACCGGTATTGCCATTGATCCCACCGATTCGCGGATTCTCATTATCGGTACGTGGGGCTATGGGCTGCTCAAATCCACCGACAGCGGCGCGAATTGGACGCGCCTTGGCGATCCGGTGCGCCCGACGGCGCTGGCTGGCGTTGAGGAGGGGCTATCGCTGCCGCCGGAGGTGATTGCTGGCGGGCCAAGCAATGTGTACTACCCGGAAGCGGCGGAACGCAATGAAATCGCCGCCCCTATCAGTTGGCAACGGACTGCCGTGCGCTGTGTGACCATCAACCCCAGCAATCGCAACGATATTTACGCTTGCGTGGATGATGGCTACGGACTCTATCGCAGCACCAATGGCGGTACCTCATGGAGCAAAATCACGCTGGGCACCGGCAGCGCGCGCACCTATACGTTTGCGCCTTCTAACAACAATGTGCGCTATGCGTCTTTTGGCACATGGACGGCCAGCGGCGGCTTCTATCGCTCGACCAATGGCGGCAGCACTTGGACGGCAGTGGGCGGTGGCGTCATCAATAACACGGTCATTGCCGTGGCGATTCATCCCACAAACGCCAACACCGTCGTCGTTGGGACTTCTGGAGGCGGTCTGTATCGTACCACCGACGGTGGGAACACCTGGACGGCGGTCAATACAGGTGTGTCGGATACCACCATCTATTCTGTGGCTATCTCAAAGAGTAACCCCAGCATTGTCTATGCTGGCGGTTATATGTGGGTCTATCGCAGCTCCAACGGCGGCGCCAGTTGGGCCAATGCCGATAGCAGTTTCCCGGCCTACTATGTCGAAGGCCTGGCGATTCATCCCACCTCTTCGGATCGAGTGTGGATCGGCATCAATCGTTTCCCCTGGGGGGGCGTTTACAAGCGCACGACCAGCACTGGCGCGTTCACGCTGAAGGGTGCGGGTATGGACGGCACTTTTGTGCTCGATGTTACGCAAGACCTCAACAATGCTAACACGTTGTACGCGGCGACGTGGGGCGCGGGGATGTTCCGCAGTTATGATCGCGGCGCGACGTGGTCGGCGATTTACGGCGTGCCCTATGTGTACAGTATCGAAGCGACGCAAGGCCCCACGGGCACGATTCTCTACGCCGGTACCTTCTACAGCGATTGGGGCGTGCTCAAGAGCTGGAATCAGGGCAATACGTGGTATGAGGTAAGCTGGAGCAATCCCAGTTATATCTCCTTCGATATCGAATCCATTCAAGGAAATACCAACAAACTTGTTGCCGCCACTTACAATGGCATTCAATACAGCAATGACGGCGGTGTGACCTGGGCTACGCCGACGGGCTTGACTGAAGGCATCGTGTTGCATCTGTGTGAGTTTGGCAACACGGGGCAACTGCTGGCGGCGACCTATGGCGGCGGGCTGTATTACAGTAACGGCGGTACGTCGTGGGCGCCGCGCACAAGCGGCATGACCGGGTCCTACGCCAATTACACCTATGATGTCGCCTGTTCTTTGACGTCGGGTGTGGCTTATGCCGGCGCCTACCAGGCATACCGCACCACGAACTACGGCGCGAATTGGACGGCGATGAACACCGGTCTGGCGAACGACTACGTGCGCGCCCTGGCAATTGCGCCTACGGGGGCCGTTTTTGCCGGGTTGAATACCGGCGGCGCCTATCTCGCGCCGGCGGGGACCACGACCTGGCACGCGATCAACACGGGCCTGGGCGAACGGCGGGTGCGATCCATGGCCGTAGTGGCTTCATCACCGGTGAAGGCGTTGGCAGGCACCAATGGCGCGGGCATCTGGGAATATACGTTGGTTCGGGGCTATCCGCCGGTATATTTGCCACTCGTGCTGCGCAGCTACCCTCAAATCGTGCTGCCAACCAAACTCTACCCGGTCGCCGATGCGACTGTGCTCCAGGGGTATTCAGGGACCAATTTCGGCGCTGTTCTTGATATGTGGGTGGGCTACGATAATTGTTTGAGTCCTACTGGGAAAATCTCACGCAGTCTGGTTCGCTTTGATCTCTCGGCTATTCCGGCAGGAACTTCTATCAGTAGTGCGCGGCTATATCTATACCTGACCAATTCGTGTGATATTGGAGAGCGCACCCATACCGCCACGGTGTACCGGATTACATCCTCATGGTCAGAGGGAACGGTTACCTGGAACAGCAGCCCTACTTTTGCAGAGGCTTACGGCTCGCGGTCTATCCCCAGTCGCACCTGGGGGTGGTACAATTTCGACGTCACGAATCTGGTGCGTGGATGGGTGAATGGCAGCTTCTCCAACTATGGGATGATGGTGCGCGGGCCGGAAAGTTCTGATACTTCTGGCGCGCGACTGGGATTCGTGACCCGGGAGAGTTCGGGAACCACGTATGATCCGTATCTTTCGATTACTTACACTTCCATGACTGGTGTTGAAACAACAGTGGAAATTCCGCTGGATTTTGAGCCGACAGAGAGTTTTGTAAGTATCCACACCATGTTACAACCGTTCTCTCAGCCTTGTGTGGATTGCTTGCAAGCGGAGCAATGGCAGCATTGCGCCGCGCATGATTAGCGAGAGCTGGCGTCGCTGAAGGCGTCTCGATAGCGAGAGGAGTTTACGTTCTATGTCCCGCTTCTGCCGTTTCTGTGGCGCGGAGTTTCGCAATCTCGAGGCGCGTTTCTGCCAGGTGTGTGGACGGGAACGCGTCGCGGGACCTGTGTCGGGCGGCCTGGAAGCCGCGCCGACGGTGCGTGCTGTGGCCCCAACGGAGGGCGAAGGCGGGGCGACGCCCATGCCCCGCCTCACCATCCGCGTGTTGGGACAATCGCCCTACGAGGCGGCGCTGACCGAGACCACGGTCACGGTGGGTCGCGCGCCTTCCAATACGCTGGTGCTTGCGTCGCCCTATGTCTCGGCGCATCACGGGCGGTTGGAATGCGCCGGCGGACAGTGGCAGTATGTAGATCTGGGCAGCACCAACGGCACGTTTCTCAATGGGCAGCGCGTGCAAAGCGCGGCCCTGCGTCACGGCGATATTCTGCGCATCGGCGACCTTCAGGGGAACTCCGCCAGCCTCACCTTCATGCTGGGCGACTCGCGCGCGCTGCATGGGCCGCAAAACGTTGGCTCGCTGATCCTCGCGCCGCAGGGCGCGTTGACCCTGGGCCGCGATCCGCAATCGGATATTCCCTTGCAGGCCCCGCTGGTTTCCTGGCGTCACGCCAGCATCACGGCGGGGCCGCAAGGCTCGGTGCTGACCGATCTCAGCAGCACCAACGGCACTTTCGTCAACGGGCAGCGGCTAGAGCGACCCTATCTGTTGCAGGAAGGCGACGTGGTGCAGATTGGCCCCTTCAGCCTGGTCTACAGCGCGGGCAAGTTGCAGCAGTACGTCGCGGCGGGCGGCGTCCGCCTCGATGGTGTGCAGCTCGTGCGCGAGGTGGGTAAGGGCGAGCGCACCAGGCGCATTCTCGATGACATCAGTCTCACTATCCATCCACGGGAGTTTGTGGCGCTGGTGGGCACCAGCGGCGCGGGCAAGAGCACGCTGATGAAGGCGCTCAGCGGCGTGACCCGCGCGCAACAGGGGCAGGTGCTTGTCAACGGCGACGATCTCTATCAGCAGTTCGATCTCTACCGCACGATGATTGGCTACGTGCCGCAAGATGACATCATCCACAAAGATCTGACGGTGCGGGATGTGTTGCGCTACGCGGCGCAGCTCCGGCTGCCGCCCGACACCACAAATGCGGAGCTGGAGCAGCGCGTGGAGCAGGTGTTGCAGGATGTGGGCATGGCGGGGCGCAGCGAGCAGCCGGTGAGCAGCCTCAGCGGCGGGCAGCGCAAGCGGGTGAGCATCGCGGTGGAGTTGCTGGCGGAGCCAAAGCTTTTCTTCCTCGATGAGCCGACATCGGGCCTGGATCCGGGCCTGGAGAAGAAGATGATGTACACGCTGCGGCATCTCGCCGATGGAGGCCGGACGGTGGTGCTGGTGACGCACGCCACGGCGAACATCAGCCAGTGTGACCACGTCTGCTTTCTCGCGCAGGGACGGCTGGCGTATTTCGGCCCGCCGGAGGAGGCTTTCAAGTTCTTCGAGGTCGCTACGGGTGACTTTTCTGATGTGTATGATCGTCTGGACGATGCGGATCCGCAGCGCGCCAGGCAGAAAGCGCTGGAATGGGAGCAGCGTTATCGCCAGTCGGAGTATTACCAGCGCTATGTGAGCCAGCGGCAGCAGCAGGTCGAGGCGCCGGCGCCAGGCGCGGCGCATGAGTCGGCGCAGGCGCGGGGCCCCAAGGTCAATCCGCTGCGCCAGCTGGGCGTGCTCACCCGGCGCTATCTCAATCTGGTGCTGCGTGATCGTGTGCTGCTGGCGGTGCTCCTCGCGGTGATGCCGCTGGTCGGCGCGTTGATTCTGCTGGTGGCGGGGCGCCAGTGGTTGCAGGGGGATACGTTCGCTGAGATCGAGCGGCAGCTGACGGCGGAACTGGCTGCTGGGGCGGCAAGCGCGACGTACAGCATTGTTGTGGATAGCCTCAATCTGTTGTTTCTGTTGGCGTTTGCCGGTGTGTTGTTGGGGCTTTTCGCGTCGGGCTACGAGATCGTGAAAGAGCGCTCCATCTACCAGCGGGAGCGGATGGTGACGGTGCGTATCGGGCCGTATCTGCTCTCGAAGGTGCTGGTCATTGGAACTTTCGCGCTGCTCCAGTGCGGGTTGTTGTTGCTGGTCATCGCGCTCAAGGTGCGCCTGCCGGCGACCGGCGTGTTGCTTCCCGCGCCGCTGGAGATGTTCATCACGCTGTTTCTCGCTACGCTTGCGGCGATTCACATCGGCTTGTTCATCTCCGCATTGGTACCCAATACCAACACCGTCATCTACATTTTGTTCATGTTGCTCTTCTTCCAGTTGATTTTCACGGGTACGCTTTTCGAGCTGCCGGGCGCGGTCAAGGAGCTCTCGGCGCTGACGCTCACCCGTTGGACGTTGGAGGGGCTGGGCGGATCGGTGGATATGGATCGCCTGGGCGAGCTGAGCCGCACGCGGGTGCAACTTGAGCCTGTGACTACCGAGGTAACATTCGAGGTGGAGAAGCCGGCGGAGGATTGGGAACCCGTCACCGTAATCACGACCACGCGCCTGGTGGAGGTGGCGGTGCAGCCGGGGATCACCCAGACGATTCCCATCGCGGCGCCGGAGGTCACGGTGCATGAGCTGCGCACGGTGACGGAAACGGTCACGGAACCCATCACCGTCGAACCGGAGCCGCTGGACATCACCGGCGGCAGGACATTCAACATCCGTTATGCGCGCACGCCGGCGGCCATGCTGCAAGTTTGGGGCGTTCTTGCCCTGTTCAGCCTGGTCTTTGGCGCGGGAACGGCATTGGCGCTGTGGCGACAGGACATCCGTTGAGGGAGGTTTTTCATGATGTTTGGCAGAAAGAATAAGCAGTGGATTCATGTGCGGCGCTGGCTGTGGATTGTGGGGCTGTTATTGCTGCTGGGTTGCTCGGCCGGAAGCGATGAGCCAGCGATGCCGCGCGTGCCCACGGCGACGGCAACCCTCGCGCCAACCGCGACCCGCACGCCGGCGCCCACGCCAACCGTGGTGGTGCAAGTACCGACCTCCACGCCGAGAGCCACTTCGACGGCGACGCCTACCCGCGAGCCGCCGCCCACGCCGACGCCCTCTATCGAACAACTGCGCGTGCAGTACCCGGAGATCGCCATCCTGCTCGACAATCCCGAAGTAGAGCCGGTGTACAAAGACTTGTTGGTCATCTACCAACAGGGCGGGCAGCAGAGCGTATTGAACTATGCCAGGCAACACGGCGTGCTCACCGATGCGGGTGAAATGCGAGCGGCGCTCACACTCGATACGGAGGATACCGCCCCCGTGGTTGCGCGCCTCAAGGACATGGGCGTTAAGGTGCTCAGCACATCGGGCAATCGCATCGAGATCGCCGTGCCGCTGTCGCTGTTGCGCGCGCAAGCCAGCCGCCCCGGCGCGATTCTCAACCAGCTGACCCAGCTTGAGCATGTGGTGGGCCTGGTGCCGCCGGGTTGATTTGCGCGGAGGGGCAGGGGAGCGGAGGGGCAGGGGAGATGGGGAGATGGGGAGGTGGGGAGTAGAATCCGTTACCAGTTACCCGTTACTCCTGACTGAGGAGGGTACGATGAGCCTTAAAGTGGGGGATATGCTTCAGGGACGGTATCGCGTGGCGCGGCAGCTGGGCCAGAGCGGAATGGGCGCAGTCTACCGGGTCTGGGATCTCCGGCTGAATGCCCCGCGCGCGGTCAAGGAGATGCTGCCGCAGCCCGAAATCAACGGGCAGACGTTGGCGCAATTGCGTCAGCAGTTTCAGCAAGAAGCGGCGGTGCTGGCGAATCTCAGCCATCCGCATCTGGTGCGCGTGACCGATTTCTTCGAGGAAGCCGGCAATGCGTACCTGGTGATGGATTTCATCGAAGGGGAGAGCCTGGCGGAGCGTATCACCAGAGAGGGGCAACTGCCCGAAGCGCAAGTGCGCTCCTGGGCCGACCAGCTGCTCGATGCGCTGGAGTATTGTCATAGCCAGGGTATCATCCACCGCGATATCAAACCGCAGAATGTGATTGTGCGTCCCGATGGACGGGTCATTCTGGTGGATTTTGGGCTGGTGAAGCTCTGGAATCCCAACGATCCGCGCACGCGCACAGCGATCCGTTCGATGGGGGCGCCGGAATACGCTCCGCCGGAGCAGTACGATTCGCAATCCGGCTCCACCGACGCGCGCAGCGATATCTACAGCCTGGGCGCGACGCTTTACCAGGCGCTCACCGGACAAGCGCCGCCCACGGCGACCATGCGGATTGTCAATCCCCGTGTCCTGGCGCCAGTGCGGCAGCTCAATCCCAGGGTTAGTCCGCAACTGGAGGCGATTCTGATGCGCGCGTTGGAATTGCGTCCAGAAGCGCGCTTCCAGACGGCGACGGAGCTGCGGATGACGCTGCGGCAGTGGGGCGCTCCGCCATCCGCTGGCGTGACCCCTGCCGGCACGGCGGTGATGGGTGCGGGCGGGCCGCCGGGTGCGGGGTATCCGTATCCGCCGTATGCTCCGCTGCCGGCGCCGGCAGCTTCGACGCGCGCCCTTCCCTGGAAAATCGTGGGGCTGGTGGCAGGCGCGTTGGTCGTGCTGCTGCTGGCGGGATTGACGCTTGCGAACTTATTGGGAGGTGGGCGTGAGCCTTTGCCCCCTGCCACCGCACGTATCGCTGCAAATACAGCCACTGCCACGAGCATCGCTGAACTGCCGCCGACTGTCACCTTCACGGCGACGCCTGAAGCGGCGCCCACGGACACTCCCGCCACGCCGCCGCCTACGACGGAACCTCCGACGCCCACAACGCCACCGACCGAGACGCCCTCGCCGACCTCCACCCG
>CAZDSF010000011.1:39362-47282 GCA_964508025.1 uncultured Anaerolineales bacterium
ACGCCGACGCCGGCTTGCCCGGAAGTGACCGGCCCCTTCGCCGATCTCTGGCGCGCGGAGCAAGCGCGGCTGGGATGTGCGACCAACGCGGCGCACACGACCTGGACGGCCGTGGAGAATTTCGAGACGGGGCTGATGTTCTGGCGTGAGGATAATGATCGCATCTACGCCGTGTATCAGGATGGGACCTGGCAAAGTTTTACCAATACCTGGCGCGAGGGCGATCCCACGTATACTTGCGGAACGAATACCACACCGCCGACGCCGTTGCGGGGTTTCGGAAAGGTCTGGTGTACCTACACCTATGTCCGTGGCGGTCTTGGCTCGGCGACAGATCTGGAGCGCGGCTTCGATGGGACTGTGCAGGATTTCGAGCGCGGGAGCATTCTGCGCCTGGATACCGGCATGATCTACTTGCTGTTTGGCGACGGAAAGTGGAGCCGGCGCTGAGGAGTTCGAATGGCTGATTGCCCTGCTTGCCAGACCGCCAACCGCGATGGCGTGCGCTTCTGCAAAGCCTGTGGGCTGTCGCTGGATGCTGTCGTTGCGCCGCCGGAGGCCCATGCTATTTCGGTGATTTCTGAAGCAGCGCCGGTTCCGCCTGCATTGGAACCTGATGCAGAGGTCGCTTCTGAGGGCGTATCACCGACTTGTGTTGCTTGTGGAGCGGTCTTGCGGATCGGCGCGCGCTTCTGCAAGGTCTGCGGCGAGCCGGTTGCTGTTGCGTCGCAGGAAACTGCGGTTGAGGATGTCGCCGAATTGCGTTGTGCGCATTGCGATGCGACCTTGCGTGTTGGCGCGCGCTTCTGCAAGCATTGCGGACAGGCGGTCGTTTCCGCTACTACGCCGAGCGCACCGGAAGCGCCGCCCGCTCCCGCGCTGCGCCGCAAATTCGAGGTCTACGCCGACGAGCTGCTGCCGATGCAGGAACTTGCGGATGGGCGATACATGATTATGGAGAAGATCGCCCAGGGCGGAATGGGCGCGATTTACAAAGCGCAGGATCGGCGGCTTAGCGGGCGCGCCGTAGCCATCAAAGAAATGCGCGTGACGACCATCGCGCTATCGGAACGGCCCAAGGTCTTGGCCTCTTTTGTGCAGGAGGCGGAGTTGCTGGCGCGGCTGCAACATCCCAACCTGGTGCGCGTCACCGACCGTTTTCAGGAAGGCGACCGCCATTACATGGTGATGGAATTCATCGAGGGGCGCACGTTGCAGGACGTGCTGCGCGAGCGCACTGAGCCGTTCTCCGAAGCGCAGGTGCTCGCCTGGGCGCGGCAGCTCTGTGATGTGCTCTCGTATCTGCACGGACAGGTTCCGCCGATCATTTATCGAGATATCAAGCCTTCGAATATCATGCTGGTGGAGCGGGCAGAAGAGGGGC
This sequence comes from uncultured Anaerolineales bacterium, assembly GCA_964508025.1. Lineage (GTDB taxonomy): Bacteria > Chloroflexota > Anaerolineae > B4-G1 > SLSP01 > JAAZNO01. Next base: position 40,747 of record CAZDSF010000011.1, read on the forward strand.
AGGCAGCAGGCGCGCTCAAACTGATTGATTTCGGGATTGCGCGTTTTTACAAGCCGGGCAAAAGCAAGGATACGATCCAATTCGGCACCGAGGGCTACGCGCCGCCGGAGCAATATGGGCAGGCGCAGACGGATGCGCGCGCCGATGTTTATGCGTTGGGGGTGTTGCTGCATCAGCTGCTCACGCTGCGCGACCCTGGCACGGAGCTGTGGAAATTCCCGCCCGTGCGCAAGCTTGCGCCAGCCGTGAGCCGGCGTGTGGAGACCGCGCTGCTCAAAGCCGTGGATATGAACAAGACCACACGCCATCAATCCGTGGCGGATTTCTGGACGGCGCTTTCTGGCGAGAAGCCGGACTGGGAGCATCTCTCCCGGCCCTCGACGCCGCTCGACATCGGGATGCTGGAGCCTACAGGCGCAGCGCTTCTGACCTCAGTGGTTTCCGGCGGGCCGTTGCTCTTCGGCAGAATCATCAGCGGGCAGGCGCCGGGCGAACTAACGCGCGAGCTGGCTGTGCCGGCGGGCGGCGCGGCAGAGGTGAGCACCGGCGATCCCTGGTTGTCGGTGCGCCCGGCAACATCGCCATCGAACGGCGAGCGCCTCGAGGTGGTGGTGCATACTGATGAGCTTCAACCGGGGCGTTTGAAGCTGCGCGGTGGGTTACTTAAACGTTGGGTGGGCTGGCATACGGCCCGCTTTGTGCCGGTGGAGCAGGAATACCAGAGTTATGTCGCGCTCAAACGCGATACGGGCGAGCTCGAGCAGCGGCGCGTGTCAGTGATTGTCTCGCCCGATGGCTGGCAGGTGGGCGCGGGGTGGCTGCTCACGACGATGTTTCTGCTCATCGAGTTGAGCATTCCTTTGGGTGTGATGTTGGCGTTGCTGGCTTGACCGTCTTTGCGGTTCTGGGCGGAGGAGAAGATGGAGCATACAATCACGTGTCCACAGTGTGGGGCGGTGAATGCGGAGGGGGCGCCTCCGGAAGAGCGCCGGTTCTGCATCCAGTGCGGTCACAGGCTGGATCAACCTCAGATGGGCGCAGCGGCGTCCCCAACGGAGACCAGGCGTGATGCCGGGCAGGGGGATGCTATTCTGGGACGGGTGTTGCAAGAAGTGCGGGGCGTTTTTGGCAAACCGAAGCGTGCAGTGCGCCAGTCCGCCGCGCCGCCCCCGCCGCGCCGCCAGCCCAGCACGCGCGTGCTGGTAGAGCGCGCTCCCCCTGCCGAACCTCCCGCCGCCGAAGCGCCCATCCAGCAAGAGACCGCTGTCCTGGCAGCGCCTTCTCGCCCAGAGCCGCCGGTTGCGCCGGCAAGCCCTTCGCCCTATACCACGGCGCCGGTGCGCGCGAGAGCCGCGCCGCCTGCCGCGCTCAAGCCTTTTGCGCCGGGCGCGGTCTTTGCGCAACGCTATCACATTCTCACCACGCGCGAATTGAGCCATTCGGTGTACTACGATGCGATGGATTTGCTCTGCCCGAATGCGGCGTGCCGTGCTTCGCATCCGCAATCGCCGCCGGGAGGGCTGTGCGCGCGCTGTGCTACGCCGTTGGATACCGTGCTTATCCATGAGCACCGTCCTCTGGGCGAGGGCGCGCCGCCGCCGGATAAGGGATTGTTGGCTTTGAGTCGCGCCGGACATCCCGATATTCTGCCGCATCGGGATATGCTGGCTTTTCAGCAGGCCGTCTACACCGTCGTTGAGCATCCAGGACGCTGGGGCGTGCTGGTACGCGGGCGCCGCGCGCGCTCACCGGAGGATGCTTTGATGCTATTAGCGCCAATCGGACGCGCACTGCTCTATCTGCATCAACAAGGTGTGGCTTTCATCCCCGCCACGGCGCCGTTGCTGGATAGCCTCGAACGGCTGGTCACTTTTGGCGGGGATGGCGCGGTGAAGGTCGCCGATCTCAGCGCGTGCCTGCCGTTTGCCGGGCGGGATGGCGGGCGCGCGCAAGTGCTGCACGATATTGCCTTTCTGGGGCAGGCGTTGATCTATCTCACCACCGGGGCGCCGCCAACCGCGGATAGCCTCGACGCGGCGCCGCCCGAACACCGCGAGGCAATTGACAAAGCGCTACATGGGCAGTATCCTACAGTAGCAGCGATGCTGGCGGAGCTTTCGATGTCGCCGGCGCCGGTATCTGGGCGCCCGCTCAAGCCGCTTCACGGGCAGGCGACCGATCCGGGACGCAAACACGCTCGCAATGAGGATTCTGTCGTCACGTTTACGTTCGACAAGGCGCAACAGGGCGGGGCGGTGCCCATCGGCTTCTACATGGTGGCGGATGGCATGGGCGGTCACGATGCGGGCGACGTCGCCAGCCGCATGGTCTACCAGGTGGTTACGGAATGGATTCTCAAGAGCAAGGTGTTGCCTGATCTGCGCAAGGAAACGCGCAAACTGACGACCGAGAACATTCCCGGCAATCTGCTCAAAGAGGCTATTCAGGCAGCCAACAAAGTGCTGGCGCGCCACGCCAGCGCCCAACAGAGCAATATGGGTTCTACGGTGACTGCGGCGCTGACCATTGGGAATATCGCCACAATTGCGAATGTCGGCGACAGTCGCACCTATCTGTTGCGAGAAGGGCAACTGCGGCAGATCACGCAAGATCACTCGTTGGTGGCGCGATTGGTGCAGGCGCACGTGATCACATCGGATCAGGTGCGCAGCCATCCCCAGCGAAATCAGATCTACCGTTCGCTGGGGCAACAGGAGAATATAGAAGTAGATACTTTCACGGTGCTGCTCTCGCGGGGCGACCGGTTGATTTTATGCTGTGATGGGCTGTGGGAAATGGTGCTCGATGCCGACATCCAGCGGATCGTGGAAACCGCGCGCAGTCCGCAGCAGGCATGTGATGCGCTGATTGCGGCGGCAAACGCGGCTGGCGGCGAGGACAATATCTCCGTGATTGTGGTGGAGATGGAGTGAGGGCCAAGGGGTATGTTACGGGCTAAATCATGGATCATGGTGCTTGTGGGCCTGGCGCTGCTGGCGGTGGTCGGAGTTCTGCTGGGCTGGAGTGTGCGCGCAGTGACATCCCAGCTGGCGTCGGAGACGCCGGATTCATCGGCGGTGCGGGTGTTGGCGACGCCAACCGCGACGCCGGATGCCACAGTGGACATGCCGCCGGATGTCTTGCCGCCGACTTCGACGCTGGAAAATGTCGAAGCATTGATCGTCGTCAAACCGGGTGAGACCTTGTACCAGATCTGTCGGCGCTTTTGCCCTGATAATTGGGCGGTGGGCAGCCTGCCGGAGGATTTGCGGATCTACGCCCAACAGGTCGCCGAACGCAATGGGCTATCTTGGGATGCTGCCGTGGGCGGGCCGCTGATCAAGCCCGGTGATACGCTGTGGATGTTACCCTGTCCGCCTCGGTAAGACGAAAACGTTTTGCCGATGTGGACGCGGCCCTGCTCGCCTTCCATTCGGCGCTGAATTCGTGAAAGGTTCTGCTACGTGATGCGTTCGGGATTGCCAGCACTATCGCCAGGGCATACATTGCAAGAGCGCTACCAGATCGTCCGCAAATTGGGATCTGGCGGCTATGGCTCTGTCTATCTGGCAGAGGATTTGCGCTTGCGTGGGCGGCAAGTGGCGGTGAAGGAGCTCAGCGATCCCTCGGCATCGGCGCAGCAGCTCTTCAAGCAGGAAGCCCAGGTGCTCGCTGCCCTCGACCATCCCGGCTTGGTGCGGGTCTCGGATTTCTTCGGCGAGGGGCAAAGCTATTATCTGGTGATGGATTATGTTGCCGGGCGGGATTTGCTGGATTTGGTGGTGGATGCTGAGAAGCAACGCCGTCACCTGCCCATCGAGAAGGCGGTGGATTGGATGATTCAGGTGTGCGACGCGGTGGCGTACCTGCACCATCAGCAACCGCCCATCATCCATCGCGATATCAAACCGAACAATGTGCGGCTCACGCAGAAGGATCGCGCCGTGCTGGTGGATTTCGGCATCGCCAAGATTGATCCCAAGGCGAAGACGCAGGTGATGGCGAAGGCGGTGTCGCAGGGCTTCTCGCCGCCGGAGCAGTACGGCGCGGGCGGCAGCGGCACGGATGCGCGTTCGGATGTCTACGCATTGGGCGCGACGCTCTATTGTCTGCTCACGCTCACGCCGCCGCCGGATAGCTTCGAGCGGCTGATGCGCGGCGCGCCGCTGCCTTTGCCGCGACAGCTCAACGCTCAGGTGAGTTCTGCGTTGGAAAAGGTCGTGCTGCAAGCCATGTCGGTGAATACGGCGCAGCGCTACCGGGACGCGGGCGAGATGCTGATGGCTTTGCAGGCAGCGACCGGCCGTCCGGTGAGCCAACAGGCAGCCTCGGTTTCAGCGCGCCGGCCCCTGATTTCGCCTGCTGCTGCGCAGCCTACACCTGTGCCGCCTCTGCGTCCATCTACGCCGCCAAAGCCGGCGGAGAGCGCTCGACCCTCCACATCGGTGACGCCGGCCCCCAAGCCACCCGCCGAAGGTACCTCATCGCCGGGCGTGACGTGCGCTCAATGTGGCGCGTGGGTGCGGCTGGGGGCGCACTTCTGTCCGCAATGCGGCAAGACCATAGATACCGGGCGGCATTGCTCGAAGTGCAATACACCCTATCGCTCCGGCGCGCGCTTCTGCGCGAAGTGCGGCGCGACGTTGCCCGCTACGGCGCCGCCTGAGCCGGCGCCAGAACCGGTCGTTGTGGAGAGTGCGCCGCCGCCTCCACCCCCGCCCCCGCCAGATTATGCCGCCGAAGGGCTGCGTTATGTGCAAGCTGGGCGCTTCAAGGATGCTGTGGCGGCTTTGGAAATCGCGCTGGATGCCGGCGTGCAACCGGCTGCCATCTACGTAGGCTTGGGGCAGGCGCACCGCGAGCTGCGGCAGCACGAGGCGGCAATACCCGTGTTGGAAGAGGGCTTGCAGCACCATCCCCAAGACGCGGAATTACACGCGGCGCTTGGACGGGTGTTGCTTGCAGCGGAGCGTCCGGCAGCGGCCCTGACGCATCTGGAACAGGCGGCGGGATTGGCGCCGAGCGATGCTGCGGTGGCGCAGCTGGCGGCAGACACAGCCTTCGAGCTGGGGAATTTCCGCGCCGCTTCCGCCAATTTCGAGCGCTTATTGCGCAAACACTCTCAGGATCCGCAGTTGCGGGGGCGTTTGGCGATCTGCTATCTGTTGACAGAACGGGTTGAGGACGGCGAGCATCTGGTGCAAGCGCTCACGCAACAGGAGAGTTTGCCCGCCGCCGAACTGGAGTTCCTCAAGGGATTGCTCAATCTCAAGAAGGGACGGCAGCGTTGGGCCATGCGTAACTTCCGCGATGCTTTGCGCCTCGATGTCGCCCACGCGCTGGCGGAATTTTTCATCGGCGAGATTTACTTTGAGTGGCAACGTTGGCGCGAAGCCATCGAGGCTTACGAACACAGCGCGGCCCTCAATCCGCGCGCACGCGCGACGCACGCGCGTCTCAGCGAATGCTGGCGCAAGATGGGGGATGCAGCCAAAGCCGATGCCGCCCAACGCCGCGCCGCCGAACTCGAAGCGGCGTGAGGGTGGGCGGAGGCGCAGTGGGGAGATGGGGAGATGGGGCGGTAGGGAGATGGGGAAAGCCCGTATCTTCTGACTCCTGACTCTTGATTTTGGAGGGGGAACTTATGCGATTGAACACCGGACAAATCGTCAGAGAGCGGTATCGTGTGGCGCGGCTGCTGGGGCAGGGCGGGATGGGCGCCGTCTACCGCGCCTGGGATCTCACGCTCAACATTCCTGTCGCGCTCAAAGAGATGGTGCCCGACCCGGCATTATCCTCGGCGGAACTGACGCAGTTTCGCCAGCAATTCCAGCAAGAGGCGCTGGTCCTCGCGGGCTTGGCGCACCCCAATCTGCCGCGAGTGACGGACTTTTTCGAGTGGGGCGGGCGCGATTATTTGGTGATGGATTTTATCGAAGGCGAAAATCTGGCGACGTTGATTGATCGGCAGGGCGCGTTACCGGAGCATCAGGTGCTCGCCTGGGCGGGCCAATTGCTGGATGCATTGGATGCTTGCCATCAGCGCCACATTCTGCACCGCGATATCAAACCGCAAAACATCATCATCTGCGCAGATGGGCGGGCGGTGCTGGTGGATTTTGGCCTGGTCAAGCTCTGGGATCCGCGCAATCCGCAAACCCAGCGCATCATTCGCGGTATGGGCACGCGCGAGTATGCCTCGCCGGAGCACTTTGGGATGCACGGCTGGCACACCGAGCCGCGCAGCGACATCTACAGCCTGGGCGCGACGCTTTACCACGCGCTGACGGGCAAAGAACCGCCCTCGGCGATGGCGCGGTTCACGGAGGGCGATATCCTTGCATCGCCCAAGACGCTGGGCTTGCGCTTGCAAGCGAATACCGAGAGCACGTTGCTGCAGGCTCTCGCGCTCGATCCCAATCGCCGTTTCCCGCATGTCCAGGCGATGCGCGCCGCGCTGGGTATGGGCGCGCCGCAAAGTGTCAGCGGCCGCTGGTCGAACGAAAGCAAGCCATCGCGGGCCGAATCTGCGCCGC
>CAZDSF010000011.1:47382-54071 GCA_964508025.1 uncultured Anaerolineales bacterium
GCAGGCGGCGACACGTCCACGCGCTTCTACCTGGCGGCGGGAACTGGCAACGGCGCTGCTCATGGCGGTGATCGGGATGCTCGCGGTGCAGTTCTTGCTCTTTGCCGACCTCACTACGGCGCAACAGACGGTGGGACTGACCATCGGTGCGCTGTTATTGGGCGCATTGGGGTGGTTTGCCGGCGATACCATTTTCCAGGCGTTGACGATGCCGCCGACGACCACGGCGCAGGCGACGGCGGTGATGCCGGCCAGCGGCGGGGCGCGTCCGACGCAACGGCTGGTGCTTTCGACGCGCAAGTTGATGCGGAAGCTCACTCCCGCCCAACAGATCGGGTTGCTGGCGGGACTCGTGGTGCTGGCGGCTATTGCTGCGGGGGTGCTAGGCCCCATCGTGGGGAAGATTCCGTTCCTGTGGGAAAATCTGCCTTCTTATGCCTTCGCCGCGCCGCTGGCGTATGCTGCGATGGGCCGCAAACCGGGGCGGGCGGGCGTGGCGCATATCCTGGTGACGACGGTGGGCGGCGCGGCCCTGCGAGCGAGTACGGGCGGCAGCGCCCCGCTGCCGGAATTGCTGATGGCTTCCACCGTGGGCGCGGCGGCGATAGAGCTACTGGCATTCATTGCCAGCCGGCTCTGGCTGCGAGGCGGTGTGGCGACTTAACATCATTTTCAAAGCTGGGATTTTTCGCAAGACGAGAAGAGGTTTGTGATGTTACAGCCGGGTCAAATGCTACAGAATCGTTACCGGGTGATCTCGCAGCTGGGGCAGGGCGGTATGGGCGCGGTTTTCCGCGCCTGGGATACGCGGTTGAACGTTGCTGTGGCGCTCAAGGAGATGCTCTCACAACCGGGAACCGATTCCGCGTTATTGGCCCGGCTGCGCGAACAATTCTATCAGGAAGCCACCGTTCTGGCGCGCCTCAGCCATCCCCATCTGGTGCGGGTGACGGATTTCTTTCTCGAAGGGCCTAACGCCTATCTGGTGATGGACTTCGTCCAGGGTGAGAGCCTGGATGCCATCATCAAGCGGCAGGGCGCTTTGCCGGAGTCTCAAGTGCTGGTGTGGGCGGAGCAGCTGCTCGATGCGCTGGAATATTGCCACGAGCAGGGCATCATTCACCGCGACATCAAACCGCAGAATGTCATCATCCGCCCCGATGGGCGCGCGATGCTGGTGGATTTCGGGTTGGTGAAGCTGTGGAATCCCCGCGATCCACGCACGCAGACGGTGATGCGCGGCCTGGGCACGCCGGAATACGCGCCGCCGGAACAGTATGACGCGCAGACCGGGCACACGGATCCGCGCAGCGATCTCTACAGTCTGGGCGCGACGCTGTATCACGCGCTGACTGGACAGGCGCCGCCCACAGCGACGCAGCGGGTGGCGCGCCGCGCAGCGTTCCAGCCGCCGCGCTTGCTCAACCAACAGCTCTCTGCGACGCTGGATGCGGCGATTTTGCAGGCGATGGAGCTGGATGTGGATTTGCGCTTTCCTTCGGCGACGGCGATGGCACAGGCGTTGCGCCGTCGTGCGCCGGCTGCCTGGCCCGTTGCTGCGCCACCTCAAGCAGCGACGACGCCCTTCCCCGCGCCGCCGCCGCGCCCGCAGCCCCAGGGATTGCTCTCTTATCCGCCGCCACCTGCAGCATATTCGCCGTCGCCCGCCGCGTATCCGCCATCTTACGCACCGCCCTCGCCGGAGGCTGCGCCTGTCGCTGCTGCGCGGCGGAGGGTGGGGCTTTATGGTGCGCTAATCGCTATTATTCTTGTGCTCATTGTTGGACTGGGGCTGGTCTATGCCGGCACGGAGGGCGTTGGCCCGCTGGCGCAGTTTTTCATCACGCCGCCGCGCATCTCCCCAACGGTAGCAGTCACAGCGATTGCGGCGACGACAGCAACGCCCACGGTTCCCGCAACCGCGCCTGTAATGGAGACTACTGTCGCTACGCCAACCCCAACGCCGGCTGCGCCCACCGCAACGTTGGCGCCCACGTGGACGCCCGCGCCCACGTCTACGCCCAGACCCACGGATACCGCCACGCCAACTGCCGCGCCTACCGCAACGCCGCGCCCGGCAACACCGACCATGACTCCCGCGCCTGCCAGGCCCGGCGTAATTATTGACTTCGACCGCGACCTCGATTGGCGCCGCGGTGATGAGCCTTACGGTACGCTTACTCGCTCCGGCGAGCAGGCGCGCTCTGGTTCGAGCGGCAAATTGGTGTATGATTTCCCTGCCGTCGAGCGCAACTATGTAGTGTTCCGCGCCAATCCGGCTATCTCGATGGGGGGGCAACCTGCTGGTCTGAGCGCTTGGGTCTATGGGGATGGGGCAGGACATTTCCTGAATGCCTGGATCAAGGACAGCGCCGGAGAAACCCGTCAATACACGTTTGGGCGCGTCAATCATCAAGGCTGGCGGCAGATGACGGCGCGTTTCGACGAGGGCGCCGGGTGGCCGAACGGCCATATCGGTGGGCCGGATAACGGCAAGCTGGACTTCCCGGCGCAGTTCTATGCTTTTGTGTTTGATGGCGTCCCTGATGGCGCAGCCAGTCGCGGCGCGATCTATCTGGATGACGTCAGTGTGTTCTACGATTAACGCGGAGGTTCTTCATGACACTCAACCCTGGACAGATGTTACAGAACCGCTATCGCATCGTTTCCCTGCTGGGTGAAGGGGGGATGGGGGCGGTGTATCGCGCCTGGGACACGCGCTTGAACGTGGCTGTGGCGCTCAAAGAGATGCGTCCGCAGCCGGGCCTCGATCCGGCAGCGCTTGCCGGGCTGCGCGACCAGTTCCGCCGCGAGGCGACGATCCTCGCGCGCCTCAGCCATCCCAACCTGGTGCGGGTGACGGATTTCTTCGAGGAAGGCAGCAACGCCTATCTGGTGATGGACTTTGTGCTAGGGGAGAGCCTGGCCGAAAAGATCGCCCGCGAAGGCGCCCAGTCGGAGACGCAGGTCGTGGAATGGGGCAGGCAACTGCTGGATGCGCTGGCCTATTGTCACGAGGAGGGCATCCTGCACCGTGATATCAAACCACAAAATGTCATTATCCATGCTAACGGGAAGGCGGTGTTGGTGGATTTTGGCCTGGTGAAGTTGTGGAATCCCAACGATCCGCGCACGCAGACGATCATGCGCGGGATGGGCACGCCAGAATACGCGCCGCCGGAGCAGTACGATACCCACGTCAGTCACACCGATCCACGCAGTGATCTCTATAGCCTGGGCGCGACGCTGTATCACGCGCTCACCGGGCAGGCGCCGCCCACCGCGACGCAGCGGATGGCGATGCCCGGCGCGTTCAGGACGCCGCGCGTTTTGAATGATCGGATCTCGCCGGGCATGGAAGCGGTCATCACCCGCGCGTTGGAGCTGCAACTGGATCGGCGCTTCCCGAATGCCGCTGCCATGCTTGATGCGTTGCGCAGCCAGCGGGCGGCGCCTGTCTTTCAACCGGCTTCTTCGGCGGAGACCAGGGCGGCGTTTCTCGAAGCGCCGCCGCCCCCGCCTGCCGGTTCTTTGCCGCCGATGTCGGCTTCGCCTTCATATCCGCCGGCGCCTAAACCCAAGAAGCGGATTTCCGGCTGGGTATGGGGCATTGGCGGGTTGGGAGCTTTGATTTTGCTGGGCAGCGTGATTTGCGGAGGATTGTTGCTGCTTGGTCGCCTTTCTGCGCAACCTACGGCTGTGCCTCCCGCGCCGACGCGGGCAGCGGCGACGCCTTTGCCGGAACTCCAGACGCCGACGCCGCGCGCTATGCCGACGCAAACTGCGGCGCAACCACAATCGCCGACGCCCGTCCCTTCAGCCGGCGGGTTCCGGATCACGGTGGAGAATCGCAGCGCTTACGACGTCTGCTACGTGCAGATCTCGCTTTCGGATAGCACCTCTTGGGGCGAGGATTGGCTTGCCGGCGATGAGCTCATCTATGCCAATGCCTCGCGGGTCTTCGACGTGCCGGCAGGCATCTATGATGTGAAAATCAGCGATTGCGACGATGTGGTATTGGCGACTGCCTGGGAGGTGAGCAACAACTATACGCTCACAATCGGCGGCGCGGGGCTGATCTCGCTGCTGGTGACCAATGAGTCCAGTGAAGAGATCTGCTACGTCTACATCTCTCCTTCCACTGCTGATTCGTGGGGCGAGGATTGGCTTGGCGCTGCTGAATCTATTGCGCCAGGCGGCGGCGAGCGGGTGTTCTTTTTCCGTCCAGGAACTTACGATCTGCTGACAAAGGACTGTGATGGCGAAGATCTGGTATCGGAATTCGAGATTGATTTCCAGTCAGATCTCGTGTGGACAATCACTGATTGATTTAAGAACGCAGATTTTGCAGATTCTATGGATTCCGCAGATTCCGCAGATTTTTTTGCTGATGGTTTTCTGACGTTTAATCTGCGTTGTATACGCGGAGCTGGCAGGTGAGGGCGGGGATTTTCATCCTTCCGCCTTCAGCCTTCCAGAAAGGAGGCTTCCATGCAGTGCCCTCAGTGTGGCTTTGCGAACCGCGACGATGCGCGATTCTGTAAACGTTGTGGACGCGGGCTGCAGCTGGCTGCGCCGCCGGAGCAGATGTGCGCTGCCTGTGGCGCGGCGCTGAAGCCGGGTGTGCGTTTCTGCGCGCGTTGTGGGCAGCCGACGGCGGGGCAGCCTGTGGCGCCGTCAGTAGCCCGTCCAGAGGCGGCGCCGCCTCGCGCCGTCTCGCCTGAGCCGCCTCTACCGCCGTTCCGCCCGGAGGTCGCGCCGCCAGTCTACCATGAAGCGGCGCCGCCTCGCGCTGTGTCGCCTGAGCCATTCGTCGCAGCTGAGGGCCCCTCGACGCAGCGCGCCGGGCGGGATGGCATCATGCGCTGGCTGTGGGTTGTGATTGCGGCGGGAATGGCTTTCTCGCTGGCGTGCTGCGTGCTCTCTGGGTTGGCGCTGCTGCCCGCGCTGAGCGAGACGCCGCCCGAAACCTCCGCTGGCGATCCGGCGGGCCATGACATCACCATCATGGTGAAGGAGAGTTATCTTAACAAGAATCTTACGGCGCTCCTACCAGAAAATGGCCTGCGCGGCGCGACTCTGGATGTTCAACCTGGAAATCGCTTGGTAACTACCGCCAATTTCCAGCTCGTTTTCTCACTGGAAGTCGAGATTATCGCGCGTATCGGTGTGGTTGCGGGAGAAATTGAGATCGCGGTGGAAGATGTCAAAACCGGCAACTTGAGCATCCTGGAGCTGTTGGGGATGGATAATGTCACCCTGGGCAAGAATTTCACACAGGCGTTGCGTGAGCAATTGGAAAACGAACTTGGCGAAGGCTCGCAGCTCCTCGATATCACCACGGATGAGGAGCACATCATTCTCAAGGCGCGGCTGTGAGCGCCGTACCCATTGCCCTGTCTCTCATTGCTTCCCTGCTCTCAAGGAGTGGTTATGATGAAATCGAATCTGGTCTTACTGTTAGTGGGCGGGTTGCTGGTGGGGTTGCTCGCAGGCGTTTTGGGAGGGTAGCTCCTGCTGAATCTCCTGGAAGCGACGGAAACGGCAGAGCCTTTGCCGGCGTTGCCGCCCTATGATATCGAGATTATCGTCGAAGAAACCTACATCAACCGCATGATGTTGGAAGGGAGCAGTGCGTTGGTGGGCGGCAATGTGGATTTGCAGTCCGGCGGCGCGGCGACCTTTGCGGTGCAACTGGCAGCAGGACCTTTCAAGCCTGTGGTGCGCGGAGATGCGGCCTTCCGTATGGGAGGCGCCGGGCGATTGACTGTGCAGCTGCTCCGCGTCAAGATGGGGCGGCTTTCGTTGCTACGCCTGATTCCACGCCGCGCGGTTGCCAGCATAGATGATCTGGTGAATGACGCGCTGGTCGAGCGGGTCGGCTCCAAAGGGCTGGAAGTGGTGGCAGTCAGCAGCGATGAAAGTACCTTGCGGCTCTATCTAGCACAGCGCGAGTGACGATAAGGAGGGGGCGATGCAGTGTGTGAATTGCGGCGCTGAGAATCGTGCTGATGTGCGCTTTTGCCGGAAGTGTGGGCAGCCGCTCGTTAGCGCACCCGCTGCTGGGAGCGCAGTCTCAGGAATGATCTGTCCCTCATGCGGCGCGACGGTGAAAATCGGCGGACATTTCTGCCCACGTTGCGGCGGCGTGCTGGGAGACGCGCGCTTGGGCGCCGGCGCCCCGGCGGAGAGTGCCGCGCCGCGCGACCTGCCGCCTCCGTCAGAATCCCCCATGTTGCCGCAGGATTTCGGTCTGGAACCGCCTCGTTCGCGTCTGGCAAATATGCCGCGCTCGCTTTGGATCGTGTTGGCGGGATTGCTGCTGGTCGCATGTGTCATCCTCAGTATTGCCACGCTCGTCGCCTGGTTGCGCCAGGGCGGGCGGGTGCTGCCCTTCGGCGGTGCGGCCTCGCCCACGACAACGCTTACGCCAATGGCGGTTTTCCACACGCCAACGTCTACCGTAACGCCATTGCCGCCAACGCCGACGTTGACTTCGACGGTGGCCCTCACCGAGACGCAACCATTGACCGCGACGGTGGGAATTGTGGATGCGGAAGTGGTGCTGGATGTTTCCACAAAATTGTTGCGAATTGGAGAACCGATCGTCTTCACCATTACATTGACCAATACCGGCGAGATTCCGCTGGCCCGGCTGCGCTACACCTTGGATGGCGAGTGGGATAAGA
>CAZDSF010000011.1:54081-71420 GCA_964508025.1 uncultured Anaerolineales bacterium
TGGTGGAAGAGCCTGCAACCCTGTTGCCTGGCGAGCGGCAGGTTGTGGTTTTATCCCTCGCTGGGCGGCGGAGCGGAGCAGCGTTGGTATGGGCTGGCGTCACATTCGAGGCGCAGTTGGATCCACCACGCCTGGATCGGCGGATTTCTGAAAAGATTGTGATTGGCGTTGCGCCCTGATAAGTCCGGCGTAGGAGTAATTGTGTGATGAACCGTAAAGGGCTGCTTATCTTGCTCCTGAGCGGCGGGCTGCTGTTGCTCAGCGCCGCGGCGGTGTTGCTGCTGCTCAATGTCTCGCGCTCCAGTAGGGACGCTTCCATTCCCGATCTGAGCAATCTCGCGCCTCCGCCTTCGCTGGCCGAACTGGCCGAAGCTTACCCTGAGATCGCGCCGCTGCTTCAGGATACCCAACTGGATGCTGTGTACAAGGAATTTCTGATCGCGTATCAGGAGGGTGGGCGCGAGGCGGCGGCGACGTTGGCGCAGAAGCGCGGTTTGCTCACGCCGGATGGTTTGCATCTGCGGGTGACATTGGTGCTCGATACGGAGGATCACACGGCCCTCGTGGCCCAGCTCCGCGAGGCGGACATCGAGGTCGTGAGCGCCTATCGGGATCGGGTGAATGTCGCTGTGCCAGTGACGCTCATCGAGGCGCAATTCCTGGGGCAAGAACACGCTGCCATCTTTCAACAGCTCACCGAGCTGGAGCATGTGATTGCGATCCGGCTGCCCGAAGTGCGCAAACCGCAATCGCTGCATCCGAGCGGGCGCATTCTCGGTGAGGGGGTGGCGCTCATCGGCGCGGAGACGTGGCACGCTGCGGGATACCTCGGCGCGGGATTGCGTATCGGGGTGCTCGATTTGGGCTTTGCCGGCTATGAGGCGCTGCTCGGCGTGGACTTGCCGCTTACCGTCACGATGAAAACTTTCGGGTGGTATGAGGCCGTGGAGGTTCACGGCGCGGCTTGTGCGGAAATTGTCCATGAGGTCGCTCCAGAGGCGACCCTCTTTTTCGCCTGGTACGATGGCACCGATGCGGCTCTCGGTGAGGCGGTGGAGTGGCTGCGTGAGCAGCGCGTCAACATCATCACCCATTCGGTCGGCGCGGTGGTCAGCCCCAGGGATGGGACCGGGTGGGGGACGCATTTGGTCGCGGAAACCGCCGCCGAGGGCATCCTCTGGGTGAACTCTGCCGGCAACGAGGCCCTCTCGCATCACCGGGCCGCGTTCACCGATGCCGATGGCAACAGCTATCACGACTTCGCTTCTGGCGAGGAGGCGCTCGCCATCTACAGCCTGGAAGAGGTGGAAGTTTACCTCGTCTGGGAAGACGATTGGCGGCGGCCAGTGCAGGATTTGGAGCTGTTGGTGCTCGATCAGGCGGGGAATGTGCTGGCGAGCTCGATGGATACGCAGGATGGGACGCTGGGTCAGCGCCCGGCGGAGACGGTGTGGGTGCGCACGCGCGGGGATACGGTGTACGCCGTTGTGCAAGCGTATGCCATCCGCCAGCCGGTAACTTTTGACATTTTTGTGCATGGGCCGGGCGCCGAAGTGGCGCGTCCTTCGGCGCAGTACAGCGTGAGTTCGCCTGGCGATGCGCCCGACGCGCTCACGGTGGGGGCGACTAACTGGTGGGATGATGCGTTGGCGGCGTACAGCTCGCGGGGCCCGACCACCGATGGCCGCTTGAAACCCGACATCACTGCGCCCGCGGGCGTTTCTGGGTTTACGTATGGGACCTCGGCTTTCGATGGAACCTCGGCTTCCACGCCGCATGTTGCCGGCGCTGCTGCTCTGGTGTGGAGCGCCTACCCGCAATTTAGCCGCCAACAGGTGAAGGATTTTCTGCTCGCCAATGTGATAGACTACGGCCCTCCAGGCCCCGACACGGGCTTTGGGCACGGGCGGCTGCAGCTGCCTGCGGCGCCGCAGTCCGCCATCGTGCCGCCGACGCCAACCGCGCCTGCCGCTGCGCCGCCGCCCGCGACGGAATCGCCCATGCAGCGACCTTCCGCGACGGCGGCGCCTTTCGCCACCCTTGAGGCGCCATCCGCGACGCGCCCCACCGGGTGGGGGTTCCTGGGCTGGATCGTGGGCGGGATGGGATGCAGCGGCGCGGGATTATTGTTGATTGCGGTGGTTATCGTGGCGCGCGGTCGGCGTTCTACGCCCTCGCCGCGCCCCGCGTCGGTTGCGCCTCCGCCACGCCCGCTTGCCCCGCCGCGCCCTGCTCCGACGCCGTCTTCTCCCGCGTCGTCACTGCCGCCCACAGAGCGCTCTCTTTCGGGGGCGCGCCATCCCGCAGCGGCGCAGGCGCCAGGTTCAGAGCCGGATGCTGTTGTGCGCTGTGCGGTGTGCGGTGCGCGGGCGCGCGTAGGGGCGCGTTTTTGCGCTGCGTGTGGCTCGCCTTTGGATTTCAAGGCGCCGGCGCGTTTTTGCCGGCAGTGTGGAGCGGAGTTGCGCGCCAATAGCCGCTTCTGCGCGCGTTGTGGGACACAGGTGTGAGGCGGATTGCGGCTGTCGTTTATGCCGCATCCAGCAGAATGATCCAGCCGCCTTCCAGCCGGACGTAGCCCTGCTGGCGCAGTTTCACCAGCGCGCGGTTGATGCTTTCGCGGCTAGCGCCCACCAGCGTCGCCAGCTCTTGCTGCGTCATCGGCAACGCGATACGAATGCCATCCTGCACGCGGACGCCGGAGCCATGCGCCAGCTGTTGCAGGCGGCGCAGCAATCGGTCGGGGACGGGCAGCGATGCGAGGCCCTCCGCTTCTTCGGTGGTGTGACGCAGCCGCGCGCTCATCGCCTGGAGCAGGCTTAGCGCCAGCGCCGGGCAACGTCGCAGGCAACGCAGCAGCGCTTCTTGATCGAATTCCAGGGTGTGCGTCTCATCCAGAGAGACCACGTTGGCAGAGCGGGGAAGGTTCTCGAAGAGCGCCATCTCGCCCACAATTTCCCCCGGTCCCAGGATGCGCATGGAGAGCTCGCGACCATCCTCGCCGATGACAAAGACGCGCACACGGCCCTGGATGATGATGTGACAAGTAACGCCCGGTTCATCCTGGTAGAAGATCAGTTGTTCGATCTGGAAGATGCGATGATGCGCTTCGCTGACCAGGATCCGCATGTCCTGGGCGCTCAGTCCTCGGAAAAGCGGCAGCGAATGTAGAAACGGCAGCAGTTCGGTCGCGTCGGTTGTCATGGTTTTCTGCGACACTCCCACACATCGAGTCGCGGCGGGTAACGGTTGTCCCCATTGTAGCCCGATTGTCCCCATTTTCAACCCTCCTTCACGGCTCACACGTCGCAGCGTAGATTCACCACGCGCCCCAGCCCAGATGCCGTAGCCCCAATCCCACGCTGAGCGCCAGCAGGATGCTCAACATCGTTTCGATCCAGGAATCGCCGCTGTGTATCATGATCATGATGCTGTGTTCTTGTCCCTGTAAGCGTTCGATGCGCGCAGGTAGGAGCGCCAGCGGGATCAGGTAGCCGACGCCGGCAAATGCCAGCACCGCAATGGCGACCCGTTCCAGCATGGGACGATATTTCTCGCCGATGCCAAGCGGCGGCGCGGCAGCAGCGCCCCATACCCCGCGCACCAGGAACCGGAGCAGCACCCAGGCGGGTTGCAGTAACAGGAGCAGTCCTGCGATCAGGGTCGCGGCGCGTAGATTGAGCCAGCTATAGGTTGGTTGTGGCAAGGTCGGCGCTCCCGTCCAGTGTACCAGTAGCGCGATGATGCTCACATGCAGGCCTTGATCGAGCAGAAACAGTAGCAACTCTACATTGGGAGCGGCCGGACGGATCAAGCGCGCGCGCACTACATCTATCAGCGTGTGGCTCAGCCCGATCAGCAGCGCGTAGGGCCACCACGCCGGAGAAACGAGGGCTGCCGCGAGCAGCGTCGCCGCCGAGACGATTGCGCCATGGGCGGCAACGCCCCACAGCGAGCGCGTCTTCCACCGCACCAGCGCATTGAATTGCAGTACATAATCGCCCAAGAGATGTGCCAGCAAAAGCATGGTAAACATGGTCGCCTCCTTACCGTTGGTGTTTCTATGCTTTCAGCATAACCGCAGCGCGGGCTTTTTGCTATGACGTGCGTCACACCTTCTGGAAAGGCTGAAAGATGAGGGCAAGAGGATGAAAAATGCCTTGTTTAATCTGCAACAGTCTATGGAATTGGGCGTATAATGCGTATGGAATCGCACACGGTTCCGTATTTCCTTTGATCCATGCCAGGAGGGCAATAATGCGCAGTCACGAGATTGATTATCAGGTGTATGGCGACGATATGCAATTTGTGGAAGTGGAGCTCGATCCCCGTGAGACGGTCATCGCCGAAGCCGGCGTGATGATGTACATGGACGACGGCATCACTTTTGAGACGCGGATGGGCGACGGTTCGCGCCCACAGAGCGGGCTGATGGACAAGGTGCTTAGTGTTGGTAAGCGGGTGCTCACGGGAGAATCGCTCTTTATGACGCACTTTACCAACATGGCGGAAGGCAAACGCCGTCTGGCTTTTGCCGCGCCGTATCCGGGAAAGATCATTGCCATTGACCTCGACGAGGCGCGCGGCGAGCTGATCTGTCAGAAGGATGCCTTCCTGGCGGCGGCGCTTGGCACTGAAATCAGCATCACCTTCAACAAGAAACTGGGCGCGGGGCTTTTTGGCGGCGAAGGTTTCATCCTGCAACG
Source organism: uncultured Anaerolineales bacterium (assembly GCA_964508025.1). Taxonomy (GTDB): domain Bacteria; phylum Chloroflexota; class Anaerolineae; order B4-G1; family SLSP01; genus JAAZNO01. The sequence continues at coordinate 58,785 of CAZDSF010000011.1, forward strand.
GCTGCGCGGCGATGGGATGGTTTTCATCCACGCAGGGGGCACGATCATCGAGAAGCGCCTGCAAGGGGAGAAGGTGCTCGTGGATACTGGCTGCATTGTCGCCTTCGAGACCGGCATCAGCTACGATATTCAGCGGGCGGGCAATCTCAAGTCCATGCTCTTCGGCGGCGAGGGGCTGTTCCTGGCGACGTTGCAGGGGACGGGGCGCGTGTGGCTGCAATCGCTGCCCTTCTCGCGGCTGGCAGATCGCATTCTGGCGAGTGCGCCCTCGCAGGGCGGACAAAGCAAGGAAGAAGGCTCGGTGATTCGCGGCTTATCGGGCTTCCTGCAACAGTGAGTTGGCTCAGATGCACACATCCGGGGTGGTTGTGGCGGTGTGTTTGAAGGCTGAGCCTGGTCTGCCCAAGCTGGCGGTTGCGGCGATTCAGCTCATCGCTGATCATGGCGTAGCGGGGGATTATCATGCTGGCCCTTTCGTGCGCCACCGTTATCTGGCGAAAAAGGATCCAACGCGCCCCAATTTGCGGCAGGTGTTGCTTGTGGATACTACGATCCTCGCGGAGATTGCTGCAAGCGGCATTCCCATCGAGCCGGGGGCGCTTGGCGAGAATATCGTGGTAGATGGGATTGCCATGATGGCGTTGGCAGTCGGCGCGCGGCTACAAATCGGCGCAGCGCTCCTGGAAATTACCGAGGTTCGTGATCCGTGCCAGCAGCTCAATGGAATCCATCCAGGGTTGCTCGAAGCCGTGATGCGTGAGGTGGACGGGCAACCGCGTCCCCATGCCGGAATGATGGCGCGCGTCCTGGAAGGCGGCTGGGTGCGCCCGGGCGATCCGGTCAGCGTCCGCAACTAAAGTCAGGTTTTCCATGGGTTCAGGGCTTGCGTAATTGAGGTTTCAGTTACGCAAGCCCTGTTTCTCTGGACTGTTTACAGCAGCAGCTCCACACTGGCGCGGGCGAAGTAGCGGCGATAGGCTGCGGTTTCCTCCAACAAGGCTCTCAGTTCGATTAAACGGCGCCGCGCGGTGCTTTCGGCGACAACGCCGCCAGCTTCAAGTTGTGCGCGATCCTCGGTCAGCACCGTCAGGGCGAGATGTCCGCGCGCGGCCAGCCATTCCAATCCCTTGCGCACGGTGGCTTCTCGATGCGCCATCGCTGCTGCCAGAGCCGAGAGAGCGACTTTGCCATGGTGGTTGTTCAAGGCGTACTTCACCAGCCCCGCGAGGTGATGGGTGAAGGCGTCCAGCGTATCCAGTCCCGGATCCTGGGCGAACAGCGCTATTTCCTGCGGCTTGACGTAGGCCATTACCGCCGCCAGCTCTTCCGGCCCCGGTGGGGCGCTCCAAAGGATCAGGACGGGGCCGGGTTCGAGTTGTAGCCGGGATCTGGCGTGTTGCATCTCGACGCCCTCAGCCCACAACTGCGCTCCTTCGCGCGCCAGCCAGGGCTTGAGCAGTGTTTGGGGATGGGGTTCGCGGCGATAATCCTCGATGAGCAGCCGGGGAATTTCCAGCAACGGCGCTGGCAAGGGCGGCGCTTCGATGCGCGCATCTACCCATTCCACTTGCAGCTGGCGCTCGCCCCGAAAAGTGTTCGCCCGCACGGTATAAGCCAGATCGAAGCTGCCGGCGGGCACATCCTTGGCGGAGGCGCGCCACCAGAGCACGCGGTGGGCGATTCCACTGCTGTCTTCGATAACCAACGCCAGATGATCGCCATTGCGCCCGATCTGGTTGATGCTCTGTACGCGCACGTCGCGGGTTGCCAGGGTGAGGGAGGGATTGCCGGCGCCGAAAGGCGCGAGCCGTTCCAAATCGTCTACCAGGGCCAGTGAGAGGTCGGCAAAGGGCAGGATGCCATCAATTTGCAGGGGCGGCGCCGGCGGTGCTGCGCCGCGTTGCGCCAGGACCGCCTTGGAGAGGCCCCGGCGCAAGGCGGGGATGTTTTCTGGCGGCAGGGCCATGCCGGCAGCCTGAGAATGTCCGCCGAAACGCAGCAGTAGCTCGCGTTGTGTAGCCAACGCCTCGGTGATGTGACATCCCGGCACGGAGCGGGCTGAGCCGCGCGCAGCCTCGCCTTCTGGCGCGACGAGTAGAATCGTCGGGCGATTGTAGCGCTCTGATAGGCGGCTTGCGACAATGCCCACTACGCCGGTGGGCCAGTGTGGGTTTGCCAGGATCAGCGCGTGATGTTCCAGCAGCGAGGGATCGCGCTCGATTTGGGCCTCCGCGCCTTCTTCCACCTCGGCGCAAAGGCGTTTGCGCTCGGTGTTGAGCATTTCCAGCTGTTGTGCTAGAATGCGCGCTTGCGCCACATCGCTGGTGGTGAGGAAGTCCACGATCACGTTGGCATCGCCCAGGCGGCCCAGCGCGTTGAGGCGCGGGCCGATGACGAAGCCGATGGTCTCTTCATTGATCTGGGCCGGAAGCACCTGCGCCAGTTTGAACATCTCTTGCAAGCCGAGGCGCGGCGTCTCGCGCAATACCGGCAGCCCTAGTTGCAACAGGTAGCGGGCCTCGCCGACGAGCTCCGCTACATCCGCTACAATACCGAGGGCTACCAAATCGAGGTACGGTTGCACCTCGGCGGCGCGCCCGGCTTGTGTGTAGAGGGCTTCGGCGAGCTTGTAGGCTACGCCAACGCCGGGCAACGTCGCCAGTGGATGGGTTTCTGGCAACCGGTGCGGGTTGATGATGGCGTGCGCGGGCGGCAAGGCGCCTTGCGGCAGCTCATGGTGATCGGTGATGATGACGTCCACGCCGCGTTGAGCGGCATACGCGACGGATTCGAAGGCATCAATGCCGGTGTCGCAGGTAAGAAGGAGCTGGGTTCCTTCGTTGACGATGTGCTCAAGTTGCGTCAGATTCACGCCATGCGATTCGAGTTCTCGGACAGGGATATAATGCGTGACAGCGGCGCCGAGTGCCCGCAATGCGGAAACCAGCAGCGTGGTAGAGGTCTGTCCATCCACATCGAAGTCGCCCCAGACACAGATCCGCTCGCCCGCGCGGATGGCGGCTTCGATGCGCGTGACAGCGCGGGCCATGTCGGGAAAATCCGTGGGCGGCGTGGGCGTGACGGCGCGAGGGTCCAGAAAGGCGCGCGCCGCTTCTACAGAGACGATCCCGCGTCGCGCGAGCGTCTCTGCCACCAGCGGGTGTCCGCCCACAAAGTCCCGCAGTTCAGCGGGAACGGTAATCTCATTTGGAGCCAGCCATTCGTACACTTGATGATTCCCTTCATAGCGCAAAACGTGAGCGGTCAAACAGCCGGCTCACGTTTTGCGGCGGGTAGATCAGGCGTTATTTCGCTTTTCCCTGGTTGGCTACAGCCTGCTGTGCAGCAGCAATGGCGTCGGGATCACCGAGATAGTAGTGCGTGATGGGCTTGAGAGTCTCATCCAGCTCATACACCAGTGGAACTCCGGTGGGGATGTTGAGATTGAGGATATCCTCATCGGAGATATTGTCGAGATACTTGACCAGCGCGCGGAGGCTGTTGCCATGCGCCGCGATGATGACGCGCTTCCCGGCTTTGACTGTGGGGGCGATGGTCTCGTGCCAGTAGGGCAGGAAGCGCTCGACGGTGTCTTTAAGGCACTCGTGGACGGGCAGTTCCGCTTTGGAGAGCTCGGCATAGCGTGGATCGTGGCCGGGCCAGCGGGGATCATCTTCGGTGAGGGCAGGGGGGCGAACATCATAGCTGCGCCGCCAGATGAGGACCTGCTCGTCGCCATACTTGGCGGCAGTCTCGGCCTTGTTCAATCCCTGCAACGCGCCGTAGTGCCGCTCGTTAAGCCGCCAGTGACGGTGAACGGGAATCCACATCAGGTCCATCTCATCCAGCGTGATCCAGAGCGTGCGGATAGCGCGCTTGAGCACTGAGGTGTAGGCGACATCGAATTTATAGCCGCCTGCCAGCAACGCCTTGCCGCCAGCGTGGGCTTCCTCGATGCCCTTTGCGGAAAGGTCCACGTCGGTCCAGCCGGTGAAAAGATTCTCCTTGTTCCAGACGCTCTCGCCATGCCGTAGCAATACAACTTTGTACATCGTTTGTTCCTCCTTGATGAAATTGGTTAAAAGCTGCGCGTTGAAGGCTTTATGTTGGTAACTTTATGCCCCTGCAAGACTCTGCCGTTGCCTTTATGGGGCGTAGATGCGGCGGATTTCGTGAAGATCATTCACCCGTTTCAGCGCCACATGGATTGCCTTCAGCATATCCACATCCTGGATTTTGCGAATCTCAGGCAGTAAGCGCAGTCCTTCCGCGCCGAAACGAGTTTCCAGGAGATACTCGATTTCTTCGAGAAGCAGCTGTCGCATCCCTTGTTGCAATCCCTGTTGCAATCCCTGTTGCAATCCTCGCTGCATTCCTTGTTCCAGTCCCTCCTGTAAGCCTTCGGCTTTGCCTTTGTTGTAACCTTCTTGCAACCACCGACTTGCCATTGTTGTCATTAGCTCATCTCCCTCTTGTGTGAACACTTCGGCTACCGCTTCTTGAACCACTTCTGGCCCCAAGTTCGTTGCGGTGACTGAGAGGTATTTCATCAGCATTTCCAGGTATTGTAGTCCTGTGTCGCGATCCTGCAAATCACGAAGCAGCCGCAGAATTTGTGGCAGGTGCGCGCCTAACTCAGGTTGGAAAACGTATTTGAGCGCCAGTAACCCTGCGAGCAGGAGCACATCGCCCTTCAACGCCTCATCTGGAATCTGTGAAAGATCGCATAGCCAGTAATTGAATTGCGGAGTATAGGCTTTCAGCGGCTCCGCTGGCTCTATCAGTGTTTGAAAGTCCAACGAGGCGTGCCATGGGCTACGTCCATGGTAGAAAACGACGGGAATAATCGGGCAAAACAGCCCAGAGAAGGTGATAATCTGACGTTCCCATAGTCGTACCATATAGCGCAATACCTGAAATGGAACATAGGGGTCCACATAGCTCTTGTGCTCGAAAAGCAAATACAAGTAGGCTCTACGTCCATCGCGCAACCGCAATTGATAGACCAGATCCGAAATCTGTGCTTGAAGTTCGACATCTACAAATGAGTCGCCGGTGAGCGTGAGTGTTTCCAGATCCATCAACGCCACGATCTCGACCGGCACATAGTTCTGCACAAAGCTGCGGGCTATCTCGGGTCTACCGAACAGGCCCTTGAAGAACCGATCATGTGGGCTGGTGATTTCTGTCATGTGATGCAGCTCCTTGCCTCAATCTTATCATATCCGCGCCCGGTTGTCCAGAACTCAAAATGCGATCTCCGCAATCTGGTCGAAGTCCAGGTCGAAGGCGTCCACTTCTGGCAACTCAAAGTCCTCTTGCGCGTTGATCTCGCCCGCTTCGATGCCGCGTTCACAGAGCGAACGGTACGGGCAGTAGGCGCATTGTTGCTCTTGTGTGGTGAGATTCCAGTGTGTTGTGGGATCCAGCCCGTGGATTTCGGCGATCATGGTGGTCAGGACGCGCTCATCGGCGGTATATTGGTCGGCGTTGTAGGGAAATTCCACGGGCGCATCGGGCGATTCGGCGAACCAGTAGATCATCGTGACCTGCTCCGGCGCGAAGGGGCGTCCTCCATTGAGATCGGCGCCGGCGCGCACCAGCAAATACCGGTAGACGCGCGTCTGCAAGCGCTCGAACAGCGCGGCGATCTTCTCGCGTTTCTGTGGGCGAAAAGCGGTCTTCCAATCGCAGATAGTTGCCGCATTCTGGGCGATGACAACAAGATCATATTTCGCCAGCAACCGGTGTCCCGTGATGGCGGCGGCAAGGGTCGTCTCCATGAAGCGCCGTCCGGCGATGTCCGCCGGGCGCGCGGCGCGGAAGGCAGCCCACCAACGGCTCAGATCAGGATCGGCGGCGGCGATGGCGGTCAGTTTTTCCTCTGGAATGCCGAGGAGCTGTTGCTGCACCAGCTGATGAAAACGCTGCCCGCGTTCGATGCGCGCCTCATGTTCGCGGATGGGCTGCGCCTGTGGCGCAGGCCAGGCAACCCGTTCCAGATAGCGCAGCTGAAAACGCCGCGCGCAGTCGGCGTAGTCCTGCAAGCTGGATTGGCTGAACTGGAAATCGGGTGCGAGATGGAGACGGGGCTTGGGCATCACACAACTCCTTGTTGGCAATCAGGGGTCAAGGGTCATAAGTCATTGACTCCTGACTCCCGACTCCTGACTTCTGATTGTTCATCCCACCAGGTTTGGAGCGCCACAAAGGGCGCCGCGGGATGCTGGTCGCCGTGTTTGCCGGTGTTCCAGGTGACGAAGAGCGCCTTCTTGGCGCGGGTGATACCGACGTAAAAGAGGCGCACGCGCTCGGCGGCGTAGTCGTAGCGAGCTGTCTGGGTCGCCTGACCTTCGTCGTAGAAAAAGAGCGTGGGATCCTCGCGCAGCGCGTGCAGTTGCGCCAGGGCTTCGGCTTCGAGGTTGCGTTTATCGCGCACGAACCACTTTTCGGAGATAAAGCTATCTCCTGGCAACGCCGAGGGGTAGTCGTAGGTGCTCACCGACATCAAATACACGCGATCCCATTCCAGCCCCTTGGCTTTGTGGACGGTGGAGACGATGACCTGGCCCCGGTATTTCTCCGGCTCGAAGCCTGTATCATCCTCGCTGAGTCCCAGGAATTTGCGCTCGTTTCTGGCGATGACGGCGAGCTCCTGGTTGAGTTCCGGTAAACGCCATTCCGGGTGTTGATCGGCGGCGCGGCGGACGACCAGGGCCAGTTTGTGGGCAATGGCGAGGTCCGCAGGCGCCGTGAATAGGTCTTGCGCCAGGGTGAGGATGAGCTGATCAATGGGCAGCCCGGCTGCGGCTTGCCAGCGTTGCACCTGCGCGCGGAATTCCAGCAGATGTGCATGCAGCTCCGGCTGCTCGAATTCCAATTCCAGAGTAGCGAGCCAGTCGTGATCGGCGCGGGGCCAGAGAAAGTCCTCCACCTGGCGGCACTTGCGCAGCTGGCGATTGACCCAGTCGAGGCGCGCTTTAAGCGCGTCATCCTGGCGATCTTCCCGGCGCCAGACCCGGTACACGGTGGCGAGTTTGGCCGGCGAAGTGGGATCTGCCAGGTAGGCGACAATGTTGCCCAGTGCGCCCGCTGTCTCGCGCGTGGAACGGGTGCTCTTGAGCAATTCCACAGGAGCGAAGCCCTGCCGCTTGAGCGCATCCACCACCTCGAAGCCGCGCTGGTTGCGCGGAACGAGCACCGCGCAGGTCTCGCGGGCTGCTTCGTCGGGGATCTGCGCTTGGGCTGCCAGCCACCGCCCTACGGATGCGACGACGGCGTCCAGTTCTTCTTGCGGCGTGAAGCGATTGGCAATGAAACGCACATTGCCGGGCGCATCCGGCGGATTGGGCTGCGGATCATGGGGCGGGGTTGGTTTGATGTACGGCGGGCTGAGCGCGTCGCGCGCTTGCATCACTGGGTGGTCGCGCTGCGTCCAATCAATGAGCCGATTTGCCAGATCAATGATGCTCTGCATGGAGCGCCCGGAGTTGGGCAAATCCAGGGCTTGCGTATCCGGTTCCTCGCGGAATGCGCGCAGGTAACGGGGATTGGCCGTGGTGAAAGTCTCGTAGATGGCTTGATTGGGATCGCCGACGCGCACCCAATTCCCCTCCGGTCCGGCGAGCAGGCGCAGGAGGCGCTCTTGTAAGCGGCTGCTGTCTTGCGCTTCATCTTCGAGGATGTAGGGCCAGCGTCGCCGCAAGCGCGCCAGAAATTCGGGATCGAGCTGCACCGCTTGCAACGCCAGCCGAATGAGATCGTCGAAGTCCACCCCGCCGCGATAGCTGAGCGCGCGCTGATAATCGCTGTAAATGGCAGCACCCAGGGCCATCAGCGGCAGGGGGGCGCCGAATTGTTCCAGGTGATAGCGCAGCTCCGCTGGCGTGAGCTGCAGGTCTTTAGCCTGTTTGATGACACTCGTCGCCAGGTTCACGACCAGTTCTGGGAACTGTTGGCGGCGAATCCAGGCGGCTTTGGATTCGTCCAGGTCGGGCAGGAGATAATCATCCAGGGCATTGGGATGCGCGTGCAGCCAGGCTTCTGCGGCGTTGCGGAGGATTTCTGCTGCATCGCGCTCATCAATGATCTGAAAGTCATCTGCCAGTCCGGCCAGAGCGGGGCGTTCGCGGACGATATCGTGGCAGAGGCCGTGAAGCGTGCGCACGCGATACCCCAGATTGGGGAGCAATCCGCGCTCCTGGATGAAGCGTCCCACGCGCCCGGCAAAATTGGAGACGGCAGAGTTGACCAGCGTGACGACCAGCACTTCCTGGTCATCCTCTAAATAGCCCTCGGTGATGAGTTTGGCTGCCAGCAATGAGAGCGTCCACGTCTTGCCGCTGCCCGGCACAGCGGCAACGCCCAATTTCCCGCCAGTATAGGCGAGTACGGCTTTCTGTGCAGGTCGAGGTTGAAAATTCATCATTGTCTCAGGTTTTGGCGGCGTCAGGAGTCAGGAGGTAAAAGTTGTGACTTCTGACTTGTAACTCATGAATTGCAACTATTGACTTTCACGCAATACACGTTGTATCGCCATCAACAGCGCGCCCTGCTGTTCGTAGCCTTGTTCGCTGAGCTCGCTCAGTCCCAGGTAGATGGCGCGGCGACAGCGGCGCAGCAGCCCTTGCGTCAGGCGATACAGCGTCTCCTCGCGCGCGGCGACCTCATCAGAATCGAGCCAGAGTTTCCCGACGGGCCACTGTCGGCTCAGAACGTGCGGATGGGTCAGTGGTTGATAGAGGCGCTCCCACCAACCGGCGCTGCCCACGTTGAGCCAGAATTGCACTTCCACGGGCCGGTTGCCCATCAGGAAGGTAAACGCCGGCGCCAGCAGGACGGCCTCCTCCTCTTCCGTTTCCCAATCGCGGAGATATTGCGCTGCCAGCACGCCCTCTTGCACCAGTTCGACATATTCCTGCGCGGGCGATTTTTCTGCGGGCAGCGCGCCGGCAATCCACCGGAATTTCTGCACCGATTCGATGAGGTTGGCAGCCACCCGCGCGCCGTCATAATCCTGGTGGAAGTGGAAGCCCGGTTGCGAGAGCAGCTCGCCGAAGAGCCGGCTCAGGAAATGATCGAGTTCTTCCACCGGCGCGGCGCTGTATTGCTCCAGCCACAGGCGCAGCGCCTCGTAACGCCCGCCCAGCAGATAGGTGATTCGCTGTTGCACCTCAGTTTGCAGGCCCGCGAAGGGTTCCAGGTGCGGTCGGCCCCCTTTGGGACGGTAGAGGATCTCGGAGAGCAGCTGCGCGCGCACCAGATCCAATGCCTCGATAGTGTGAACCAGCGCAGAGGTTACATCGTGGCGCGGTGGGCAGAGGCCCCAGGCGGGATGTCCCAGAGCGGCGAGGGTGAGCAGCGCCCGCGCCGCCGATTCCTCGCGCAATGCCCGCGAGGGCCGGTGTGAGCGTGTGGGGATGCCGCGTTGCTCCAGGCGTTGCGCCAGGGAGAAGCGCAGCGCATCGGTGAGGAAGGGCGCCAGCACGGCGATCTCTGCCGGCGGCAGCCCTGCGCCGTGAATCAGCTGGCTGATCGTGTCGGCGACCCAGTCGAGCATCTCCGGGTGAAAGCGGTGGAGCTCATAGATGAGTGCTTGCCGCAACAGGGCTTTCTGGCTCTTGGTTGCTGAGCGCTGGCGAGTGGGCGGCGTTGGAACGTGCAACGCGGCGGGGCGGCGATCCTCGTCCGTTGGCGGCGCGGACGCAAGTGTGCGCGCCACGGCTTGCCCCAACGCTTCGGCAAGGGCAGCGACCGGCGGCGTGGTGATGCAGGACTCGTTGAAATAGCGCCGATCATCACAGTATGCCGCCAACATCGCCGCGCTTTCGGGATCGGCGCCGAGGAAGGCGCGATGTCCGCCTTCTTCATCGAGAATCAGCAGCGCCGAATGCGCGTGCGGCAGCCAATCGCGCAGCACTTCGTGCATCACGGGCGTATCCTCTTCGAGATTGTCTACCAGGAGATGTGGGTATTGTTCCAACAAATAGTCCCGGCACAACGGCTCCGGCCAGAGATGCTGGCTGAAGACTTCCAATTGTAGGGAGAAATCCAGCAGGTTGTGTTCCAGGCAATAACGGCGGAAGCGCAGGGCGCAATCCTGGGCTTCGTCGTAAGTGCGGAGCTGCGCTTTCTCACCAACCCAGGCGGCTTTGAGACGCGGGGCGATTTCGGTCATGGGAAACCCCACCACGGCAGCTTTGTTGAGGTTGTCTATGATCTGGCTGTAGAGCCGGTTGCGCTCGATGGCGATGGACTCGAAGTAGCCTTGCTCCTGTACCAGCGGCCCGACGATGCGTGCCATGAAATACAGCGCGGTTTCGAGGGTGAGGAACGTGGGGCGGGCTTCGGGCTGGGCAAAGCCGGCTTCTTCGGCGGCGAGGGGCCAGAAGAGATCCACCATGCGCCGGGCCAAGCCGCCAAGTGTGGCGATGGTCGCGGTGCTGCCGGGTCGCAGGTGTGGATCGCGGCGGGCTGCATCGTAGGGCTGCGCCAATGTGCGTTGCGGTGTGAGAATGAGGATGTGTTCGCCTGGGATGCCGCTAGTGATGAGGTGGCGCAATCGTCCAACGGCTGCCGTGGTCTTACCCGCGCCCGCCGGCCCAGAAAGGAAGAGTTTGTGATCCAGGGGCGCCTGTATGAGTTCCTGCTGCGCAGTTGAATAATTCATAGTCCCTATTATAATCCAAAATCGTTTTACGTTTTCAAGAGCGTAACTGTTCAGCGTTATCCTGTTTGCTACGGCAAAAAGCGGTTAGAGCCGAAGATTCAAAGCGTGTTTTTTGCTGCTGCGCGCAGCGCCGAAAAACACAGCTTCTAAAGGCTGCAGCCCAAAATCCATGCCTGGCGCTGGAAACTTGAACAGCTACCCAAGAGAGGGTATATTGAACATGCGTGAAATGGCAATCATCACCCGTGGCTTGACCAAATCCTATGGTCGCATGCCGGCGTTGCGTGGCATTGATCTGGCAATTCCGCGCGGGGAAATCTTTGGCTTTCTCGGTCCCAATGGCGCAGGCAAGACCACGACCATCCGCTGTTTGTTGGATCTGATTCGCCCGGATGGCGGCGAGGTGCGCGTGCTGGGGCTCGATCCGCAGGCGGATCCTGTCGCCGTCCACGCGCGGACGGGGTATCTGCCCGGCGAGCTCGCACTGGATGACAATCTCACCGCCGAACAGCAATTGCGTATTTTCGCGGCTTTGCGCGGCAACCGGTTGGACTGGGCGCGCGTCCGGCAGCTGGCGGAACGTCTTTCTCTGGATCTCAAACGCCCCATCAAAAATCTCTCCAAGGGCAACAAACAGAAAGTCGGCGTGCTTCAGGCCCTGATGCATCAACCTGAATTGTTGTTGCTGGATGAACCGACTTCGGGTCTCGATCCGTTGTTGCAACACGAGGTGCTGCGGATGGTGTTGGAGGCGCGGGAACACGGAGCCACGGTGTTTTTCTCCTCGCATATTCTCAGCGAGGTGCAGGAGATTGCCGACCGCGTCGGCATCATTCGCCAGGGGGAGCTGGTAGAAGTGGCAGAGACCGAGGCCCTGATGCAGCGGACGTTGCGCCGCGTGCATCTGCGCTTCCGCGAACCCGTCGCTGCCTCGGCGCTGACATCCATTCCCGGCGTGCGCTTGCTCTCTGCGGATGATGGTTTCTCGATGTTGCTCCAGGTCAAGGGTGAAATGGATGCGCTCATCAAAGCGGCGGCGCAGTTCCAGGTCGTGGAATTTGAGACTGAACGCCCCTCACTGGAAGAAGTATTTCTCGCCTATTATGCAGCATAGGATGGCGTAGCCATGATGACGATTTTCACATACACGCTCAAACGCTTTCACGGCCAAATTCTGGGATGGGGTCTTGCTTTCGGCGCGATTGCCTTCTACTTGATGGTGATCTATCAGCCGATGATTGAGCAGCAGGCAGAACTGATGGCGCTCATGGATGCTTATGGGGCGACCATGATGGCTTTCTTCGGCGGCAGCGTGGATTTCCTGTCTCCGGCGGGTTATCTGGACTTCGGGCTTTTCTCATACATCCCGGTGGTGGCGGGCATTTTCGCGGTTCTGATGGGATCAGGATTGCTGGCAGCAGATGAGGAAAAGGGCACGTTGGATTTACTCATGGCTTATCCACTCAGCCGGGCGGCGCTTTTCTGGGGGCGTTTCCTCGCTTTTGTGGTTGCCACAGCGGGGATTCTGGGCTGCACCTGGATTGGGTATGTTGCCGGACTGCCGCTTGTGGATTGGGACATCAGCCCGCTGGCGTTGCTGTTGCCGCACCTTTCTCTGTTCGCGGTGTTGCTGCTGTTTGGGGCGCTGGCGCTGTTGTTGAGTATGCTCTTGCCCTCGCGGGCGGCGGCGAGCAGCGTCTCCGGGGCGTTGTTGGTGCTCAGTTATCTGGTGACTTCTCTGGCGCGCGTCAATGAGCAGCTCGAGGCGCTGAACGCCTTCTCGCCGCTCAAGTATTATCAAGGGGGGCGCGCTCTCGACCAGCTGCATGGGTACCATCTCCTGGGATTATCAGTCGCCGCTGCCATTTTCGCGGCGCTGGCGTGGCAGCGTTTCGAACGGCGCGATATCCGTGTGGGCGGAGAGGGGAGCTGGAATTTGCCATTTCTGCGCCGGCGTTTGTAACATT
>CAZDSF010000012.1:0-26389 GCA_964508025.1 uncultured Anaerolineales bacterium
CGACGATCTGCCCGGCATACATCACCGCGACGCTGTCCGCGAGCTCGCTCGACGTGGCAATGTCATGCGTGATGAGGATAAAGCTCATGCCGAGCTCGCTCTTGATGCGCTTGAGCACGTTGAAGATATTCGCCTGCGTCAGCACGTCCAGCGCCGAAGTAGGCTCATCCAGCACGATCAGATCCGGCGCCGTCACCAGCGACATAGCGATAGCCACACGCTGGCGCATGCCGCCGCTCAGCTCGAAGGCGTAACGGTTCAGAAAGTCCAGCGGCACACCGACGTGCTGGAACATCTTGCGCGCCTGCCCCAGCGCCATCTCCTTATCCATGGCATTGTGGATGACCGCCGGCTCTGCCACCTGATCGCCCACTTTGAGCACCGGATTGAGCGCATTCATCGCCGCTTGCGGCACCATGGACATTTTGAGCCACCGCACCTGCCGGCGATACTCCTCATCACTCAACGCCATCACGTTCAAATCGTGCAGATAGATTTTGCCAGAATACGTATCCACGTTGCGCGGAAGGAGACGTAAAATCGCCTTTGCCAGCGAGGTCTTGCCGCAACCGGATTCGCCCAACACCACTACAGCTTGATTGGCGTTGAGATCGAAATTCACACCATCTACCGCGCGCACGGTGCCTTTACCGGCGCGGAAGTACAGTTTAAGATCCTCAATATGGAGTAAAGTCGTGGCTGACATGGGCCTTACACCTCTCTCAATCGGGGGTTAAAGATGCGATCCAGGGCAAAGCCCACCATGGCGAAGGCCAGACCGGCGACCATCAGGAGTACGGCCGGTTGCAGTACCCAGTAGTATTGCCCATTGTACAGCGCGCCCTGCGCTCTGGCATCATCAATCAACTTTCCCCAGGTCGGCAATACCGGATCGCCCAATCCCAGAACCGCCAGCGACGCCTCCAGAAACACATAAGCCGGAATGCCGCTGACCAGCCCTGGAATGAGCACCGGAATGATGCGGGGAATCAGATAGAAGATGATGATGCGCCAGTTGCTCGCGCCATAGGAGCGCGCCGCCTCGATGTAGGGCGCCTCTTTGATCTGCAGGAAGATAGCCCGATACCCCTTGATGCCCGCGCCGAAGATACTGAGCAGCACGATCCATCCCAACATCAGCCAGATACTACGGGATTGGAACGTGCCGACCATGATCAGAATCGGCAACGTCGGCAGCAGCATGTTGACCTCAGTAATGCGCTGGATGAGATCATCCACCACCCCACCAAACCAGACGCCGATAGCAGCGATAATCATGGTCGTGATCGTAGTACCCAGAGCCGCCAGAAGGCCAAAGGACAGCGCAATAGGCGTCCCCCAGAGCAGCGCTACGGTCAGATCACGCCGGCGGTGATCGGTGCCGGCCAACCCGTGAACCTTGCCATACACCACGAACTTAGCATCCAGATCGGAATCATCCTCGAAGAGAATCGCATCCACGCGCAGCGTGTAAGTGCCCTTGATAACCTGCTCGCCCTCTTTCTCTGGATCATCGAAAAGCGCAACCTGCGGTGCAACGCCCCGCAAGCGCCGCGCCAGGCGCTCATCCTGCGCAAAACGGTAGGTTTCCGAAGGTTTGGAGGTGAGCTCGCCCAGCCGAATCTCCCGCCCATCAGGTGTAACCCAGGTCATTGAAACATAAGGAGCGCGTTCCTGGAACTTGGCTGTATAGAAGACTATTAACTCCTGAGGGAAATCATCATAAGCATACTCAAAACGGAAATCCATTACCAGATCAATCATTCCCTCAGAAATCACCGCCCGCTCTTTGCTAACCGCTTCGTTATCATCGCGCAATACAATGGTCTCAGGCAGCTTCTGGGCGCGGAACACGTTCGTCCAGGCCGGAGGCACCAATCGGGGATTATCCCCCCAAATTTCTTCACCCCCACGCCACAGCCGAATTGCTTCGCTGTAGGGGATCGTGACCACGGTAAAAATCGCGGTGAGGATCAACGCCGCAATAATGATGGTGCCGGCGATGGCAGAGGGATATTGCGCGATATCTCTAAGTGCACGTTTTAACCCACTCATGATTTTGCTCCTCCACTGCCCACCCGCACGCGCGGATCTACCAGCGCGTAGATGAAATCAAGAGAGAAAACCGTGACGGCCAGAAGATAGGCGTAAATCACGGTGGTACCGATAATCACCGGGGAGTCGAAGAGACCGATGGCCCGGTTGATCAGGCGCCCCAATCCCGGCCAGTTGAAGACGGTTTCCAGAATGATGGCGCCTTGCCACAAGCTGATCAACATCAGCGCAAAGCTGGTGATGATATTGGGCAGGGTCGGGCGCAACACGTATCGGCGCTCGATATCACGAGCCGAAAGCCCCTTGGCCCGCGCCAACTCCACATAATCTTCCATCGAAAAGATCAGGAAGAACGTGCGCCAGCCGTAGACGCTGGAGAAAAAGCCGCTGATGAGCCACGCGGATACGGGCAGAATCAGGTGCCGGCCATAGCTGAGCAATCGCGCGCCCAACGCTTCAGGCGGCGGCGCCGCAACCATCCCGCCGAAGGGCAACCAGCCCAGCACGGCCGCAAAAATCAGGAGCAAGAAAATACCGTAGAACCAGGCCGGGGCGGAAGAAATCGGAGAAAGGGTAATAACCATTTTATCCAGCACATTGCCGTAATTCCGCGACAGATAGAGAGCAAAGAAAAGACTGACGAAGAACAATAGGAGGTTGGACGTTGCCATCAACATTAAGGTTGGCGGCAACCGTTCCAGAATGATATTGCGCACCAGTCTGGAGCCGCTATCGCTAGACATGTGCTGCGCCCGTCCCAGATTCAACGTCAACGCGCGCGCAAGAAAACGGAAACTGCGCAACAAGAACGGCTGATCCAAACCCAGGCGGCGTTCCTCAACCGCGATGAGGTCTTCAATCATCTTGTTCCGCTCGGCCACCGGCAGCCGGCGGATTTCCGGATCCATCCCAACGCTGATCGAAATACTCTCACGGATTTGTCCTTTAAGAATCTGATCTACGTAACCACCCATATTGGCAATCAGGATGGTCAAATAGATACCAATAGCGACAGCGATGAAGAGCGCAAATAACTTGACCACCGTATAGCGCAACAGCTTATAAGCAGTGCTTTGAGGCTTTTTGGCTGCCGGTGCGCTGGCGCCTGGCTGCAAAGGCAGGGAAGCTTCGGCCATAGCGTATCTCGCTTTCTACGGAATTTGGGAAAAAGAGAGGAGACGCCAGGGGCGAGCGCGCTCGCCCCTGGCAACGGAACAACAACCTAACGCTTAGGGAGCGGTCACGAACGTGAGCGCGTCGAAGCTGGGCACAGCCACCAGCTTGGAGACGACCACAACCTCAAGGCGGTTGGAGCCGGCAGCCAGTTTGCTGGTGACGTCCGCGGTCATCTTGACTTCCCACAGACCATCCTCGACAGCCGTGGCGGCGCCCACGTGGGCAACCGCGCCGGTGGCATCGAAGACCAGGAACTTCACGTTGTCAATGTCGGCGGCAGGATATGGATCGCCCTTGAAGGTGACGAAGACATCGTACACCGCTTCCTGCCCGATGGTCACACGACCAGGGCCATCCACCTCGACCTCGGCGATGGGGGCTTCGGCGAAGCGCATCCACTTGTCGGCCATGTCGGGGTAGTCGGCGAAGCGCCGCAGGATCACGGTACCCTCAACCGGGAACGCGCGCTCCAGGTAGAAGGGGCCGGTGCCAATCCAGAAGTGACCGCGGCGGCGGAACCATTCCTGGTAGTTGGCGACGCGCGCCTGAATTTCGGCGGCGCTAACGAACTCGCCCATCGTGGCGGCGTAGGGGATCTCGCCGGTCTCAGCCATTTCCTTCAGCTGCGCATCGAGAATGGCGATGGTGGGGCCGGCGATGTAGCTCAGGCGCTCGACTTCCAGGGTATCCGCCTTGGCGGAGCTGAAGGCGGCCTCGCCCTTTTCCTCAGCCATGAGGCCCAGGGCCATCATGTGCCAGGAACCCTGACCCTGCGCGTAGTAGGGGTACCAGGTGTTGATAGTATTCTCCGCATCCGGCTGGAAGCTGTCGGAGTAGGTCTCGATGATCAACGGGTTCTCGGAGATGATCCGCACGCCCTTGAAGGCGGCCATGAAGGAATTGAAGGCCGGAACCTTCGCCGCATCGTAGTACGGGCTGGCTTCCTTGGCGCGGTCGAAGGTGAGGATCATGCCCATAAGCACGTCGCCGATGGAGAAGTTGCTGCCATCGTGCCACAGGCTCTTGGTGTACAGATCCGGCTCGTAGTAGACCACGCTCTTGCGCACCGCGGTCCGGGTCTCGGTAAAGACCTCGGCGGCGGTGAGGAAGCGCTGCGCTTCGGCATCCCAGTCCACCCAGGCGTCGCCAGGAACTTCGATGCTGGGCACGAACTGCAGGTCCACCCAATCCAGGGTCTTGACGATGGGCGTGCCTTCCTCAACAAAGACCTCGGCGCGCTCGATGCGCTGCGGGCGATAGAGACCGGTGTAGGGATCGGGCAGGGTTGCCATCTCGCCAGTCGAGCGGATGAGCATCATGTCGAAAATCCAGTTGCTGCCATCCAGCGGGTTCCACGGCTCGGTGAGGATGCTGGGCATCGCGATGGTCATAGAGCCGCCGATTTCGCCCTCGCGCTGAATGGTCACAGGCCAGAGCCAGGAACCGCTCACCGCACCGTACAGGTCGGCCGCAACTTTCACCTCAAGGCGCTTGGGGGTGATGCTGCCGCGATCGGTCAGCCAGATGCGGTGGGAGTCCACGAAAGACAGCTCCAACGCGCGGGCCAGCAGTTCACGGCGCTCTTCCGCCGTCCGGTAATCAGAGTTCTGTAGCCGGTCGGCCAGGTCATAGAACTCGGGATCATTGACATAAGCCTGCCACAACGGCACGGCCATACCCATATCCGTGTAGAAGAAGGCGAAGTTATCCGCCAGGTTGCGGGGCACCACCGTGGTGATCCAGCCGCCGGTGTAGATGTGGAAGAGACCGTCGGCGGGGTTGCCGCGCAGCCAGATCGGGGAAGCCTCAGCCGCGGTCTTGTAGTCGCGGATCACGGTGAAGCCGATATCTTCCAGCTGGTTGCCAACGTAGTCGCCGATAGCGCGGCGTTCATCCTCAACACGGATGAGGATGCTGATTTCGACGGGGGCGCCATCAAACTGCCACTTGCCGCCCACCAGGGTCGCGCCCAGTTTCTCCATCTCCGCGGAGATGATTTCCTGAGCCTTTTCCTTGTTGTAGGCGTACTTGAACTCCAACGCGCGGGCCACATCGGCCATCGCCGCGTAGTCATTGGAGGCGTTGTTGAAGGGCAACCAGCGCGGCGAGCCTAGACCACCCTGGATTTCCTGGGCGATGTAGTTGCGGTCAATGAGCCAGTTCATGGCTTCGCGCACAGCCGGCACAGCAAAGGGGTTCAGTTTGCCGGTGCTTTCGAAGACCGGGCCAACGGGGTTGAAGCTCAGCTCATTGTAGGAGCCAAAGGACTTGTAGCCATCAATGTTCGGGGAAGCCTCGATCTTCTTGGCGACCTCGGGATTACCCACCTGGAAGGCGTAGAGATCAATCTCGCCCACTTCGAGGCGGTTGATGGCGGCATCGGCGGATGGCTCTTCCACCACCACGATGGTGTCCACCCACGCGCCCTGCCGGTCAATCTTGACAGGCTCAGGGGTCACGACGACCTCGACTTCCTTCTCGACCTCTTTGATCACTTCTTGCGTGACCACGACGGTCTTCTCGATGATCTGAGGCTCAGGGGTGGGGCCACATGCCGAGAGCAGCATGCTGGCGACCATGACCAGGGCGATCAGCGTCGTCAGATTCTTCTTGGTAAACATACACTCCTCCTTCAGAATTTTGCTAAGTGTTTGACCACATGAAACGGTGTTTCAGATCCAACGCCAAACCGGCGGGCTGAAACGGGTACAACTTCTGGGACACATCTTCACGTATCTTGCCTGCACATCACCTCCCTTCATACCGGCCTCTTAAAGGCCCGGAAAAACTTTCTGTGTTTTAGCGACACCAAATCCTGAAAACACACCCCTCTCATACGGCGCGTAGCACACCGGCAGTGAGAAAATGACAATGGGTTTCCAGGCGAATCACGGAGAAAAGCAACAGCTGCTGTTGATTAGAGGGCGAGGGCAAAGCGAACTGGGTGTGAGGCGCGGGCGCGTTGCGCCGCAAGCGCTTAATCACGCGCTCCCACACGTGCGGCGGAGGTTCATAACCGAGCAGCCCTTCACGGACTGCGCTCCGCAACAGGCAATCCAATGCCTGGTCAGAAAACTCATCGTATGGTCCCACAGTTCACCTTGTTACCGGCAATCTAATCTTCAATAAGTTAGCAGCGCGACGGTTTTAAGATTAGCAGACATCGCACGGCATTGTCACTGAGAAAACACCCCAAACAACCGTTATGAGACCTCGTCTCAATCCCGAAAGTTTACCATGGGAATCCATTCAAGTCAAGGGTTCTCGCAGAGAGATTCACATTCCCTGTTTTTAGGATTCCCCATAGTCACTTAGTAATACTGCGGCAGTTCACGTGCGGTTCACTTTTCAAGAGAGCGATTTTGGAACAGCGCCATGCGGCGCCAGCATCCCGCCGCTGCACAGGCGAGCTTTGGTAGCAGGGCGGCAGCTCACGGCAAAACCCTTCCGTTTTACAAGCTTGCAAAATACGCTATACTTTAGGTGAACCTGCCGTCGGTTGTCTTTGCCAACTCAAACCAAATCCGAACAAGATATGCCTGAATCGCGCGTGCTGATTGTAGATGACGATCCAGCCATGATCACCCTGGTACGGGAGATTCTGGCTCTGACGCGCTGCGAGGTGCTCATAGCCGCCAACGGCGAAGAGGGCGTCCGCTTGTTGCGCGCCGCCCAGACCGAAGGGCATCCGGTAGATGCTGTACTGCTCGATGTGGTGCTGCCGGGATTGGATGGCTTCCATATCCTTGAGCAGGTCAAAGCCGATGTGGATCTGCAGCAAATCCCGGTGCTGCTCGTTACCGGCGTTGGAGAGGTGCGCAACAAGGCCCTGGGCCTGCAAATGGGCGCGGACGATTATATTACCAAACCCTTCGACGCGCAAGAACTGCTGGCAAGACTCAACGCGGTCTTGCGCATTCGACGCACGGAGCAGATGTTGCGGCAACGCAACCAGGAACTCGCGGCGTTGGATGAGATCAACCGGCTGGTTTCCGCCAGCCTCGATCTGGATCAGGTGCTCACCGCGGCGCTAGAGGGGCTGGATCGGCTGGTCGAAGCCGTGATGTTAGCCATCGTGCTGTACGATGACGAAGCCGGCGAATGGGTTGTGCGCACCTCGCGCGGACCGGAGGGCGCGTGGTTGGAAGGGCGCATCGCGCCGGTGTCGCAGGGATTCGCCGCCCAGGTGTTGCGCGAGCGACGACCGGTGCTCCAATCCGCCATCACAGATGGCTTCTGGTCCGAGGTTCTGAACCTCGCGCCGCTGGACTTGCTCTACGTGCCCCTAACCATGCATGACGAGCCGATTGGGTTGCTCACGGTGGTCGGGCGCGCCACGACGCTCGACGCCAAGAACATCCCCGTCCTTGAACGGGTTGCTTCAACCGTCTCAGTCGCCGTGGAAAACGCGCGCCTCTATGGAGAACTGACGGCTTTCGCCGACGCCCTGCAACGCTCGCAGAGCCAATTGATCCAGGCTGAGAAGATGGCGGCGGTGGGCCGATTGACGGCTTCAATTGCGCACGAGATCAACAACCCCCTTCAAGCCGTGCAGAACAGTATGCACCTCGCCACCCATCCCAATCTCGATGAGACCGAACGCCTGCGATATCTGGGTGTAGCGCAACAGGAAATCAGTCATCTAGTGGAAATGGTGCGGCGGATGTTAGACTTCTATCGTCCCGCTTCGGGTGTGGCGACGGTCTTCGATCTCAACAAAGCGGTGGAGAATGCCCTGGCCTTTGCGAACAAACGCTTGCAGCAAGCCAATATCCAGACCGTCGTGCGGTTGGCGCCGGATTTACCGGTTGTACAGGGATTTGCCAATCAACTGACCCAGGTGTTCTTGAATATCATCATCAACGCCATCGAGGCGCTGGAAACAGGCGGGCAGCTATGGATCGGCACAGCGTATCATGCGGAGCGCGAACAAGTCGTCGCAGCCTTCCGCGATAATGGGCCAGGGCTGTTGCCCGATGCGCGGGAGCACCTGTTCGAACCTTTCTTCACCACCAAACCTTCGGGCACCGGTTTGGGACTGGCAATCAGCTACAGTATCATTGAGCGACACAAAGGTGTGATTGAAGTGGAGAGTTTACCTGGCGCAGGCGCCACCTTCATTGTGCGCCTACCCAGGCACCGGGAGGGAAACTGATGGCCGAATCACGGATTCTCGTCGTAGATGATGAAGCAGCGGAGCGGATCACACTAGGCGAAGTGTTACGGCTCGAGGGCTTCCGCGTTTCGCTGGCAAGCTCAGGGGAAGAGGCCCTGGCCCTGGCTACCGAGGGCGAGCCTTTCGATCTGGTGATTTTGGATTTACGCTTGCCAGGGGTGAACGGCTTGCAAGTCCTGGAAAGACTCCACAAAGCCAACCCCGAAACCGTCGTCATCCTTATCACCGGTTACGGCGCGCTGGAGACGGCGATTCAGGCATTGCGCCACGGTGCTTATGATTATTTGCTCAAGCCTTGCCCGGTCGAGGATATTCTGGGCGCTGTGCGGCGGGGGCTTTCGGAGTTGGAGCAGGAGCGTCATCGGCGGGTGCTCGTCGAACGCCTGCAACGCACCGTCCAGGAGCTCGCCAATGTCGAAACGCCGGCAGCGCTCCCCAAGCCCACAGAAGAGGAACGGTTCCTGCAAATCGGCGAGGTGCTCGTGGATCGCGCCAAACACCTGGTGACGCTCAAAGGTCGCCGCGTAGATCTTACCCCGACAGAATTCCGCCTTCTGGAGTGCCTGATGCACCGCGTGGATCAGGTGTGCACCCCACAGGATCTGGTCCGCTGCGCCCAGGGCTATGAGGCCGATGCCTGGGGAGCGCGCTCCATCGTGCGGGTCCACATCCGCCGGCTGCGCAGCAAACTGGAACCCGATCCCGAGCATCCCAGCTACATTCAGAATGTGCGGGGGGTCGGCTACACCTTCGTCGCGGTCAGTGACAGACCGTCAACAAAATCCAAATCCGAAAAATCCAGTAAGTGAAAGGGGCGTATGACCAAGAAATCGGAATCTGAGAATCAAGCCGTCAAAATGCAGAAGTTACGCCGCGCTGTGGTACGCATTCGCCGCGTCCAGGCCCCCAAAGACCAATCGGCCGAGCGGCGCTCCTGGTTCAAGCGCGTCCTGGAGCGCTTGGGCCTGGGCGGCAACATGGGCGAAGACGACAAGTCGGGCTAATACGCAACGCGGCGCAAACGCGGGCACAGCGGCTAAGTCAATCCTGGCAACGCCGTGAGTGCCAGAGACGCATCAAAGAAGGTTCAAAAATCACGACGCACTGTAACAGTGCGTCGTGATCTATACAAGCCTTCAACGATCAGATAGCTCTACCACCACAAAAGAAACACGCCCTCCGCTACCGTCTGTAGTGTGCCAAAGGTCACCGTCGCGCGTGCAAAGACCTGTTCGCCATTCCTCCCGCCGGAAATTGGCACAGACACCCTCACAAAACCGCGTGCATCCGTTAACAACACCGGACTTTCCCCCAGTACGGTCCCCGCCGCATTCGTCAACCGCACCCGCACCTGCGCATTGGGACGGGGCTGGCCGCTGGTATCATTGACAAGCACGGAAACCACCTGGTTGTTCTGCTGCCCTAGCACCGAAAAACGGAGGGACATGGATGCCTGCAAGCCCCCGACCGTCACGGCAGGAGGCGGCAGAGGAGCAGAAGGCGCAGCTGGCGTCGTAGGCCCGCCTGCCTGAGGGTTGGCAACGGGGCGCAACGCCTCCGGAGGAATGCGCTCACGGTAGGCATTCAGATACAGCTCACCGAGATTGCCAATCTGCACGGGCGCTGCCCGATTCTCTGGGTACCACTCCATCTTGAGACGTTGAAAGTATTGCACGATGCGCCCATCCTCGAAAAACATCTCGGTGATGGGATACCCAAAGACATCAATGCCGCCCTGCGCTCTGAAGAAATCGAGGAAAGCGAAAGAGACAATGTGTCCCGTCTCGGGGAAATAGTGCCGCGAGCGCGAATTGAACGCCGGCGGCGGAACCCGTGGACGCTCAAATTTCAGATCCACACCCAACAGGCCCAACTGTACCCGATAAGGCTCAGGATTATGGGGATGCGATTCAAAACGCGCATTTTGGAAATACTGCACCACGAGGCCGTTTTCGATGAAAGGCTCGGTCAACGGATAACCAAAGATATCCAAGCCACCACGGGCATCGAAATATTCCAGGAACTCGCCACGGACAACATGCCCCGTCTCAGGGAAAAAACGCAGCTGCCCACCCGTCTGAGCCAGGCCGCCAGGCGCCCAACCGAGGTTCACCATGATCACCAGGGCAAGCCCTAGTCCAAGTTTTTTGATCCATCCGCCTGACATGATTTCACCTGCTTGCCGTGATCTCGCCCACACTGCACGTACCCGCATCTCGAAATCCCTAAGTAGATCCATTGCGCCACCTGCACGGGATGTTGCAGCGACCTGCAACGATTCGCGCACACCAATATTGTACATCAGAAATGCAGGTAACGCAATCAAACCCAAGTCCTACAAGTCGCCAGGAATGCCAGAATCCCAAATTGTTTCCTCGGCAGCTGTGCAGGACTCGAATTTGAGCCTATAATGGGCAAATGGCAATCGCAAGGTGATGGTCAATTTCCAGGCGGAGGGAAACCATGACGACGCCAGCAACACATGAAACGATGAGCAACGCCGAATGGCTTGCAGAACGGGAAACACTGCAGCAGCGCATCGCGGAACTGGAAGCGCAACTGATACAGACGGAGAACAGCGCAGAACAGCAATTGCGTTTCACAGAAGCTCTGTTGGCGGCCATCCCCACGCCGGTCTTCTTCAAAGATACACAGGGACGGTACATCGGCTGTAACAACGCCTTCACCGAGCAGATGGGCGTCACGGCTGAGGAGATTCAGGGGAAAACCGTCTTCGAACTCTGGCCCAGCGAGCACGCCGAGGTTTATCATCAGAAAGATCTCGAATTGCTGCGCCAGCCCCAACGTCAGATTTATGAATTCATGCTGCGTGACAAAAACGGGCAGATGCGCAATGTGGTGTACGCCAAAGGCGTATTCTACGATACGACGGGCAAACCGGCAGGATTGGTTGGCGCGTATGTGGATATTAGCGAGCGTAAGCAGGCCGAAGACGCCCTACGCGAGAGTGAGGCGCGGCATCGGGCAGTGTTCGAGGGCAGCCCTCACGGAATCCTGATAGCAGACCGAGATACTCAGGCGTTCCTGTATGCGAATCCTAGCATCTGCCGCATGTTGGGGTATACCGAAGATGCCCTGTTGCAACTCAGCGTGCCCGATATTCATCCTGCCGAAGCTCTCCCCCAGGTACAGCAAGCATTTGCCGCCATGGCGCGCGGTGAAAAGACGATGACGGGCGCACTGCCTTTCTTGCGCCGGGATGGGAGTCTCTTCTTTGCTGAAGTGGGGGCAGCGCAACTGCACATTGATGGACGCGATTGTCTGGTGGGATTCTTCACGGATGTTTCCGACCGGCTGCAAGCAGAGGAGGCGCTGGTTCAGCAACGCATGTTGCTGCGCACGGTGATTGATCATCTGCCCGACGCCATCTACGTGAAAGACCTGGCGTTGCGCAAACTACTGGCAAACCATGCCGACCTGCAAAACATGGGACTTGAGGACGAAGCCGCCGCATTGGGAAAAACCGATTTCGATGTTTTTCCGCCCCCCATAGCCGCGCAGTTCACGCGCGATGACCGCGCCGTACTGGAAAGCGGCGTCCCCATCCTGGATCGTGAGGAACGCTTGATGCGCCCTTCCGGTGAAGAGCGCTGGCTAAGCACCTCCAAGATGCCGCTGCGCGATGTACGGGGACAAATCGTTGGACTCATCGGCATCGGGCATGACATCACGGCGCGCAAACGGGCTGAGGATGCCTTGCGCGAAAGTCAGGCCATGCTCAATCTGGTGCTCGATACGATTCCGCAGGCAGTATTCTGGAAAGATCGTGATGGTTACTACCTCGGCTGCAACAAAACCTTTGCCCAAGCTGTCGGTTTGGAAGATCCCGCCGACATCATCGGCAAGACCGATTTCGACCTGCCCTGGTCGCGTGAGGAGGCCAACGCCTACCGCGCCGATGATCGTGAGGTGCTTGAGCGCCGGCGTATCAAGCGTCACATTATCGAGCCGCTGTCACAGGCGGATGGGACCCGCCTGTGGATTGATACCACCAAAGTTCCGCTGCTAGATGAGACGGGGCAGCCCTTCGCGGTATTGGGCGTGTACGAGGATGTCACGGGGCGCAAGCAAATGGAAGAGTCGCTGCGAAAAAGCGAGGAGCGCAATCGCGCGATTGTTGCCGCACTGCCGGATTTTCTGTTCCAGATTGATGCGGACAATCGCTTCATTGACTGTCACACGAGCGATCCCAACACGCTGCTCCTCCCGCCGGAGCAAGTCATCGGTCAACGTGCAGAGGATATCCTCCCGCCAGCGTTGGTCGCACTCACAGCAGAAAAAGTACAGCAAACGTTGCGCACTGGGGAGATGCAGATCTATGACTACGAGTTAGAGGTTCACGGCGAGGAACGTTACTTCGAGACGCGCATGACGGTCAGCGGCCCGCAGTCGGTGTTGGCGCTGGTGCGCGACATTACCCGCAACAAGAAAGCTGAAGCCGACTTGCAAGAAAGCGAGGCGAGGTACCGGCAACTGTTCGATCACGCGCCGGCAGGCATCTACGAGATTGACCTGTTGCACAATCGCATTCTCAGCGTCAACGAAATCGCCTATCGCTATCTGGGCTACACCCGCGAAGAATTTCTGCAGATGGAGCCTCTGGAGCTGCTAACGCCCGATAGTCGGGACCTGTTTCTTGAGCGAATGCGTCAATACGCCGAGGGTGCAACACCAGCGGAGCAGGTGGAATGCGAGCTGGTAGGGAAGCAGGGCCAACATCTGTGGGTCTTGCTCACCGTGCGCTACAAACTGAAAGATGGACGTCCTGTTAGTGCGTCAGTAGTAGTGCATGACATCAGCGAGCGCCGGCAGATGGAAGCCGCTTTACGCCAGGAGCGCGATCTTTCGCGGGCGCTGGCCGAAGCCGCGGCGCTCATCAATCGCACCCTCGACCCGAACGCAGTGCTTGATCTGCTTCTGGAACAAATCAGCCAGATCGTGCCCAATGACGCCGCCAACATCATGCTCATCGAAGCCGAGGGCCGCGTGCATGTGGCCCGTCAACGCCGCTACAGGCAGTTCGAGACGGCCGCCGCAGCCCCCTCCCCGGTCTATGAACTGGATCAAGTTCCAACGTTGCGGCGGATGGCGCGCACGTCTGAACCGTTGGTCATTGCCGACACCGTCGCCGATCCAGATTGGGTCGGTTCACCAGAGCAAGCGTGGTTACGCTCTTATGTGGGCGCGCCTATCTGCGCGCGCGGTGCGCCGGTCGGTTTTCTCAATCTCAACAGCGCAACGCCGGGTTTCTTCACGCCGCTGCACGCAGAGATTCTGCGCATCTTTGCCGACCACGCCGCCGTCGCGCTGGAGAATGCGCGGCTCTACGATGCCGCGCGCCAGGAGCTTCGGGCGCGCGAACAGGCAGAGGCGGCGCTGCGGGAACGCGAAGCTTTCTTCCACGCCCTGTTTGAGCAAGCCAGCGACGCAATCTTCATTGAGAATACTGAAGATAGGATTCTCGACGCCAATCACCGGGCGTGCGAACTGTTTGGGTACAGCCGTGAGGAACTGCTGCAACTGACCGTCCCAGATCTACAAGCGCCCGAGCACCGGGCAATACGCGGGCAAGCTATCAAAACCGAGCTTGCCAAATACCACGGACTCCCCTTCGAGGGACTCCATCTCACCAAAGATGGGCGGCGCATCCCGGTCGAGATCACCACCACCAGCCTGAGAATCGGCGCGGGCGATTTGGCGCTATCCATCATCCGCGATATTACCGACCGCAAGGCGATGGAGACCCAACTGCGCCGCCAGGAACAGCTAGCCGCAATCGGCCAACTGGCTGCCGGCATCGCCCACGATTTCCGCAACCTGCTCACGACCATCATCCTCTACGCGCATCTGGGGCAACGCCGGCCCGACCTGCCCCCGACAGTGGCGCAACACCTGCAAACCATCATCGGCGAAGCGCACAAAGCCACCGACCTGATCCAACAAATCCTGGATTTTGGCCGTCGTACCGAGCTGGATCGCCGCCCCCTGGATCTGGTCGCCTTCGTGGAGAACGTGGTCACAGTGCTACAACGCACGCTGCCGGAGCACATCGCCATCATGCTCGATATTGCGCCGGGAGAACACATCATCGAAGGCGATGCGGGGCGCTTGCAACAAGCCCTGATGAATCTGGCGCTCAACGCCCGCGACGCCATGCCGGATGGCGGCACGCTATGTATCGGCGTCAAACAGCTGGTTATCGAGCCAGGAGGACAGCCGCCGCTACCCGAAATGGCGCAGGCGCCCACGCCCTCAACCTGGATTCATCTAAGCGTCTCGGATACGGGAATGGGTATGACCGAGAAAGTTCGCGCGCACCTGTTCCAACCGTTCTTCACCACCAAAGAGGAAGGCAAAGGTACCGGCCTGGGGCTGGCGCAGGTCTACGGCATTGTGCAGCTCCACGCCGGCCACATTGGGGTGACAACGGCGATAGGACAGGGCACAACGTTCCATATCTACCTGCCGGCAACCACCATCGCATCAGAGGACGAGAGTGCCAGCAAAGCGGCAACCCCGTTGGGGCGCGGAGAGACGCTCCTGTTAGTAGAAGACAATCCGCACTTGCGCGAAGCGGGCGAGAGTATTCTAACCGCCCTGGGGTATCACGTGCTCACAGCGGCAAACGGACGGGAAGCGCTGGCAATTTACCAGGCAGAGGATGCCATCGCCCTCCTCATCACCGATCTGGTGATGCCTGAGCTGGGAGGAAAGGCGTTGCTACAAATCCTACGTGAACACACCCCCAACCTAAAAGCGTTAGTGGTGACCGGTTATACCACCACGGAGGATACAGAGGCGTTGCGGTCTACCGGCTTCCTGGAGATCATCCGCAAGCCCTTCGATGCTGAGACGCTGGCAGAAGCGGTGCGGCGCGCTCTGGATACGTAAGCGGCTTACATTATCAACGCTTGTGGTCATGGAAGATGACGCTCATGCCTCTTCCTCGGGCGGCTGCGTCCGCAAAAGATAAATCATCTGGAGCCACTCTTCCGGCGGGCGCTGGGATACGCGCTCTAACGAAACGCCCATGGATTGAAAGGCCCGCACCACCAGCTGCTGCCCAATGGCGCGCGAATTGCCGAGCTCGAATTGCCGAGAGAGGAAGTCGCGCACCAGCTGCATCTCTGCATCGCTCAAACGTTCGACGGGCAACGCCTCCGCGCGCGCCGGCCCCTGCAAGCGACTCGGCGCAAAAGGGCTGCGGGTCAACGTGTGGAGCGTCAAATCCTGCGCTTGATCCAGAACGACCAGCGTGCCTGCCGCAAAATCGCCCAGACGGCGAGACTGGGGATCCAAAAACATCACGATCACCCCGATGCCGTAAGAGAAGGGCAGAAAGTCCACCAAACGCACCACGTTACGGATGATGGCTTCGGTCAGGCCGATAGGAGTGCCATCGAGACGCACAACCTGCAACTTCACCCAGCGCTTACCCAAGGTCCGCCCGTTCCAAAGCGTCTCGAAAAGCACATAATAGCCCCACAGAATCAGAAAACTCATGAGGACCAGAAACGCCAGGCTCCAGGTGGCAGCAATGTCGCCAAGCCCCAGCGTAAAGCGCGTCAGATTGATGCTGCCGAGCACCACAGCATACAACACGCCCAGGGTCAAAACGATGATCAGGGAATCCACCAGGGCCGCGATGAAACGCGAACCCAGACCGGCAATCTCATAATTGAACGCGACATTTTCAGGCGTATCAATATTCACATAGGCTTCATCGAAAGACATGGCGGCTCACTTCCACACTGGTCTCACTGGGCAGTTCAAGTATAATCGGATTGTGGGATTACAACAAGATGAATGCCGACCAATTCCGCAAATCACGCCAAGCCGAATGGCAGGCCCTCTCGAACCTGGCAATCCGGGGCCAAAAGGGCTTGCGCCAGCTCGCGCCAGAAGATATAACGCGCCTGGGACAGCTGTACCGCGCGGCCACCTCCGATCTGGCGTTGGCGCAACGGGACTTCCCACGCCATCCCGTGACCGCGTACCTCAACCAGTTGGTCGGTCAGGCGCACGCCGTCATCTACCAGAGTGAACCGTTGGCCCTTTCACGTCTGAGACGCTTCATCACAACCGGCTTTCCCCGCGCCTACCGTGACGCGCTGCCCTTCGTCCTGGCGGCGGCGCTGCTCTTTCTGCTGCCCGCCCTCGCTGCGGGGCTTAGCGCCGCGCTAGAACCCACATCCGCGCGGTGGTTACTGCCGGCGTCAGCGCAATCGCTGCTGCAAACCATTGCCAAAGGGGAATTGTGGACCGACATTCCCATCCATGAACGCCCCTACGCCTCTGCCTTCATCATGACCAACAACATTCGAGTCAGCTTCCTCGCTTTTGGCGGGGGCATGTTAGCAGGCGCGCTCACCATCTGGACGATGATCTTCAATGGGCTGATCCTGGGCGGGTTGACCGGCGCGACCCTCCACTACGGCATCGGCTTCGAGCTGTGGACCTTCGTCATCGGCCACGGCATGATCGAATTGACCGTCATCATCATCTCCGGCGGGGCAGGGCTGATGCTGGGATGGGCTATGCTACGACCAGGGTGGCTGCGTCGCCGCGATGCGCTGATGGTAGCCGGGCGGCGCGCCGTGCGCCTGCTGGCAGGCTGCGTGCCGCTGCTGGTGATAGCCGGGCTGATTGAGGGTTTCATATCGCCGGCTGAGAATCTGCCCTGGGGCGTGAAATGGGCCGTGGGCCTGGGAACGGGCCTGGCATTGCACCTCTACCTGCTCCGCGCCGGCAGGCAACAACCTCACAGCAACGTCCGGCCCTTGAGCTCCAGATAGCGGTTGATCACCGCGATAGAGAGCTGATTCGCCGGCACATCGAGGGTGAGCACGCCCCGCCGGCGTAGCGAATCGAGAAGCAGCTGCCGTTCCTCCAACAGCCGTGACGCGGCGCCCCGTTGATAGACGCCGAGAGAATCCTGCGGCAACGCCTGCGCCGCCGCGTGAATATCGGGATCGCTAATGGTGACGACCAGGGGCAGGCTGCGCCGCGCCAACACGCCCACGTGGTTGATCAGCGCTTGCAAGCTCTGTCCGCTGCTCAAATCCGTGAAGATCACCACCAGCGCCCGGCGATGCTGCTTGAGCGCCAGATAACTCAGCGCGCGCCGATAATCCGGCTCGACCGGCTGCGCCTCAACCGCGTACAGCGCCTCCAACAAGCGATAAAACTGCCCCCGTCCCGGCTGCGGCGCGATGAACTGGCTCACGTCATCGGCAAAGGTCAACAGCCCCACTTTGTCGCCTTTGCTCGTCGCCACATAGCCCAACAACAGCACCGCGTTGATGACATAATCCAGTTTTGCCAGCTCCGCCACAGGACTTTGCATCATGCGCCCAATATCGAGCATAGCAATTACGTTCTGGCTGCGCTCCGTCTGGTATTCAATGGTGACAGGACGGTTACGCCGCGCCGTAGCCTTCCAATCAATGCGGCGAAACTCGTCATCAGGAGAGTACTCCCGCAGGCGCTCGAATTCCGTTCCCTCGCCGAACATACGGCTGTGGCGCAAGCCCAACTCCTGCAAACGATTGCGCCGCAACAGCAGATCATAGCGGCTCACATCGAGCAGATTGGGATAGACCTTGACCTGCTCTGCTGCCGGGTATCGCGCCTGACGCCGCACCAACCCCAGCGGCCCATCCCAACGCAAATTGAGCGCATCAAACTGATAATTGCCGCGCTGCAAGGGGCGAACGTGATACTCGCCCTGCCAACGCCCGTGAGGCCCAACCGCACCTTCATGCACACGCACGCTGAGGCGGAAAGCGTCAGGCGGCTCATCGCGCAACCAAAAGTGCGCGCTGCGCCGGGCGCGGTTGTACAGACTCAGCCGCACAACATTCTCCGCGCCAAGGCTGAGACGCGGCTCATGTTCGCGGGCCACAATGAAGCGGACAGGCGGCCCGGCAAGCCGCCAATCCGCCCAGAAAAGTCCCAGACAGACGACGACATAGCCAAGCGCCACCCATTCCAGGGCCGGCGCCCAGGTCGCAGCGGCGATGATGGGCGCCGCCGCCAACAACAACAGCAGACCGCGTCGCGTAGGCAACATCAGCGGGGCACTTCCACCTGGGCCAGAACACGCCGGATGACGGCGTCTGCATCAAGGCCCTCGATTTCGGCTTCGGCCTTGAGCAACAGGCGGTGTCGCAACACCGGCAACGTCATCGCTTTGACATCATCCGGCGTCACAAAGTCACGGCCCTGAAGCGCGGCATAGACTTTCGACGCCAGCAGGATATGCGTCGCCGCGCGCGGGCTGGCGCCGAGGATGACATCGTGAGAACGGCGGCTGGCAGCGGCGATCTGCGCCACGTAGGTGAGCAACCCATCTTCCACCACCACCTGCCGCGCCAGCGCCCGCGCCTGGAGCACCTGCGGCCCGGTGAGCACCGGCTGCAACCCCGTCGCCGTGATATCGTGCGCATCGAAACCGTGATGCGTGCGCCGCAACAGTTCCACTTCGTTATCCAGCGTCGAGTAAGGCGTCAGCGCCTTAAAGAGAAAGCGGTCGAGCTGCGCTTCTGGCAGGGGATAGGTGCCTTCATACTCGATGGGATTCTGCGTGGCAATCACCATAAAGGGAAGATCCAGCGGATAGCGAGTCCCGTCGAGATTCACCTGGAATTCCTCCATCGCCTCCAGCAACGCCGATTGGGTCTTGGCAGGCGCGCGGTTGATCTCATCAGCGAGCAGAATCTGGGTGAAGATCGGGCCGCGCCGCAGGTTGAATTTGCCCGTGGTCAGATCGAAGACATTGGTGCCGAGGATGTCCGAGGGCATAAGATCGGGCGTGAACTGGATGCGGGCGAAGGGGGCCTCGATCAAACAGGCCAGCGTCTTTGCCATCAGGGTCTTGGCGGTGCCGGGGACGCCTTCCAACAACACATGCCCGCCGGTGAGCAGCGCCACCACCAGCAGCTCGAAAGGCTCCTCCAAACCAACAAGCACCTTGTCGGCTTCTTGTCGCAACCGCGAAAACAGGTTCTGTAAATCACCAGGATGCATCAGAATCTCCTAAATAAAGTATGAAGGCAGAAGGATGAAAGCCCTGTCCGCCAGTTGTTGGGCAGGAAAGCCCGACTCACATTGCCCGACTGGAAAGCCCGACCTACTATACCGCCATCCACTGAGCGGCTTCTCGCGCCAGCCGTACCAGCGTTGCCTCATCCAGGTCGGCGCGCCACAATTGCGCCAGCAAGTGCAACAGCGTCGAGGCATCCAGGTTGGCATCGCAAGCTGCCAGCTGCCGCACATAGTCCGCATCAGGCAACGTGGGATCAAGCCGGTAGCGCCGCGCCAAATGGCGTTTGAGAGCATCGTGATAGTAGCGCAGTTCCGCCGCACGATGTCCGGCCCGCCGGCTGAGTTGCGCCATTGCTGTGACATGCTCAAGTGTGCCGCGCCGGTGCAACGCACGCGGCAGCGACACCGGTCGTCCGAAAGCGCGCCCTTGCAGTAACACCACCAGGAAAGCAACCGCCGTCGCATAGAGCACCGCTCGTCCCGAAGGGGTGAAACGCAGCCAATCTGCCGGTCCTTGCGGCGCGGCTACACGGCTACGCTGCCCACGATGCCACTCATCGAACCAGACCACGCCGGCACGGGGCGCATGCGCCAGGACATTGAGTACCAGTTCAGGGTTCCCCTCACCGCGCAAGCCCGCATTGGAAAAAGAAAATGGGATCGCGCCGAGGAATACCCGTCCCTGACCCTGCATGAATGTGAGCAGCAACGCCGCCTCACCGGAGGTCAGCAGCGGGGCGACTTGTTCCCGCGCCCCATACACATCAGCGCGGGCGCGGACCTCCACTGTCGTTGTCAGGGGCGGTGTAACCCAAAACGCGGTCGCAGGCGCGGCTGTGGTGATGAGCCGTTCCCGATAGTTGAGGTCGGCGTCGTAGTGGCTGAACGCCCGCGCCGTTCCGGGGCGATCTCCCACCAACACCAGCGTACCGCCCTGCATCACCCAGGCATCTAAGATCTCCCATTCTTCGGGCGTGATGGTCACAGTCGGCTCGAAGAGAAAGAGCAGATCCGTGCCCGCCGGTATGGCAAAAGTAGCCGGCGGGGGATCGGTATTGACGGTGAAGCCCAATGCCTGCAACCACAAGACCAGAGCGCGCGCGCCATCAGGCGCCGACGAATCCGGCGCCAGACGCGCCGGGGTTTGCGATTGACGCGCCTGCTGCACCGCCGCCAACACCGTCACCGCCAGCAAGCCCGCGATGAGAGCCGCCAGCACCAGCGAATCCCATCGCCGCTTCACGGCTCATCCCCCAGCGCCTTGACTTGCGCCGCATAGAGGGCGTAGTCCCGATCCGCTATCGGCTGCCGTCCATACCACACGCGCTCGAAAACATCCACCACATCCCGAAAGAGCGCCGCCAACTGCGGACGGGAACGCAGCTGCGCCAGATATTCACGGTTGGTCAGGGTGCGATCTCCGTGCAACACGCCACGTTCTTCCAAAAGCAGCAACGTCGAAAGGTAGAGATAGCGGATAGCAGAGCGATAATCGCCTGCCGCCGAGAACGTTTGCGCCCGCTGGAGAGCCGCAGCGCCCGTTAACGGGATGGCCTCATCGGCATCGGCGGCAAGATCAGACTCAGCCACGAAGTCCCGTAGCATCTCCTGGAACACACGCCACAGAATCAATCCCAGGATTACGCTGCCCCCTAGCGTGATTAGCGCCGAGATAAAGGCCCCATCTGTCGCCACAGCGCCCTTACCGGGCAGTACCCGATCCAGCCAACGCCACAAGCGTTCCGTGAGCCGATCCCACCACACTTGTAGGGGATTGGTTTCGACGGGCGTCTGGAATTCGGGCTGGGCGAGGATCTCGACAAGCGACGTGTGCGACGGCTGGGGTGCAGAGAAGCCGGTATAAATGCGCCGCGCCTCAATTTGGGCCACGAGCATCCCCTCGATACGCGCGAAGTCCGGCGACTCGGCGCGTAAGGCGGCCGCCAGCCAACCATGATCAAGCAGCAACAGCGTCCCGTCATCCAGGCGCGCGGCGGTGATGCTTTCCCAGTGATCGGCCAGTGCGCGGGCGGCGTCTCGCGCCTCCGCTTCTGGCGCGGTCGCCAGGGCAGCGATGCGCGTTCGCAGCTGGGCCATTTCCGCCCAATATGCTTCGACCGGCAAGGGCGCATCGGCGACGACGGCAATGCCAGGACGCCACAATAGCCCCAACAGCAAGATCAACTGCAACGCCTGGCGCGCAGTCATCAATATACTCGTATACAGTTTACACATAAGAGGTCAAAATTCATCCAAGAGCGCAAACTGCCTGCGCAAAAGCCTGCTACAAAGCCTGAGACAGGATCCAGACAGGTTACAGCGCTTTCTCCATCAGCGCGAGCATTGGCGTCCCTAAAAACCGCCAGCTACGCCGGCAGAGAGCAGCGCCGCGAAAATAACGCCATAGATCACAGCAATGAAGGCCAAGAAAGCCAATGAAAGCAGCACAAAACTCCCGATATCGTTCCATGTCACCAGGGGATCGGTCTGAGGCGCAGGCGCCGGCGGCAGGGCTTCCGGCATCTCAGCAGATGCCTGCATCTCAGCAGATGCCTGCATCTCAGCAGATGCCTGCATCTTCCAGGCCAGGTCAAGGCCCTCGACCCGTATCCGCAAGTCAATGTACATCAGATACACGGCTGTGGCCTGGAGCGGCACAAAGATCACCGACATCACTGCGCCAACCGCCGAAGGCACGACCTGCTGGATCACGGCCATGAGCGTCGGATCGAGTGAAGCAAAGCTCTCAGCGCCAAAAGCAAGACCGGTAGAAAATAGAAGGGTCGGACCAAGGACGAACAATTGGTTGAACAGATACAGTACGCCGACAAAACCCACCAGGGGCCAGAAACGCCGTCGCGCCAGATCCCACGCGCGGCGCAATGTCCCCACACTCGTTTGCTCCTCCAACGCGGCGATGGGCGCCAGTAACTGTTGAACAACCGCCGAATAGAAGAAGAAGACGCCCAGCCCGCTCAGCCACCCGATGCAGGGAATCAGGATCAGAATAACCAGCGCAATACTGAACACCGCCGCGAACACCAACGCGCCAAGAAGCGGCTTCCATCTGGGCCCCAGCCTGCGGTAAGCATCCAGCACCCCACCGCCACGGCGGCCCATCAACTGTTCTGCAAGGTCGCGGGCAATGGCTGCCGAAGCCAGGACAAGCAAAACGCCATTGATAAGCGCCAGCACTATGGTCAGTACACTGCTAGCTATCAGCAACAACGAACCGCCAAGTACATCAGATGCTTCAAAGGCGCGCAATTGCTGCACCTGCACAATACTGGAGGAGACAATCATCAGCAATGACATCGGCACATCCACCAAAGCCACAATGCCGATAAACTTGAGAAAATTGCGCCGATAAAGTCGTACAGCTTGATCCAGAACTTGTCCAATACGCAGCGGGCGTAGTTCGGAAAATGTTGCGGTCATCCCCCATCCTTCCTGAGCAAGGTTTAGGCATTACGAGCAGCAGCACGATTGCAGGACATGACCATTATAAGCCAGATTGCATTTTTGCACACACGCAACCCAGTGTCCACAAAAGGAGCCGGTTTCGGCTATCGCGTCGCACGCGGCAACCAAAACCGGCTCTCAAAGCGTGGCCTAACCCACAATCAATCGCCGATGGATGTGGATTGGCTCCCCGATTGCTATTTCACTTGAATTTCGACGACGCCCCTCACCTGGAGCTTGCTGGAGAAACCGGGTAGGACCATGCTGAGACCGCCCTCGTCACGGAAGGCCACGATGCAATCCGCGCAGCTCTGCAGCTCGGCGAGCGCGGCCTCCGCCGTGTAGCCATCGTCAGCCACAAACGTCACCGTCGTTGCGCCCGCCTTCACTCCGGCCTGCTCCAACAGCGTGTTGAGGGGAACCCCCACATACGTCAAGGTCTGCCCATCTTTGTTGGTCGCCTGCGCCTCAATGGTCGGCAACGCGCGAAGCTCGGCTTCGGTCCAACCGACCTCAGTGTTAATATTGCCGGTGATCTTGAGCGCGGCATCAGCAGGGACGCCACCCGCAGCCGGTTCAGCGCCGGCAGTATTACTGCAACCGACAAACGACCCTAAGACCAACACCGCCAGAACCGATACCAAAACCAATTTCCTGAACATGTTTTTCTCCTCCTGATGTATGATGTATGATGTAAGAAAACAAACTAACACTACGGATTGACATGCAGACGTTGAATTTGGAACACCCAGCGATTCGCCGGCGTTTCCGGACACACTAACCGAATGGGACCTTTATCCGGCTCCGCCTTCGTGATCCACTGCCCGTTCTTCTTGAGCGCAATGATAGCGCCCTCGATTTCATCAGCGGTGATCTCGATGGCGTATCCATCGGCGGCGGTTGCCGTAACCGAAGCGAAGCTCTGCACGCCAGCTAGCCTGAAGAGCTCTGCCACCGGCACGCCGCTCCACGAATGCACCTCATCCTCGCCGAGCGACTTCTGCATTAACAAGTCCTTGAGCTCCACCTGTTCCATCTTGACAAGATCGGCGTAGGTAAGCGTCAACGGCGTGCTGCCGCCCGTAACCTCCACCTGCCAATTCACCTTAGGCGCGCCGCCGCAGGCAGCCAACCCCAACATCAGGGCCATTCCCAACAACACCAGCCAAACGTTGCGCAATTTCATAACGGACCTCCTTGAAAGCGTAGTAGCGTCTAAGCGTAGCAGCAGCAAGCCATTACCCATCACCATTCCGTCGCACGTTTCACCAACACCCACACCGGCACGAGCATGTCACGCAGAATAAGCAGCCCGTGATTGCCCAGCCGGCCCGCTTCCATCACGGTATGCATCCCGTGATCGGCGAAGATGAACACCACCGTTTCCGCAGGCAGCGCCGCCAGCAATTCGCCCACCGCCGCATCCACCTCGGTGATCTTGGCGCTTTCTTCTGGCGCGCCAGGGCCATAGGTGTGCCCGGCGTCATCTATACCGTGGAAGTGAACCCACAACACATCCGGCATTCCCTCCGCCAGCACGGCGAGCGCGTTGGCGAGCACGTTGTCATCGGTGCTGCCGTTGCCATCGCGGTCGCCGGAGAGGATAATGTCGGCGTTGCGCAGGTTGAAGGCGAGCGCATCCCCCTCGACGGCGACGCTGCGCAGCCCGGCGGCGGCGACCACGTCGAAGAACGTCTCCGTCTCCGTGCTGCGAACGCTCCGCGTCACGACGCCGTTCACCTCCGGCGGCGCGCCGGTGAGCACCGCGGCGCTGCTCACCACCGTAGAAGGCGGATAGGCCGCCAACCCCACCATCGGCGCGCCGAGCGCTGCCAGCTGCGGAATGAGCCCCGCCTCCAGCGCCTCGGTGTAGCGGAGGTAGCCAAAGCCGTCGAGAAAGATCAGGGTGACGCGCTGCGGCGCGCTTTTGGCGGAAGGCAGCGCGAGGGGACGCCCGGTCGCAGCCGCCGGCGCCGGAAGCCCCAACGCCGCCGTGACGGTCGGCGCGATGTCCCACAGCGTAACCGTTGGCGTAGCGGGAAGCGTCGGCGAAATCGCGCGAACCTGCGCCGCCCGCACAACCTGATCCCCCAACCGCAACGTCCCCTGCGGCGACCACGAAGCCGTCCAACCGACCGCCGTCCAATCGAAGCGCAGCGTTTGCCCCTCGCGCGTGGCTACTTCCAGCGTTTCGATCAGCCGGTAGCCGCGCTGGTACAGGACGCGCTCCAGCGGCACACTGCCATCTTCCGCAGCGAAAGCCCGCAACTCGCGCAGCGTTTTCGCCGTGACCGGCGCCGCCGCGCCCTGCGCATCTACCAGCGCCGTTTCCCACACGGGAGCGCAGGCGGAAAGGATGAGCAGCATACAGATACTCAACGCCAGCCAGCGGCCAGCGGAGCGCATGTTGTGCAGCCTGCGCATCCTCGCCTTCTCCACGCGGCGGTTCACCTTGCGGCTCACTCGGTCTCCAACGCGACGACGCCCACGATCCACTGCGCGCGCCCCCGCTCCGGCAAGACCAGCGTCGCCTGCCCTCGAAGCTGCGCCAGAACCGCGCCGCGCGCCTCCTCGGCGGTCAGACGAGTTTCGCGTCCTGCGCTGTCGCGCACGATGAGATGGGTGAACGGCGCATTCGCCGCCAGCGCCGTAACCGGCGCGCCGATGATCCGCGCGCCCGTCTGCGCCCGGCGCACGGCTCCATCAGCCTCGCTTTGCAACATCACAGCGGTTTGTTCCACGGTCAGCTCCAGCGTTGGGCCCAACAACAGCCGCCCCATCGAAGTAGGCTGCCCCTCGATCAGCAACGGCTGGTCTGCGCCCACCACGATCACGCGCCGAATACCCTTGAGCCAGGTGGAGACGTGCAGATTCTCCGCCGCAAAACGGATCCCGTCCTGATAGGGCATCAGCAACGCCTCGGGGGTGAGATTTTCGGGCGTCAACGTCACAAACCCGCCATCGAGCGAAGCCAGCGTGACGCTCTCGAACGCATGTACGCCCTGCTGCGTCAGGAACTCCAGCAGCGGCAAATGCGTGTAGGGTTGAGCGCGGTACGGCAGGATCTGATTCAACAGCACATAACCCGGCGTCGGCACATCCCCTTCCAGCGTGATGCCGGCGTAAAAGGGGATGTTTTCGAACTCGACCGCGCCGTGATCGTCATGGCAGGTATTACAGGTATGGAACGTTTCCGGCGCGTGACAGCTGGCGCATTCGACCATCTGCTGCGCCTCCTCGGCCAACATGCTTGCTGGAAAGCGGGTGAGCACCCGCAACGGCGTCGCCTGCGTCGCCGCCACGGTCAGCCCGCCAACGATTAGTACAATGATAATCCCAGCAAATACCCATTGACGTTTGTGCATAAAAATCTCCTTGCGAATAGTGAATGGTGAACTTGTAACGCTGATGCACGCTGATTGACGCAGATATACGCAGATCAAACGGAAAAAT
>CAZDSF010000012.1:26489-34959 GCA_964508025.1 uncultured Anaerolineales bacterium
TACGCAGATCAAACGGAAAAATCTGCGCTATCTGTAAAATCTGCGTCATCTGCGTCACTGTAACGCTGATGCACGCTGATTGACGCAGATATACGCAGATCAAACGGAAAAATCTGCGCTATCTGTAAAATCTGCGTCATCTGCGTTCCACAACTTAGAACGCCCGCACGAGCAGGAGGGCAACCAGCGCGAGCAGCGCCCCCAACGCCGCCCCATCGCGCCGCGTGAAGCGGGCTTCACGCAGAAAGGTGCGCCGTGGATATTTGCCGAAGCAGCGCCCCTCCATGGAAACGGCCAGCGTATCCACCTTTCCCAACGCGGAAACGAGCAGCGGCAGGAAAAACTGCCGCGCCAGCGTCAGAAAGCGCTTCAGCCCGCCGCGATCGTAGGCAATGCCGCGCGCCAGCTGCGCCTGATACACCGTCTGCCCCTCCTGCTCGAAGACCGGCACGAGCCGCAGGGCGGTGATGAGCGCAAAGCCATAGCGATAGGGCAGCCCCATCTGCATCAGGCCGTAAGCCAGTGCGTTCGGCTCGGTGGTGAAGACAAACAGATACCCCAACCAGACCACACTCAGCAGCCGCGCCGCCACATAGAGGCCGGCCTGCAGGCCGTCGGCAGTGATCTCCAGCGACCCGATCTCCAACACGGGCGCGCCCGTCCGCACGAAGAGCGCCTGCACCACGAACAACATCACCGCCGAGAACACAAAGAAGCTCCCGCCGCGCACGCCCCGCAACGAGAGACGATTCAGCGGAAATGCCAGCCTGATCGCCAGCAGCACGCCCACCACCGCAATCACGTTCCGGGTCACGAAAACCCCCACCGTGCCGACCAGCAGCCACGCCAGCTTGACCAGCGGGTGCAGGCGGTGCAGCAACGAATCGCCGGGAAGGTACATGATCCGTGGGGCGCGTTGGCGATTCATCCTTCTCCTCCGTTGCCAGGCGCCAGATAGGCTGTCTTGCCCAGCTGCGCCAGCTGCGCAAACCCCGCCTCCGTGGGCGCAT
This sequence comes from uncultured Anaerolineales bacterium, assembly GCA_964508025.1. Taxonomy (GTDB): domain Bacteria; phylum Chloroflexota; class Anaerolineae; order B4-G1; family SLSP01; genus JAAZNO01. Next base: position 27,500 of record CAZDSF010000012.1, read on the forward strand.
CTATCAGCAGCCGCCCTTGCTCGAAGAACAACAGCCGCTGTGCATAGGGTCGCACCAGCGCCGGCGCGTGATGCACGAGCAGCGCCGAGCTGCCCCGCCGCACCGTAGCCGCCACCCAGCGTAACAGGCGCGCCGCGTTTTCGGAATCCTGGCCGATGAGGATTTCATCCAGCAGAATGAGGCTCGGCGTATAGCTCAGCATCGCAATCAGATTGAGGCGGCGCTTTTCACCGTAGCTCAGACGGTAGGGATGATCCGCGCGACGATCCGAAAGGCCGCTCAACCGCAGCATCTTCTCGACCCATTGTTCCGCCTCGCGGTCCCACACGCCGAAGTTTTGCGGCGCGAGCGTCGCCTCGTGCCACACGCTATCCCCGAAGAGCTGATGGTTGGGATTCTGGAACACATAGGCCACGCGCCGGGCCAGCTGCGAAACAGGAACGCGGGCAATATCCTGCCCTAGCACTTCCACTTTCCCCGCCGAAGGGCGCAGCAAACCCAAAAGGCACTGCAAAAACGTGGACTTACCGGAGCCGTTGTCGCCCATCACCGCCACAAACTCGCCCGGCCCCACCGTGAGCGAGACCTCATGCAACACGGCTTTGCCATTGTAGCCCGCGTACAACCCTTCCACCTTTAAGAAAGGCTGAAGGCTGAAGGCTGAAGGCTGAAGTTCGGCAGGAGAAGCATGTGATGGCCTGGCAGATACCAAAGGCTCCGGATTGCTTTTTTGCCTGCTCGCCTTTTCGCAGATACGCCCCGCCTCCATCCGCACCCAGCGCGGCGCGAAGCGCTCCAGATACGCCGTCTTGTGCTCGATAACCACCACGGTGATGCCATCGAGCGCGCGGATGCGCGCAATCACGTTGAAGATCTGCGCGGTGGCCGTGGGATCCAGATTCGAGGTCGGCTCATCGAAGACGAGCACTTTAGGACGCGCCGCCATCACCGCCGCGACGGCCACCCGCTGTTTCTCCCCGCCGGAGAGGGTCGCCAGTGGGCGATGCTCCAGATGGCGCGCGCCCACCACCTCGAGCGCCCAGGCGAGGCGCTCCCGAATCTCGGCCCGCGGCAGGCAGCGGTTCTCCAACCCAAAGGCAATTTCATCCTGCACCGTGAGTGTGCAAAACTGCGCTTCGGGGTTCTGCTGCACCAGCCCTACACACTCGGCCACATCATAGACCGGCGCGCGGCGCACATCCAGACCGCTCACCCTGACCTCCCCTTCCGCTTCGCCATCGTATTGATTGAACAGGAAGCCACCCAACGCCAGCGCCAACGTGGATTTGCCGCAGCCAGAAGGTCCGGTGAGCACCACAAACTCCCCGGCGGCGATCTCCAGATTGATCTTTTGGAGCGCATAGCGCGGGCTGCCGCGAAAGCGAAAGGAGAAATCCCTGATGGAAATCATGGCGTTTCAGCGCACCTCGATTCCCGTGAGATTGGCCGCCAGCAGCGCGCCATCGGTGCGAGCGACGGCAAAACTCACCCGCTCAGGCGTGAAGACGGTAAACAGCCGAATGGCGTTATCCGCGAGCACCTCAGCCAACGGCAGCGAGACCGCGCCTTCGGCGCCCACGAGCGTCACGGTCGTCGCCTCCGGCGCCGGGCCGAGTGCTGCCAGAATCGCGCCGAGAGGCGCCCCCTGCAACTTGCGCGCCCCGTCGCCCACATTCACTGTGAAGCTGTCCATCTGAGTCTGCCAGTCCGCCGGATCAAAGGGCGCCGGTTGCGCGAGCGCGCCGGTGATGGGCAACCGCGTCTCGCCGATGACTGTGAGGCTGGCGACGCCGCGCACCCAGGCCTTGCTGCTCCCTGCGCCGGTGACGCTGTAGGTCACGGCCTCGCCGCGCCCTTGCGGCGCGAGCAGTAACCCGTCGTTGGTCCTGACCTCGTCCATGCTCACGAAAAAGGCGTAGCCATCCATCCCCTGGATAAGCACTTTGCTGGCATCCGCGCCCGGCTGCGCCGCCGCAATCAGGTCGCGTAACCGGACGCCGGTGTAGCGCGCTGTGTTATCGCGCAGCGTTCCTGCAGCCGTGACCTGGGGCAGATCGCCGTGCTCTTTGGGATAAGCGTAAGGCGCGGCGACCGCCCCGCCGATCTGCACGGTGGGCGGCCCAGCCAGCGCGTGCCGCAGATACAGCGTCAGCGCGCCCGCCAGCAGGGCCACACACGCCAGAAAGATCGGGTAGAGCCGTCGAGCCATCGGACGGGATTCCCGATCCTTGATGACGCCGGCCCGCCGCAAGGTCGCCACCAGCGTGTGGCCGAGGAATCCGGCAAAGGCGACCCCGGAAAGCGCAGCCATGGTCGCTGCCAGCAACATCGCGCCGTAGGAGAGAATATCGGCAGGCAGGGCGGCAAAGAGCTGAAAGACGAACACATTCGAGGCCGAAGCCAATCCCCCTGCAAGAAGATAGCCCGGCAGTCGGTCTTTATCGCGCCAGGGGAGAAATCCCAGGTCAACGAGCAAACCGGCGACGATATTCACCAGCACCACCAACACACCGTGAGTGTTGCCAGTAAAGAGTTCCACTGCGCCCTTGAGCACGCCCGTCACCGCGCCCGCGCCCTGTTTGCCCGTCAGCCCCACCGCGAGCACCAGCCACAGGACATGCATCCCGGCGGCCCACTGCAGCGCGCCGGGCATCCCCACAAGGGAGGTGAGCAACCTGCCGGCGGCGGAAATATACGTGCTGGTGACGCCGCCCAATGCCGCCAGCGCGGACATCATCAACAAATCGCGCGTCGAGAAATAATAGCGGTGTGTATGCATTCATCCTCCAACATGGCAACAAAAAACGGCATCCCGGAAAGGGATGCCGTCACAGGCAAGGCGCACGGCCTACTGCGCCCGCAACAAACGAATCTCCTTTCCAAGGATGGGAGGCGCAGCCGTTTCCCGCTGCACCCTATCGGTTGCACGCCATCAACGCCGGCGTTCTTAGGCCATGCAACTCGGAGATCTATCTCGAACGGGTATAAAAGAGCAACACTGCATAGTCTAACACAATTCGTAAGCCTGGCAAACTGACAAGCGCCAGGAGAAGAGGGTGATCTTCCGCACTACCCCAAAGGTAATGCCGAACGCAGATGACGCAGATTCTACAGAAAACACAACAGCAACCCGAATTTGTCCCAAACGCGGGTCTATGCTAAACTCAGCCCCAGGAGCTTTCGGATTTTGCGGATTCAGCGTCTTTTCATCCCTCATCCTTCCGCCTTCACCCTTTGCAAGGAGGTCAATGACATGAACGTTCCGAAACTACTATGCCATCTTGCACTGCTGGGCTTGCTGGTTGTGACCAGCGGCGCGTGTCGCGCCGCGCCGAGCACGCAGGCGCCCGCCCTGGCGACGCTAGATCTGCCGCCGCCGCGCCTCGACGGCGACATGTCGCTGGAAGCCGCCATCGCCGGGCGGCGCTCGGTGCGCGCCTTCACCGACACCCCGCTCACGCTGGAACAGGTGGGCCAGCTGCTCTGGGCCGCGCAGGGCATCACCGATCCACGCGGGCTGCGGGCGGCCCCTTCCGCCGGCGCGCTCTATCCACTAGAGCTCTATGTCATCCTCCCCGATGGACTGTATCACTACCAACCGGATGGGCATCGCCTGAGGCAATTGGGCACGGAAGACCTGCGCCCGGCAGTGTGGGAAGCCGGACTGCGGCAGGACTCCCTGCGCGCAGCGCCGGCGGTGTTCCTGTTCACGGCAGTCTACACCCGCACGGCGGCGCGTTACGGCGACCGCGCGCCGCGCTACGTCCATATAGAGGTGGGCCACGCCGCGCAGAATCTCGCGTTGCAGGCGGCGGTGCTGGGATTGGGCAGCGTGCCCATCGGCGCGATAGAAGACGCGCGCCTCAAAGCGGCGCTGGGCTTGCCGGCGGATCACGAACCGCTGTACCTGCTGCCCGTGGGGGTTCCCGCGCCATGACCACACCACAGTCGCAATCCAAAGTCATCCTGATCACGGGCGCGTCCTCTGGAATCGGGCGGGCCTGCGCCGAGGCGCTCGCAGCGCAGGGACATCGCGTCTACGGCGCGAACCGCAGCACAGTCGCCCACAACGCCGCGATCATCCCGCTGCCCATGGATGTGACAGACGCAGCGACCGTGACGGCGGGCATTCAAACGATCCTCGACCGTGAGGGGCAGCTGGATGTGGCCGTGAACAACAGCGGCGCGGGCATCGGCGGAGCAGTGGAAGAAACCTCAATGGCCGAAGCCCAAGCGTTGTTGGATTTGAACTTCTTCGGCGTGATGCGGGTCTGCCAGGCCGTTCTGCCCATCATGCGGGCACAGGGCGCGGGACTCATCATCAACATGAGCTCAGTGGGCGGGCTGATGGGGCTGCCCTATCAAGCGCTGTACAGCGCGAGCAAGTACGCGCTCGAGGGCTTCAGCGAGTCGCTGCGCATGGAGGTTGCGGAATTCGGCATCCGCGTGGTGCTGGTGGAGCCGGGAGATGTGAACACAGCCTTCACCGCCAACCGGCGTCACGCCGCCGCAGCGAGCGATCTTCGCTCGCCTTACGCGCAGCAATACGGGCAAGTCATGGCGCAGGCCGAGGCCGATGAACGTGTGGGCGTCGCGCCGGAGCGCGTGGCGCGGACGGTGCTGCGCGTGGTGAACAGCCGCCATCCCAGAACGCGCTACGTCGTGGGGCCGCTGAGCCAGTGCCTCGCCGCGTGGATCAAGCCCTTCCTGCCGGCAGCGTTAGCCGAACGGCTGCTGATGGCGCACTATGGCTTGGAGTCGCCACGTGATGTTGTTCCACACCAGCGATAAACGAAAATCGCAGCGGCGGCACGCCCTGAAGGTCGCGCCACGCTTACCACTTACGGATTTCAAGATTTGCCATTCACTATTTTTGGAAGCAACAGAGGAACAGAAATGCACCTGCGCGAGGCTGGTCGAGGCGCGATACTGGCAGTACTGATCCTTGTGGCGTTGGGGAGTATGGTAATTCTGGGGAAACGACTCCACAGAAAACGAACCGAGCCAACCTGGCAAGCGCAGCTGGACTGGTATGTGACCCTGTTGAATCAGGATGATGGACGCATCGTCTCGGTTGAATGGGTCAGCGCTGCGCGCTTTCCGGAGCAATTCACAGCCGAGATGAGCGCCTATACCTGGAGCACCAGCGACACTTTCCACACCGCGTACACCGCAGCCCAGCACCCCGAAGCGTCGCTGCGCCCCCTGCCCTTTCCGCCAACCGCGCTATGGTGCATCGGATTGACACACCATTACACCACCGATCCCGCGCTCAATACGCCGAACGAGTATGAGATTATGGTGTTGGCGCGCCACGAAGAGGGTCGGCAAGCGGCGTGGGTCATGCACCAGCTCACAGCCTCCAAACGCACATCGGCGCGGCGCGCCTTGCTCGAGCAGCTCGGCTGCGCGCTACAGACGGACTAGCCGAGACGCGCGCGGCGATATTGTACGGGCCAATCGAGCTCCTGGCGCAACGCGCGCGCCGCATCGAGCGGCCAATGCGGATGCCGCAGCAGCTCCCGTCCCAACGCTACCAGATCGGCGCGCCCGTTGCGGAGGATCTCCTCCGCCATTTCTGGCGCGGTGATGAGGCCCACCGCAGCGGTAGAAATCTCCGCCTCATGCCGCAGCCGCTCGGCGAGTGGGATCTGATAGCCGGGCCACACCGCACGCGGCGGCGCCGGGCTGATTCCCCCGGAAGAGCAGTCCACCAGATCCACCCCCTGCGCGCGCAACGCGCGGGCCAGGGTCACGCTATCCTCCACCGTCACGCCGCCAGGAACGCCCCAATCCGTCACCGAAAGGCGCACGAAGAGCGGCCTGGCGGGGGGCCACACCGCGCGCACCGCCTCCACCACACGCAGCAGAAAGGTCATCCGCTGCAGCAGGTCGCCGCCGTAGGCATCCGTCCGCTGATTGGTGAGCGGCGCGAGGAACTGATGGTTGAGATAGCCGTGCGCCGCGTGAATCTCCACCACATCGCAGCCCGCCTGGGCGGCGCGGGCCGCCGCCGCCTGCCACGCGGCAATCACCGCTTCGATCTCCGCCTCGGAGAGCGCGTTTGGAGCGGCCCAGTCCGCATCGAAGGGCAGCGCGCCCGGCGCGACGGCGGGTTCTGGCCCGCGGCCCCTTTCCGGGCCAAAGGCTTTGCGCCCGGCATGACCGAGCTGCACACCCACCCTCACCCCTTCGCCGTGGAGCAGCGCGACCAGGCGCGCCAGGGGTGCAATTTGCGCGTCATCCCACAACCCCAAATCGTTCTGGCTGATGCGGCCCCGCGCCTCGACGGCGGTTGCTTCCAGCATGATGAGGCCCGCCCGGCCCAACGCCCGCGCCAGATAGTGGCCCAGATGCCAATCCGTGACCTGCCCATCCTCGCGGGCGGAATACATGCACATCGGCGAAAGCATAATCCGATTGGGGAACGTCGTCTCACGGAGCGTCAAAGGAGAAAACAAAGTATCCATTGGCTAACCTCACTATCATGGGTGAAATGTCTTGCACGCCCATTATGGGCTTTCGTAACAGGTCGCTGACCGAAACCGCGCTACACCTCACACAGCACTCTGAAGCGCGAGCAAGGCATTTGTCCGAGACGGACGAAGCAGCCACTTTGCATCACGAGCCTGATAGAGAGTGCAAAAGCCCACCGAACCGCTACGAATGCCCATTATAGACGCGCTTGCCCAGACGTAAACTGCCCCAGCCGCGATTGACAAAGCGCCACTCCCGTCTACCATTGCACCATAAATCGCGCCGATAGCAGGCATCACAGACGCAAAGATAAAGTACAGGCTCGTTTTTCTGATCCGTGGAATCCGCGTCAATCCGTGAGCCGGGTTACGGCGCATCCCTGATCCTGAAAATCTTGTTAGCGCGGAGGCGCAGGGGCAGAGGCCCTTCATCCTTCCGCCTTCATCCTTCAGCCTTACACTTTCACAAGGAGGAACCATGCACATCACCAAAGCTGTCATCACTGCCGCCGGGCGCGCACAGCGCCGCTTGCCGTTACAAACGCTCATTGACCGCGACGGCGCGGAGAAATCCGTCTTGACAATCCTCGTCGAAGAGACGCTCAGCGCTGGCGTGTCGGAGATCGCTATCGTGGTCGCGCCGGGAGATGAAGGCCCCTACGCCGAAGCGGTTGGCGACCACGCCCGCCGCCTCACCTTCATCCCCCAGGTCGAACCGCTGGGCTACGGACACGCCGTCTACTGCGCGCGCGATTTCGTGGGCGCGGCGCCGTTCCTGCACCTCGTGGGCGATCACCTCTACGTGAGCCGCACCGCCCGCAGCTGCGCGCAACAGCTGGTCGAAGCGGCCGCGCTCGAAGCCTGCGCCGTCTCCGCCGTGCAGGCCACCCGCGAGGCCCTGCTGCCCTACTACGGCGCGGTCGGCGGGCGGCGCGTGGCAGGCCGCAAAGACCTCTACCTCATCGAGACCGTGCTCGAAAAGCC
>CAZDSF010000012.1:35059-43825 GCA_964508025.1 uncultured Anaerolineales bacterium
CGCGAGCTGGTGCTCACCCGCCTGCTGGAACTGCTGGCGACCCGCGCTCTGGAGCCGGAAGCATGAACAGCCGCCTCGTCGCTATCATTCGCGCCGCTGAAGCCAACGTGCGCAACCAATCGCTCGAACGCTTCTGTCAGACGGCGAATCTCGCCGCGCTGCTGGCGGAATGCGACGCGCTAGAGCGCTTTCGCCGCCGCAGCGACAACCTCTACGAGCGCGTGCGCGCGCTCTTCTTTCTCTACGCGCTGCACCGCTTCCACCTGCCCCAGCACGCCGCCCTCCAACGGCGGGGCCTCATCCCCTACGAGGGCTACGCCCACCTGCTCAACCGCCGCTTCGAGGAAGCCATCGAGGTATTCCTCAGAACGCAGGCCGAAACCGGGCCCACCGAGGCGCTCTCCAGCGCGCTGGCCGCCGCCTATCACCGCCTGGGATTCCAGACGCTGGCGGATCAGGTGCGGCGTAGCGTCCGCTCCGTGCGCGGCAACCAGTGGATGTTCCGCATCGGCCATCCGGCGGATCACCCCCTGCGCGTGCGCCCCGAGCTGTGCGCCGCCACCGCCGACGGCCTCTTCCCGCTGCTGCGCGAGGTCACGCCCGTGCGCATGGATCTCAGCCATAGCGGCTGGAGCGACATCTTTTTCCTGGGGATGGACTTTCCAGAAGGCGCGCGGGTGCTCAACGTCTCCATTGATCTGGGCGTGCACGGGCGCGACGCCGGCCCCAAACCGCCCGTCGAAGCCTACTTCCGCGTGATTGACCGGCCCGTGCTGCGGCTGGCCAGCGTGGACCTGGGCGCCGTCGCCGAAATCACCACCCTCCGCGAGATTTTCGACTTCGCCAGGGATTATCTCGGCCTGCTCAAGGCAGCGATCATCGCAGCGGGATTCATTCCGCCGGGAATGGAGGGCGCGGAAGAGGCCCTGGAAGAGCTGCTCGCGCGCCTTGTGGGACCGGGGCGCGGCATCGAGCTCGTCAGCGCGGTGAACGGCATTCCCAAAGGCTCGCGGCTTGCCGTCTCCACCAGCCTGCTGGCATGCCTCATCACCGTCTGTATGCGGGCCACCGGGCAGACCCATGCCCTGGTCGGCGGCCTGGCAGAGCACGAACGGCGGCTCGTGGCAGCGCGGGCGATCCTGGGCGAGTGGCTCGCCGGCTCCGGCGGCGGCTGGCAGGATTCCGGCGGGGTCTGGCCGGGGATCAAGCGCATCACAGGCGAGCTCGCCGGCCCCGACGACCCCGAATTCGGTGTGAGCCGGGGACGGCTGCTGCCGGGGCATCACGTGCTGGGCCTCGACGAGGTGAGCGCGGAGACGCGCCGCCGCTTACAGGAAAGCCTCGTGCTCGTCCACGGCGGCATGGCGCAGAACGTCGGCCCCATCCTGGAGATGGTCACGGAGAAGTATCTCCTCCGCTCGGAGGCGGAATGGCGCGCGCGGCTAGAGGCGCACGGCATCTTCGATCACATCGTCGCCCTGCTCAAGGCGGGCGACATTCGCGGCATCGGGCAGGCGACCACGCGAAACTTCTTCGACCCCATCTGCACGATCATCCCCTGGGCCACGAACGCCTACACGGAGCGCCTCATCGAACAAACGCAGGCAGCGTTCGGCGCGGATTTCTGGGGCTTCTGGATGCTCGGCGGCATGTCCGGCGGCGGCATGGGCTTCATCTTCGCGCCGGAGCGCCGCGCCGAGGCGCAATCCCGTCTCCACGAGATCATGCTCACGACCAAACACGCGCTGGAAACGGCGCTGCCCTTCGCCATGGAACCGGTGGTCTACGATTTTGCCATCAACGATCGAGGAACCTGCGCCGCGCTGCTCGAAGGCGACGCCGCGCTGCTGCCGCCGGGCTACTACACCCTCACGCTGCCCGCGCTGCTGCACCGCGATCCGCAGACGCTTTCGCCCATGCGGCGCGCGGAGCTCGACCGCTTTGGCGCGGCGTGCCGCGCGCGCCCGGAGCTCGCCGGCATGGTGCAGACGCTCTTCGACCGGCTGCTGCCCCGCACGCGCCAGGAGACGAGCGGCGACCAATCCCTGGAGGCGGCGCTGGCCGAATGGGGCTTCGACCGCATGCAGCACGAGCAGATCCGCGCCGACCTGCGCAGCGGCCGGATCGGGCTGGCGCAGAACCGCCTGCCGGCAAGCGCAGACATCCGCGATGTCGCCCCTTCCGACGTGAGCGACGCCTCGGAAGGGCTGCCCGAAGCGCTGCACGCGCTGGGCCTGGCGGCGCTCCGCGAGGGCGCCGTGGCGGTGGTCACGCTCGCAGCGGGCGCGGGCAGCCGGTGGACGCAAGGCGCGGGCGTGGTCAAAGCGCTCAACCCCTTCTGCAAGCTCGGCGGGCGGCATCGCTCCTTCATCGAAGTCCACCTGGCGAAGAGCCGCCGCGTGAGCCGCGCGGTTGGCGTTCCCCTGCCGCACCTCATCACCACCGGCTATCTCACGCATGCGCCCATCGCCGCGCAGCTGGAGATCGCCGCTGGCTACAACTACCCCGGCCCCCTGCTGCTTTCGCCGGGGCGGACGGTGGGCCTGCGGCTGGTGCCCATGGCGCGCGACCTGCGCTTCGCCTGGGAGGAGCTGCCGCAGCAGTTGCTCGATGAGCAGGCGCAGAAAGTGCGCGAAAGCCTGCACGCCGCGCTCATCCACTGGGCGCAGCAGGCGGGCGAGGGCAGCGATTACACCGACAATCTGCCGTTGCAGTGCCTCCATCCCGTGGGGCACTGGTTCGAACTTCCCAATCTGTTCAAGAACGGCGTGCTGGCGCGCCTGCTGGTGGAGCGTCCGCAGCTGCGGACGTTGATGCTGCACAACATTGATACCGTGGGCGCGGACGTGGATCCCGCCATCCTCGGCGCGCATCTGCATTCCGGCGCGACGATGACGGTGGAAGTGATCACGCGCCGGGTGGAGGATCGCGGCGGCGGGTTGGCGCGGGTGGACGGGCAGCTGCGGCTCATCGAGGGCCTGGCGCTGCCCCGCGAGGAGGATGAATTCCGCCTCTCGTACTACAACTCCAACACCTTCTGGGTGGATATTGACCGGCTGCTGGCGGTGTTCGGCCTGACGCGCGACACGTTGCAGGACTCGGCGCGGGTCACGGCGGCGGTGCGCGCGACGGCGGCGCGGATGCCCACCTACATCACGCTCAAGGATGTGAAGAAGCGCTGGGGTCACGGGCAGGAGGACATCTTCCCCGTGGCGCAATTCGAAAAGCTCTGGGGCGACATGAGCGCCCTGCCGGAGATGGCGTGCAGCTACGTGGTCGTGCCGCGCCTGCGCGGGCAACAACTCAAGGAGCCGGCGCAGCTCGATGGCTGGCTGCGCGACGGCTCGGCGGCGTATCTGGAAACGCTCTGCGTGTGGGAATAGCGGGCGTACCGCTCGAAGGCCAGGAATAAAAAAGTTTGCGGCGGGGTGAAGACCCCGCCGCAAAAATCCTCTCTTGAAAGCCGCATCAGGGCTGCGCTGGTTAAGGCGCCGTCCCCTTGGAGACCAGCGGCAGGTAAACGATGAAGTCCGCTGGCGGCTCGACGTGCAAAACGTCAGCCAGCACAGCCTCTTTCCCATCGGGATTACGCACGGTCACATCATAAAGCCCCGTCGTAAAGCCGGCGGGCGCCGTCGCCTGCAACTGCGTCGCGCTGATGTAGGTAGTGGTAAGCGTCTGCGTCCCCACCTTGACCACGGCCCCGTTCAGGAAGTTGGCGCCGGTCACGGTCAACGTGTTAGCGGTGTCGTTGTAGATCACCGTGGGCGTGACCGCCGTGATCGTGGGCGGCGGATTCTCGATGTGCAGGCTGTTCGGCAGCACGGCAGTCTTATCATCGGGGTTGGCGACGGTCACATCGTAAACCCCCACCGCCAATCCAGCCGGCGCCGTCGCCTGCAACTGCGTCGCGCTAATGTACGTGGTCGTGAGCGACTGCGTCCCCACCTTGACCACCGCGCCCGGCAGGAAGTTAGCGCCGGTCACGGTCAACGTGTTGGCGACGTGATTGTACATCAGCGTGGGGGAGATGGCAGAAATCGCGGGCGCATCCGCCTCCAACAGGGAGATCGTAACTTCCCATTCGGTGACGGCGTAGTCCGGCTGCTGCACCACATACACCGTGTGCGTTCCCGCGCTCAACGGAATCTCAAAGTCGTAGGTGAAGCCCTGCGGCGCCGGCTGAGAACGGATCGGCGCCGCATCGAAGTACACCACGGCAAAGCCCTGCGGCAGGTTCACCTCTACCAGATATAGCCCACTCACGGGGGTATCCAGGCGCACCGCAGAGATATTGCCATCGCCGTGAATCACACCGCCCCAGCTGTACGGCGGTTGGGGGATGGCGTGCAGCGTCGCGGTGTAGGTCAGAGGCCCCGAATTGCCGTCCTGCGCCGCGATCCGCAACCGATTGGCCGCGCCCATATCCACCGTGGCCCAGAGCGTCTCGCCGCCGTACACATCCTCCAGGGTGAGCAGGCTCGTCGCGCCGGTCAGCCCGCTGACGATCTCGACCTGCAACGCATCGGGATAGTCGCCCGCAACGACCAGCTCCAGGTTCACCCGCTGCGGCGCGCCGAAAAAGACCGGCAGCCACTCCGCAACGAAATCGTTGCCCGCGCCGCCGAGCTCGCCGCCCGTCTGGGTGTAGGGCAGCACATCCGTCGCCGCGCCCACCGCGCTGATGCCCACACTCCACTCCGCGCCGGTGGCCGTATCCTGCACCACGCGCAGATCATGCGTCCCGGCGGGGATGTAGAACGTCGCCTGCGTCGTCCCGCTCTCGACGGTCTTCTGAATGAAGTCCTCGTTCACCAGGAACTGGAACCGACCGCCTGTAGCCTGGAAGTTGAAGGTGTAGAGTCCCGACTGGCTGAAGATCACCCGCGCGTGGCTGTTTTCGCCCTCGAAGTCGGCGGCGCCGCTCCAGGCAGTGGGCGGTTGCGGCAACACCCGCAGCGCCAGGCTGTACTCCAGCGGTGCGCCATTGCCGGCATCCGCTTCCAGATGCAGGCGCGCCATCCCCGCCGGCAGATCGAAGGTGCTCCAATGGGTTTCATTCGCGTAGATGTGCGCGGTCTTGACCAACGTATCCACCGCGTCGTACACCTTCAGCACCAACGAATCGCCATCCGCGCCGGTGAGCGTCGTCTCCAGATTCAGCGACTGCGCGGCTTGCAGATTCAGGGGCAGCCATTCCTCAACGAAATCGTTGCCCGCGCCGCCGATCTCGCCGCCGCTCTTGGCGTAGGGCAGCGCGTCATACTGCGGCCCCGCGCCGCTGATGGCGACCGCCCACTCCGCGCCGACAGCGCTATCCTGAATCAGGGTGAGCGGATGCGTCCCCGCCGGCACGTAGTAGGTCACGCTATCAACGCCCTCTACCGTTTTGAGGATGAAGTCATCGGCAACCTGGAACTGATAGCGTCCGCCGCCGCTCACGTTGAAGTTAAAGGTGTACAAGCCGCTCGTGGGGAAGATGACCCGCGCCTCGCTGTGCAGCCCGTCCGCATCAGCGACGCCCATCCACGTGTAGGGGGCGTGGGGCAGGCTGTAGAGCGTCAGGGCAACCTGCGCCGGATCGCCGCTTCCGCCGCCCGCATTCGTCAGCACAAAGCGATTGTTGCCCACGGGCAGCGTCGCCGTACCCCACAGCGTCTCTCCCGCGAGGGCTGTCCCTTCCCAGAGGGTATTTGCGTACACATCCTGAATCGTCAGCGTCACATCATCGCCGGCTACAGCCAGCGCGAAGTTGAAGTCCAACGGCGCGCCGAAAACGGGGTAATACGGCGCTACCGCGACGCCCTCCTCCAGCTCGCCTTCGAAGGTGAAGAACGCCGGCTGCGCCGCTACAGGCAGCACCTGCGCCGTCCAGGTGGTCTGGGGGAACGCCGAATCCTGCAGCACATAGAGCGTGTGGACGCCGGCAGTCACCTGGATATCATACACCGTCTCCACGCCGCCGGCCTGCACGCTGCGCCCAGGAATGGCGTCATCAAGCAGGAGATTGGCAAAGCCATCGGGTGAAGCAATGCTGAAGCGATAAAGGCCGGTATTGGCAAAGTGCACCTTGATCTCCGAGGGGAGGCCCCCCGCGAGCGCGTGCCCTTCCCACGTGTACGCATCGGTGGGCACAGCGCGGAGCGTCAGATCGTAGGTCAGCGGATCGGCGTTGCTTCCGGGAGCGATGAGGTGCAGCCGGTTGATGCCGGCGCTCAGGGGGAAATTGGCCCACAGCACTTCCGTCCCCAGAACAGCGTCAATGACCTTGTCCGGCGTCGCGCTGCCCTGCTGATACACCTCGATGATCAGCTGATCCGTGGGCTGGCCGCTCACCTCGATCTGGAGATTGGCGGTCTGTCCCGCCGCCAGGCCGATGGGCAGCCACTCCTCGAAGAAGGCATTACCGGCTCCGCCGAGCTCGCCGCCGCTCTTGGCGTAGGGCAGCGTCTCCGCGCCGGCCTGCACCAGGCTGATGGCGACGCCCCAGTCTTCAGCGCCCAGCGTGGGATCTTGCACGATGACGAGATCATGCGTCCCGGCGGGGATGTAATAGGTCACACTGCCCGCCCCTTCGACGGTCTTCTGAATGAAGTCCTCGTTGACGAGGAACTGGAAACGCCCGCCCGCAAGCATAAAATCGAAGCGATAGCGCCCGGCGGTGGGGAAGGTGACGCGCGCGTAGCTGTGATCGCCCGCCGCCACAGCGTTGCCTTCCCAGGCATAGGGCGGCGCGGGCAAAACATCCACGACCAGCGCGTAATCCAGCGCGCCTGCGTTGCCGCCATCCGCTGTGATCTGGATGCTGCTGACGCCCGCCGGAAGATTGAAACTGGTCCACGTCGTCTCGCCGGCATACACCGTGGTCGCGGTGCCGGGAATAGGCGCCAGACCTGGGCCAAAGACCTCAAAAACCAGCTTATCGGTGGGATTGGCGCCGGTCGCGGTCAGCACCAGGTTCACCTGTGCGGCATTTTGCAGCGACAGCGGCAACACATCGGCCTGCACGTTCTCGCCGGTCTTGGCGTAAGGCAACGTGTCGAAAGCCGGCCCGGCGGCGCTCACGGCGACGCTCCAGGTCACAGCCGTATCCTGCGCAATCTCCAGCGTATGCACCCCCGCCGCAACGAAGAACGTGAAAGCGCCGGGGGATTCGATCTGCTTCCTCATGTAGTCAGTATCCAGGCTGAACTGATAGCTGCCGCCAACGACATCAAAGTCGAAGGTGTACAACCCGCTTTGCGGGAAGACCATGCGCGCCTGCGCGGCCTGCCCGGCGGGGACTGCCGTCCCCTCCCAGGTGTACGCAGGCGACGGAAGATCATACAGCGTAAGTTGGAAATTCAGGGCCGCGGCGCCATCGTTGCGCAATTGCAGCGTATTGATACCCTGCGTCAGCGTGCCCGTGCCCCAGGTGATCTCGCCAGCAAAGCCAACGCCATCGAGGATGTGCATCGCCCCGTTGAAGACCGTCAACGTGATAGGGCCGTCGCCGGCGACGCCGGTCACTTCCAGCTTGTAGTTGAAGGCCCGGGTCGGCGTGGGGATATAGTAAACGGGCGAGATCTGCTCGCCGGGGGCCAGGACGCCCTGAAGTTGAAAGAACTGGTTCTGCGCTTCGACGGTGGCGGAGCGCGCACTCCACCCGCCTAACAACGCCAACACCACACTGATCAGCACGAAAACACGCACAACTAACCATCGGTCTCGCATATAGATCCTCCTTGGCTCACTAATGGACATCTTTGGAATGGTCGCTTCATTTTCCGGCTACAACGCACACCCAACCGGTTTCCACAGAAACGCCGCAAAAAGTTCTTACCTTTTGCTAACTTCAGTATATTCAGCTTTAACAATAAGTCAATATGTCCAGAGTTGGATTAGGGTTGGAGATATTGTAGAAAATTGCCGCACTCACACCCGCTGCCAGAGGAGTTGATTGGCGCGCAGTGTCGCTGCCGCTTCACCAGCCCGTTGCAGCGAGGTCAGCGCCGCGTGGATGGTGGTGAGCGCGAGGAAGTAAAACTGCGGCGCGGTGAAACTCGCCTCGAAGTGCGCGGCGACCGCGCGCAGCACTTCTGCCGGCTCGCGCGGTTCAACAAGCGCCGCCCACACCTGCGCGCGGATCTCGCGCAGCCGCGCTGCATTGGCCGCAGCAAGGGGCGTAATATCGGCCGCCGGCTCGCCATGCCCTGGAACGAAACGCGCAAAGGGCAGCCTGGGCAAAACGGCAAGCGTCTCCAGCCAGGCATCGAGATCGGCGCAGAAGAGGATGGGATGTCGCGCCAGCGTCATCTGCGGGAAGACGACATCGCCGCAGTAAAAGGTCTCCCCGCAAGCGACGCCCATCTGCGCGGGGGAGTGCCCCGGCAGAGGGATGAGCTCCAGGGGGATTCCAGCCAGCGTCAGCGCGCCAGATCCGAGCGCTTCGAGGCGCGGAATAGCCTCTTCAGCAAGCGTGAATTTTCCCCGCAGCTCCGCAATCGGCGCTGCGCCGCCGTAGAGGAACAGCGGTTCCAGCAGCGGCTGCGCAGCAAAGACGCCCTCTAACGGCGGCGCGTAGACGGGGACGCCGCGCTCCGCCAGCCAGCCCGCGCCGCCGAAGTGATCGGCGTGTCCGTGCGTGAGCACGATCGCTTCCAGGCGCGCGCCCAGCGCTTCGATCTGACGCAGCGCTTTCTTGGAGACGCTGCGATCCAGCCCGGCGTCTACCATCACGGCGCGGCCCTCGCGGACAATCACGCCGATGTTCGAGCCGCCCAGCAG
>CAZDSF010000012.1:43925-68657 GCA_964508025.1 uncultured Anaerolineales bacterium
CTGGCATAAGGCGGCAACACGTCCACGGGGCGATAGGGCGCAAAACCGCCATCCACGTTGACGGGAGGCGCAAAGAGCGCGCCGCTCCCCAGCAGCAACGCCGGCTGCATTCCCGACGCAAAAGGCCCCGCCGCCAGGCTCAGGCTATAATCATCCACCGGCTGCCCGCTCAGGTTAACCAGCGTGAGCAGAATCTCGTTATCCGTGTAGCGCAAGGTGCTGTAAACCGGCGTGCGATCGGATTCCACCGGCAACCAGTCGCCGATGCGCAGCGCCTCATGGCGGTTGCGCAGATGGAGCAGCGCTCGATAGTGATTGAGGAGCGAGTCGGGATCGGCGCTCTGTCCGACAACATGCCGCTCCTGATAATCCTCATAATAGCCGCGCCAGGGACGGCCAGTCGTGAAGCCGCCTTCGGCCGTCCACTGCATGGGCCGGCGGATATTCTCGTCGGGTTTGGCGCCCTGCATTCCAATTTCTTCCCCATAATAGATGAAAGGCGCCCCGCCGAAGGTGAACTGCAACGTCGCCGCGACTTTCGCCTGCTCATCGTTCAGCAGCCGCGAGCGGACGCGCGTCTGATCGTGGTTGGCGAGGAACGTCGCAAATTGCCCCGGCGGATAGCTTGCCATCACCGTCTCCTGCGCCAGCCGAACCCCGCCCGAACGCCCACCAAACGCGGCCTTGAGGATCGCATCCGCCAGATCGAACTCGAAAGCCACGTCCACCTTGTCGCCCACGTACTGCGCCACCTCGTATGTCGGACTCCAAACCTCGCCCACGGTGAAGGCTTCAGGCGCGAGGCTCTTGTAAAAGACGTAAAAGCCCTCGAACCAGGCCAGCGTGCCAGGGGTGTTCACCAAGACGCCATCCTCTTCCACCAAATGCTTGATTGCATCCAGACGGAAACCGTCCACGCCCATCTCCTCCAGCCAGAAGCGAATGACGTTCTGCATCTCCGCAGTGACGGCGGGATTCTCGTAATTGAGATCGGGCATCTGATCCCAGAAGATGCCGAAGTAGTACGCGCCGCTGCTATCGCGGTGCCAGCCCGGCCCAGAAGGACGCGCGTCGGCCCAGAGATACCAGTCGCGCAGCAAGGAATTGGGGTCTCGGGACTCCTGGAACCAGGGATGCTGCGTGGAGGTGTGGTTGAGCACCAGGTCAATAATGATGCGGATGCCCCGCGCGTGCGCCGCTTCCATCAGCGCCCGGAAATCCTCCAGCGTGCCGTATTCGGGGTTCACGTCGTAGTAATCCACCACGTCATAGCCGTGATAGCTGGGCGAAGGATTGATGGGCATGAGCCAGATGCCGGTGACGCCGAGGTCGTCGGTGGTATGGGGATCGCCATCGTTGAGGTAGTCGAGCTTTTGAATGAGACCCTGAAAGTCGCCGATACCATCGCCATCGCTATCATAAAAACTGCGGACGAAAACCTCGTAGAAGATGGTATCGTTCCACCAGGGATAGCCGCCGGTGCCGCGAGGCAGCGCGCCATCGAGAGGGATGGGCGCAACCGGCTGCGGCTCGCGCGGCGCGGCGGGCAGGAACTCGACCGGGGTGGTAGGGCGCGCGGTGGGCGTGGGGATGGGCGTCGCCGTGGGTGCGAGGGTTGCCGCAGGAGGCAGCGTCGCCGTGGGCGATAGCGTCGCTGTGGCAGGCGACGGTGTAGCAGGCGCTTGCTGCTCGCAGCCGGCAAGCAGCGCCGCAACCAACATCAAAGCAGTCACAAGCACATGCCAGCGTTTCATGGAAGCCTCCCAAATTGGCGAAAAGGCGAGTTAGCGAAAAGCCTCATCACAAATCTGAAGATCTGCAAATCCAAAATCTAAAATCGTTATATCTGCACTCGCACAAATTGTCAACTGTGTTACACTTCTTTGATGTAACCCAAGTTGCCCCCCTGGGGCCTGGTCGAGACGCGGAGCGTTGAAACGCCCCGCTGCTACGCACAAATCCCTTGAAACGGGTAGGGAGAGGGCATTTTGGGTGATGTAATGACTCTTGACTCACAACTTGTAACTCGCAACTCGTAACTTTTAACTCATAACTTGATGAGGTGTCTATGCGTCTGTTTGAGATCCTGCTCATAGTGGTAATGGCTGCTACGCTGCTCGCGGAGCTGCGCCGGGGCTTTCGCGGTTACCGGCGCGCCGATGCGGCCCGTGTGACGGGTCTGCTGGCTGTGGCGCACATCGCGCTAGAGGGCTATCGCTGGCAGCTGCTGCCGCTCTACCTGCTGATCGGCGCCCTCTTTCTGCCCGCCGCATTCCAGAAACGTCACGGGCTGGCGCCGCGCTACTGGCGCAAGGGCCTGGCGATAGGCGGGTTGGTGGTTCTGGGGCTAACCGCTGCGCTGGCGCTGCTGTTGCCCGTGCCCCGGCTGCCGCAGCCGGAAGGGCCGTATCGTGTGGGCACAGCGACGTATCATTGGACAGATCGCGCTCGCGCGGAAACCTATGGGGAAACGCCCTCCGGCTATCGGGAGCTGATGGTGCAAGTGTGGTATCCTGCTGCGCCCCATACCGGCGGCGCGGCGGAGCGCTGGCTCACAGCGGGCGTCCCGATGGCGCGGGCAATCGCCGTCTACGGGCGGATGCCGGCTTTTCTGCTGGATCAGCTGGCGTTGATGCGCACGCACGCTTACCCCGAAGCGCCTCTAGCAGCGACAGATGCGCCCTACCCCGTCGTGCTCTCCGTCCACGGCTGGAATGGCTTCCGCAACATCAACCAGGATCAGCTGGAGGCGCTGGCCTCGCGGGGATACATCGTCATCAGCGCGGATCATACGTATGGCGCCATGCGCACGGTCTTTCCCGATGGGCGTGTGGCTGCCAACAACCCGCAAGCCCTGCGCGGGCAGCGGGGCAGCGCCGAGTTCGCCGCCACATCGCAGGCGTTGGTGGAGACTTACACCGCCGATGTGCGCTTTCTGCTCGACCAGCTGCCGCAGCTCAACGCCGACGGGCCGTTCGCGGACGCGCTGGATCTGGAGCGAATCGGTCTCTTCGGCCATTCGACGGGCGGCGGGGCGGTCGTTGCCGTGTGCCTCAGCGACCCGCGCTGCAAGGCCGTGCTGGGCATGGATGTGTGGATCGAACCGGTGGATGCAACGCTGCTCGCCGCAAAACTGAAGCAACCCGCGCTATTTCTGAACAGCGAATCCTGGCAAAGCGGCCCCAATCGCGCGCAATTGGAGCGCTTCTACCACAATCTCGACGGCGAAGCCTACTGGGGCGACATTGCCGGCAGCGTCCACCAGGATTTCACGCTGGCAGCCATCTTCTCGCCCCTCGCCCGGCCGTTGGGCATTCGCGGCCCCATTGCAGGGCAGCGCGTGCTGGAAATCAACCGCGCCTATTTGATCGCCTTCTTCGAGGCAACCCTCAACGGCTTGCCCGCGCCGCTGCTGGAAAACCTGGTGGTATTCCCAGAAGTCAGCTTCGAGCGCCGCCCATAGGGGATGGGGGATTTCGCTGCGACTTACGGCGCTTCGACCCAGCTGATGCGGTATTCGATGTCGGGATCGGGAGGCGGGGCGGCAGGAGGCAACGCTTGCCAGCTGCCGCGCAGCCCCAGCGCCTCGGCGCTGAGCGCAAAGTGATTCATGGCGATGCCCATATCCACACGTTGCAGATCAATCGCGGTCACTACCTTCATCTGTTTCCGGTAGCCGGGATTATGATACAGGTAAAAATGCCACACGCCCGCGCCCTTGACCACCCGCCACGGCTGGCGATTCGAGGCAGAAGGCCCCAGCCGCACCAGCTCCAACGCCTCGGCGTAGGGGCCGGCGGCGGCGACGCTCAACGGCGCGCCAAAAGCGCCTTCGAAGAAGAGCTGCTCCCAGGGCAGCCGCCGATCCGAGCCGGCGCCCCGCCGGATGAAACGATCCACCAGGCGCGGCGCATCGCTGGGCAATCCCGTAGCAGTGACCGCAGGCAGGGCCTCATCCTCGCGCAGCGCCATCAAGCGGGCGAAGTTGCTGCGGGTGAAGGTGCCGCCCAGCCAGCATGTTCCCAATCCCAACGCCGTGGCGTAGAGGATGATCTGTTCCATGAGATAGCCGAAGTCTTCCAGGTCATAGCGGCTGCGCGTCACCGCGCCAAGGATGAAAGCCGTGGGATTTTTGATGAAACCGTAGGTGCCCAGCCCCTTGAGCGCCGCGCGATCCTCTTCGGCGGCGCTGATGAGCATGAAGCGCGTCTGCGAGCCTAGCGGGCCGTGTGTCTGCGCCGCACAAAAATCAGCCAACCGCGTCCGCGTCTCCACGGGAATGGGTGTCTTCTCATAACTGCGGCAGGAGTAACGCTGCCGTATCACTTCAAGCGTCGTTGGGTCTTGCATCGAAATCATCCTGTGTTTTAGCCGTTTGCCGGCTCCAGAGCAGCAGTAAGCCACGCCAGGGATTGTCCCACCAGCTTTCTGTAGGCGGGCAGATTCCAGACCTTCTCACTGTGGCCCAGCCCAATATACGCCACGCGCCCCGCGCCTTCGCGGCGCGTCCACACCAACGGGTGACAGACGCGCCGGTGCTGCGCCGTCATGTGGATTTCCACATCGTTCTCGTATTGCGCAATAAAGAGCTCGTCCTGAACGACAAAAGCATCAAGCCCCTGCGTGATGGAATGTCGGCGATACATCGGCGTCACAGTAAACTCAGCTTCGGGCGGATGTTCGACGAAATGACCGCCCAGCAGCCGGCGCAAGCGTTGCGCCCCTTCGCCAATCACCGTAGCGGCATGAAGCCCCAGCAGTCCCCCGCCCGCCTGAACCCACGCAACAAGCGCCGCGGTCTGTACCGCGTTGAGATCGGCAGCCCAGGGACCCTCCTTCCGTGGCCCGCCCAGGCAGGTATTGAGCAAAACCACATCCGTGTTCGCCATCGCCGGCTCAAGTAAGGCATCGAAATCGTAGGTGGCGTTTACAGTATACCCTTCTCGCTGAAAGAACGGCGTCATGATTTCACGATAGCCCTCGAAATCATGGTAGATTCCCCCCAAAAGCAACAACATGGTTTTGGCAGGCGCAGACATACAACCCCCTCCGCATAGGTGATGTGATGCAATAATGCGGCGATAGTGTAACACAATTGCCCTAACTTACCACCGGTATTGTTCGGCAGAGGGCAACGACAAGCGCCGCGATGCGTCGCCGGTTTGCACAAATGCCGCTTTCATGGCACTATGAGGATGGCGCAGGAGCTTTTCATCCTTTCTCAGGAGGTGCTTGTATGTCCATCTATAGCTTTCGGCCCGAACTGGCCCATGCTACCGTCTTCATTGCGCCAGGCGCGATGGTGATAGGCGAGGTGTATCTGGCGGAGCACGTCAATATCTGGTTCAATGCCGTGTTACGCGGCGATATCGAGCCGTTGACGTTGGGCGCGGGCGTCAACATTCAGGATGGCTGTGTGCTGCACACATCGCGCGGCTATCCGTTAGTGTTGGCGGAAGAGGTCAGCGTGGGGCATCGGGCCATCGTCCATGGGGCGAGCGTGGGACGCAACACGCTCATTGGGATGGGCGCGCTGCTTCTGGATGGCGTCGAAGTGGGCGCGGATTGTATCGTTGCAGCCGGCGCCCTGCTGCCGGGCGGCAAAGTCTATCCCGCCGGATCGCTTATCATGGGCAGTCCCGCTAGAGTGGTGCGCCCCTTGACAGAAAGCGAAATCGCCCACAACCGCGAGACAGCAATTGGCTATATCCAGCGGGCGCAGCAATACCGGGGAGCCGCTAATGGGATAGATTGCAATGCAATAGCGCTGAATTTCAGTTGACACCACCGCGGAATTACGCTATACTGTGCTATTATCAGCGCAATCCATGCGATTGCACTCTTCATAACCATAACAGCTATAGATAACGTTGGACTTCGGCGTGTGTGTCAGAACGCCAGTTTAGATTTCCCTGAACCATCTGCGATGGACTTAGTGTATAGCGGTGCGCAGTGATATGTTTCTTGGCGCGCGCACTCAATCTTTTTAACACATTTCAGCAATTAAAGCAGATCAAATGGAAGTCGCCGGATACTTCGATCTGGTTGCAGGTTGAGGCATGGCGCGACCACAGCAGCGCTGAGGCTAAGCAATAACGCTTATGCACTGTAAGAAAGGAGGTGATGACCATCGGATAGTGCAAGGTGTCCCAACTGTGGTGAAATATAACTTTAGAGTGAGGAGGAGGATTATCATGTTGCGAAATAAACTGTGGGGTTTGTTGGCTGTGATCCTGATTGTGAGCATGGTGGGCTGCCAGAGCGGGCCCGCCGCTCCTAAAGAGGAAGCCTGGAAAGTCGGGATCATGTCCAGCACCGTAACCCAGAACGAGGAAGAGTTCCGCATGGCGGAAGAAATGGTACGGCGCTACGGCTCCGACCGCATTTTACACACCACATACCCTGACCGTTTCATGCAGGAGCAGGAGACCACCATCACCAATATGTTGGAGATGGCCTCTGATCCCGCCGTCAAGGCGATTGTGATGGTGCAGGCCGTTCCCGGCGCTGTTGCGGCGGTGGACAAAGTCCGCGAAATCCGCCCCGACATGCTCTTCATTCTGGGCGCCCCCCAGGAAGACCCCGACATCATCGCCCAGAAAGGCGACGTCGTGTTGAACACCGATGACCTGGGCCGTGGTTATCAGATTGCTGAACACGCCAAGGCGATGGGCGCCGAGGTGCTGGTCCACTACTCCTTCCCGCGCCACATGTCCATTGAAATGCTCGCGCAGCGCCGCCTGTTGATGAAGGAACGCGCCGAGCAGTTAGGCATCCGCTTTGTGGATGAGGACGCCCCCGATCCCACCGGTGACGCCGGCGTGCCCGGGACCCAGCAATTCATCATGGAAGACGTGCCGCGCAAGATCGCGCAGTACGGTCCCAATACCGCTGTCTTCGGCACCAACTGCGCTATGCAGGAGCCGATGATCCGCCAAACCATCGCTTCCGGCGGCATCTACCCCGTGCAGTGCTGCCCCTCGCCCTACCACGCCCTGCCCGCAGCCCTGGGCATCGAAGTGGATGAGGCGCACAAAGGTGACGTGCCCTGGATGCTGGCGCAGATCGAGCAGAAGGTGCACGAGCTCGGCGCCGATGGGCGCGTGGCGACCTGGCCTGTCCCCGTGAATATGATGTTCATCGAGGCCGGCGTGGAATACGCTATCGCCTGGATCAACGGCGACACCAATGGCCGGGTGGATAAGGCTAAGTTGCAGGCGATCATGGAAGGAATCGCCGGCAGCGCGGTGACGCTGACGGAATACACCGGCACCAACAACTACTTCCTCTACCTCTCCGACCACATCATCTTCGGAACGGCGCACTAACTCACAGCTAGCAGGTGGATGCGGCTCTCGCAGCCGCATCCACTTGCTTTCCGGGCACTGTGCAGCCGCTTTGCGCTTACTTGCGCTCAGATATGGCTAAAGCCGCCTTTTAGATCAATACGATTCAGGCTGAACCATGACAATTCGTAGATCAACGCCTGTAATCTACAAAATCTGCTTTCAACATCGCTCATGGACTGATACAGCTGCCACGGATCAGAGCGACTCAATTTTCTAAATGGCGTGAGGAAGCGCCAGCGTCTCTTCCAAACTGGGCTGCGCGGAACGGACTGTCAGATCCGCGACTGACGCGGGCGGCGGAGTGTTTTCATCCTTCCGCCTTCATCCTTCACACTTTCTAAGGGGGCCGAATGGCAGAAGATTATCTGCTACAAATGCGCGGGGTGAGCAAGAGCTATTACGGCACGCAGGTGCTCAAAGACATTGAGCTCGCGCTCAGGCCCGGAGAAATTCACGCAATTGTGGGCGAAAACGGCGCGGGTAAATCCACCCTGATGAACATTCTCTTCGGGATGGCCGTCATCCACAGCACTGGCGGCTACGATGGGGACGTGCTGTTCGAAGGGCAAAACGCTCAAATCACCTCGCCCCAACGCGCCATGGAACTGGGCATCGGCATGGTGCATCAGGAATTCATGCTCCTGCCCAATTACACCATCACCGAGAATATCAAACTCAACCGTGAGGTGCTCAAGGACAATCCCGTGAGCCGCGTGTTCGGCGAGAAGCTCAAGTCGCTGGACATGCGCACCATGCGCGCCGATGCGCGCCGCGCGCTGGATAGCCTGGAGATGAACATCGAGGAATACGTCAAGGTGGCGGGCTTGCCGGTGGGGCACATGCAATTCGTCGAAATTGCGCGCGAGCTCGACAAGACCAATATCAAGCTGCTGGTCTTCGATGAACCGACGGCGGTCCTGGCGGAAAGCGAAGCCGCACATCTGCTGCGCGCCATGGAGCGTATTTCGGAGCGGGGCATCGCCATCCTCTTCATTACGCACCGCCTGGATGAGGTGATGGCGGTAGCGCACAACATCACCGTGCTGCGCGATGGTCGGCTGGTGGCAAAGCGCACCGCAGCAGAAACCAACATCTACGAGCTGGCGGAGCTGATGGTGGGGCGCAAGGTGGAAAAACTGTCGCAGCGTACCGATCACTCCCGCGAGGATGTGTTGGCGCTCCGCTTGCGCGATTTTGTGGTGGATATGCCCGGCGAACTGGTCAAGGGCCTGGATCTGGATGTGCGCAAAGGCGAAATTCTGGGCATCGGCGGGCTGGCGGGACAGGGCAAGATTGGCATTGCCAACGGCGTGATGGGGCTGTATCCCTGTCGGGGCGAGGTGCTGGTCAACGACCGCCCGCTGCCCTTGAACGATACCCCGGCTTCCATCCGCTACAAGATGGCTTTCCTGTCCGAAGATCGGCGCGGCGTGGGGCTGCTGCTGGATTCTTCCATCGAGATGAACATCATCATCACCGCGATGCAGAATCAGGGCCAATTCCTCTACAAGTGGGGGCCGATTTCACAGCTCAACAGCAAGGCGATTCGAGAACACGCGCTCAAGATGATCCACGATCTCGACATTCGCTGCACCGGCCCGACGCAGATTGTGCGGCGGCTGAGCGGCGGCAACCAACAAAAGGTCTGCATCGCCCGCGCGCTGACGCTGAACCCGGACATCCTCTTTGTCTCCGAACCAACGCGCGGTATTGATGTGGGGGCCAAACGGCTGGTATTGGAGACGCTGGTGCGGCTCAACGAGACCTTGGGGATGACGATTGTGATGACCTCCAGCGAGCTGGCGGAATTGCGCAGCGTGTGCGACCGGATTGCGATTGTGAGTGAGGGCAAAATCGCCGGGATTCTCCGGCCCGATGACTCAGACGTCAACTTTGGCCTGTTGATGGCGGGACAGAAGGACAGGGAAGGAGCGGCATCCCATGCGTAAACAAATCACCCATTTCATACAGAGTTTTGGTCCGGCGCGGCTCATCATTCTGGGCTTTTTCCTGTTCTTGTGCGCAGCGGCGATTTTGCTGAAGCTGGACTTTGCCGAATTGCTCTCCTCCAGTCTGGTGCGCATCGGCATGAATGGCGTGTTGGTGCTGGCGATGGTGCCGGCGATCAGCAGCGGCATCGGCCCGAACTTCGGCGTCTCGTTGGGCATCCTGGCCGGGTTGTTGGGCGCACTCATCGCTATCGAGCTCCGGCTCAACGGCTATGTGGCGTTCTTGGGCGCGATCCTCTTCTCCCTGCCCTTTGCCGCCATCGTGGGCTATGGCTACGGCTGGCTGCTCAACCGTGTGAAAGGCTCGGAGATGATGCTGGCGACCTTCGTGGGCTTCTCCGCCGTTTCCGTGATGAAGATTGGCTGGCTGCTGCTGCCCTTCAAAAGCCCGGAGATGGCCTGGCCCATCGGACGGGGCGTGCGCGTGACCATCGCGTTGGATAACCGGCAGCTCTCGCAATTGCTCAACAACACGCTGAGCTTCAACATCGGCTCGGTAGTAATCCCTACCGGCCTGCTGCTGTTCTTTTTGCTATGTTGCGGGCTGGTGTGGCTCTTCATGCGCAGCAAGACCGGCGCGGCGATGTACGCCGCCGGCGACAATCCGCGCTTTGCCGAAGCCGCCGGCATCAACGTGGATAAGCACCGGATGATCGGCACGATGGTCTCGACCATTCTGGGCGCGGTGGGCATCATCGTCTACGCCCAGAGCTTCGGCTTTCTGCAACTCTACGAAGGCCCGATGTTCATGCCCTTTGTCGCGGTGGCGGCTATTCTCATCGGCGGGGCTTCGGTCAAAAAAGCCTCCATTGCCCATGTCCTCATCGGCACTTTCCTGTTCCAGGCGATTCTGGTGGTCGCCATGCCGGTCGCCAACGTGTTCACGGCGGATATGGCAAGTATGGCCGAAATCTCGCGGATCATCATCCAAAACGGCATCATCATCTATGCCCTGACGCAGACGGGAGGCGAGTAAGTGAAGACCGAAACCACTGCTAAACCGCGCTTCGATTTCAAAAAGGCCGGGCGGCAATTTCTCACGAACAACGCGGTCACGATCATGTTCGTGGTGCTGAGCGTCGCCGGCTTCCGCATCTCCGGCATGAATGCGACCCTCTACCTGTCGGACATCATCTCGCGCATCTCCCGTAACTCATTCCTGGTGCTCTCGCTGATTATTCCGGTGCTGGCGGGCATGGGGCTGAACTTCTCCATCGTGCTAGGGGCGATGGCGGCGCAAACGGTCATCATCTTCGTCAGCCACTGGGGCGTCACGGGTTTTCCCGGCATTCTGCTGTGCATCCTCCTGGCAACGCCGCTGGCGGCAGGACTGGGCTACCTCACCGGCAAGCTGTTCAACAAAACCAAGGGTCAGGAGATGATTACCGGGCTGATCCTGGGATACTTCGCCGCCGGTTGGTACCAATTCTTCTTTCTGCAAATCGTGGGCAGCAAATTACTCCCGATGAATAACCCTGTCCTGGTTTTGGGGTCTGGTGTAGGCGTTCGCACCACCGTAGACCTGAGCAACGGCCTGAAATACGGCCTCGATAATGTCTTCCGATTGCCGCTCACTACCGTTGTCATCATCGCCTGTGTGTTGGGATTGGGATACCAGATTTTCCGCTTCTTCAAGTCGCCCCGCGCCCGCGCCGACATCGTCCGGCTGGTAGGCGGCGGGATGTTGACTCTGGCGCCGGTAGTGTGGGCCATCGTGGTAATGAGCAGCGCCACGCTCGTCAAGAATATCCAGGTGCCGATGGGAACGTGGCTCGCCATCCTCGGCTTGTGCGGATTCATTGCATTTTTCTCCAAGACCAAAATCGGGCAGGATATGCGCAGCGTGGGGCAGGATCGGCATGTCGCGGCTGTGTCGGGCATTCAGGTGGATCAGGTACGCGTCACGGCGATTGTGCTCTCTACCGTGTTGGCCTCGTGGGGGCACATCATCTTCTTACAGAACATGGGCGCCTTCAGCACCTACGGCAGCCACGAGCAAGTGGGCCTCTACTCCATCGCCGCCATCCTCATCGGCGGCGCGACGGTCACGAAGGCGACCATCGGGCAGGCGCTGCTGGGCGTGTTCCTGTTCCACACGCTCTTCATCGTCTCGCCGGCAGCAGGCCGGCAACTCTTCGGCGATGCCCAAATCGGCGAATACTTCCGGGTCTTCGTAGCCTACGGCGTCATCGGCGCAACGTTGGCGCTGCACGCCTGGAAGAACCTGATGCAATCGCGGCAACGGCTGGAAGATTTGTAATTCGATCCGCAAAACCGCCCGGCCCAGCATGAGTCATGTCGGGTCGGGCGGTGTCATGAGCGAGAGGAGCTCCCATGCGCTACGATTTCGACACCATCATTGACCGCCGCGCCACCGATAGCATCAAATGGAACTGGTGTGACGCGGATGAACTCCCCCTGTGGGTAGCAGATATGGATTTCCGGTGCCCCGAACCGGTGATTGCCGCGTTGCAGGAGCGCACGGCGCACGGCATTTTCGGTTACGGTCACTGCCCTGCCGAGCTGCGCGAGGTGATTGTGGCGCGGCTGGTCTCGCGCTACGGCTGGCGCGTGGCGCCGGAAGCCATCGTCTTCACGCCGGGCGTCGTTGTGGGCTTCAATCTGGCGGCGCAGGCGCTCACCCAGCCCGGCGAGGGGCTGCTGATCCAGACGCCCGTCTACCCGCCATTCCTTTCCGTCGCAGCGGACGCCGGATTGCGCAACGAGACCATGGAGCTCACCCGCCGCGCCGACGGCGGCTACGAAATTGACTTCGACCGCTTCGAGGCTGCACTCTCGCCCCACACAGCGATGTTCCTCCTGTGCAATCCCCACAATCCCGTGGGGCGCGTCTTCCGTCAGGAAGAGCTCGAACGCATGGCGACCCTGTGCCTCGAACGCCGCATCACCATCTGTTCCGACGAAATCCACTGCGATCTGATCTTCAGCGGACACGAGCATCGCCCCATCGCGGCCCTCGATCCAGAAATCGCGGCGCGCACCGTGACGCTGATGGCCCCCAGCAAGACGTTCAACATCCCCGGTCTGGGCTGCTCCTTTGCCGTGATTCCTGATCCCGCATTGCGGGCGCGCTTCAAGGCGGGGCAGCGCGGCGTGGTGGGGCACGTCACCGTGCCGGGCTACGTGGCGGCGCTTGCGGCCTACCGCGATGGCGGCCCCTGGCTGGAGGCGCTTCTGACGTACCTGGAAGCCAACCGCGATTTCGTCGTGGCATTTGTACGAGAACACTTACCGGGCATACAAGTCGCCGCGCCGGAGGGGACGTATCTCGCGTGGCTCGATTGCCGCGAAGCCGGCATCCCCGGCAATCCCTACGACTTCTTCCGCGCACGGGCGCGGGTGATGTTGAACGATGGCGCAACCTTTGGGCCGGGCGGCGAAGGTTTCGTGCGCCTCAACTTCGGCGCGCCGAGAGCGCTGGCGGCCGAGGGCCTGGAACGTATGCGGGCAGCACTGGCAACACTGTAGTAACGCCATTGATTCCCAAATTTCACTTGCCAAATTCGCAGGTTTTGAGGTATAATTCAAGGTAAGTAAATGGTAGGGAAAAAGCCGTGAGGAGGCTTGTATGTCACCAACCTGTTTCGACTACGCACGTTCGCACCAGGAACGCTTTCTTGAGGAACTCAAAGCCTTTCTGCGCATTCCCAGTATCAGCACGCAAGCCGAACATCGGCCCGACATGATCCGCGCGGCGGTCTGGCTGCGAGATCAGCTGCTGGCGACCGGCTTCCCCCGCGCCGAGGTGATGCCTACGCGCGGTCATCCCATCGTCTACGCCGAGTGGCTGGCAGCCGGCCCTGACAAACCCACCGTGCTCATCTACGGGCACTACGATGTGCAGCCGCCGGAGCCTTTCGACCTCTGGCGCACGCCGCCCTTCGAGCCGACGGTGGCGGGTGACAGCCTCTTTGCGCGCGGCGCCTCCGATGACAAGGGCCAGCTCTACATCCATGTCAAAGCGGTGGAAGCCTTCCAACAGACTGCTGGCGCGCCGCCGGTCAATATCAAGATGATCATCGAAGGGGAAGAGGAGATTGGCAGCCCGTGCCTCGATCCCTTTATCCGCGAGCACCGCGACCTGTTGCGCGCCGACGTGGCCCTCATCTCCGACTCGCATATTCTCGGCAAGGACCTCCCCACCATCGTCTACGCGCTGCGCGGTATGGCTTACGTGGAAGTAGAAGTCACCGGCCCGGCGGGCGATCTGCACTCCGGCATCTATGGCGGCGCGGTACACAATCCCATCAATGCACTCTGCGCAATGATCGCCAAATTGCAGGATGAGAACGGGCGCATTCTCATTCCCGGTTTCTACGACAAAGTGCGGGATCTGGAGCCGGAAGAGCGGGCGGAGCTGGCAAAAGTGCCTTTTGACCGCGAGGTGTGGCTGGCCGAAGCCGGCGTCACGCGCGATTGGGGTGAACCGACGTACACCATCATCGAGCGCACCACCGCCCGCCCCACCCTGGATGTAAATGGCATTTGGGGCGGCTACATCCAGCCGGGCGCCAAGACGGTGTTGCCGAGCAAGGCTTTCGCCAAGATCTCCATGCGTCTGGTGCCCGATCAGAACCACGAGGAAATCAGCCGCTTGATTGCAGACTATTTCCAGATGATTGCGCCGCCCACTGTCACCGTGGAAGTCCGCGACCTGCACGGCGGCGAGGGCGCCATGGTGCGCCGCGACAGCCCCGCGATGGATGCCGCCTTCCGCGCGTACACAGCCGCATTCGGACGCGAACCGATCTTCATGCGCGAGGGCGGCTCGATTCCCGTAGTGGCGACCTTCCAGAAAGTGCTGGGGATTGATACGATTCTGATGGGCTTTGGGTTGCCCGACGACAACCTTCACGCCCCTAACGAGAAACTCTCGGTGAGCAATTTCCACCGGGGTATTCAGACCTCATTACACTTCTTGACCCATCTGGCAGAGATCTGAGTTCTCAGGAAGCCAGCGACGCCTGTTTGAAGCCGGCGCTTCTGCGGAAGCGCCGGCTTTGTTATTGCGCGAAAAACCAGGTTACTTACGGCGCAAGCGAGCGGAATCGAACCAGAGTCCAGTAACCGAATGCGGTTCAGCCGCCTCGAAAATCACGCGCACAATTACCGGATCATCCAGCTCGAATTTGGCGGTGTAGATCACGGCGATGAACTCGCCGCTCTGCTCTACACTCCGAACTTCACGGGAGATGTAGGCGCCAATCTTGCCAATGATTTGTAGCTGTAGATCGGGGAAATTGGCCTCAGACATCGCCGTTTTCATCCGCTCGGTGAAATCGCGGGAGAAAGCGGCATAATCTCCTTCGCTCAAGCCGGTGAGCAGCGTGTCCGTCTTCTCCTCACTATATGCCAGCACCGCCTCACGCGCCTCGTCAGAGAGCACTTGCGGCTTTTCCCGGCTACCGCAGGCGGATAAGAGCAATACCAGCACCAATGCTCCCCACAAAATTCCCTTTTTCATCAAGCTCACCTCATGGCACGAATGTGGCGCGGCTCTGTTCGGAGCCACGCCACGTATTATACTCGGCTACTAACTTTTTGCCCCTGACCTTCAGGCTGCTTTTCCGCAACAAGTGCTCAAATGCAGCGACAGCAGCCCTTCGAGAGCGGAATCACCGCTGGCACACCATGCAAATATAACTTGCCGAGCCGCCGATATTGGCTTTCTCGATCACCGCGCCACAGATTGGACAGGGCGCATCCTTGAAATGCCCGCCCATCACCGGCTGATAGCCGCCGGGAACGCCATAGAGATCGGTTTCGCCGCTGCGGCCCCCAAGACGCACCGCCTCGGCGAGCGTTTCCACGATAGCCTGATAGAGCGCCGCGCGTTCCTCGACGCTCAGATCGCCCGCCTTCCGCTTGGAATGTAGCCGCGCCTTGACATTGCTTCCAATGGGCTAGGGATCACGATATACCTCATCGTGCTTTCCAATAACACGATGAACGCAGATGCGCTCACCGGTAAGGGGGGCCTCCTCCCACACTTCCTTCTCCAAGGATTGTCACGATGGGAACGCCTCCATGCTGTATATCATTACATCACGATATCATGATATTCGGTAACTGCTTCACAGCATCCGCCGCAAGAACTGCCCCGTGTAGCTCGCGCCGACCTGCGCTACGGCTTCCGGCGGGCCTTCGGCGATGATGTAGCCGCCCCCGTCGCCGCCCTCCGGGCCTAGATCGAGCAGCCAGTCCGCCGTTTTGATCACGTCCAAGTTGTGCTCGATGACGATAACGGTGTTGCCCGCGTCGGTGAGGCGATGCAGCACGTCGAGCAGCTTCTGGATGTCGGCGAAGTGCAGACCTGTCGTCGGCTCGTCGAGAATGTAGAGGGTGCGCCCGGTGGCGACCTTGCTCAGCTCCTTTGCCAGCTT
Source organism: uncultured Anaerolineales bacterium (assembly GCA_964508025.1). Taxonomy (GTDB): domain Bacteria; phylum Chloroflexota; class Anaerolineae; order B4-G1; family SLSP01; genus JAAZNO01. The sequence continues at coordinate 59,688 of CAZDSF010000012.1, forward strand.
CACGCGCTGCGCCTCGCCGCCGCTGAGCGTCGTCGCCGCCTGCCCCAGCTTGACGTAATCCAACCCCACATCGTGCAAGGTCTGGAGCTGCCGCGCAATTTTCGGGTACGCCGCGAAAAACGCCAGCGCCTCCTGCACATCCATGGTCAACACATCGGCGATATTTTTGCCCTTGTAGCGAATCTGCAACGTCTCGCGGTTGTAGCGCGCGCCCTGGCAATCCTTGCACGTCACCCACACATCCGCCAGGAAGTGCATCTCGATGCGCTTCTGTCCGTGCCCCTTGCAGGCCTCGCAACGCCCGCCCTTCGCGTTGAAACTGAAACGCCCGATGCCATAGCCGCGCAGCTTCGCCTCCGGCGTGACGGCGAACACCCGGCGGATCTCATCGAAGACGCCGATGTACGTCGCCGGATTCGAGCGCGGCGTGCGCCCGATGGGGTCTTGCGTGATGTTGATGACCTTGTCCAGATGCTCCAACCCTTCGAGCTGCTCGTAAGGGCCGGGGCGGGTTTCGGCGCGGTTGAGGAGCTTCGCCAGCGCGGGGTACAGCGTCTCGGCGACGAGGCTGCTCTTGCCGCTGCCGCTCACGCCGGTCACGCACGTCATCACGCCGAGGGGAAAGCGCGCCTCCACCTGCTTGAGGTTGTGCAGCGTCGCGCCGCGCAACACCAGGCTGCCGTTTTGCGAGCCGTCCCACGGCCTGCGCCGCCCGCCGTTGGGTGAGATGACGCTGAGCGCACCGCTCAGGTAACGCCCGGTGAGCGAGCGGGCATCCGCCATCACCTGCGCCGGCGGGCCGGAAGCCACCACCTCCCCGCCGAGCACGCCCGCGCCCGGGCCGAGATCCACAATCCAATCGGCGTCGCGCATGGTCTCCTCATCGTGCTCCACCACCAACACCGTGTTGCCCATATCGCGCAGGCGCAGGAGCGTATCGAGTAGGGCGCGGTTGTCGCGCGCGTGCAGGCCGATGCTCGGCTCATCGAGGATGTAGAGCACGCCCACCAGCCCGCAGCCGATCTGGCTCGCCAGGCGGATGCGCTGCCCTTCCCCGCCGGAGAGCGACGGCGCGGGCCGGTCGAGCGTGAGGTAGTGCAGCCCCACGTTGAGCATGAATTGCAGGCGGTCGCGGATTTCCTTGAGCACCTCCCCGCCGATTTCGAGCTGTTCCGCATCGAAAATGTCCCACAGCGATGCGATCCAGGCGTGGGCGGTGTCAATCGTCAGGCGGCCAATATCCAGCAGGGTCTTGCCGCCCACCGTCACGCCGCGCGCTTCGGGCCGCAGGCGCGCGCCCTGGCACGCCGGGCATGGCTGCTCGCTCATAAAGCTGAGATACCAACGCTGCGTGTACTCCGACTTGGTCTGGCGGAAGCGCCGCCGGATGCAGGCGATGACCCCTTCGAAGGGCCGCTGCACCTCGCCCGACCAGGTCGCCTCTTCACGGTCGCCGCTGAACGAGAAGTTGATGCGCTCTTTGCCGGAGCCGTAGAGCAAAACGTGGCGGAAGTGTTCGGGCAAGTCCTGCCAGGGGGTGTTTAGATTTGCCCCATAGTGCCGGGCAATCGCATTCAGCTCGCGTTGCGTCCAGCTGAGCTGCTTCTTGCGGAGATCGCCGTACCAACGCAGCGCGCCATCCATCAGCGAGAGCGCCGGATCGTTGATGATGAGATTGATGTCCACCTCCAGCTTCGCGCCCAGACCGTTGCAGTCCGGGCACATACCGATAGGCGAGTTGAAGCTGAACAGCGCGGGGGAGAGCTCCGGGAAGCTGATGCCGCAATGCGCGCAGGCGTTCTGCTCGCTGAAGAGCAGCTCCTCGCCTTCGACCACGTCCACTACCAGCACGCCTTCGGCGGCTCGCAACGCGGTCTCTACCGAATCCAGCAGCCGTGTGTGGAAATCGCCATCCGGCGCGGCGGGAATTTGCAGGCGATCCACGGTCAGCTCGATGGTGTGGACTTTGGTTTTCGCCAGTTTGATGGAATCCGTGAGCTCGACGGGGACGCCGTCCACGCGGGCGCGGAGGTAGCCGTCGCGCCGCGCCTGCTCCAGCAGCTCCGCGTGCGTGCCTTTGCGCTTCTGCACCACCGGCGCGAGCAACTGGAAGCGCGTCCCGGCGGGCAGCGCGGCAATCTGATCGGCAATCTGCTGCGCGCTCTGGGCGTGAACGGGCCGTCCGCACTCCGGGCAGTGCGCCTCACCCAAGCGCGCAAAGAGCACGCGGAGGTAGTCCATCACCTCGGTGACGGTGCCCACGGTCGAGCGCGGGTTCTTGCTGACCGCCTTTTGCTCGATAGCGATGGCCGGGCTGAGACCGCCGATGAAGTCCACGCGGGGCTTCTCCATCTGTCCCAGGAACTGCCGCGCATACGAAGAGAGGCTCTCCACATAGCGGCGCTGGCCCTCGGCGTAGATCGTATCGAAAGCCAGCGACGATTTGCCGCTGCCGCTTACGCCGGTCAGCACTATCAGCCGGTTGCGCGGAATGCACACATCAATGTGCTTGAGGTTGTGCTGCTGCGCGCCGCGAATGATGATTTCGTTGGGTTCCATACTGATCCCTTTTAGAACGGGGGTTCTATCAGCGTTCATTATACCACAAGGCGCCTCGAACGTAGCGAGATTCACTGTCGCCATAAATGCCTCTTTAACGAACGAATTTTCTAGTTTATGACATTATAGCGCGTGAATATGACAGATCATGTCATGTTTGGAGTGGCTGTCGCTGCAGAATCAGCCTGCGGCAGGCGCTTTCACAAGCACGCACCGCGCAGACCGGAGCTGCGCAGTGCGTGCTCTCTACCTCGAGCCAGAGGCTATATCTTCATGCACCCCGGCGATGTCACATCAGAGTTCAGACGCCGCGTCCAACCAGCATTGCAGAATCGGTTCCGCCTCGAGCACGGTATCCACGGCAGCCTCCGCTCCATCGCCCGGCGCACCGCCAGGTCGAACGAGAATGGTGCGCATTCCAAACTGCGCCGCCGTCTGCAAATTGGGGCGCTGATCATCGAGCAACGCGCACGCCGCGCCGGGAAGCGCCAGCTGCGCCAGCAATTGCGTGTACGCCTCTGGGCGCGGCTTTGCCAGATAGTTCACGTCCCGCACATCCACAATGCGCTCGAAGTGCTCGCGGACTTCGAGCTGCGCCAGAATTCGCTCGGCCCAGCTGGCGATGGCGTTGGTGAAGATGAGCTTGGGGCGCGGCAACCGCGCGAGCATCGCGCCGAGCGCCGGATCGGGCCGGAGGTACCTGGCGACATCCACCTGATGCACATCCTCCAGGTAGTCGTCCACATCCGCGCCGGGATGGTGACGCAGCAAGCCCGCCATCGTAGTGCCGTAACGGGCGTGATAGTCGCGGCGCAGGGTGTGCGCGGTTTCCAGAGAAACGCCGAGCGCCCCCGCCAGCCAGGCTTCGATGCGCTGCCCCACCTCGGCAAAGAGACCTGTGGTATTGGTGTACAGCGTATCGTCGAGATCAAAGAGCAGATATTGGATGGACATGGGAACTCCGTAATGTGTGCTACGTAATGCGTAATGCGTAATGCGTAATGCGTAAAAAGTGTAACAGTGAATGCGGAAATGGCAAGAAAAAACGGGGCCGGCAAATGCCAACCCCGTGAAAAACGAGCTACTTTCACAACGAGAGGGTTTGAAACGCAGATTTTCGCCGATCAGAGAAAATCAGCGAGATTTGCGTTTAGAACGCCGCTAAAGTTCTCCGGTCAGCGGCAACGCGACCAGACCGCTGATGACTTTGGGATAGAAGTCGGTGGATTTCTGCGGCATCTTCTCGCCCGCCTCGGTGCAAGCGCGGACATGCTCCATCCGCGTGCCGTTGAGCAGGAAGAGGAAGTTGGCTTCGCCGGCATCCACCCGCGCATAACCGGGATTCGGATCGCGCAGATAATCCAGGTTCTCCTTGCGCGCCACGCTCTCTTTGGTGAGGCCCATCACATGCTCCAGGATCAGCTCGTGCAGCACCGCCACATCCAGGGCGCGCCAGCTGGGATCGCGCTCCGGCACCAGCTCGGCCATGACATCCAACGTCTTGAGGGTGAGCAGCGTGTACCCGCCATCGTAGAAGCCGAAGCGCGGCTGCGCGGGCGTCGCCTGCGCCAGCCCCTCCTCCATCGCTTCGCGATCGGGCATAGCTTGCACCTCGAAGTAAGGGGCCAACGCCGCCAGCAGCGCCTTGCTATCCATCTGTGTGTAGGAATGGATCAGCCGGTGCGTGGGCAGAATCACCAGCCCCGGATCGCTCATGCTGACAAAGGTCATCAGACCGTAATTGAAAGCCGCATTCGCGGGCGCATCGGGATGTTGGGCGCGCATCTCATCGCGGTAGTTAAGGGCGGTCTCGTAGCGATGGTGTCCATCGGCGATGATGAGATTGCGCTTGGGCGCCATTTCCTCGATGACGGCAGCCACGATGTCAGGATCATCCACCACCCAGAAGTTCTGCTCCACGGCCGGCTCGATCACCTGCTCGGTGAGAATCGCAGGCATGTGCGAATCCAGGAACGGCTGGAGCAGCGCGTTGATGCGGTTCTCCGGGTCGGGATAGAGCGCGAAAATGTGCCCCCACGAGGTCTGCGTCACACGGGTCAGATTCAGCCGGTCGGCCTTGGGGCCGCTGAGCGTGCGCTCATGGGGCAGCACGATACCCTCGTCGAAGCGGGTGAGCTCCAGCGCAGCGGTAAAGCCCCGGCGGACGTGCTCCTGACCATCAGGCGTGATGAACCGCTGCTCCAGGACATAGAGCATGGGGCGGGGATCGCGGATGAGAATCCCCTCTGCCAGCCAGGTTTGCGCGTAGGCGCGCGCGCGGGTGTAGACGTTGTTATCCGGCTCATCCGGCTCGCGCAAGCCCATATCAATACGGCAGAAGTTGTAGGGATTGAGCGCATAGTATGCTTCCTGCTCCGCATCGTGAATGCGGTCGTAGGGCTGCGTGAGCACTTCCGAGAGATCGCAGAAGCGTTCGGGATTGTAGCGAATGCCACGGAAAGCTTTGATCGTTGCCATAGAACCCCCTATTGCGCGAAATGCGCAATCACCAGCGAGGCCACTTCGCCGCCGACGCGCGCCAGCGCCTCTGCGGTAGAAGCGCCCAGGTGCGGCAGCGCCACTACCTGCGGCAGAGCGATCAATTGATGCAGCAGTTCGCTCTTGGGCGGCTCCTCGGTGTAGACATCCAGAGCCGCGCCCGCGATCTGCTTTTCGACCAGTGCGGTGTACAGCGCCGCCTCATCTACCACGCCGCCGCGCGCCGCGTTGATGATGTAGGCGGTCGGCTTCATCAGCTTGAACTGCGCCGCGCCGAGCATCCCCTTGGTCTGGGGCGTGGTGGGCACGTGCAGGCTGATGTAATCGGAGATGGCGAGCATCGCTTCCAGTTCCACCGCCGCCACGCCCGGATCCTCCACGACGACGAAGGGGTCGTAGCACACCACAGACATCCCCAGTGCGCAGGCTTTCTCTGCGGTGAGCCGCCCAATGCGCCCATAACCGATGAGTCCCAGCGTCTTGCCGGCGATCTCGGTGCCTTCGAGTGCCTTCTTCTCCCACTTGCCGGCTTTCATCCCGGCATCGGCGACGGTGATATGCCGCGCCAGGGTGAGCATCAGGCCGATGACGAGCTCCGCGACGGCGGCGGAGTTGGCAGCGGGCGTGTTGAGGACGGTGACGCCCTTGCTGCGCGCGTATTCCACATCAATGGTGTCCAGCCCCACGCCGCCCCGCACGATGAGCTTGAGATTGGGCGCCGCGTCAATGAGCGGTTGGCGCACCTTGGTGCGGCTGCGGACGACCATCCCATCATAGTTGTTGAGCACCTGCTCCAGTTCTTCGAGGGTGATCGTGTCTTGGACATCCACTTCCAGGCCGGCCTCGCGCATTTGCGCGATGGCTTCCGCATCCACGGGATCACAAATTAGAATTTTCGCCATGTTTCAGGTCTCCTCAAAAAAAGTAATGGGTGAGCAGTGAGGGGTGAGCAGTTTGAATACGGCAAACTGTACTCCTGCTCACTGCTCTCTACTAACTGCGAACTGCTCTCTGCTCTCAAGCCAATCCCAAAATGTCGTTGATCTCGCCCAGCAGCCAGTTGATATCGGCCACGGTGAGATCGCCCATGGTGGCGATGCGGAAGGTCTTCTCTTTGAGATCGCCATAGCCGTTGGAGATCATCGCGCCGCGCTCGGCGAGCGCCTTGTTGAGATCACCCACCACGATGCCACGGTTGTTGACCATGGTCGTAACAGTGGGGGAGAGGAATTCATCCGCCGCGAAGAGCTTCCAATACTTGCGGCCCCATGCCTGGACGATGTGCGCCATTTCCCAGTGCCGCGCCCAGCGATTCTCTAGCCCCTCGGCCAGGATGTCATCCAATTGCTTGTTGAGGGCGTAGATCAGGCTGATGGCCGGCGTCGCCGGGGTCTGATTCTTCTTGTAATACTTGAGGTTATCGAGGAAGTCAAAGTAATAGCCGCGCCCCGGCACCTCGCCCGCGCGTTGGAGCATCCGCTCGCTGACGGCGGCGACCGCCAATCCCGGCGGCAGGGCGAAGCACTTCTGCGAGCTCGCCAGGACGCAATCAATGTCCCAGGCATCGAACTCGATCTTGGCGCCCGCCATCGCGGAAACAGCGTCCACCAGAATCACCACTTCGGGATAGGCGGCGCGCACGGCGGCGGCAATTTCCGCGACCGGATTCTGCACGCCGGTGGAGGTCTCGTTGAGAGTGAGCGTTAGCGCATCATAATCCGCCTGCCCCAGCGCTTCAACGACGTGTTCCGGGCGGAAGCCCAGCCCCCACTCCACCTCGATCTTGTCGGTGGGAATGCCGTTGCCCTGCGCCACCTCAAACCAGCGTTTGGAGAACGCGCCGCAAACGGTGACGAGCGCGCGCTTGCCGGGACGCACGGCCTGGCGAATCGAGCCTTCCATCACGCCGGTGCCCGAGCTGGCGAACATGAGGACAGGCTGCTGTGTGTAGAGCAGTTGTTGCAGCTTGGGCGACACTTCGCCCTGGAGATTGGAATACTCCTTGGCGCGGTGGCCGATCATGGGCGCGGTCTGCGCCTGCAAAATCTCTTCACGCACATGCGTCGGGCCTGGGATGAACAGTTTTTTGTACATAAGCGAATCACCTCCTGTGAATTGAATCCTGCATGACCGGGAACGGGTCATGGGTTGGAAAATGCTGAAGCTCACAATTTTCAGTATAGCCGAGATGTCAGACAAGGCTGTAGTGCTGATAATACTATAAATCGTGTGAAGCTTTGCCCGACCCTGGGTGGGAACAATGGGTAATGGGTAACGGGTAATGGGTGATGGAGCTATGCTGACAAATAGGTCCGTGCGCTAGAGACCGGGGACGCCATCCACAGAGCCGGTGAGGAATAGCCGCAGGCCGCCCATACCGATGAAAATCACACCGGCGAAAACGATCCCCCAGATCAGCGGCAGCCAGGCTTCACGCCAGCCAGCATACGATTGCTCGCGGCCCACCGCCATCGTCCAGACCATCGCGCCGAGGCAGAGCATCATGGCGACGACGCCCGCGGTGCTGTAGAGCGCTACCGGATAGAGCAGCCACGGTTCCAGGGTGAAGATGATCGCCGCCTGGAGCAGTCCCAGCGCCAGCAAGGGCGCCACGTTTCGCCAACGCGGCAGGGGCGCTTCGGGCAGCGCATCGCGCCAGAAGACCTGGTTGAAGGCGGAGACCAGCACGATGCTCATTCCCAATCCCATGAAGGTGCCGGTAAGCAGCCGGATCAACGGCTGCGGGGCGTAGCCTAGAATGCCCGCTTCGCGCCCTAGCAGCAAGGTGGTGTAAGAGTTGAAGCCATCGAGGCCCCAGAAAGCGGCAAAGCCGCCCAACAACAGCCACTGCCAGAGCGGCGGGAACAACCGGGTGCGGCGGCGACGCAGCACGCCCCACTGAAACAACAATCCCGTCAGCGCGCCGGCGAAAGTGCCGGTACACCGCTGGCAGAGCGGCAGCTGGTGTTCATCAATGAAGAAGGTGTGGTTGGGAATGCGATGGCAGACCGCCGCAGCAATATAATCCGCTTTGCGCAGCAACGAAGGCGGCGTGAAGAAGACAAAGACGCTCAGCACCGCGAGCGCCAACAGCACGCCAAGCCAGATCCAGAAACGGGGTAAGGGTTTTTCCATAAATTCACCAACTTCGTAGGGGAATCCGTTCACCGACTTCGTAAGGGGCGAGGCAGGTGTTCCTGCTTATTGAGATAACGCACGAGCCAGAAATCGCCCGTCCACCGCAACGCATGGAGGGCCGTGTTCGGCGTCCAGATACGCGCCGTGGGCGCGCCCAGCAGCAAGCGCAGCATCGTACCTACGGCGCCGCCATGCGCCACAATCAGCGTCGTCTCTTTGGCGCCGCCATCGCCGAGCGCCCGCTCCAGGGCGTCTCGAAGGCGCGCGCAAAAAGCCACGTATTCGGGATGCGGCGGAGCAAGCGGATCGGGCTGCCACATCGTTGCCGGAGGAGACGGATCGGCGGCATCCCAGGTATCGAACTCGCGCAGCGCTGCATCGAAAGCCACCGGAAGCCCCTGATACGCAGCCACAATCTCCGCCGTCTGGCGCGCGCGCAGCAGCGGGCTGGCGAGGATGCGCGTGGGTTTTTCGCGCGCCGCGAGGTATGCTCCCAGCCGGTGCGCTTGCAGTACGCCGAGGGGGCTGAGCGGCGCATCCGGCCCGGCAACTTCGCCATCGGTCTGCCAGCGCGATTGTCCGTGTCGCGTAAGTAGCAGTTTCATTGAGTCGCATTATAATGGGCAAGTAAGGGAATGACAAATCACAATATTGGTACACGCCCGTGGATGAAAATCGTGCGTAGTGCGTAGAGAGCAGTGAGCAGAACGCAGTTCGCCGTGACCCAACTGCTCACTATTCACTGCTCACCTGTTACAATTTCAGAGGAGACTG
>CAZDSF010000013.1:0-23563 GCA_964508025.1 uncultured Anaerolineales bacterium
CTCGCCGTTGAGGGTGAAGGTGATGCTGAGGTTGTCCGGCGTGAATTTGCCGCTATCCAGCTGATAGCGCAGGGTGAGCGCGCCGGTATCGAGCGTGAGCGCGCCGCCCTCATCGCGTACAGTGAAGGCGGGCGGCGTCTCCGTAGTGCGCGTGGGGAAGGCGTAGGTGGCGCGATCCTCGAAGCGCCCGTTCTCCGCCCATTCCAGGCGGATCATGCGGGGCGTCAGCACGGTGAAGCGAGCGTTGCCGCGCACCACCATGCTCGCGGGGTGGGCCTGCGGCTGCCCGCGAAAACGGATTCGGTCGAAGAGAGAAGATGGGTTCATATTTGAAGCTCCTTGAAAATAGTTGTAACGCGAAGCGTCTGCTTCGCGCACGCGAACTAGACAGTTCGCGCTACATTAAGGTTCAATCTGCTTATAACGGCTTCGAGTGAAGATTTTTCAGACAGCACCAGCAATGTGTCGCCGGCTTGCAGAACCAATCCTCCGTAGGGGATGATGAAATCGTTATCCCTGGCAACGAGAATGACCAGGAAATCATCGGGGAGCTGCAGCTCGAAGATGGCTTTTCCGGCCACTTTCGAGCCAGCCGGGAGGGTGAGTTCCTGGAGCTCGCTTTTGAAGCCGCCCATCGGCGTATATTCGATGGGATAGGTGCGCTTGGGGAGGATGGGCGCTTCCACGCCTAGCCAGCGAGCCGCCAGGGGAATTGAGGTGCCTTGCAACAAGACGGAAGTCAGCACGATGAAGAAGATCACGTTGAAAATCAACTCGGCCTGTTGCAGCCCCGCGAGCAGGGGGAACGTCGCCAGGATGATGGGCGCCGCGCCGCGCAAGCCCACCCAAGAGACGAAGGTCTTTTCGCGCCAGTTTAATGCGCCGGGCAGCAGGCCGATGAATACGCTCGCTGGCCGGGCGATGAACATGAGACAAGCCGCCACCAGCAGCGCGAGTCCGCTGGTGGGGAGCAAGCGCGAAGGGAATACCAGCAGGCCCAGGGTGAGAAACATCGTGATTTGCATGATCCAGGCCAGGCCATCATGGAAATGCGACAGGCTGCGCTTATGGATGAAGTCGTGATGCCCCAGCACAATCCCTGCCAGATAGACCGCCAAAAAGCCGCTGCCGCCCAGGATGGCGGTCAGGCCAAAGGTAAGCAATACGAGCGCTAAGGTCAAAACCGGGTAGAGACCTTCGTGCCCTAACTTGATGCGGTTGATGAGCCACAGTATGCCCCGGCCCATGCCATATCCCACCACTGCGCCCACGAGCATTTGTTGGAAAAACAACCTGATCAGGCTCCAGGGTGAGAGGTCTGGATGCGTGATCAACTGGATCAACCCAACGGTCAAAAAGATCGCCATCGGGTCATTGCTGCCCGATTCCAGTTCTAGCAAGGGTTTCAGCTTCCCCTTGAGGCTGATACCTTTCGCGCGCAATACCGAGAACACCGCCGCTGCGTCGGTGGATGAGACAATCGAACCGAGCAGCAGTCCTTCGAGTAACGACACTTTGAACACGAGGCTGGCAAAAACGCCTGTCATCAACGCGGTAATGAAAACCCCCAAAGTAGCCAGCAGCCAGCTTTCTTTAGCTACCGGACGAACTTTGTCCCATTCGGTGCTGAGTCCGCCGGAGAACAGGATCAACACCAGCGCAATCACGCTGATAAACTGCGCCAGGGCGGGATCGTCGAAGTAAATGCCGCCAGGCCCTTCGGAGCCGGCTAACATACCCAGGATCAAGAAAGCCAGGAGCGCGGGGATGCCGAAGCGATCGGAGATTTTGCTCACCAGCACACTCACGAATAGCAAAACGGCTGCCCCTATGAGGATATATTCGTTCATGGCCTGTGTACCCCTTGAGTTTTAGCAAATATTCAGGTCCAACGGATCATGATTTCCTCCTGTGAAAATCGGTAAATCTCAGACCACAAAATCACTCGCATAGCAAACGTAGCGCGAACTAAAGTTCGCTCTCCTGTTGCAGATAACGAGTCAGCGAGATACTCCCCCTACTCTCTACTTCAGCCTTTCCAGCGGTTCCGGGCGATGCCCAAAGGTAACAGCTGGCCCAGGAATGGGTGCAGCCCAGCGCACGGCGTTGGCGAGCACTTGCTGAATCTCCGGCTGGTAGAAGATCGGGTAGGTCTCATGGCCGGGGCGGAAGTAGAAGATTTTGCCCTTACCGCGCTGATAACAGCAGCCGCTGCGGAAAACCTCCCCACCCTCGAACCAGCTGATGAAGACCAGCGTATCCGGCGCGGGAATGTCGAAGCGCTCTCCGTACATCTCCGCGTGCGGAATCTCGATGAATTCGCCCAGCCCTTCAGCGATCGGATGACCCGGCTCCACCACCCAGAGCCGCTCCTTCTCACCAGCCTCGCGCCACTTGAGATCGCACGTCGTCCCCATGAGTTTCCTGAAGATCTTGGCGTAATGGCCGGAGTGCAACACGATCAGGCCCATCCCCTCCAGCACACGGCGGTAGACGCGCTCGACGATGACATCCTGCACCTCGCCATGCGCCGTATGGCCCCACCAAAGCAGCACATCCGTCTCGGCGAGCACGGCATCCGCGAGGCCGTGCTCCGGCTCGTCGAGCGTCGCCGTGCGGACGGAATGACCCCGCGCCCGCAACGGCGCCGCCAGCGCCTCGTGAATGCCATCGGGATAAAGGCGCGCCACTTCTGGATGCTGTTTCTCATGGCGATATTCATTCCAAACTGTGATGCGTAGAGGGTCTTCCATGATAGTCTCCTCATAAATAGTAATGAGTAAGCAGTGAGGGGTGAGCAGTTTGGGCACAGCCAACTGCGTACTGCTCACTGCTCTCTACTCTCTACAAATACAGACCGACCCGAACTTCTCCGAGAAAACTTACTGAGGCTAACTATAGCACAATTCTCAGATGATAAAAGACACAGCAATACACGTATAATAAGGATGTAGGGTTGATCTGTGACGCGCACATTCCGTTATCGGTCGTCATTCGGAGACAACATTCATGAGAGCCGCACACAAAAGACGGGCGCAACAGGCGCGACGGCTCGCGCTGCTGCTGTGCATCCTGCTCATCTCGCTTTCAGCAAACCATCACTGCCCCGATTGTCTGCTGGAGATCGAGACCACGGCGCGCGTATTGCAGGCAGAAGCAGCAAGCGCACCCGCGACCTCACGCGCCGATGGCGGACGGGTGCGCACCGAAGCGCTGCCCCTCATCGGCGCGAGCGAGTATCACGCCGCCGACATCCTCGGCGCGGGCGTGAAAGTCGCGGTCATAGATGAGCACTTCGCGGGCCTCGCCGAGCGCATCGCCGAGGGTGAACTGCCTCCTACCCTCATCACCCGCCGCTTCAGCGCCGTTGGTGAGAGCGCCGGAATGCTGGCGGCAGGCGGCGCCGCCCACGGCGTCGCCTGCGCCGAGATCATCCATGATATCGCGCCCCAAGCACAACTTTACCTGATTCAGGTGGATAATCTGATCAACACGCTGGAAGCCGTGCTCAAGTATCTGCGCGCGGAAGGGATGCGCGTGGTATCCATCTCCATGTCCACCCTCTCGCCGAGTCGGGGCGATGGAACCGGGCGCGTCGCCGATAGCCCCGCGCCCCTCTACGCGCTCCTCGATGCGGCCCGCGCCGACGGGATGCTGCTCATCAAAAGCGTGGGCAATTACGCGCAACAACACTATCGCGGCGCTTTTCTCGACGCCGATGGCAGCGGCTGGCACGAGTTCGGGCGTTCGCGGATGGGCATCGCCCATCAACGCCTGCCCGTGCGGCTACAGCAAGGCAAACCCGTGAACCTCACCCTGACATGGGACGATTGGAGCGAAGATCCCCTGCGCCCGGCGACCGGCTTCACCTACGAGCTCTACCTGTTCGATGCGCGGGGCGCGGAAATGGCGCGCAGCGTCGCGCCGCGCGAGGGCGGCCCGCCGGTGCAAAGTCTCACCTTCACTCCCCGCTTCGATGGCCTGTACGAGATCGGAATCCGGCGCGGCGGGACATTCACCCAAAGCCACACACTCGACATCTTCGCCGTGGGCGAAGGCGCAGCGCTGACCGCCGCCATCACGCCCGAACACAGCCTGGGCGTCCCCGCCGATGCTCGCAGCGTCCTGGCAGTGGGCGCGGTCAACGTGAGCAGCGGGCGCCCCGTCCCCACCAGCTCACGCGGCCCCACCACCGATGGGCGCATCAAGCCCGATCTGAGCAGCTACAGCTTCGTCTCCGTCGCCTCGCCGGAGTACGGCCCCTACGGCTTCGGCGGAACGTCTGCCGCGGCGCCCCACGTCGCCGGCATGGCCGCTCTGCTGCTCAGCGCGCCAGGGCAGCGCGATCTGCCGGTAGCCGCGCTGGAAGCGCAACTGCTGGCAGCCGCCCGCGACCGGGGCGCACCCGGCCCCGACGCACTCTGGGGCGCGGGTGTGGCCCAACTGCCGCCCCTCGATGTCATCGTGCGCGACATTGCCGCGCCGATTCCCCACCGCGACCCGGCCCGTCGCTTCATCAAAGTCAGCGTCGAGCGCTCCGACGGCAGCCCGCTGTTGGGGCTAAGCGCCGCCGATTTCGAGGTCGCGGTGGGCAGCGCAACCACGCCGGTACTGACTACGCGAAGCGCAGGCAGCGCCTATCTGCTGGAAATCAGCCCGCCGCCGCTGCCACCCGGCGTCTACGCGGTGGAAGTGACAACCCATGGCCGCAGCGCGCGCGCCGAGGCCCTCCTCACGCTGCCGGAAGCTCCGCCGCCGCACGCCGCGCCGCTTCTGGAAGTGATCGTCGCCAGCGCCGCGCCCCGCATCGGCGATCCGCTGCGCCTGCTGGCGAGCGTTTCGGGAAGGCGACCCCAGGATCCGATGCTTCCCCTCCGCATCGGCGCACTCGTGACGCGCCCCGACGGCGAGGTGGACACCCTCACCTTCCACGATGACGGCTTGCACGATGAAGGCGTCGCCGGCGATGGCGTGTACGGCGGCTGGTATCCCCGCACCACCCTGGCGGGCAGCTATCACCTCGAAATCATGGCGGTGAGCGGCAGAGAGCTGCTCACCGCTGCGCCGCCGGAGAGCCGCCTCGAGCTGGTCATCAACGTGCAGCCCGATTTCTCCGACGCCGACGGCGACGGTCTGCCCGACGCCTGGGAGCGGGCGATGGGCCTCCGCGTGGGCGTCAATGACGCGCACCAGGACCCTGATGGCGACGGGCTGAGCAACCTGGAGGAGTTCCTCTACGGCGCCGATCCCCTGAACTGGGATACTGACGACGACGGGCTGAGCGACGGGGCCGAAATCTTCGGCTACTTCCGCACCTCACCCTTCAACGCCGATACCGACCTGGGCAGCGTGGACGATGGCTCAGAGTTGCGCCGGGGCACCCATCCGCTCAACCCCGCCGATGATTTTCGGGATGGCGTGCCCTTCTTTCTGCCGTTGCAGCTGCGGCCTTTCACCCCCCGCCCGCGCCCTCGAAACCACGCGGTTGCCGGGGATTTCGTGTGGCTCGCCACCGATGGCGGCGTCATCCGCTGGGATCGCGCCGACCGCACCTATGTCGCCTTCACACAGACCGACGGATTGCTCCATGACACGGTCTACGCGGTGCTGCACGACGCCGAGGGTTGGCTCTGGATCGGCACACAGGGCGGCGCGAGCCGCTTCGATGGCGCGCGCTGGCGGAATTTCGACGCGCGCGATGGCCTGCCTCACCCCAGCGTCCGCGCGCTGACGCTGGCCCCCGACGGCAGCGTGTGGGCGGCGACGGCGCTGGGCGCGGCCCGCTTCGACGGCGCGCGATGGCAGGCTGCGCCCCCGTCGCCCGTGATCGAGCTTTACGCCATCACGGCAGATAGCGCCGGGCGGGTATGGATCGGCGGGCAAAACGGCGCGGCCTTTCTGGAAAGCGGCCGCTGGCATTCACTGAAAGCCCTGGCGGATACCTGGATCACGACGCTGGCGGCATACGCCAACGGGCAGGTATGGCTCGGCACATGGGGCGCGGGTTTAGCGATGCTCGACGCCGCCGCGCCAGGCGACATCACATGGATCACCCGCGGCGACGGGCTGGGCGACAACTACGTCGCGGCGCTGCTGCAAGATGCAGCCGGCGTCCTGTGGGCGCGCACGCTCGACGGCCTCAGCGCCTTCGATGGAAACGGCTGGACGCTCTTCACCGCCGATACGGTCATCCAAAGGCAGGCCCGTTACCAGGCTCCCATCGGCGAGGCTGTGCATCGCTGGTTCGGCAGCCGTCCCCTCGCCGAGCTGCCCCTCGAGCTCTATATGATGATGACGGCAGAGCAACGCCCCTGGTTCGGCGTCGCCGGGCGCGCCGAAACCGCCGCCGGGACGTGGGTTCACTACCAGACGCCTCTCCGCGAGGGCATCTCGGCGCTGGCGCTCGATGCGCGCGGGCGGGTGTGGGCCGCTACGGGCAGCAGCCTCAGCGTGTTCGATGGGGAGCGCTGGACCATGCACACTCCGTTCGAGGGACTGCCGGAAAGGCGCATCGTCGCGCTGGCGGCAGATGTCAGCGGCGCGGTGTGGGCCGGCGCCGATGGCGCGGGCGTCCTCAAAGCGGACGGGCGCACATGGTCGCGTCTCGATGCACGCGACGGGCTGGTGAGCTCGTTCATCTACGCGGTCGCCGTGGAACCCAACGGGGATGTCTGGTTCGGATCGGGCGGCGGACGAAACGGCGTGAGTCGCCTGCGGCCCAGCAGCGGCGCGTGGCTCACCGTCACCCGCGCCGACGTATTGGGCGGCGACAGCATCCGCGCCATCGCGCTCGATCCACAGGGCGCTGTCTGGTTCGGCAGCGAGCGCAGCGTGGCGCGCTTCGAGGGCGGCATTTGGGCGCCGCCCATCCCTACCCCGGCGCCGGTTAACGCCGCGGCAGTGGATGCGAGCGGGCAGCTATGGATCGGCACGTCGCAAGGGCTGGCGTATCTCGAAGCGGGGCGTTGGATCGCCATCGCCAACCCCGATGCAGCGGCGCCGTTGGTCGTGCGCGACATTGGCATCGCGCCGAATGGGGCGTTGTGGTGCGCGACGCCGATTGGCGCGTGGATTTTCGATCCCGGCGAGGGCAGCTGGCGCGCGCTCACCGCCGCCGATGGGCCGCTTTCGGACGACGTGTGGAAGATCGTTCAGGATGAAGCAGGGCAACTCTGGTTCGCCACATCGAAGGGGCTGTCTCTGTGGGTGCCTGATCCAGGTGATTAAAATCGCGCGCATTTGCGTATAAGCTGATGAGTGTGTAGCCATGACCGATACCCTGAAACTTATCCAGGATTGGCAAGCCGGCGACGAGCGCGCGGCGGAGGCGCTCTATGCAGCACACCGCGATCGCGCCTTCCGGCTGGCGTATGGCTTGCTGGGCGACGCCGAGGATGCGGAGGAAGCCGCGCAGGATGCGTTGACGTATGCGCTCGCGCACATCCATCAGTATGCGCCCGAACGCGCGAGCTTCGGCACCTGGCTGCACACGATCACCGTGAGCCGCTGCCGGGATCGCCAGCGGCGCAAGCGACTGGCAAGCTTCTCGCTGACCGAATGGCTGGGTCTGGGACGCGATATACCCGCCCCGGAGCCGGGGCCGGAGGCTGCCGTCATCGCAGCGGAAGGACGCGATGCCCTGCTACACGCAATCCAGGGCTTAAATCCACCGCTGCGAGAAGCGTTGGTGCTGCGCTATTGGGCGGGGCATACTTTTCAGGAAATCGCCGACATCATGGATTGCCCGCTGCCCACCGCCCAATCGCGGGTGCGGCTGGCGTACCAGCAGTTGCGGGCGAAGCTGGGAATCGTTCGTAGAGAGTAGAAAGTAGTGCGCAGTGAGCGGTGAGCGGTGAGCAGTGTGCAGACTTCGCACTATGGACTGCTCTCTGCTCACCAGTTACTAGGTGAAAGGAGTTCAACCATGAACCGACATTTGACCGAAGATGAGTGCATTGGCTACGTGCATCACACGTTGACCGATGCTGAACGCGAGAGCTTCGACCAACATTTGGCGACGTGCGCCGCGTGCCGGGCGGAGCTGGAAACGCACACCCAACAACAAGCCGCATTCCAGAAGCGATTGCAAGCGGAGCTGGCAACAGTTTCCCCCTCCCCGCGAATGCGCTTCGCGGCGATTGCGCCCAGGGTACGGAAGTCGCAGCGCGGAATCTGGCTGCGGCAGCCGCTGGCAGCGTTCGTCGCTTTTGCGCCAACCTTCGTCGCCGTGAGCGGCGCGCTTCTGGCGATCATCGGGCTGCTGCGCAACGTCACCTGGCCCGCCATGGGCCTGCATCAGGATCACTCGCTCTCGCTGCCGTTTGCGGCGGGACTGATGTTCGGCGCGCCGGTGCTCAGTCATTGGCGACAGGAACGCCGACAATCCCACAAACTGGCCTGGACGTGGACGGCAACCATCGCGCTGTGGCTGGGAACCGCCGTACTGGGATTGTACGAGATCGCACTTCTGCGCGAGATGCTGCTGCGCGCATACATGCGCTTCGGCCCTTCGTCCGCACAGCTGCTGTGGCAGGCTGAAGCGTTGAGCAGCTGGGGCGTGTTCTTCATGGGCGCGGCGTGGATCGCGCTAGTCATCGGCGGCGGCGAGTACCATTACCGGCACATAGGGCGGCGCGCCTCGTGGCGGCTCTTCGCGTGGACGGTGGGTGCGCAGCTCGCCCTGTTGGCGCTGCCGCTGATTGTGTAAAGCCCGACGGGACACATTCGTTACTCAGCCATTCGCCATTTGCCATTCGCAGACTCGCCATTCAAAGGATATCCACTATGAAGAAAATCCTACAGACACTTGCGCCGTATTCTGAAGAGGGTCTCCATATCCTCTTCACGATCTTTGCTGTTTTTGCTGTGCTCATTTTCATCATCGAGAAGTCACAGGCAGTGTTCTATCGCTTTCCACTGGATTATGGCGAGGCGCCGCTGGTAGACCAGGCGATGCGGCTGGCAAGCGGACAGAACATCTACCGCAGCGATCTCTCCACGCCGCCCTACACCATCTCGAACTATCCGCCGCTCTATCCCCTGGCGATGGCGCCCTTCGTAGCCCTTTTTGGCCCGCAGTTCTGGGGCGGGCGGCTGATTTCGGCGCTGAGCGCGCTGGCGACGGCTTTCTTCCTCAGCCGCATCGTCCAGGCGCAAACCGGGGAACGGCTGGCGGGGCGTATCGCGGGCGCGCTCTTTCTGGGGATACCCTATGTGGTGGGGTGGTCATCGCTGGCGCGGGTGGATTTGCTGGCATTGGCGCTGAGCGCAGCCGGGCTGGCGACGCTCTCCCGCCGCGCCGAAACGCGTAGCGGGTTGATCGGCGGGGCGCTGCTGCTCGTGGCTGCGATCTACACCCGGCAATCCTACGGCCTGGCGGCGCCGCTCGCCGCGTGTATCTGGCTGTGGCGCCGCTACGGCTGGAAGCGCGCTGCCGCGCTCGCTGCAATGATCGGCGGGCTGGGATTGACGTTGTTCCTGGCGCTGCAGCTCGCCACGCGAGGCGGCTTCTTCTTCAACATTGTCACTGCCAACGTCAACCCCTTCAACATGGAGACGTTGCTGCGCCATTGGCGCGATGTGCGCGAGACCTTGCCGATTCTGTTGGGACTCGGCGCGCTGGGCTTGGGGGTAACGGCATGGGCGCTCCTGGCTACGCGAAAAGACGAGGCGCCACAGCCGGATGCAGCCTGGCTTCTCGCCGGCCCCTATCTGATCGGCGCAAGCCTCTCGGCCCTGACCATCGGTAAAATCGGCTCCAATATCAACTATCTGCTGGAACTCGCGGCGGCGCTCAGCGTCGTGGCCGGCGTGTGGGTCGCGGGAAATACCCTCCCCCGCCTGACATCCTCGCAGGCGGCTCGATTTGCTGTGCGGCATGTGGCGCTGATTCTGTTGACCGTGCAGCTGGGCTTTCTGATGCGCCAGACGCTCCAGGGACCGGTGCAAGGATTGAAGACGCGCCTGCGCTCCGAAGCGCGGCTGGGCGACCTGCTCTGGGATGTGCGGCGCGCCGAAGGGCCGGTGCTGGCAGATGAGTTCATGGGACTGTTGACGCTCAATGACCAGGCGCTCTATCTCCAACCCTTCGAGATGACGCAGTTGGCAAACGCCGGACTCTGGGATCAAACGCCGCTGCTGGCAAGCATCCGCGCGCAGGAATTCTCCATGATCCTCATCCATCACTTCATGGGCTATCCCGTTTACACGGAGCGGTGGACGCCCCAAATGCTGGATAGCATTCTGGAGTATTACATTGCCGACGCCTGGGCGGGAGAAACGATCGTCTTCCGTCCACGAAACACCGCCATTCATCCCGCCGCGACGCTCACCGCCTGCCCCAAGGCGCCCTGGCAACTGCCGACGCGCGCCGAGATGGGCGTCTGGTGGCTCACGCAAGGGCTGGCTTTCATGGGTGAAGGCTTCGAGGGAACTGTTCCCGTCTACGCCGTCGCCGATGGCCTGCTGATGCGCCGCGCGGACTGGCGCGACGCCGTCGCCATTCTGCACGATGACCCGGTACGTCCGGGCGAAAAAGTGTGGACGTACTACAGTGGCATGGCATCCGTCCAGGATGGGAAGTCGTTGATCGTGACAGCATTCCCGCAGGGTGTTGAGGACATCCCGGTGCAAAAGGGGCAACTGCTAGGTTACCAGGGAACGTGGTATGCAGGGGGATTTGCGATATGGCCGCATGCTTTCTTTGGCGTGGCGCAGCCGCTTCGCGCCGACGGCGCCTTCCCGCTCCACCTGCTCACAGGACAACGCCCCGCCGACCCGGAAGAGCGTCTCACCTTCCTCGATCCTTCGCCCTACCTGGGAACCGCTATCTATAGCCCGGTGATGGGGACGCCAGTCTGGCTCCCGCTGCGCTGCCTGGGGATGGCAAGATAGGGGATGAGAAGATAGGGAGATGGGGTGATGGGGAGAACGGGAGAGAGGAACTATCTATGGATACGAGAAAGATGAGACAGGTTCAGGCGATGGCATTGACGGTGGGGCTATGGGCGACCACGGTAGCGTTGACATTTTTCACCATCGTCACCCTTCTGGACGTGCTGATGCGCGTCTACGCAGCGTTTTGGGCTGATGGCGGGTTCTATTCGCAGGCAACACAGACCGCGATCGGCATTCGGCAACTCCTGCTGCTGCCGCTGGGTATCATCGGCGTGATGATCACCATCGGCGGAGCGGAGTACCATCGCGAGCACTTCAACACGCGCGCCTCGTGGCGCATGTTTGCACGGACCTTTGCCGTGCAGGGAGGGTTACTGCTGCTGGGGCTGTTCATTTGAGCACAATGCAGTTGTCCCGAAAAGAATCCCAGGTATAATTCATCCTCGTGAAACGCAGAAAATGGCTCGACGTATTGTTGGTGACGCTGGCGGTCACATTTGCCCTAACAGGCTGTGGCCCGGCCACGGTTGTGGGAGATGCCGGCCCCGTCATAACCATCCAGAACAAAGGCTCGGATACGATGGTCAACCTGGCGCTGGCCTGGGCTGAACGCTATCAGGAAATCAATCCCCAGGCGCGCATTGCCGTGACCGGCGGCGGTTCAGGAACGGGCATCACGGCGCTCCTCAACGGCACGGTGGATATTGCCAACGCCTCGCGGAAGATCAAGACCGAGGAGCTGAACGCCGCACATGCCAACAACATCGAGGTGCAGGAGCTTGTCATCGCGCTGGATGCGATTGCGATTGTCATCCACCCCAGCAATCCCGTTAACGAGCTCACCCTGCAACAGATCTCCGATATCTACAGCGGCAAAATCACCAACTGGAAAGAGGTAGGCGGCGAGGATCGCCCCATCGTGCTGCTCTCCCGTGAGACCAACTCAGGGACGCACGTCTATTTTCTGGAAGAGGTTATCCGCCTGGGACAGAAAGACAACAAGACGCTCTTCTCTCCAGATACGCTGCTATTGCCCTCCTCAGAAGGCATCGGTGCGGAAGTACGGCAGAATCCCAACGCCATCGGCTATGATGGGCTGGGTTACATCACCCACGATATGAAAACCGTCAACATAGGACTTTCCCCGGAAGGCCCGTTTTGGCCGCCCACCGTGGAGACCGTCAATTCGGGACAGTATCCCATCGCCCGTGAATTGTTTCTGTACTTCGCCAGCACCGCATCTGAAGCCGTCAACATCTACCTGACCTGGCTCCTCAGCCCCGAAGCGCAACGCATCGTCTTCGATCTGGGTTTTGTACCCGTTGCCGCAACAGAATAAGGGTCACACATGGAACTTTTGAAACAGCGCGGCGCCGCGCAGAAATCAGCCTCGTTCCTGGAGTTCTTCATCGAACGGGCGATCCAGATCGCCGGTTTTTCCGCCATCGGCCTCGTGATCATGATCTTCTTCTTCCTTATCCGCGAAGGCGCCCCTGCGTTTACCCAAGTCCCGCTAAGCAGCCTTTTCGCCACGCGCTGGTATCCCATCGAAGATTACTTCGGGCTGGCGCCGCTCGTCGCTGGATCATTGCTCATCACCGGCGGCGCGGCGCTCATCGCCCTGCCCCTGGGGCTGACCACTGCCATCTTCATCGCCGAGATTGTGCCGCGTTGGGCGCGGGATATTCTCAAGCCCTTCGTCGAAGTGCTGGCAGGCATCCCCTCCGTCGTAATCGGCTTCATGGGGATGTTGGTGCTCGCGCCGCTGGTACGTGAGACATTGAACATCCCCACCGGCTTGACCGCCTTCACCGGCATGATTCTGCTCGCGTGGATGGCGCTGCCCACCGTGGTCAGCGTCGTCGAGGACGTGCTCGATTCCGTACCAAAGACCTACCGCGACGCGGGGTTGGCGTTGGGCATGACCCGCTGGCAAACCATCTGGCGGATCGTGATTCCGGCGGGCCGCTCGGGCATTCTCACCGCGCTGATGCTGGGTGTGGGGCGCGCCATCGGCGAGACAATGACCGTGATGATGGTGACAGGCAACGCAGCGCGGATTCCGCGCGGGCCGGCGGATTTCTTCATGCCCGTGCGGACGATGACGGCGACCATCGCCGCCGAGATGGGCGAGGTTGCGCGCGGCAGTGACCACTACCACGTGCTCTTCGCTGTGGGATTGGCGCTTTTCATCATCACTTTCGCGGTCAATGCTACCGCCGCGGCGGTGGTTTTCCGGCAAGTCAAACGCTCAGAACGGATGTTATCCTGAATGTACACCCGGCAACTCTCACAACGCATCGCTTTTGGCCTCATTAGTCTGGCGGCGGCGCTGGTCATCCTGCCGATCTTTGCCATTGTGGGCTATATCGTTGCGGAAGGCATCGGCGCCATCAGCTGGGAATTCCTCACCGCCATGCCCCGCGACGGGATGAAGGCGGGCGGGCTGCTCCCCGCTATCGTGGGGACGCTATGGCTCACGCTTGGAACGGGCATCGTCGCGGTGCCCATCGGCGTAGGCGCCGCCATCTATCTGTCGGAATACGCGGGAGACAATGCACTCACCCGCGCCATCCGCATCGCCATTATCAATCTGGCGGGCATTCCTTCGGTAGTCTACGGACTATTTGGATTGGGCTTGTTCGTCATCTTCCTGCGCTTCGGCACTTCGATCCTCGCCGGCTCGCTGACATTGGGCATCATGACGCTGCCCGTCATCATCAGCACCGCCGAGGAAGCGCTGCGCGCCGTGCCGCAGGAATTCCGGCTGGTGAGCACGAGCCTCGGCGGCACGCGCTGGCAGACCATCCGCCGGGTGGTGCTGCCACAGGCATTGCCGGGCATCATCACCGGCATCATCCTGGGCCTGGAGCGCGCCGCCGGGGAAACCGCGCCGATTCTGTTCACCGTCGCTGCCTTTTTCCTGCCCCGACTCCCCCACTCCGTTCTCGATCAGACGATGGCGCTGCCATACCATCTGTTCGTCATCAGCACGCAGGTGCCGGGAATGCCCTTGCAAATCCAGTATGGGACGGCGCTGGTGTTGCTGGTCTTCGTCCTTTCGATGAACGTCATGGCGACGCTGATTCGCCGCCACTACCGCCAACAGCGGGTCTGGTGAGCCGAAATGCAGACGAAAATCCACATCGAAAACCTGACCGTGCGCTACTCCGATGGCACCGAAAGCCTGCGCGGCATCAGCATAGACATCTACGCCAATCAGATCAACGTGCTCTTCGGGCCGGCGGGCGGCGGCAAGAGCACGCTGCTGCGTACCCTCAACCGCCTCAACGATCAAGCAGACGTGGTAACGCAAACGGGCCATGTCCTGCTCGATGGGGAAGACATCATGGCGCCGGGTTTCAATGTGATCGGCCTGCGCCGCCGCATCGGCATCGTCTTCGCGCGCCCGGTGGCGCTGCCGATGACCATCTACCAGAACATCATCTACGGCCTGGAGCTGGCAGGCATCCGCGAGCGGCAATATCTCGACGCTGCCGTGGAACGGTCGCTCAAGCAAGCGGCGCTGTGGGAAGAAGTGGGCGACCGCTTGCACGAACCGGCGCACGCGCTCTCCGGCGGGCAACAACAACGGCTGTGCCTGGCGCGGTCGCTCGCACTGCAACCGGAGGTCATCCTGCTCGATGAACCCACATCGGGCCTGGATCCCATCTCCACGGGCAAAGTCGAAATCACCCTGCAAGAGCTCAAATCCGACTACACCATCGTGATCGTGCCGCATAGCGTACAGCAAGCCGCGCGCGTAGCCGATTGGGCCGCGTTCTTCCTTCAGGGCGAGCTCGTGGAATTCGGCCCGCGCGACCAGATCTTCACCAATCCCCAAGACAAACGCACCGACGAGTACATCACCGGGCGGTTTGGCTGAATTCCACACGATGCCGCAACGCGCTATCTCCATGCAGACAGCCCGCCGTTTTGTGCTGGGCAAACAAGGGCTGTGGCCCGGCCGCCGCTGGCGCGGACTTGAGGGGACGGCGCAGGCGTTGCGCGAAGCCGAACGCATCCAGATGGATCCGCTCAACATCATCGCCCGCAGCCACGAGCTGGCGCTGCTGAGCCGTGTGACGGACTATGCGCCCGAACACCTCGAAGCGCAGCTGTTCGCACACCGCGCCTTCTTCGATTACGGCGAGACGCTCTTCCTCCAGCCGATGGCAGAGCTGCCCTACTGGCGCGCTATCATGCGCCGGAAGCGCGCCGAGCCGCATTGGGCAGACTTCGCGGCGACCCACACCAACCTCATCGAAGAGGTGAAGCGTGAATTACGAGCGCGCGGGCCGCTGGGACACCGCGACTTCGATGGCAATATGCGCGTGAGCAGCTATCGCGCGCGGAAGGATACCGGTGTGGCGCTGTTCTATCTCTGGCTCACCGGCGAGCTGATGACGCATCATCGCGTGCGCTTCGAGCGCGTCTTCGATTTCACCGAGAACATCGCCCCACCCGCTCTGAATACCACCGCGCCGCTCGAAGCGGCGGAGCGCTTCCTCGTGCAGAAAGCCATTGCCTTCTGGGGACTATGCCGCGCCCGCAATTTCGGCAGCCTGCTGGAGCGCAAGGTCAGCGCGGCAGAAATCGCCGCCTGGGTGGAGACGCTCACGGCAGCCGGTGAAATCATCCCCATCAAAGTCGAGGGGCAGCGCGAGCCGCACTATCTTCTCGCCGCCGACCTGCCATTACTGGAAGCCGTGGCAGCGGGCGGCATTCCGGCAGCCTGGCGCCCGCTAGATGCGACCACGGAGGAGGAAGTTGTTTTCCTCGCGCCGCTGGAAATTGTCAGCGCGCGGGGACGCGCCAAAACGCTCTTCAATTTCAATTATGTGTGGGAAGTCTACAAACCGGTGGAATTACGACATTGGGGCTACTACACACTCCCCATCCTCTATGGCGACTGCCTCGTCGCGCGCCTCGATCCCAAACTCGACCGCAAGACGGGCATCCTCCATATCCAGGGCTTCTGGCTGGAAGAGACGGCCACGGGCGACGATGCCGCTTTCGCCGAGGCTCTGGCGCGCGGCTTGCTGCGCCTGGCGCGCTTCGTCGGCGCGCAGCAGATAGAAGCAGCGGCTATCGAGCCACGCTCGCTACGCCAGCATATCGCCGCGAGCGCATCCGCGTTACCGGCATAACCGGATAACGCGCCCTGTCTCGCAAAGGGCAAAATACCACTGAAGCCCCTCGCCGTCGCCGCACCTGCTACCGCTTCATCACATTGTGTAATGTATCGCAAGCCGGGCAACTGCCGTCACGGCGAATGATGGCATAGCCCGCTTGCGGGTCATAGCCGCCCCATTCGGTGAAATCTACGTTGTAGACAATCAGCAATCGGATCTTGCCCGATGCTGCTGAAAGTTGCGTCGCCTGAGCGAGCCACGCCGCGTGCTGCGCGATGGTAGTGCCAGAGGCCCAAGAGAAACCCTCCGGCAGTTGCCCATAACCCTCCGGCGTGAGATACCCCAACTCGGTGAAACACAAGGGTCGCTGCCCATTGAAGGCATTGTAATAGGTGTTGACCATGGTCCAGAAATAGCGGGTGTAGTGATTGGGATTTCCACGCGGGTCGCCGCTGGTCTGCGACGGCGGCAGGATGCCTTCGTTGTAGTGAATACCGATACAATCCATATACTGCACGGCTCCAGCTGCGCGCATCGCCGCAAGATACGGCGCATCATCACATCCGGCGCCCGTGCATCTGCCGCCAAAGAACCCCGTCGGCGACGGCGCCCCAGAGATAACAACAATATCACGGTTGACGCTTTTGATCGCCTGATAGGCAGGCGCCAACATCTGCTGCACATAAACAGTTGGGCTAATCTGACCGGCGGGCCACTCACGATCCAGGTTTGCCTCGTTCCAGATCTCAATCGCATCCGGGCCTTCTTGCGCCACTTGCCGCACAAAAGCCACAAAACCGGCGAAATCAATGCTAGAGGGGTATTTATCGCGCCCCGTGACGCTAAGCAGCACCTTGAACCCCGCAGCCCTGGCCTGTTGAATCATATTGCGAGCTTCAGCGCCAGATGCACCGGGGTAATACAACACCTGGAACTTCACCCACGTCATCCCGGCATGTCGCATTTGATCAGGATGCGCGAGCGAGTGTGTCTGTCCCCCAAACTGAAACCCGCTGACACCCGGCCCCGGAACAGGCGTTGGCTGCGGCCCAGGCTGTGACGCGCCGGGAATCGTGAGTTGCTGCCCGATGAAAATCATATTGGGATTTGCGAGGTTGTTAGCGCGCACAAGATCGTAGACACTGACGCCATAGCGAAGCGCAATCCGCGTCAGCGTTTCACCGGTGCGAACGATATGCACCGTTGCAGTTGTGGGCGGGGGTGTGGGCTGCGGCATCGGCGCACCGGGAATCGTGAGCCGTTGCCCCACGTAGATGAGATTTGGATTGAGAATCCCATTGGCATGCGCCAGTGTCATCATATTCACGCCATAACGCCGCGCAATGCTGAACAACGTCTCCCCGCGCTGGACCACATGCACCGAAGTCTGCGCCGAAACAGGCGGCGCGGCCGAAGCAACCAGCAGAATGATGACAAGCAATACACACACCATCGCCCACATCAGCCGCTTGCGCGGCATACCCGCCTTCCATAGACTGCTTCGCAAAAAAGACCGCTGGACATTCGCTGAACGAGACAGCATAGTGTTACCTCCTTGACGCGACAAAACCTGGCAGCGAGTAACGGGTGGACATAGAATCCCAAACACATGCCTGGATTGTACAGGAGTTTTCAGCCTCAGTCAATCGCAGTAAGATGTTGTGTCCACAGCCCTCAGAGGAATAGCGCGGGTTGCGCATCGCGGAGGCGCTGCTGAAGCGCTGTCTCGCGTGGGCGCTGACGCGAGGCAGCGTCAGCGCCAAACTGACTGTCGTCACCACCAATACCCCCGCGATTCGCTGCTACATTCGCTGCGGTTTCATCATCTACGGCCTCGAACCGCAAGCAAGTTTCTACAACGACACCTATTACGAGAAGTTATTGATGGCAAAGCGCCTCTAGCAGAAAAATCACAGGGGCATGAAGATTCGGACAAATCCCCATGCCCCCGTGATTTAGCCACCTTGATCTGCCTAAAACCCTTCCAGCTTGCTCAAGTCCACGATGCCCCGCGCCAGGCCCGCAACGCGCTGCAGAAGCGCCAGGCGCGCCTCGCGCACGACGGGATCAGGATCCATCACTAGAATCGCATCGAAGAAGCGCTGGATAACCGGAACCAGCGGCTGGAACGCCGCAAACAACGCCTCCACGCTGCTTTGACCCCGCAGCTGCGCCTCGGCGGCGACCATGGCCTGATACAATGCCAGCTCCTCCGGCAGCTGCAACACCTCGGCGCGCAGCTCCAGGCGCGGCTGCTCACGGGTGATGCGCACGCAGCGCGCGTAGTTATCCAGAATCGGCGTCCAATCGGGGCGAGCGACCCAGCGTGTGAGCTGCGCCGCCGCCTCGCGCGCAGCATACGGACGCTCGCCCTGCGCTGCCAGCACCGCCTCGACCACATCGAAAGCGAAGCCCTCTTCGCGCAGCACACCGTTCAGCCGCCCGATGACAAAGGTCAACGCCTGCTCTAACGCCTCCGCCGTCGCTGTGACGGGCAACAGCCGCGCCGCCTCCGCCAACCCCTCACGCACCGAGAACGCCCCCGGCTGCGCCAGAAGCAGCTGCACCAGACCGAGCGCCGCGCGCCGCAAGCCATAGGGATCCTGCGAGCCGGTCGGCGCGAGGCCTACCGCGAACAGGCCCGCCAGGCTATCGAGCCGATCCGCCAACGCCAGCGCCCGTCCCGCCGGAGAAGCAGGCAGCGCGCCGCCGGCGGTGGTTGGCAAGTAATGCTCAGCGATGGCCTGCGCGACGGCAAGCGATTCGCCAGAGAGTCGCGCGTACTCGCGCCCCATCACGCCTTGCAGGCTCGTCATCTCGACCACCATCTGCGTCGCCAGATCAGCCTTCGCCAGATGCGCCGCCCGCGCCAACACCTCCAGATCGAGCGGCGAGAGGCCCAGACGCAAGCCGATCCACGGCGCGAGCGCCTCCAACCGCTGCGATTTATCCAACATCGAGCCGAGACGCTCCTGGAACGTCAACGTCTGCAACTCCGGGACGAAGGATGCCAGCGGGCGCTGGCTATCCTGCTTGTAGAAATACTCCGCGTCGGCATACCGCGCGCGGATGACGCCCTCATTGCCGGCGCGCACCACATCCAGATGTTCCCGCCCGCCGTTGCGCACAGCGATGAAGTATGGCAGCAAACGGCCCCCGGCATCGAGCACGGGGAAGTAGCGCTGATGCTTCTTCATCACCGCGATGAGCGCCTCTTGGGGCAGCTCCAGGTAACGCGCCTCGAAGCTGCCCAACAGCGCCGTGGGCGTTTCGACCAGGTGCGTGACCTCTTCCAATAGCGCGGGGTCGTCGGGAATCCGCCCGCCGACGTTCTCAGCGAGGGTCTGCGCCTGGAAGCGGATGACTTCGCTACGCACCTGGGGATCTACCAACACACCGTAAGATTCCAGCGTGGATTTGAGCGCGCAGGCATTCGTCAGGGCGACTTCCGGCGAGCCGGCAGGACGCGGCCCCCGCGTCACCCGCCCACTTTCGATACCGGCGTAGACGAACGGAATCACCGCTTCGCCCAGCAGGGCCACGAGCCAGCGAATCGGGCGACTGAAGGCGACGCCCGTCTCGTTCCAGCGCATGGAGCGTGGGAAGCGCAGGCCGGCGATCCAGCCCGGCAGCAGCTCCGCCAGCACCTCCGCCGCCGCGCGTCCGGCTTCCTGCCGCCGCACGAGCACGTACTCGCCGCCTTCCAGCGTCTCCACCCGCAAATCGGCGACGGTCATACCCTGAGCGCGGGCGAAGCCCTCCGCCGCGCGGGTGGGATTGCCGTCTTTATCGAAAGCCGCCCGCGCCGAGGGGCCTTTCACTACCCGCTCGCGGTCGGGTTGGCGCAGCGCCAGACGCTCCGTGAAGACAATCAGCCGGCGCGGCGTGCCCCAGATGTGAACGGCGCCATGCTCCAGCCGCGCCTCATCCAACGCCGCCGGAATCGCAGCCTGCAGCTGCGCCAGAGCCTCGCTCAGATGCGCAGCGGGCAGCTCCTCTACGCCGATCTCGAAGAGGAAGGGGGCGTGGCTGCCAGCAGACGCGGAAGGCGCAGGCGCCTCCACATCTCCCAAGGGCAACCGCAGCGGACGCCCCTGAGCGGCGGGCGTCGTCTTCAGCCCGGCGCGCCCGCGCCACGGGAATCCAGCCGCCTCGCGCTGCGCCAGATACGCCTCTGCCATCCGCCGCGAGAGCGCGCGCATCCGCTTGAAGAAGCTCGCCCGCTCGGTCACGCCCACCACGCCGCGCGAATCCAGCAGGTTGAAGGCGTGAGAACAGCGCAAAATGTAATCCAGCGCCGGAACGACCAGACCGGCTTCCAGACAACTACGCGCCTCAGCGTCGAAGAGATCGTACATGGCCTGCACGCGCGCAATATCAGCCAGTTCAAATTCGTAATGGCAGTAATCCACCTCTTGCTGGAGCAGAATCTCACCGTAGGTATGCTGCCAATCCCACGCGAGGTCCCACACCGAGCGCACGCCTTGCAGATACATGGCGATGCGCTCCAACCCGTAAGTGATCTCCACGGAAGGCACTTCCAGATTGAGGCCGCCCGCTTGTTGGAAGTAGGTGTACTGCGTGATCTCCATCCCGTCGAGCCAGACTTCCCAGCCCAGGCCCCACGCGCCCAGGGCGGGACTTTCCCAATTGTCTTCTACGAAGCGAATGTCGTGCTCCTCACGCTTGATGCCGAGGGCTTCGAGGCTGCGCAGGTAGCGCTCCTGTGGGTCGCCGGGATCGGGTTTGAGGATGACCTGGAACTGCGTGTGCATCTGCATTCGGTTGGGATTGTCGCCGTAGCGCCCGTCATCGGGGCGGAAGGATGGCTCAGCATAGCCGACGTTCCACGGCTCCGGGCCGAGCACCCGTAACACAGTGGCCGGGTTCATCGTGCCCGCGCCGACTTTTTCGTTGTAGGGTTGCCAGATCAGAGCGCCCTGTTCCGACCAAAATTGCTGCAAACGCATAATGATTTCTTGAAAAGTCAACATTCTCACCTCACACCTTGTTACTGGTTTGTCGTCACCCATTACCCATTCCGTTTCCATTCCGCCTTCAACATCGCGTACAGGTAAGTGTCGCGCCAGGCGCCATCGGGCTGGAGCAGATGTTGGCGCAATACGCCCTCGTGAATCAGCCCGGCTTTCTCGGCAGTGCGGCGGCTGGCGAGGTTAATCCCGTCACAGCGCCAGGCGAGGCGCTCCCAGGGCCATGCAGTAAAGCCCCATTCGAGCAACGCCAGCAGGACCGCCGTACCCAGCCCCTTGCCAGCGGCGTCGGCGCGAATCCACATGCCGAGCTCCGCCGAGCGGTGGGGAAAGCCGCCCTCGCGCAGATGAAAACCGCTGCCGCCGAGCAAACGGCGTTCATCGGCGCTAAAGATACCCAGGACGAAATCCTCATTGAGCAGATAGCGTCCGCAAAAACGTCGCGCCAGCGCCTCCGACTCTTCGACGCTCTGGTAGGGTTTGGCCCAAGGCATGAATGTCGTGAGATGCTCGTAGGAGTTGTTGAGCGCATCGGATAACAACTCCCCATCACCTGGCTGATAGGAACGCAGCACGAAAGTCGGCGTAACGAAGCGCTCTGGCGCGATGAAGTTTCCTGTGTCCATAATCCTACTCCGTTAAGAAAAGTTGCGAGTTACGAGTTACGAGTTACGAGTTACGAGTTACGTATTACGAGTTACGTATTACGAGTTACGTATTACGAGTTACCGCTCTCCAGTCCCGCCCGGTATTCACGCATCATACGCGGGGCGGCTAGTCGGCGCTCCAGGTGATAGGAGATGTAGCGCTCCATCCAGCGCGCCAGTTCCGCCGCCGTGCGCGCCGGAAAGGGCAACGCGCTGACCACGGGGAAATCCTCGCGCTGCAACGCCTGTAACCATGAAAGCGCGCTCGGCGAGAGCAAACCGCCGGCAACATCATCCAGGCCCACGGCGCAATCGGGACACAGCGCCCCACCCCGCTCGAAATCAATGCCATACGGACGCCGATCTTCGGGGCGCGGGCGCAATGGCGCGCGACAGGGCTTACCCTGCCGTTCGCCCACACAGCTGCGCCATTCCGGGCGGAAACCCGCCAGGTCGAGCAAGTGTTGTTCGTACCAGCGGAGCAGACGCTCCGGCTCCGCAGCCTGCTCTAGCAGCGTGAGCGTTGCATCCACCAGCTCGAAGAGCGCCGGTTCCGTCTCATCCTCGAAGAAGCGCAACACCAGCTCCGCGACGTAGCGGGCATACGTGCCACGTTCAAAATCTTCCCGCAACGCAGCGCGGAGCGTCATTGCCTCTGCCTGACTGATAATGTCCCACGAGCCTTTGACGCGCGACACAAGCAGCCGCGCCCGGCAAAAGAGCTCGAGATGCCCGCTCTTGCGGGAGCGAGGTTTGCGCACGCCGCGCGCCAACAGGTCGCGCCGTCCATCTGCTGCGAGCACCATCACCACCCGATCTGCCTCGCCCTGATCGCGGCGCTCCAGGATGAGAGCATCCAGCGTGTAAAGTTTGGCGCGTCCCATGCTACGTTCACCCAAAAGAGACAGAGGAGTCGCCCATTGGCTCACCAAAGATACAAGATCAACAGTTCGTAGAGAGCAGTGAGCAGGACGCAGTTCGCCACACGCAAACTGCGCACTACTCGCCACTCACCCACAGCTCTTTTCGCCGATACGCTCAGGCTGATTCCAAGGGCAAGCGCGCAGCTTTGGCAAAAGCTGCCGCCAACGCTTCTACAGAAGCGTTGGATGCCCAACCAGTGAGCGGCGCGAGCGACTCACTGTCCACCAGGCGCACACACAGTCGCGCGAACGTTGTGGTATACCCCTCGGTTTCCTCCACAGTCTGAGTTGTCACCCGCAGACCAGCCAGGGACTCCAAAGGCACATCCCACGTCACCGGCTCGCGGCGGAGCAACCAGCGCTGCTCTCGCTGCACCATCCCCCCCTCCGGCGTGCGCTCCATGACGCCGCGCTCCCACAGCGGGGTGGTCAACGCGGCGAAGAGCGCCGTCCCAAGGGCCAGCGTCACCGCGCCCCCGATGAAGGGCCAGCGCAGGGCATTGCGACTGAACAACAACACGCCAACGGCCAACAGCAACCCGCCGAGAAATCCCAGCAACACTTTGACCAGCGGCGACCGCAGCTCCCACGCGACCAGGTTATGCTGCTCATCCAAAATTCGTATCTGCATGATGCCCCTTCTGCCGGGATAAATCACCCCAGCGCGCCTCATATCGGCCCTAGTATACCGCGTTCCGCAAAATCGTCTAACGGCGCTAAAGCCGCGGGGCCTGAGCGGCGGTTTTCATCGCCGCGCCACACACCCTACTTGACAGTTGCCCCGGTTTGAGTACGATAAAGCCATGTTGCCACGTACAGGAACACACACACGACCCAAACATATACAACAGCGGCAACGGGATGTTGCATTGACCATGTCTCAAAAACACAGAAGGAGTATCGGAGATGAAACGTACCTGGTTTATGTTAGCCCTGTCCCTGATGATGTTGCTGGCGCTAGTCCTCAGCGC
>CAZDSF010000013.1:23663-64183 GCA_964508025.1 uncultured Anaerolineales bacterium
CCTTCGAGTTCATCAACGCGCAAAACGATTTCGACGGCTTCGACATCGCCCTCATGCGGGAAATCGGCAAGCGTCTGGGTCTCACCGTAGAATTCAAAGACATCAGCTTCGACGGCCTGATTGCCGCGCTCAAGGGCAAGCAGATTGATACCATCGTCGCGGCCATGTCGGCGACGCCGGAACGCGACAAGGAAGTGGACTTCACCATCAACTACTTCGTCGGCACCGACGCCATCCTGGTGAAGGAGGGTTCCAGCATCGTCATCAACGTACCTGAGGATATGGCCGGCAGGAAGATCGGCGTGCAATCGGGCACCATCCACGAGACCTGGGTGCAGGAAAATCTCGTCGCTGCCGGCAAATCCAAAGAAGCCGATGTCTCCCGCTACGAACGCGCCGAGCTCGCCATCGCCGACCTCAAGAACGGTCGGGTGGATGTGGTGGCGATGGACTACTATGCCGCGCTCGCTTACATCAAGCAAGGCGGCATCACCCTGGCGCTGGAGCAAAACCTCTCCGGCGAGAATATGGCGATTGCTGTGCGCGAGGGCGCGGCGCTGCAATGGCATCTGAACAAAATCATCCAGCAGCTCTGGGATGAAGGCTTCATCGAGACGCTGGCCGAGCAATATCTGGGCAGCGCAGAATAGTCAATCTGAGTATCAAGTGGTGGGGTGCGTTGCGCCCCACCACTTACTTTCAAAGTGAGCAATGAGCAGAACGCCGTTCTGCGAACGGCGTTCGCCGCGTCCAAACTGCTCACCCCTCACTGCTCACCCGTTACTATTTTGAAGGAGATCTGCTATGGATAAATTGCCCGACATTATCAGCAGTCTGCCGTATTTATTACAGGGCGCGTTGCTCACTGTCGCCATTGCGGTGTTGGCGCTGATCAGCGGCTTTATCATTGGGTTGCCGCTGGCGCTGCTCCGCGTCTACGGCAACAAAGTCACCGCGGGGTTTGCACAAGGGTACAGTGTGGTCCTGCGGGGCTTACCCTCACTGGTCGTCCTTTTCATCCTGTTTTATGGGATCTCATCCATTATCAAGATTCCGGCCTTTCTTGCTGGTTGCATCGCCCTGGGATTCTGTAGCAGCGCCTACCAGATGGAATTGTTGCGCGGTGCGATTCAATCCGTCGGCTCTGGGCAGATGATGGCGGCGCGCGCGTTGGGGATGAGCCAGCTGCAAGCCATCACCGCGATCATCCTGCCCCAGGCGTTGCGGCTCGCCATTCCTTCATGGTCGAACGAGGCCGCAGTGGTGCTCAAGGATTCCTCGCTGGTCTACGCCGTGGGCCTGGCGGAGCTGCTGCGGCGCTCGCAGCAGGTAGCGGCGCGCACGTACCAGTCCTTCATCGTGTATAGCCTCTGCGCGCTGATTTATTTCAGCCTGACGTTCTTGACGAACCGGGGCCTGGATCGGGTGGAGCGCGTGTTCCGCCTGCCCTCCCCGCTAGAAGAAGCCCATTAAGCGAAGGAGTCTGCCATGAGCGAAGTCATTATCCGCATTGAGAATCTCCACAAAGCCTACGGCCACACAGAAGTGCTGAAGGGCGTCTCGCTGGAAATCCATGAAGGCGAGGTCATGGTCATCATCGGGCCGAGCGGCACGGGCAAGAGCACCATGCTGCGGTGCATCAATCTCCTCACCCGCCCGGATCAGGGGCACATCTGGATCGGTAAGGATGAAATCACGGCGCCGCATGCCGATGTCAACAGAATCCGCGAGCGGGTTGGCATGGTCTTCCAGGATTTCAACCTCTTCAATCACCTGACCGCGCTGAACAATGTGATAATCGCGCTGACCAAAGTGAAGAAGAGGCCCAAAGACGAAGCCGAGAAACTCGCCCGCTTTGAGCTGGAGCGCGTAGGGTTGAGCGACAAAGCCGATCTCTACCCGGCGCAGCTTTCCGGTGGACAGAAACAGCGCGTCGCCATCGCCCGCGCGCTGGCGATGGAGCCAGAAGTGATGCTCTTCGATGAACCCACGTCGGCGCTCGACCCGGAGCTCATCGGCGAGGTGCTGGAAGTGATGAAGAAGCTGGCCCGCGAGGGGATGACGATGATCGTGGTAACACACGAGATGGGCTTCGCCCGCGAGGTTTCCACGCGCATGATCTTCATGGAAGGCGGCGTCATCGCGGAAGAAGGCCCCACGCAGCAGCTCTTCTCCAATCCCCAACACCGGCGCACCCGCGAATTCCTGGGCAAAATCACTGAGCTCTACGGCCACGAACAGGAAAAGGAGTAACCCATGGAAGGGCTCCTTGAGTTCTGGAATATCATCTGGCCGGATCTGGGGCGCGGACTGCTGACCACGCTACAAATCAGCGCCGTGGCGTTGCTGCTGGGGCTGGTCATCGGCATTCCGGCGGCGATGATGCGCATCTACGGCCCCCGCTGGCTGCGCTGGATCGCCGTCGCCTTCATCGAGCTCTTTCGCGGTACGCCGTTGCTGGTGCAGCTCTTCGTCATCTACTACGGCCTGCCCGATCTGGCGCGGGTGCTGGAAGGCATCGGCATTCCGGGGCAATTCCTCGTCCTGAGCCGCATGGCCTCGGCGTACCTGGCCCTGGGGCTGAACAGCGGCGCCTACCAGGCGGAATACTTCCGCAGCGCCATCCAGGCCATCAACGTGGGGCAAATCATGGCGGCGCGCGCCCTGGGCATGAGCAAGTTACAAGCCATCATCCACATCGTCTTGCCGCAAGCCCTGCGGCTCGCCATCCCCGCCTGGTCGAACGAAGTCGCTTACATGGTGAAATACACCTCCGTCGTCTTCGTCATCTCCGTGCCTGATTTGCTGGCGCGGGGGCAATTCATCATCAGCCGCACCTATAAGCCAATGGAGATTCTGATGACCGTTGGCGTCATCTATCTGATTGTGGTGCTGGGACTGACCAGTATTATGAACCGCGTCGAGAAAGTCACCCGCATCCCTGGGTTGCACATGGAAGTCGAGCGCGCCTGAGCGCCATCGCCTATTCACAGCGAAGGTGATGTTTGGGGCAGCGCGCGTGATGCCGCTCCAAACATCACCTTTTGAGTTATAATAGAACCACCTATGAGCGACGCAATCCAACACCACCGTTCATTTGGCGCTGGATGGCGCTGGGGCTGTCTGGCGCTGTTGGCGCTTGGCATCGTGGGGCTATTCATCGGCGCCACGCGGCTGATATTGCAGCCGGGGCCGGCGCCCGCCGGGCCGCTGCCCACGGCCGAGCTGCGCCTCGCCACGCCGACGCCCACCGCGACGCCCACCCCCGTGCCCACGCCTACACCCATTCCGCCCACGCCGGTATCGGCGGCAGGTATCGGCATCGGGAGCCGAGTCCAGGTCAGCGGCACGGGGGCGGCGGGCCTCAACCTGCGTATCGCCCCGGGCACCGGCAGTGAACGTGTTACCGTTGCCGCGGAGGGCAGCTTGTTCATCGTTGCCGGCGGCCCGCAAGAAGCCGACGGCCTGACCTGGTGGCTGCTCAAGGATGAGAGCAATCCTGAACGCGAGGGCTGGGGCGCAGCGAATTTCCTGGTGCAGACGCCGTGAAGCGTAAGAGGAGCGTAGCATGAAGCCAGAATTGACCATCAAGCAATTATGTAATGAGGCAGGCTTGTTCGCAGCGCAGGAATCCCTGCACCAGGAACCTATCATTTATGGCACAACAGATGGGAAAGCCATTGGCACTTACTTAGAACACAAATTCCGTGCGCAGCTGGCGGGAAAATACACGTTCGGCATGGGCAGCTCGGCGCAGGGCATAGATTTTCCCGAATTGAACGTGGATTATGAAGGTGACGCGCATCACCCAGCCGCAATCCTCATGCCCATTCGAGTCTGCACGGCAAAAAATCTACGGCTTGGGCTATGCGGTATTGGTTTTTGTGTACGACAAACACGATGATCCACAAACTCAAACAGGACGGTTGGAAATCCTCAATACTATCTTCATCGAAGCGCCCTACACCGCCGATTATCAAACCACACGCGGCATCCTGCAAATTCTCGAAAATGATGGCAACAACGAGGAACTAGTCGCCTTCATGCGCGACCGGAATTTACCGGTGGATGACATCCAGGCGTACCAGCTGGCTGAGGAGATTCTACGGAATCCGCCACAGATAGGCTATCTGACAATCTCCAACGCGCTACAGTGGCGATTGCAGTATCGTCGCGCCATCGAAAACGCGGGTAGAGTGGAAGGCGTGGTCAAAATCAGATAATGTAATGCCCAAATCACATCACATTGCAGAATTTGGCGACTTTCAAACGCCCCTGAATACGGCGGCGAAAATTTGCGCATTGTTGGCACATCAAGATATAAAACCAGCCACAATTATCGAACCCACCTGCGGACAGGGAAACTTTTTACTGGCGGCAGCAGCGCAATTTACCACGGCCCGCCGCATCCTGGGATATGAAATCAATCCAGTGTATGTCCTCGAAGCGCAACAACGAGCAGCAGAAAATCCTAAGTTTGCTAAAATCGAAATTACTCAGGGCGATTTCTTCGAGCAAGATTGGGGCGAGATCCTGGCTAACCTGCCACAACCCATTCTCATAATCGGGAATCCACCCTGGGTTACTAACGCAGACTTAGGCGCACTTGAGAGTCACAACCTGCCAAAGAAACGCAACTTCAAAGCGTTGGCCGGGCTGGAAGCGCGCACCGGTAAAAGTAACTTCGATATTTCGGAATGGATGCTCATTCAGCTACTCACAGCCTTGAGCCAGACTAACGGCACCTTAGCCATGTTATGCAAGACCAGCGTCGCCCGCAAAGTATTACACCATGCTTGGAAAGTTCAATTACCTCTCAACGAAGCGCGCCTGTATACAATTGATGCAAAAGCCATTTTCAATGCTGCGGTGGATGCGTGTTTATTCGTTTGCGAAGTTGATGCTGCAAAACCGACGCATCCGACTTGCGCTGTTTATTCGGGACTGGAGACGAGCACACCACAACACACCTTCGGCTTCGCCGCCGGGCGTTTGATTGCAGATTTGGCAGCTTACACACGCTGGCAACATCTCAAAGGCACTTCACCTTACCAGTGGCGTTCTGGCGTCAAACATGACTGCGCCGGCGTAATGGAATTGAAGGCTGAAGGCGCGGGATTTCGCAACAAAATCAGTGCTTATCACGAGTTGGAAGATAAGTACCTGTATCCTATGCTGAAAAGTTCTGACATTGCCCGAAGCCGTGCGCCTCGCCCCACCCAATGGATGCTCGTGCCGCAACGCTTCATTGGCGAGGCCACCCATCCAATCTGCCACAACGCACCGCGCACCTGGAATTATCTCAACCATTATGCGGAGCTGCTTGATAAGAGAAAAAGTTCCATCTACAAAGGACAACCTCGCTTTGCCGTGTTTGGAGTAGGCGAATACAGCTTTGCCCCCTGGAAAATCGCTATTTCAGGACTTTACAAGAAACTTCACTTTGCTATCATCGCTCCCTTTGCCGGAAAGCCAGTTCTGCTAGATGATACTTGCTATTTCTTGCCTTGCCAAACTGAAAGCGAGGCAAATACCCTTTACGCTTTGCTGAGTTCTGAGATCGCACAGGAATTTTTCAACGCTTTCATCTTCTGGGACGCCAAACGTCCGATTACAATAGAAGTATTACAACGCTTGGACTTGCGCGCGCTATCCTACGAACTCTACGGGCATGATGTTTTGCAGAACTCGCTATCTGAGACGTTAGTTACACCTGTGCAACAACTCGCCCTTTTTGAACAACAGGAAAAATATGAACCCTGATCCTCTTGTGGCTTACCACCCCAATCAAGGAGGTCTCCCATGTCCGAAGTCTTGCTCAGCGATGAGGTAACGGTCAAACTGCAACAACTGGCCGCGCAAGTGGGCGAGACGCCCGTTGCACTGGCGGAGCGCGCAGTCCGCGCATTTTTGCGCGACGCGGCGCGAAAAGCCATGCGGCGTGAGGCGCAAGCCTATCGCGCCCAACACAGCACACTCCACCAGCAATACGCGGGGCGTTACATTGCCATGTATCAAGGCCGTGTCGTGGATGATGATAGCGACCAGCTAGCGTTATTGGCGCGAATCGAAAAACAGTATCCTGATCAACCGGTGTTGATTACACCGGTGCTGGCGGAGCCGGAAGAAACTTTGAGGCGTACTTCAGTACACTGGCGGACGTGCTATTCAGAAACGCACGAGATGGGGTAGCGCTGTGCGAAGATTAATACTGGCCCAACAATTACGCGCCAAATCCATACCTAACGGCGGAAAATGCGCATTGATCACCTTAAAGCCCTTATCTTGTAACCGCACAACGGAGGGGATAAAATCTCGATCAGAAGAAAGCAACACTGCAACATCCCAAGACCCTTCCCAAGCCAGGCTGAGAAGGTCGGTAACAATTGAAGTATCAACGCCCTTCTCAATCATACCTGTAACCGCCGCGCCGCAATGCGGGCATATACCAATTGTGGTATGACAATGAGGACACACTGGCGACCTCTTGGGCTTGCGTTCAAGCAATGTAACCTGGACGCCAGGGAAACGATCCAGCACATTCAAAGCCCAATTACGCAACCCGGCATCAGATTTGGAACGCGGATCATGCGAGATATATACCGTTGCGCCTTCAAAAGTCAATGGTTGGTTCAAACTCGCAGCGGCGGCATCAACCAACCAGGGAGAGAGTTTGGCCCAATCCAATTTGAACCCGGGGGAAACTTCATTGAGACTAAGTTGAAAGTTCCAAAAATCAACAAAGATACGTGCTTTCATCGTT
This sequence comes from uncultured Anaerolineales bacterium, assembly GCA_964508025.1. GTDB lineage: Bacteria > Chloroflexota > Anaerolineae > B4-G1 > SLSP01 > JAAZNO01. Next base: position 30,427 of record CAZDSF010000013.1, read on the forward strand.
TTACCCTAGAAAAAATTCAGGGAGTGCATAATGCACTCCCTGGGGCGATCATTGCAAATGCCTGTTGAATCGTTGGGATTCACCAACGCAGGCATTCGCGGGCTTTAATCATGCTTACTATATCATAAAATAGAGAGTCTGTCAACTTTTGCTCAGAGCTAAAATGCTCAGAACGGATCACCAAATCTGCGATAAGTTAAATTTTGAGATTTGCCATTTTCGGAGGAAACCACCCATGAACCTTGATTCCGCCCACCTTGAAGCTGCCCGCCTGCGCGAGCAGATCGCGTATCACAACTACCGCTATCACGTCCTCGATAGCCCCATCATCAGCGACGCCGAGTACGACGCGTTGATGGATGCGCTGCGCGCCATCGAGGCCGCCTTCCCGGAATTGGTGACGCCGGATTCGCCCACGCAGCGAGTGGGCGCCGCACCCGCCGAAGGCTTTGTCAAAGTCACCCACCCCGCGCCCATCCTCAGCCTCGATAAAGCCACCGCGCCGGAGGAACTCGCCGCCTGGCAGACGCGCATCGCCAAACTGCTGCCGGAGAATGCGCCGCCGCTGGCCTACGTCGTCGAGCCGAAATTCGATGGGTTGACGGTAGTGCTGCACTATACCGATGGGCAGCTCACGCTAGGCGCAACGCGCGGCGATGGACAGGTAGGCGAGGACATCACCGCCAACCTGCGCACCATCAAAACCCTGCCCCTGCGACTCCCCGTGAATCCCGACGGGCCGCGCCCACCCGCCACCCTCGTCGTGCGCGGCGAGGCGTTGATGTTGCTCAAGGATTTTGAGGCGCTCAACACGCGCCTTATCGAAGCCGGGGAAGCGCCCTTTGCCAATCCCCGCAACGCCGCCGCCGGTTCGCTGCGGCAACTGGATTCGCGCATCACGGCACAGCGCCCGCTCACCTTGTTCGCGTATGCCATCGTCGCCGCCGATGGGCCAATTCCCACAACGCAATGGGAGACCGTCGCCTTTCTCAAGGCGCTGGGCTTTCTCGTCGCCGGGGATGTTATCCGCCGTTGTGAGACGCTGGATGCAGTCGCCGCCTACTGCGCGGAGATGACGGCCCGCCGCAACAGCCTCCCCTACGAAGCCGACGGTCTGGTCATCAAGATTGATGATCTGGCGACCCAAGCAGCGTTGGGCATCGTGGGCGGGAGACCGCGCGGGGCAGTCGCCTTCAAGTTCCCGCCGCAAGAAGCCACGACGACGCTCCGCGATGTGGAGTTCTCCGTGGGGCGCACGGGCGTCATCACGCCCACCGCGCTGCTCGATCCGACGCCCATCGCCGGGGTGACGGTGAGCCGCGCCTCGCTGCACAACTTCGACTTCATCGCCGAGCGCGACATCCGCCTGGGCGACCGGGTGCTGGTACACCGCGCCGGGGATGTGATCCCCTACGTTGTCGGGCCGATTCTGGACGTGCGCGACGGCAGCGAACGCGCCATCATGCCGCCGGAAGCGTGCCCCGCCTGCGGCGAGCCGGTCGCCCGCGCCGAGGGCGAGGTGGCGTATTTGTGCATCAACGCGGGCTGCCCGGCGCAGCGCGTGCAAAAACTCATCTATTTCGCCCATGTGATGGACATCGTAGGGCTGGGTGATAGCACCGCTGAGCAGTTGGTGGCGCAAGGGCTAATCGAGGATCCTGCCGATCTCTACACGCTCACGCCAGAACAGCTACTCACACTCGAAGGTTTCGCGGCAAAGAAAGCCGAAAACCTGCTGGCGGCCATCGCCAGCGCGAAGGAACGCCCGTTGGCGCGGCTGCTGGCGGCGCTGGGCATTCGCGGCGTGGGCGTGAGCGTAGCAGAGCTGCTGGTGAGCGCGTACCCCTCGCTGGCAGAACTGGCGCAGGCCGATCCCGACGCGCTTGCCGCCATCCCCGGCCTGGGGCCAATCAAAGCCGCAAGCATCCACGAGTGGTTCAAACATCCGGGGAATCAAGAACTGGTGCGGAAATTACAGCGGGCGGGTGTGCGGCTCACCGCTCAGGAAAAACCCACCATGCCGGGCGCAGGCCCGCTCGCGGGGTTGAGCTTCGTCATCACCGGGACGCTTTCTCGTCCACGGGATGAGGTCGCCGCCTGGATCGAATCTCTCGGCGGCAAAGTGGTGGGGTCGGTGAGCAAGAAGACCAGCTATCTCGTCATCGGCGCAGATCCAGGGGGGACCAAGTTCAACAAAGCGCAACAGCTCGGCATCCCAATGCTGGATGAGAGCGCATTGGAGCAACTGGCTCAAAAATCCTGACCGCACAGAACAGAAAATGCGGCGCACGGCCATGTAGCAACGCTATCTGGCCGTGCTACTTTATGGCAAAGCCCCATGCCGGTGCGGCGGCGCCGGGGAAACGTTGCAGCAGCTGCCCCGTTGCGGCATCCCAGACCCAGACTTCCGGCTGTGGATCGGGCGCGCCCATCGGCAGCCGCACCGCCGCGAGCCAGCGCCCATCCGCTGACCACACCGGACGCGCGAAACCGGCGCCGCTATCCCCCGGCAGCGCCATGAACGCGCCCGTCGCCAGCGTCAACACCCACGGCTGCGCGCCGAGCGCATCCGCGCCGGAGCTCTCCTCGTGGGGGCCGTCATCCTCATGCGAATGTTCCCCTTCCGGCGGGAAGAAACGCCGCCGAAGCAACGCCATCTGATCGCCGGTGGGGCTCCACGCCAGCTCCGTCGCCAGCGAAAGCCCCTCCTCCAACACCAGCGGTTGCGGCAGTCCCAGCCCCACGTCGTAGATGAGCGGCGCGCCAGGCGTCACGATCACTGCCAGGCGCGCGCCATCCGGCGCCCACGAGGGCTGCGCCAGAATGGGCAGCTCGATACTCGCCGCGCGCTGAGCTGCGACATCCCAAACCATCAGACCGCTGAGCGCCGCAAATGCCAGCTGGTCGCCACGAGGACTCCACACAGGACGGCCCTCTAACAGCCCCAGCGAACGCGCACTTCCGCCCGGCAACGACATGACCCAGCCTTCGCGCTCCACCGCGCCCTCTTCGAGCCACGCGATGGAATCCTCGCCAGGGGCAAGCGCCGGTTCACGGCATTGCGCCACACAATCCCGCAACGTGCGCGTGCGCTGCCCATCCCAAAGCGCCAGACGGCGTCCGCCATCCAACACCACCCCAAAGTGACGCGCGCCAGGCGCAAAACCGTTGATATTTGCCAGCAATGGCGTGAGCTGCCCGGTCACAATATCCGCCGCTGCAAGATCCCAACCCGCAGCCGTGCGCGCCATGACATACAGCTGCGGCTCGGCAGCAGGCGACGTTGCCGGAGCAGCCCCGCCGGGGACGCAAGCCGCCAGGAGCAGGAGCGCGACGATGACAGAAAACCGCCGCCGCGAGCGCCAATGACGCCCACGCGCGGCGGTGAAAGCGGTTCGACAATCAAGCAACAACACAGGCATCCTTCGCGTCTACCAGCTGCGTCGCCGCAGTAGCCAATGCCAACAGCATCCAGAACAGCGTCACCGAGTGGTGAAAATCGAGGCTGAAGAAATAACGGTCGAAGACGCCCGCGCCCAGCCCTCCGATGACGGCAGCGTGTAGCCCATACCAGAGCGGCTCCAATCGAGGGATATTGCGTACCTCGTGAAGACGACGCCAGAAACGGAATAACAACATGCCGGCAATCAGCAAAAAGACCGCCAGCCCCACCAGCCCCATCTGCGCGGCAATAATCAGATAGACATTGGCAACCACAATGTAAGTGTCAATATCCGGCGTGCCGGCAAAGCCCACTCCCAGAATCGGATAGCGCTGGATCAGGATGAAGGCATCCTTGTACTCGCCAAAACGCATTTTGGTGGAGAGGTCTTCACCGCGAACCCCCTCCACGAAATGCTGCACGTACCCTTGCGTCCAGGGCAGCATGAGGATCAACAGCAGCGCCAGCGTCAACAAGAGAAGCAATTTGCGATAGCGCAGCGCGCCAAGGATCAAGAGCGCTCCGGCGGCGCCGGCCATGGCGCCCCGCGAGATCGTCAAACCGAGGCAGATTCCCAGCACACCCAGCAGCGGCAGCAAGATGGCGCGTTTGAGCAGAGGACGCGGCGCGAACAACTGCGGCGCAGCAACAAGAATCGCAATGTTGAGCAGGCTACCCAGCACGTTGGGATCTATTGAGGTCGAAGTAGCGCGTTGCATGAGCTCTGGATCGTCGCGGATGTAACGCAGCACGCCCGCTCCCACAGGATAGCCAAAACGCCCCAATGCAGAAAGAATGCGCACGGTCAACGCATCGGGCAGGAAGTAGAGCACAATGCCCAGCGCCGCCGCGACGCCGCTCGCCAGGAGAAACACCCGCAACAGCCGTTCGAGGCGGCCCACATCGCGCACCACATTGACCACCACGTAGAACATGGCGATGCTCAGCAAAATCTCGGCGAAGCGCCGAATGAGATAGCTGGTCATCGCTGCATGGGAGAGACCCGCCACAAAGGAACCAATCGCCAGCAACATGAACGCCAGCACCGGTCCATCGAGCGGCGTCACGATCCAGTCAGGATCGCGCCCCAGCATGATCGGCGTAAACCAGAGCGCAAACAACGCCAGCAGCGCCAGATCGAGAAACGTAGGGGTGAATCCGACTTTGAAGGGCAGCGAGCCAAAGGGAAACAGCGCGATGATCCCGATCACGCTCCAGAAAGCGACCTCGATGTTGCGCAGCATCCACACGGCAACGCCAAAAGCGGCGACCAGGACCAGCATCACCAGCGGGCCGACTTCCGCCAGCAACCACCCACTCGCAACCGCCGCCAACGCTGACGCCAGGAACGTCGCGCCCAGGCTCAACCACGCATGGCGCGAGTGAAAAGCCCACCGCAACGGCGTCGCTTCGATCAAATCATGCGCATAAGCGCGCCAATCATCGAACATGCTATGTTTACCCCCAAGGGCATTATACCTGTGAGCTGTCGCCAGACAACTCCACCATGGTAAGTGTTCACCCATCGCCAAGCGTAGAGATTTTGGGCTGAAGGCCGCTACAAGGCTCTAATCTTCGGCTTTAGCCGCTCTTTGTCGTGGCAAACGGGATAACACTAAACCGTTACGGCCCCAAAAGCCGGGGATAGGAAAAGGGGTTCTGGCAGCAGGGTCTCACCCTGCCGCCAAAACCCCTGCTTTAGCGGTAAACAGTCGCCCGCTGCTAGATCAACCAACACGCATGGATGGGGAAACTGATCAGCACCTCGTCGCCGACGCGCGGCAGAGTGAGATTGCGCGCATTGAAGAGATCCGCCGAGATCAGAACGCCATCGCCCACATCCACCCGCAAGCGGATGATAGCGCCGAGGAAGATAATCGTCTCTACCCGCCCGCGAAGCTGATTGCGCTCCTCACCGTCGCCGAGCCAGAACTCCTCCGGGCGAATCGCCAGGCGCGGCGTGTCGCTGATCGGGCGATCCACGCTGTGCTCAAAGCGGATGGTTTGCCCGCCCAGCGTGCAGGTGCGCGCCGCACGGTTCAGGTTAGCGATAGGCAACAGGTTGAGCTGCCCCACAAATGAGGCGACAAATTCGGTGGTGGGGTAGTTGTAGATCTCGAAGGGCGTCCCCACCTGCTCAATCTGCCCCCGGCTCATCACCACCACCCGGTCGGAGAGCGAAAGCGCCTCTTCCTGATCGTGGGTGACGTAGACGGTGGTGATACCCAAGGCCTGTTGGATGCGACGGATTTCGAGACGCAGCTCCACGCGGATTTTGGCATCCAACGCAGAAAGCGGCTCATCGAGGAGCAGCACGCGCGGCTGAATTGCCAAGGCGCGCGCCAGCGCCACGCGCTGCTGCTGTCCACCCGACATCTGGTAGGGGTAACGTTCCGCGTATTCTTCCAGATGGATCAGCGCCAGCATTTCCTCCACCCGGCGTTTGATGTCTGCTGCGGGCGTCTTCCGCACTTGCAAACCGAAGCCAATGTTCTGCGCTACGTTCATATTCGGAAAGAGCGCGTAAGCCTGGAAGACCATGCCCACGTTGCGCTGATTCGGCGCCTGGTAGGTGATGTCCATGCCATCGAGCGTGATCGCGCCGGACGTGGGCAGCTCGAAGCCGGCGATCATGCGCAGTGTGGTAGTCTTGCCACAACCGCTGGGGCCGAGAAAGGAGACGAACTCGCCTTTTTCGATATTCAGGTTGAAATCGCTGACGGCCGTCGTCGCGCCGAAAATCTTAGAGATATTAGAAAGGGTTAAAAAACTCATAGTTCGTTATCCGGTGCAGATTAGCGCGCGCCCGCCAGTTGCCCTTCGGCGCGCCCACGGTTGAAGACCTGAATCAAGCCCATGAAGGCCCAGGTCAGCAAGAAGCTGATGATCGCCAGCGAGGATGATTCGTAAGTCTTGTTCTGGCCCACCAGTGACATGTACGGCCCGAAAGCCTTGATCCCCACGATGAAGCTCGCCAGCGTGTACTCGCCGATGACGGTCGCCAGGGTGAGGAAAGCGCCGCTGAGGATCGCCACGCGCAAATTGGGGAAGACTACCCGAAAGAGAATCGTACCCCAGCCGGCGCCCAGGCTTTGCGCGGCTTCGGTCAAGGTGCGGACGTCAATCGCAGCCAGGCCTGTATCCACAGCGCGGTAGGTGTACGGCAGCGCCAAAACGACGTAGCCCGCCACCAACAGCGCATTGGTCCCCGTGAAGGTATTGGTCAGCCGAAAAGGCGGCCCGCTGAAGACGCGGATAAGTCCAAAGACCAGCACAATCGCCGGGACGACGAACGGCAACATGGAGATGAACTCCACCATCGGGCGCAGGCGCGGCAGGCGCAGCCGAATCCAGTAGGCGGTGGGCACCACCAGCAGGATGCTGACGACGATGGTGAGGAAAGCCATCTGGAGCGAGAACATGAATGTCCGCCAGAACGCCGGATCTTTGAAGATGCGCTCGTAGGCGAGAAAGGTCAATACGCCCTTTTTGGCGCGCAGGGAGAACTCGAACGTGGCAATCAGCGGGACGACAAAATACAGTACGCCGACCGCGATCCAAAACCACGACCAGAGTACGTTGGAGCGCACTTTGATACGCGGAGGGGAGGCTTTCATTGTCGCAGCCACCTTTCACTGCGCCGCCGCAGCGCAAAGTAGATCATCATTGCCATTGCCATCACCAGCACCATGCCCACCGCCAGCGCGTAGCCCAGCCCAGGGTTGTAGAGGATATCGCCCTTGATTTGCGAACCGATGACGATGGTGACGAGGTTGATAAAGCCGCCGGTCAACGAGAGCGCCGTGGCGTAGGCGCCAAAGGAATTGCCAAAGAGCAGAATCATCGCGCCGAGGATGGAAGGCAACAGAATGGGCAACGCCACGCGACTCCAATACTGGAATGTGGAGGCGCCCAGATTCTCCGCCGCCTCGCGCCACTCGCGCTTGAGGCCATCGAGGGCGGGCGTGATGACCAACACCATCAGCGGGAACTGAAAGTAGAGGTAGGTAAGGCTCAAGCCCCAGAACGAGTAGAGGCTGAAGCCCTTATCGTAGAGATCGAGGCCCAGCACGGTCCTGAGGAACACCGTGACCATACCGGTGCGGCCCAGGGTGGCGATGAAGGCGAACGCCAGAGGGACGCCCGCAAAGTTCGCAGCAACGCCGGAGAACGTGAGCAGGCTCGTGCGCACCCAACGCGGCAGACCGCCCACCGTCACCGCGTAAGCCATCAGAAAGCCCAACAAGCCGCCGCCCAACGCCGTGACCGCGCTGATGCGAATGGTCACCCAGTAAGCGCCAAGAATCGAAGGTGTGAACAAATCCACGAAATTCTTCAGCGTGAATTGCCCGGTAGAATTACGGAAGGCGCCCACGAGAAGGTAAACCGAGGGCAGCACGATGAAGAGAAAGGTGAATAAGAAGAACGGCGTCACGCCCACCCAGTTACGCCAGGAATGCAGGACGGGACGCGCGCGTGGCGCGTCCCGTTGCACAACAGTGGGTTGCGGCGTCTTATTTGACATCGGCGCCAACGACATCCATCCACTTCTCCGCAATTATAGCCTTAGCATTGTTGATCTGATCCACGGAAGGGAACACAGCCTTCTCGTAAGCCTCAGCGGGGGGCAGCTTGGCCGCAATGTCAGCGGGGATCACATTGCGCGCCGCCAGGTCATTGTAGCGAATGGGGTGGCAACCGCCCTTGAGCCAGATCAGCTGGCCTTCATCCGAGTAGAGGAACTCCATCCACAGCTTGGCAGCATTGGGATGCGGCGCATAAGCCGAGATCGCCTGGATGTAGACGCCCGCAATCACGCCCGTCTTGGGGATAACCACCTCGATTTCGGGATTGCCGGCGAGCGCTTCCTTATCGGCCAGCGCGTTGTAGTCCCAGCGCAGGATGACGGGGGTCTCGCCCTTGGCAACCGTGGACTGCTTGGCAATGACAGGCACGAAGTTGCCCACCGCGTTCAGCTGCCGGAAGAATTCCAGCCCCGGCTCTACATTGTCGAGCGAGCCGCCATTGGCGAGCGCCGCAGCGTAAACGCTCATCTGCGCCTGCGCCGACGCACGCGGGTCGCCGGAGAGCGCCACCTGGCCCTTGTATTCGGGCTTGAGGAGATCAGCCCAATCCTGCGGCACGTTCTGGACGACATCCTTGTTCACCTCGAAAGCCAAGACGCCGTAGTAATCGCCGTACCAATAGCCATCGGGGTGCTTGGCATCAGCAGGAATCGTGTCCCAGGTAGTAACCTTGTAGGGCTGCACCAGGCCCTCCGCCACGAGCTGCGGGCCGAAACCGAAGCCCACGTCAATGACATCGGGCGCCTGCGGGCCTTTGTTATCTTTGTTGGCCTTGATGGCTTCGATCTCATCCGCGGAGCCGGCATCGGGGTTGAGCTCATTCACCTGAATACCATACTTCGTCTTGAAAGTTTCGATGGCCTCGCCGTAGTTGCACCAGTCGTGCGGCAACGCGATCACGGTCAACATGCCCTCTTTCTTGGCGGCAGCGACCAAATCATCATCAGCGCCCACGTCGGCGCCCTGCTTGGGGGTACAAGAAAGCAACATCGCAACGAGAACCAACAACGAAATCAAGCGGAACAACAGGTTTTTGGTACGCATGAATCTCTCCTTCTGTAAAGAGTGAGTGAGGTTTGAGGCAACAGCCTCTATAAGGATTATAATTCCACTTCCAAACTTGTCCAACTAGACCACTATCTGAGCCGTGTTAGCGTCACAACTTGTATTTCCACCTGACTTGCAAATTCAACAGGTTTGTGGTATCTTATATATATTGTAATCGAATAGCCTTCTAAATCCACGGCAAGGGGGTTGTGCAATGTTGACGATTCTGAGAATCCTTGAAGAGCATGGCAAACTCATTCGTCTAATGGTCGGCGTTCTCCTGGGACTGATTCTCGGTTTGATTCTGGCCTGGGGCGTATGGCCGGTACAATGGAAAAACGCCTCACCGGGGCAAATGCACCCCGCCTATCAAGGCTATTACATCCACGCCGTTGCCCAAGAGTATCAGCAAACAGGACGCATTGATATTGCCAGGCACAAACTTGGGCTTGATCTGCCGAAGCGCGCCAACCCGTGGGTGAAAGAACCCGAAACACTGGAAGCAGGCTTCGCGCAGGCCTTGGAGCAGACCGAATCCCGGGAGATGGTCGTCGCATTGGCGCGTCTGGCGCAAGACCTGCAAATCAACTTCCGGCCGGATGTGAATGCGCTGCCCTCCGCGCCAACCCCCGAAGCCGAAGCACCGGCGCGTCCGAGCACCCTCGGCAACCTGTTGAAGATCGCCGGATACCTGATCATTGTGCTGGCATTGGCAGCATTGGCCTATGTGCTGTACAGTCGCTTTGTCGAAAGCCGGCGCGCACAAGAGGGCGAAGCAGAACCCGGTCTTGCCGGCGCATACGGGAAGGTCATTGAAGATGTCGCGGTCGAAGGTGAGACGGCGCCCGCTCTGCGCACCACCAGCGCGACCTACCGCGAGGGCGACGACTTCTTCAATCCCTCCTTCAGCATCGAAGACGGCACCGAATTCCTGGGCGAATGCGGCGTTGACATTTCGCACACCATCGGCGCGGGCGATCACAAGAAAGTCACCGCGCTGGAAGTGTGGCTGTTCGACAAGAGCGATATTCGGACAGTGGTAAAAGTGCTGGCAAGCAATTACGCCTTCCAAGATCCGAGCCTGCGGGCCGAACTGGCCGCCAAAGGCGAGATCTCATTGATCAATCCCAACGACGAGATCATTTTGGAAACGACGGCCCTGCGCGTGCGCGCAGTCGTGAAGAAAGTCGAATACGCCGACGAGCTGCAAAGCTATTTCAAAGAAGCCAACGTCGAGCTGCGGGCCTACCGGCGCTAGAATTTACCGGATAGACTGCACGCCCACCAATAGCAACGCCCGCGATCGGTGGATCGCGGGCGTCTTTCTTGTATATTCACGGCTGTAACCCAATCACCTGCGCATCAGGCGGCGGAACGAAGCCCGGCCCAAAGCGATAGCGCGCCGCCCAGGGAATGAAACGGCTCACAAAACGGTCTTTGAACAGCACATTGTCCTCCGCATCGCGCACCACGCGCTCCAACACCGCTGTCAACCCATCATGCGGGGATTCGATCCGCACATAAGTGCCAGCTGCCAGCGAAGCATCATATTCATAGATCGGAGGGCCGGGCGGCACCGGAGCGCCCCAATTGGGGCCAATCTGCTCCACCTTGCGGCCCATAGACGTGCTGTAAAACAGAAATCGCGAGCGCGCCCGCGCGCTATCCACCTCGGTTTGGATCAACAAGTGATAGGGCGTGTCGTTCACAAAACGGAAATCCACCAGCGGGGAATAGATAGTGGCATCGAAGCCGGGGCCATAGCCGCCGAGTTCATAATATCCCACGCGGTAGGCGTGAGGCCACCGCTCGATGATGGGATAACCGGCGAAATAAGCCGCGCGGAACGCCGTTGTCGCCACCTGGCAGATGCCGCCCCCCACCCCCGGCACCGTGCGATTGCCAACGATCACGAACGATTCGTCGTAACCCTCGGCCTGCGTCACCTCGCCGAGAAAGTGATTGAAGGAGAAGGTTTCGCCCGGCGGAACGAGAATGCCATCGAACTTGGTAGAACCCAGGCGGATATTGTGATCGCGGGCGGAGGAAGAGCCAGCAAAGTAGGATTCGCCCACCGCGATCAACTCGACGATCCCCAACTCTTCCGCCGTCGTCGTCTCCGAGTAACGCGGCGGCACTGATTCCAACACCAAAGGCACCAGATATTGTCCCGCCGGCAAGAACTCGTTGATGCGGGCGATGGTCGCCTCCACATCAAGCGCGCGACCGGGACTGCTCGGCGAACGCACGAGCAACTGCCTTGCCGCAGGATCGAAGCGATACTGCGCATTCACCGCGTCGCGGTGCAACGCTAACGCCAGCGGTTCGAGATACAGACGCAAAGCCTCAGGATCCAGCGTCACAACAACCTGCCCCTGCGCGACGCCGATCTGCAACATCGCGGCAAGCGCATCTGGACTCAGCGTCCACGGGCCAGGGTCGCCCTCCAATGGGTTGGGCACCAACAGCTGCGCGGGTTGCGCCAGAATGCGCCGCGCCGCTTCGAGCGCCTGCGCCGCCTGCGCATCGGTCACTTGAGGATGAAGCGTCTCAACCACCAGCGAAAGCTCTGTCACGCCGGGCACACGCAATTGCGGCTCCAGCAGGGCCAGCGTCGCGCTGATGTCCACACGCCGGCCCATCGCCGCCGGCTCCCAACGCACCTCTGCGCCCCAGAGATAAACCTGCGCGTCCTGCGCCGATTTATCTATCGTCTCGGCGAGCGCGTGCAAGTGCGCCAACGCGCGATTGCGATCCCACACCAGCACCGGCGCCACCATCGTCGGCTGCTGCATCGCTTCCCAACGCTCCCGCAGCGTCGCCAACAGTCCCTGCGTACTATGTCCCGCCTGATATGCACGCGACAGCGTGGCTTCCATATCCGCACCGATGCCCAAATCCGCCGCGGAAAAAATCCACCTCTGACCATCTGGCCCTAACAAAATGAAACGCGGAATATCCACTCCCAACTCGCGCGTCACCTGTAGCTGCGCCTCCTCAAGCGTCAGCCCGCCAAGCGGCATGCGCCAGAGCCAGATCCCCGGCACGATCCGTCCATCCAGCGCGGGGCCTAGCAGCACCAAAGCACCCAGCACCGCGCCCAACACCACCAGCAGGCTCACGGCGGCAAAAACCCCGTTACGCATACCCCACCTCATCGTTACGCGAGAAACACCCGGTCACAGCACACCAGTAAAGAAGATGAAATCCAACTATATTATACACCACAATCCCGCAACCGCACCTACTCCCACTCGATAGTAGCGGGCGGCTTGCTGCTAATATCGTAAACCACGCGATTGACGCCGCGCACCGCGTTGACAATCCGATTCGACACTCGCGCCAGCAGCGCGTAGGGCAGCTGCGCCCAATCCGCGGTCATATAATCATCCGTGGTGACAGCCCGCAAGGCGATGACATCCGCATACGTGCGGTGATCGCCCATCACGCCGACGCTCTGCACCGGCAGCAACACAGCAAAAGCCTGCGCCGTCTGGCGATAGTAACCTGCCGCGTGCAGCGCTTCCAGGAAAATCGCATCGGCTGCCTGTAACGTGGCGACGCGCTCGCGGGTCACTTCGCCCAAAATGCGCACAGCCAGCCCAGGTCCCGGGAACGGATGGCGCCAGATCAAGGCCTCCGGCAGCCCCAAAGCCAGCCCCACTTCGCGCACCTCATCCTTGAAGAGTTCGCGCAGCGGTTCCACCAGCGCCAGCGACATCTGCTCCGGCAAGCCGCCGACGTTGTGATGGCTCTTGATACGGTGCGCGGTAGCGCTGCCCGCGCTTTCAATCACGTCGGGATAGATCGTGCCCTGCGCCAGAAACCGCACCCCAGTGAGATCGCGCGCCTGCGCCTCGAATACGCGAATGAACTGCTCGCCAATGATGCGCCGCTTCTGCTCCGGCTCGGTAACGCCCGCCAACGCGGCAAAGAAACGCTCCGCCGCATCCACCACCACCAGCCGCATCCCCAGGCTTTGATGAAATGTCGCTTCCACCTGGGCGACTTCATCCTTGCGCAGCAATCCTGTATCCACAAAGATACACGTCAGTTGATCGCCGATAGCGCGATGAACCAGCGCTGCTGTGACCGCGCTATCCACACCGCCGCTCAGCCCGCAGACCACGCCGGCTGCCCCCACCTGCTCCCGTATCCGCATCGTCGTTGCCGCGATGAAGGCTTCCGGCGTCCAATCGCCCGCGCAGCCGCAAATGTCGAATAGGAAACGCCGCAGAAGCTCGCCGCCTTGCGGCGTATGGATGACTTCTGGATGGAACTGCAACCCAAAGAGTCGGCGCTCAGAATGTGCGAAAGCAGCGAGAACGCCGCTCTGACTACGCGCAAGCGCGATGAAGCCCGGCGGCATAGCGACCACCTGATCGCCGTGGCTCATCCACACAGTCTGCCGCTCTGGCAATCCGGCGAACAACGGATGATGCGGCTCCAAAACCATGACTTCCGTCGCGCCATATTCGCGGACGGCGCCCGGCTGCACCCTACCCCCCAAGGTCTGCGTCAGCAGCTGCATCCCGTAGCAAATCCCCAACACAGGCACACCCAACGTGAACAACTCCGCTGGCAGAGTCGGCGCGCCCGCGTCGTAGACGCTGTTCGGCCCGCCGGAGAGAATCACGCCCACTGGAGATAGCGCCGCGATGCGTTCCGGGGCAGCATTCCAGGGCAGAATCTCAGCATAGACGTGCAACTCGCGCACGCGGCGAGCGATCAGCTGCGTAGTCTGCGAGCCGTAATCGAGGATGACCAGCGTCTCACGCGCGCTCACAGCTCACTCCGCAAAGACAATCGTGCCGTCATCGTGCAAGGCTTCGATGATGACCAGCGACTCGATGGGCACGTTGAGATAGCCCAGCAGCTCCCGCCCTTGCTCGAAACGCTTCTCCACCAACGTGCCGATGCCGATCAAGGCAGCGCCGGCATCCCGCACCAAGCGCGCCAGCGCGTCAATGGTCTGCCCCGTTGCCAGAAAATCGTCAATAATCAACACCCGATCATCAGGCAACAGAAATTCCGAAGAGACCATCAGGGAAACCTGACCGCCCTTGGTGTGCGAAGGCGCAAACTCCACAAAGGCGGGGTCCTTCATGGTGATGGGCTTGTGTTTGCGCGCAAAGACCAGCGGCAGCCCCAGCGCATAGGCGGTGGTCAACGCAGGGATGATACCGGAGACCTCAGCAGTCAGGATGCGCGTCGGCGCGTAGGCGCCAAAGCGCCGGGCAAACTCAGCGCCCGCTTCCAGCATCACCGTGGCATCCACCTGATGGTTGATGATGCTATCAATCTTGAGGATCCCTCTACCCAGATAAACCCCCTCGCTACGAATCAATTCCTGTAATGATTTCATGGCAACACTCCTTAAGAAAATCAACAAATCTCAGAAAAGAAAGAGCAAAAACTATCTAGCTATTTTACCAAAGTATGACAAAATCACCAAATCGAGGTAGAATGATAAGCAGCAACATGGAGGGAATAACATGACGAGCACAAATCTACATGCACAGCGGGAAATCACCCAGTCCACGCCGTTGCTAGATGCGCACGGCAATCTCGCTCAGGTAGGATGGGCGCGGCAACCCGTTTGGGATTGCAACCTGGAAGCTGTGGGCTTCTATCCCTGGGCGTTGCGCCCGCTCCAACGCTTTCGCATCAAGCGGTGGGATTATTACGGCATCACTACCCCCACGCACTTTTACGCCTTCACGCTGGCAGATCTGGGCTATGCCGGGCAGGTCTTCGCCTATGTCGTGGATTTCGAAGCGCACAGTTGCCACGAGGAGACGCTGACCCTGCCGTTGGCGCGCGGAATTACCCTGCCGCGCAACAGCACCGAGGGCGTCAGCAGCTATGAGGGGCCCAAAGCCCGAATGCGCTTCCAAACCGAGCCGGAAGGACGGCGACTCGCGGTCGCGTGGCCGAACTTTGGCGGCGGCGGGTTGTCGGCAGAAGTCTTCCTCCAGCTCCAACCACAGCACGAATCTATGGCAATCACCATCCCCATCAAACACAAGCGCTTCTATTATAACCGCAAAATCAACTGCTTGCCGGCAACCGGATGGATCGAAAGCAACGGCAAGCGCCAGGAACTGCAGCCCGACGCGCACCTCGGCAACCTGGATTGGGGCCGCGGCGTCTGGGAATACAAATCGTTCTGGGTCTGGGCCAGCGCTTCAGGATTCCTGGCCGATAAACGCCGCGTGGGATTGAACCTCGGCTTTGGCTTCGGTGACACCTCAAGCGCCACAGAAAACGCGTTGATCCTGGAAGGGCGCATCCACAAGCTGGGGCGCGTGGACTTCAGCTACGCTTCCAGCAACTTCATGGCGCCCTGGCGTATGCTCGCTGCTGATGGGCGCCTGGACCTCACGTTCACCCCCTTCCTCGACCGCACTGCGGCAACCAACCTGCTGCTCATCACCAGCGAAGTGCACCAGATGTTTGGGCACTACAGCGGCGTCGCCGTCACCGATGACGGAGAAACGTTGCGTCTTGAGGGCCTCATCGGCTTTGCGGAGGAGCATCACGCCAAATGGTGAACGGCGGCGCGGCAACAATTCCGCCTTCCGCCTTCATCCTTGATAGGAAGAATCCATGAACAAGCACAAACAACTTTCAGCGTGGTTGCATCGGCTCTCAACGGGTCGTGTGGCGCTCATCGCCACGGTGGTGTTCGTTTTGTTCACAGCATCAGTATTGCCCTGGCAGGCCGCCGAAGCGGCGCGCGTCTCCGGAGGCGCCGGCTCGCCAGACACCTCGCTGTGGTACACGCCCGCCGATCTCTACGCCATGGCCGAAGCCTACGGGCCAGAAGGACGCCAGGCTTACCTTGTGGCGCGGTGGACCTTCGACGTGATCTGGCCCCTGGTGTATACGGCGTTCCTCGTCGCGGCCACGAGCTGGCTGCTGCGCCGCGTTTTGAGCGCGGCAAGCGCGTGGCAACAGCTCAATCTGCTGCCGGTGCTCGCCATGATCCTGGATTTCCTGGAGAACTCCGCCGCCTCGATTGTACTGGCGCGCTATCCAACGCCCAGCCCGCTGATCGCCCCACTGGCGCCGGTTTTCACGCTGCTGAAGTGGCTCCTTGTCGGCGGCAGCTTCGTGCTGTTGCTCGGTCTCGCCCTCGCAGCATTGTGGCAGCAGCTCCAACAGAGGCAAACAAAACGGCCCGACAAGTAGCCGGGCCGTTCATTGTGTGTGAGTGGCGAGGACTAGATTCGAACTAGCGACCAAGGGCTTATGAGTCCCCTGCTCTACCACTGAGCTACCTCGCCGCTCCAAAAAGAGTAGCGGGGGACGGATTCGAACCGCCGACCTTCGGGTTATGAGCCCGACGAGCTGCCACTGCTCCACCCCGCATCAATGGCTATATTATACACAGCTCCCCAAATTAGTCAAGCCGGTTGGCAATTCACCAAACCAGGAGTATACTGGAACTATCAATTCAACTTCTCGAGGCTTCTTGCGGCCCACGCAACGCAACACGCAGAGGTAAACGCATGAACAACACGAGTGACAACGACGCGGCTGTGATGACGGGCGCCCGTCAAACGATGGCTTCATGGGCCAGGGTGCTCGAATCTCTCGACGCCGTCCCACCAACCTATCAGGCGACGTGCGCCGCGCTTTTCGGCAACAGCCCGGTCCCGCCAACCCTGATCCTCACGCCCGCCAGCCGCGAATTATCCCGTCGGGTGAGCGAAAAGCTGCTCTGCCTGCTGGATGATGATCTGACCGTCATGGAACGCGATGGCAGCCGCATCAATATCCAACAGTATACGCTCAGCGCCCTGCGCGATGTGGAGGTGGGCACGATCCTGCTCTATTCGTGGATCACCATCAACGGCAAGTTGCCAGATGGAAAACTGGGCACTGCGACGTTCACCTTTAACACCGCCACTTTGCGCCATTTCGAGTCGCTGCTGGAAAAAGCGCGCGGCGGCGTTGCCAAACCCGGCGATGTGAAACTGCGGCGCGAGCAAGCCAAGCTCGACTACCTGAACGCGCTCGATTTCAAGTTCATGAACTTCGCCAAAAGCAGCCTGGTATCTGATAGTGTCGTACGTTACAGCCTTTGGCAGCCCGAAATCCGCGCGAAAACCGTCAGGCTATTCGGTTGGGCTTTGCAGCGCACCATTGCCACCGCGCATCTCATCGTTCTGACCGACAAGGAGTTCATTCTCATTCGAGATGATGCGCGCATCAAAAGCGTTCGCGGCTTCCGCCACGGCGGTGTGTGGCGTTATATCCCCCGGCGCAGCTGCGTCGCCGCCGAGATCACCGAATCCACTGGCGATTTACTCACCTTCACGCTGCATCTAACCGAAAATGGCCGCCTGGATATGCTCTTCACCCCAGATCAGCGCCTCGCCCTGGCTGAACTTCAGGAATTGTTCCCCTGAACCAGCCTTAATGCGCGCCCTTCTCATAGGGCTGCCCTAGGGCCGCTGGCGCGTCGCTGCGTTTCCCACGAATAAGCAACGCCAGCAACGTGAGCACGTAAGGCAACATGAGCAAAAATTCGTACGGTACCACGCCCACGCCCCGCTCCGCCTGGCTGAGCGCCTGGATGCGGAACTGCAACGAATCCGCCAGACCGAAAAGCAACGCCCCCAACAAGCCCAGCTCCGGGCGCCAACGCGCAAAAATCACCAGCGCCACCGCAATCCAACCGCGCCCGGCGGTGATATTCTCGCGAAATAGTTTGAGCTGCACCACAGTGAGCACCGCCCCGCCTAATCCCGCCAGCGCCGCGCCGAGCAACGTCGCCGCATAACGCGTGCGCGCCACATTCACCCCAGAGGTCTCAGCGGCGGCAGGATTCTCGCCTGCCGCGCGAATCTTCAATCCCCAAGTGGTGTGGAACAGGAACACCCACACGGCCCCCACCAGAAAAAACGTCAGGTAGACCGTGGGATCGTGTCGGAAGAGGATTTCGCCCAGCACCGGAATCCGGCTCAAACCGGGGAGCGTCACCAGCGCCATGCCGTTCACGCGCGCCGTCATCGCGCTAAACGTCTGGCGATAGAGATATGCCGCCAACCCATGCCCAAACAGCACCAGCGTCACGCTGCTGATGACCTGATCCGCCTTCAGGGTAACGCTGAGCCAGGCCATGAGCAGCCCCATCGCCGCCCCGGCGAGCATTCCCGCCAGCAATCCGAGCCAGGCCGCGCCTTGCCCCAGCGCCGCACCCGCCGGGCCGTTTTCCAGCGCGTAAGCGGTCATAAAGCCCACCACGCTGCCCACAATCATCATCCCTTCCAGGCCCAGGTTGAGCACGCCCGCCCGCTCGGTAATGATCTCGCCCAGAACGGCCAACAACACCGGAATCGCCAACCGGATCCCAGCCGTGACCAGGGCGATGAGAAAACTCCAGGTGAGAATTGCCTGCCAATCCATAAACGGCTCCAGAAATTCGCTAGTCAGGTTGAACGCAGATCAATGCAGGAGATCAGCCATGAGAAGCCTTGCGCGCGATCGCATCCGCCGCCAGCACCGAAAGCACGATCACCGCCTGGATGGCATCGGCGAGCGCAGCGGGCAGCCCCAAGACGATGTGCATGGATTGCGCGCCGATGATGAGCGCGGAGAAGAAGATCGCCGCCGCCGCCACCCCCAGCGGATGCATCCGCCCCAACAGAGCCACCAGAATGGCGCTGAAGCCATAGCCGCCGCTGATGTCGCCCTTGAGCCGGGTGTGCAGCGTGCTCACCTCGATGATGCCCGCCAGCCCCGCCAACGCGCCGCTGAAAGACAGCGCGAACAACGTGATGCGGGCAACGTTCATGCCCGCGTAGCGCGCCACACTCGCCCGCGAACCGGTCGCCCGCAGGCGAAAGCCCAACGGGGTGTGCCACAGCAGGCCGTAGACTACGGGGATGAACAGCACCGCGATCAACACGCCAATATGGATGCGCGTGCCCGGAATGAGCGCCGGCAATCGGGTGACGGGGCTAAGCTGGGCGCTCACCGGCAAATAGCCGCCAGGTTCTTGCAACGGCCCACGCACCAGGTATTGCATCAGCAAAATGGCGATGTAGTTGAGCATGAGCGTGGAGATGATCTCGTTCATACCGCGCTTGATCTTGAGCACACCGGGGATGAGCGCCCACAACGCGCCGCCCAGCGCGCCCGCGAGCAGCATGGTCAACAGCAGCAAAGGCCGGGGCAAAGTAGGCAAAAACAGCGCAACCACCCCACCCAGCAGCGCGCCCATGTAGAACTGCCCCTCGCCGCCGATGTTCCACACGCGCGAGCGGAACGCCGCCGTCAAGCCCAGCCCCACCAGCAACAGCGGCGCCGCCTTAATCGCCGTCTCGGTCAACTGCCGGATGCCGCCAAAGGCTCCGCGCAGCACCACGCCATAAGCGGTGAGCGGATTGGCGCCGGCAATGAGAATCATCACCGCGCCGATGAGCAAGCCCATCAACCCGCCCAGCACCGGCGCCAGGATGTGTGCGCGCCGCGCGCGCGCCTGCGAAGTCTCAGTCATGGTTCACACACCCCAACATCCCAGGAACCGCCCATCATCAGCCCCAGACGGTTGACATCGGCCTCGGCGGCGGGCAGCACGCCCACGATCCGGCCCTCGTACATCACCGCGATGCGGTCGCTCAGCGCCAGAATCTCATCGAGCTCGGTGGAAATCAGCAGAATGGCGACCCCGGCATCGCGTTGGGCGATGAGCGCGCGATGGATGTACTCAATAGCGCTGACATCCAGGCCGCGCGTGGGCTGCGCCGCGAGCAGCACCCGTGGCTGGCGGGCCAACTCGCGCGCCAGAATCAGCTTCTGCGCGTTGCCGCCGGAGAGCGTCCCCGCCGCCGTATCCACCGACGGCGTGCGCACATCGAAATGCGCCACCAAATCGGCAGCTTGTGCGCGAATCGTCGCCCAATCCAGCGCGCCGTGGCGCGTGAAGGGCGGCTCACCCACCCGCTGCAACACTGCATTCTCGGCAACGGTGAAGTCATCCAGCAAGCCCATGGCATAACGATCCGAGGGAATATGCGCCAATCCACCCTGGCCCATGCGCGCTGGCGTCGCGTGGGTCACATCCTGCCCGCAGAGGGAGATCGAGCCGGCGGTGACTTTGCGCAAACCGGCAATCACCTCCTCCAATTCGCTCTGCCCGTTGCCGGCAACGCCGGCGATGCCCAGAATCTCGCCCGCGCGCACTTCCAGGCTCACATCGCGGAGCGCGGGCAGCTGGCGCTCGTTGGAAGCGTGAACGCCATGCAGCGCCAGGCGCACCTCCTGCGGCTGAGCCGGCGTCTTGGGCGCGCGCAACACGATCTCGCGTCCCACCATCATACAGGCCAGGTCTTGCTGGCTCACGCCAGAAGCGGACACCGTATCCACGACGCTGCCATCGCGCAACACGGTGATGCGATCGCTCACGGTTAACACCTCTTCCAGCTTGTGCGAGATGAACACCAGCGTCTTGCCCTCTTCCGCCAGACGGCGCAGCGTGACGAGCAACTCGTTGACCTCCAGGGGCGTCAACACAGCGGTCGGCTCGTCCAGAATCAGCACCTCCGCGCCCCGGTAGAGCGCCTTGAGGATTTCCACGCGCTGCTGCTCCCCCACCGAAAGCGTCCACACCTCGGCGGCGGGATCAATTTGCAGGCAATATTTCTCCGCCAGCGCCGCGAGCCGTTGGCAAACGGCCTTCCGATTTTCGACGAAGGGTGCGCGCGGAGAGGGCTGTCCCAGAATGATGTTTTCCGCCACCGTGAAGGGGCGCACCAGCATGAAGTGCTGATGCACCATCCCCAGGCCGTGGGCAATGGCGTCGCGCGGCGACGCGAACGCCACCGGCGCGCCGCGCAAGCGAATTTCGCCCGCATCCTGTCGGTACAAGCCGTAGAGGACATTCATCAGCGTCGTCTTGCCCGCGCCGTTTTCGCCCAACAGCGCGTGAATTTCGCCGGGCAACAGCGTCAGATCTACGCCGTTGTTGGCGATCACGCCGGGGAAAGTCTTCACAATCCCGCGCATTTCCACAATGGGGGCTGGATTCATAGCATCAGACATCGCACGTAGAAATTCAACAAAGAAGGTGATTTCCGTCGCCACGTGGCGCGCGGCGACGGAAATCACCGCTAAAGGCCACAGCCCTCAGCCGCAGCACTGATCATATCGGTTTATTCAGGAATGAAGGGCACGACCAGCACGCCAGACTTGATGTCGGCGATGGCTTTATCCGCCGCAGCGATGGCTTCCGCCGGAATCCGGCCCTTGAGCGCCGCGTTGTAGCCCACCTGCATCACGTTTTCGGCGACGCCCATTCTATAGAACGTACCGCCAAACGTCCCCGTCTTGATGTCATCCAGCATCTTCTGATACAGCGGCTCCAGGTTCCAGATCAGGTTGACCAACACCACATCCGGGCCGTTCTCCGTCATATCGCCGACATAGCCAGTGACGTAACCGCCGCGCTCCTTGGCCGCCTCGATGGCGCCCAGCGCCGGGCCTTCACCACACTCGATCCAGAAATCCACGCCCGCATCGGCCTGCGCCAGCGCGGCTTCCTTCGCCTTGGCGACATCCACCCAGTCGCCCACGCCGGTGACGATGAGCGTAGCATTGGGATTGACAGACTTCGCGCCTGCCAGGAAAGCCTCGCCCATGGCGTGACACACGGGAATGTCGAAACCATAGAGCGCACCGAGCTTGCCGGTTTGGCTCATATGCCCGGCAATCACGCCGATGGGATACGCCGCCTCGTAGAAGGGCTGATCGTAATCCGCCACGTTTGCCGCAGTGCGGTTGATGCCGCCGGGCCAGGCGAAGCTCACCTTGGCATTCTCCGCAGCCACCTCGAAGACGGCGTCCTGGAAGCTGAACGTGTGCCCGATGACGAGGGTGCTCCCCTGGCCGGCGTACTCGCGCAACACACGCGGCGCATCCGCCACACCGATGTTCTCCGAGAAGGCGATGTCCACGCCCTTCTTGGAGAGCGCCTGCAGGGCATTGTAAGCCGCCTCGTTCCAGGAATTGTCGTCCCAGGGGCCGATCATCGCCACAGCGATCTTCTGCTTATCCGAAGCCGCCGGTTCACCGCCGCCGCCACAGGCAGCGAGCAGCATCCCCAACACCAACAACACCGTCAGAACTGCAAACTTGTGAGACCTCATATCCATCCTCCTTGAAAATCTAAAAATCTCAAAAAATCTCAAACTGCAAGTCAGCCAGCCAACAACTGCTTGCCCAACTCTACCGCCGAGACCGCATCTTCCGAATAGCCATCGGCGCCAACGCTGGCAGCCCAATCGCGGGTCACAGAACCGCCGCCCACGATGATCTTGAAACGCTCGCGCAGGTTCAGTTCCGTGAACAGCGCGATCGTGTTCTTGATGTTGGGGCGAGTTGTCGTCATCAGCGAGGAAAGCCCGATGAGATCAGCGTGGTTCTCCACCGCCGCATCCACAAAGGCGCTGGGGGCCACATCGCGCCCCAGGTCAATGACCTTGAAGCCGTGCGCGCGGAACATCGTAGCGACGATATTCTTGCCGATGTCGTGAATATCGCCTTTGACGGTGCCCAGCACGACCACCCCCGCCGTCGCGCCGGCGAGGCCCTGGCTCTCAATGGCTCTCTCCATGTGCTTGCTCACCCGCTCAGCCGCGCGTCCGCTGAGCAGCAGCTCCGGCACAAAGATTTCCCCTTCCTGAAACAGCACGCCGATCTGCTCGAGCGTGGGAATCATCACCTCCTGGATCAGCGCCAGCGGATCCACATTCGCCGCCAGGGCCTCCAGGGCCACTGCTTCGGCAACATCATCTTCGCCTTCTTGCAAGGCTTCGATCAACCGTTCACGGATGTCTTCGGGAATACTCATGGGTTGCTCCTCTAGAAATGTTATGGGTGAGCCGTGAATAGTGAGCAGTTTGGGTGTAGCGTACTGCGCTCTGCTCACTGCGCTCTACGAACTCATGGTTTTTCGTTCTTGAGACGACACCGCCGGCTCGCAGATTACAACCGCAGCCCCAAAGTGCGCAAATGATCCTTGACCTCGTGATACAGCGCCAACCACGACTCCAACGGCTCAATCGTGGTCACATCATAGACTTCGGGGAAGGGTTTGCCGCGATTGGGAGTCTTGAGCGTGTGAATATAGCCCGGCATGATCTGCGGGATCAGCTCGGCGGCTTCCTGCCGGGTGAGATGCAGGCTCGCGCGAGAAACCTCGGCGATGAGCCGCGCCTCAAGTCCGGTGGTGTGATCGGTCATAAAGCCGCCCGTGGTGCCCGCGCCCTGCATGTTGAAGCCGCAGACCGTCCCCACCACCGCACCGGCAGCCACCTCATAGAGCAACTCCTTCGTGCCCGGCCCAGACATGACGTAGATGTCGTTGAGGCAAATGATGTGCGTGTTGCGCGCCAACGCCTGCCCCACCATCGCCTGCGTCCAAATGCCCATCGGATCGGTATTGTTCACGTAATTGAGATGCGTGAGCGAGAACATGTGATAGTCGGCATCGTAAAGCAACACGCCGAGCAGGTGATCCGCCACGGAGACGACCGCCGTCCCTTCAGCGCGCCCGCCCAGACCGCCGAGCAGCGGCGTCATCAGATCCACCGCGACGCCCCCCACATTATACAGGTGCGCCACGCGGGAGAGCTGGTCGAAATCGGTCTTAAGCTCCACCATCTGCGAGATGAGCAACCCGTCGGTGGGTCGCAGCCCCGCATCCGGGTCGAAAGCCGCCATCTTGCCGGCGCAGGTCAACGGCACCGCCACATCGTTGATGTGCATCCCCGGACGGCCCGCCATGCGCGCCGCCTCACGGGCTACCGTCGCATCGCGGCGCGCGCCCATAATCTCCAGCGGCGAGCCGGGGACAATGGTCTCGCCAAGGTAAGTGGACACCGAACCCGCGCCCAGACAATCTACCAGCGGTTCCTGCGCACAGGAAAGCAGAATCAGCGGGTGATACTTCTCCGAAGCCGGCGTACCGGTCGGCCCGGAATGCACAATCGGCTTGACCGCGGCATCCTCGACGCCCCGATGACGCATCACCACAGCATCCTTGCCGGTACCCAGGGTGACAGCAGCGGGCGCCTGATCCAGAATCTCCAGCACTTCCTCCCGGCTAAAGCGGATCAGCCGCTCGGTGCTCTGACAGTACACCCCCAGCTCCACAAAGAGCTGCAAACCCGCAGCAAAGACCCGATCCGCCAGGTCGTCATCGGCCGGCACCAGATTGTTCGCATCGTACTTGATGCCATACTCCTTGACCAGCTCGCGGATCCGCTTGGTGAGCGCGATCTCAAAGTCGGTCTCTTTCATGTAAGGCCCCGACTGGGCGCGACGCATGATTTCCACTAACCAGTTACTGCGCATGAAAAACTCCTTTCAATCTGCTAAATGGGACAGAAATTCACTCAAATGGGGAAACGGGTCGCTGGCGTGCGGAAAAGCCAAAGCCGCGACAAATTGCTCCTGAAACGCTCCCTCCAAAGATGTGGTGATATGTTCGACCCGGCGGGCCAGTTCAGCAGCCTCTCGACGCTTAGCCCGGCTCAACAGCGCGATGCGGGCGCCATCTCCGGCGGCATTGCCCACAGAGGTCACGCGCTCCAAATCGCAATCTGGAATCATCCCAATCATCATCGCGCGCGTCTTGTCAATTACCGTGCCAAAAGCGCCCGCCAACACAATCCTACTTACCGATTTTACACCAAATTCCTGCATTAGGAAGCGCGCGCCCACGTAAATTGCGGCCTTCGCCAGCTGGATCGCGCGCACATCGCTCTGGGTGATGACGATGGGCGTTCCGGTAGCCGTCTGCGCGGCTTCGGCGAGAACGAACGCGGGCTTGCCGCCCACCCGGATCAGGCGTGGATGCGTCCCGCGCTTGTCGAAGCGCCCGCTCGGCGCAATAATCCCCGCCGCGAAGAGCTCCGCTACCGCCTCGATGATGCCGGAGCCGCAGATACCCCGCGCCTGGATGGCTGCCGGCGGCAAGGCATCGCTCCACGCCTCCTGCCCGATGACCTTGAAGCGCGCCTCCAGGGTCGCGCGATCAATGCGCACGCGCTCGATGGCGCCGGGCGCAGCGCGCATCCCGTGCGTGATCTGCGCCCCTTCCAGCGCCGGCCCGGTCGCCGCCGAGGTGCAGAGCAAGCGCGAACGGTTGCCCAACACAATCTCGCCGTTCGTGCCCACATCAATGATGAGCGTGACCTCATCCTGCAAGTGCGGCGCCTCCGCCAGCAGCACGCCGACGTTATCCGCCCCCACAAAGCCCGCTTCCAAGGGCAGCACGTGCGCCCGCGCGCCTGGATGCAAGCGCAAGCCCAGATCAGCGGCGCGCACATCCACCGGCTTCCGCACCACCGGCAGGAAAGGCAGCCCGCCAAGCGAGCTGGGATCGAGGTCAAGCGCGAGATGATGCATGACGCTGTTCCCGACAAGCGTGATGTCCACGAGGTCTTCGACGCTGCCGCCGACCGCTTCGGCAGCCTGGCGGGCCAGCGCGTTGATTGCCTCGATCACGCAATCATGCAACTGCGCGCGGCCCTGGGGATGCTCGGCCGCATAGGAGATGCGCGACATGATGTCGTCGCCATACGTCACCTGAGGATTCATCGCCGAAGCCATAGCGAGCAGCGCGCCAGAAACGAGATCGCAGAGGTAAGCCGCCAGCGTCGTCGAGCCGATGTCCACCGCCAGCCCCCACGCCCGGTCGCAGCGGCCCGGCTGCACGCGGATGATGTGCGTCTCGTTCCATACCGTCGCCGTCAGCGCGCCGTGGCCCTCGCGCAACGCCTCCGGCAACGCGCGCAACGCCGAATGCTCGAAGCGCGCCGCCTCCAATCCAGGGTGCGCGCACAGCGCCGCCAGCACCCGCTCTTGTTCGGAGCCATCCTCCGGCTGCGGCTTGGGCAGCGTGAGCCGCGCCAGGCGGATGATGGGATCCAGTTCCAGGGCGCGCTCGGTGGCCGCTTTGCGCACCACCTGCTGCTGGGATTGGCTCGCCGCCGGCACCGTGACGAGCACATCGCCGCGCAATCGCGCGCGGCACGCCAGTCGCGCCGTTGGGGGATGTCCGGCTCGCGCGAGAAATGCGCCTTCGTCCGGCTCCATGGGGCTGAGATGCGCCGCCGTGGAATGCAGATCGTGCTTGGGGAAAACACCTTCCTCGACGAGCACCACACACTTGCCACAGGTGGCCTGCCCGCCGCAGATGGCTTCGATCCCCACCCCCAGCTGGCGCGCCGCTTCGAGCACAGGCGTCTCCGCTAACACCGTTCCGGTGCGACCAGAGGGCTGAAAGACAACTTTGAAAGACGCTAACTCAGGAGCGTGCGCCGTTGAATTTGACATTAACACTCCCTCGAAAATGGCTCACTGATTGACACGGATTCCACGGATCAGAATCATTCACATTTTCGTGCTGGAATGGTGTGCGCCAGCACCGGAGTCTCCCTCGAAAACAACATCTGGGACATCGTGAACGACCAGCGGATTTAGCCTATCGGATGCAGAGCAACGCCGATTCGCGCAGATGCACGCAGATCAAACCTGAAAAGGTTTGTAGTAAGGCGCTTCAGCGCTATCAACGCCGCGCTGAAGCGCGCACTACGAACCTATATGCCCACTGCGTTAGGCGCAGCGAAAACGGCTTCAGCATATACCAGATTGCGCACAGCGCAACCACGCAACGACGATTCTCCCAATTGCCATGCCGGTTGAATCGCGTACAATGGCGGCAATACAATGGCGGTAACCCTTTTGTACGGAAAAACACGTTACTGAAGAACACATTACGGAAAAACACGTATGGAAACACCCAAACGCTTTCACATCATCGCCTGCGACATTCTGTTCCGTGAGATCTGCCATTGCGCAGCGCAGTCCCGGCAGCGCGTGGATCTCACCTTTCTGCCCAAGGGCCTGCACGACATCGGCGCGCCCGGCATGGCGCAACGCCTGCAACAGGCCATTGACGCCGTGGACGCCAGCGCCTACGACGCGATCCTGCTCGCCTACGGGCTGTGCAACAACGGCGTCTGCGGCCTGCGCGCCCCGCTGCCGCTCGTCATCCCCCGCGCGCACGATTGCATCACCTTGCTGCTCGGCTCCCGCGAACGCTATCAGGCATACTTCTCCCGCCATCCGGGCACATACTACAAATCCACGGGCTGGATCGAGCGCGCCGACGACCCCAACAGCCAGCCGAACAGCGTCACCGCGCAGTTGGGCATCAGCTGCGATTACCAGGAATACGTCGCCAAATACGGCGAGGAGAACGCCCGCTACCTGATGGAGATGCTCGGCGATTGGCTGAAGCACTACAACCGCCTCGCCTACATTGACACGGGTTTCGGCGAGTTCCGGCACTACCAGGAAGCGACGCAGCGCGAGGCGCAAACACGCGGCTGGGAGTACGAACTGCTCCTGGGCAACACCCTCCTGCTGCAACGCCTGCTCGATGGGGATTGGACGCCCGAAGATTTCCTCGTGGCGCCGCCGCACATCCCCATCTGCGCTGCTTATGACGACGCCATCGTCTGTTGCGGGCATTCCAACCAGTAGTAACCCATTCGCCACGGCCATCGCACTAGGCAGTATTGTTACCCCTTGACAATCTTCCATAAGTACGTATACTCATTATATAAGTATTCAAATCATGAGTTAGAGTCATGAGTCCGCCACCTGTCGCGCCGCTGACCATCGAATGGAGCCTACTTGGCCTGCTCGCCGAGCGGCCCATGCACGGCTACGAGCTGCATCAGCGCCTCACCGAAGCCACCGGGCTGGGCCTGGTGTGGCGCATCAAGCAGAGCCAGCTCTACGCGCTGCTCGCCCGCCTGGAAGAGCGCGGCTATCTCAGCGCCACACTCGAAACCCAGGAGAACCGCCCGCCGCGCAGAATTTTCACCCTCACCCCACAAGGGCAAGGCGCTCTGGATGCCTGGCTGCAAGCGCCAGTCGTTCATGGACGCGACTTCCGCATGGAATTTCTGGCGAAAGTCTACTTCGCGCAACGCCGGGATGCGGCCACCCTGCGCGCGCTGCTCAACGCACAGGCGACCATCTGCCAAGGCTGGCTGGCAAAACTGGAAGACGCGGCGCAACCCCTCACTGCCAATACGTTCGAGGGATTGATCTATCGTTTTCGGATTGGGCAAATCCAGGCCATGCTCCAATGGCTGGAAGAACTTCAGACGCAACTCTGAGGATAGCAACCACAATCACGCTCTTTGGGAGGTATCGCTATGAAACTGAAACATCCCCTGCTGATGGTGCTCCTGATATTGGCATTGGGCGTCTCAGCTTGCGCGCGCGCGGATGTCGCGCCGCCTCAAACGGCGGGGCTCACCGCCACCGACGCGCTGGGCCGCGAGGTGCAACTGCCCGCGCCGCCGCAACGCATCATCATCGGCGGACGCGCCAACTTCATGCTCACCGATGCGCTGTACCTGTTCCCCGACATGCCGCCGCGCGTGCTGGCGCTGACCAGAGCCACGCAGCAGGCGGCCGCCTTCGCGCAGCTGCTCGATGCGGAGGCGCAAGCCAAAATCCGCTTCGTTTCCGATTCCCCGGCGGAGGAAATTGCCGCCGCGCAGCCCGATCTGGTGCTGCTGAAAAGCACCATGCGCGAATCGGTGGGCGTGACGCTGGAGCAGCTGGGCATTCCCGTGATCTACCTGGATCTGGAGACGCCCGAACAGTACGAGCGCGATCTGACGACATTAGGACAGGCGCTCGGCAATCCCGAACGCGCCGCTGAGCTGTGGGCCTACTACCGCGACATCCTCGACCGCACGGCGCAGGGCAACGCCGGGCTGAGCGATGCGCAGAAGCCCCGCGTCCTGCTGCTGCAATACGCCAGCACCGGCAATGAGATCGCCTTCAAAGTACCGCCGGCGCAATGGATTCAGACCACGCTCGTGACGCTGGCAGGCGGGCAACCCGTCTGGCTCGAAGCGGCGCAGGGCGGCGGCTGGGCCGTGGTCAACCTGGAGCAAATCGCTGCGTGGGCCCCCGACCAGATCTACATCATCAACTACACCGGGTCGGCGGCGGAAATCGTCGCCCAACTGCGCGCCGATCCACAATGGAGCCAGTTGCCCGCCGTGCAAGCCGGGCAGCTCATCCCCTTTGCCGGTGATTTCTACAGCTGGGATCAGCCGGATACGCGCTGGGGGCTGGGGTTGCTCTGGTTGGCGCAGCAGATCCAACCAGAGCGCTTCGCGGCTGTGGATCTGCGGGCGGAGGTTGAGCGGTTCTTCGGCGAGCTCTACGGCCTGGAACGCGCAGTCATCGAAGCGGAAATTCTGCCCCGCATCGGGTGGTGAAAACGGGGAATAATAGAGAGCAGTGAGCAGGACGCAGTTCGCCGTGCCCAAACTGCTCACCTCTCACTGCTCACCCGTTACTATTTCAGAGGAGTCACCTTGAGCGCACACCCACACCGCCGCCGGACATTATGGATCCTTGCCGCGCTGCTGGCGCTGACCGTTTTGCTTGCCAGCTTCAGCGGGCGCTATCCTGCGCCGTTCTGGATGCCGCCGCGCCTGCTCGCCGAGGATCCGCTCGCCCGGCAGATCGTTCTTAACCTGCGGCTGCCGCGCATCCTCGCCGCGCTGCTCCTGGGCATGACGCTGGCGGGCGCGGGCGCCGTCTTCCAGATGATCTTCCGCAATCCGCTGGTGGAGCCGGGATTCCTGGGCGTTTCCCAGGGCGCAGCTTTCGGCGCGGCGTTGAGCATCGTCGCGTGGAGCGCTGCCGGGCCGGGCATCCAGCTCTCGGCGGCGAGCTTCGGCTTTCTGGGGCTGCTGCTCTCCAGCGCGCTCGCCCGCCGCATCCGCTACGGCGGCTGGACGCTGCGCCTGGTGCTCGCAGGCATCGCCGTCTCGGCGCTCTTCTCTGCCGGCGTCGGCATCCTCAAGTACGTCGCCGATCCGCTCACCCAACTGCCGGAGCTCGTCTTCTGGATGCTGGGCGCATTGTGGAGCATCACCTGGCCCAAGGCGCTCTCCATCCTGCCGGTGACGCTTGCGGCGTTGATCTTTTTGCTGCTGATGCGCTGGCGGCTCAATGTGCTGGCGCTCGATGACGCTACAGCTTTCTCACTGGGGACGTCGCCCCAACGCGAGCGGATGGCGCTGCTGATTGCCGCCGTCGCTGCGGTCTCGGTGGTCGTCTCCATCTCCGGCGTGGTCGGGTGGATCGGCCTCATCACGCCGCACCTCGCCCGCCGGCTGCTCGGCGCGGATGCGCAAGGCGCGTTGCCTGGCGCGCTGCTCATCGGCGGCGCTTTCACCGTGCTCTGCGATACCCTCGCCCGCACCCTGCTGCCCGGCGAAATTCCCCTGGGCATTCTCGCCTCCCTGCTCGGCGCGAGCATCTTCATCCTGCTGCTGATCGCGCAGCCGAAATCGGCAAGTCACACGCCCACCGGTTGAGGCCCGCCATGACACCCCTGGCCATCACCCTTGCCGATATTGCCTTCCGCTACGACGGGCGCGACGCCGCCGTTTTCGAGAACCTCTCTCTGGAGATCCCGCCTGGCGCCATCACCGCGATTCTCGGCCCCAACGGCGCGGGCAAATCCACCCTGCTCCATCTGATTCTGGGCCTGCTCACCCCTGCTGCCGGCGAGGTGCTGCTGGCGCAACGTCCACGGCGCAGCTACTCCCGCCGCGAATTGGGCCGGCTGGTGGGCCTGGTAGCCCAGGAGGAAACCATCCCCTTCAGTTTCACCGTGCAGGAATACGTGCTGCTGGGACGCGCGCCCTATCTCAACCTCCTAGAAACGCCCCGCCCAGCAGACCTGGAAATCGCGCGGCAGGCGTTGGCGCGGGTGGGCGCGGCGGAGATGGCGGCGCGTCCGCTCCAGACATTGAGCGGCGGCGAGCGCCAGCTCGTGCTGCTCGCGCGTGCACTGGCGCAGTCGCCGCGCGTCCTGCTGCTCGATGAGCCTACTGCGCATCTGGATTTGGGCAACAAGGCGCGCGTGCTGCATCTGGTGCGCGATATGGTCGCCGAGGGCGTCACCGCCATCTTCACCACCCACGAACCCGATCTCGCCGCCGCTATGGCGGATACCATCGTGCTGATGCGGGCCGGGCGCGTCCTTGCCGCCGGCCCGCTGGAAACCGTCTTCACATCCGAGAACCTCTCCCGCACCTACGCGGTGCCCGTCCGCGTGCTCCAGGTCGAAGGGCAACGGCTCGTGCTGACGTAATTCCTGCCCCTCAATACGACTTTTGTCGGAGACAGCGCCGCGCCTTCCTGCTAGAATGGAATTAAGGTGAGCTGGAAAACGTGTGCAAGGAACCTTGTTCACCCTGCGCCGCTCGCCGCACACCATCATACATACGGAGGAAATGCGATGTCCATGTTCTGCTACCAATGTCAGGAAGCGGTCAAAAACGAGGGCTGCACCATTCGCGGCGTCTGCGGGAAATCGCCCGAAGTGGCCCAATTGCAAGACCTGCTGCTCTGGCTGCTCAAGGGGATTGCTTTTTGGGGCGTGCGCGCCCGCCCGATGGGCGTTATTGAGCCGGAAACCGATCTTTTTGTCGCCAAGGCGCTTTTTGCCACCATCACCAACGCCAACTTCGACGCGGACCGCTTTGTAGCTCTCATCCAGGAAGCCATAGAGCGCCGCGAGGCGCTGCGCCTGCGCGCGCAGGCGACTTGCCGCGCCCAGCACGGCAGCGATTGTAACGACGCGCCGCCGGATCATCGCGGCTGGATGCCGGAATCCTACACGGTGGAGGCGCTCACCGCCAAGGGGCAGGAAGTCGGCGTCATGGCCGATCCCGACCTGCACCCCGACATCCGCTCACTGCGGGAATTGCTCATCTACGGGCTGAAGGGCCTCGCCGCCTACACCGAACACGCCTACGTGCTCGAACACACGAACGACGCGCTGCTGGCCTTCATGCAGGAAGTGCTCGACGCCACGACCAACGCCGACCTCGGCGCAGATGACCTCGTGGCGCTGGTGCTGCGCGAGGGTGAGATGGGCGTAGAAGCCATGCGCCTGCTCGACGAAGCAAACACGGAGACCTACGGGCATCCCGAACCAACGATGGCGGCGATTGGCGTGCGCCCAGGGCCGGGCATCCTCATCAGCGGGCACGATCTGCGCGATCTGGAGGAACTGCTCCAACAAACCGAGGGTACGGGCGTCAACGTCTACACCCACGGCGAGATGCTGCCCGCCAACGCCTATCCCGCGTTCAAGAAATACGCGCACTTCGTGGGCAACTACGGCGGGTCCTGGTGGCATCAGCAGCGAGAATTTGAGGCTTTCGGCGGGCCAATTGTGATGACGACCAACTGTATCGTCCCTGTGAAGGAGAGCTACCGCGAGCGGCTCTTCACCACCGGCATGGCAGGCTGGCCCGGCTGCCCGCACATTCCCGACCGGGAACCCGGCCAGCAGAAGGACTTCAGCGCCGTTATCACCATGGCGCGCACCTGCGCCGAGCCGCAAGCGTTGGAAGAGGGCGCGATTCCCATCGGCTTTGCGCGCCACACCGTGATGAGCGTGGCGGATAAAGTCATCGCCGCCGTGCAAGCGGGCGCCATCAAGCGCTTTGTGGTGATGGGCGGCTGCGATGGGCGACACAAATCGCGCAATTACTTCACCCACGTGGCCGAAACGCTGCCGCAGGATCACGTCATCCTCACGGCGGGCTGCGCCAAATACCGCTACAACAAGCTCGATCTGGGGCAGATCACCGCCGGGGACGGCGCCTTTGCCTTGCCGCGCATCCTCGACGCCGGGCAGTGCAATGACTCGTACTCGCTCGCCTACATCGCCCTGCAACTCAAGGCCGCGTTGGGGCTGGAGGATATCAACGACCTGCCCATCTCCTACGATATCGCCTGGTACGAGCAGAAAGCCGTCATCGTGCTGCTGGCGCTGCTCTCGCTGGGGGTCAAGCATATCCGCTTGGGGCCGAGCCTGCCCGCGTTCGTCTCGCCGGGCGTGCTGGATGTGCTCGTGAAGCACTTCGACATCAAACCCACCGGAGCGGTGGAAGCGGACGTCGCCGCCATCGTCGCGGGCAACTAAACGCAGATAAACGCGGCTTAACGCAGATTTACGCCGATCAGAAGTAAATAATCGGCGTAAATCTGCGAAATCTGCGTTCAAAATCTCTGCTGATGGATCAACGGCTTGAGCCGCCGGCGCTCAACACGTCACGTGGAAGAGGCCGATGACCTTGCCCTCCGCCTCGTTCCAATGCTCGATGGCTTTGGGCGTGGCGTACAGCGTCACCCGCACGCCCTTCTTCTCAAAATATGCCGCCGCCTCTTCGGAAAGCCGCAGCTTGTCGAATTGTCCGGTCCCCACGATGAGCCGTTCCGCGCCCTTTTTGTAGATCTGTTTGGCCTCATCCAGCGAGACCTTGTGCCCGGTGCCGAAGACTTTCTTGGAGAGCTGGCTTTTGCGCTTGTGAACTTTGCCATCCCAGCGCAGAAGTACGTCGTGCGTATAGCGATCCCCGGCAATTCTGATCGCGCCGAACCTGGTTTTATCAATATGCGGTTCCATACAGCTTGACTCCTCTGAATAGTAACGGGTGAGCAGTGAGGGTTGAGCAGGTTCGGCGCGGCGAACTACGTTCTGCTCAGATACCACTGGTAAAATAAAAATTGCACTTTAACACTTACGAATAAAATCAAA